>CALBSC010000087.1 GCA_937927685.1 uncultured Burkholderiales bacterium | reverse complement strand
AGCGCCAGCGTCAAACTGCGCTATGAAAAGTGTCTATGGATTTGGGGGAATGCCATACGAGCTATTTTTACTGAGCATAGTGATGCGATCTCAATTTGACACACAGCTCAACCCACCATCCACTGGCAAGCACACGCCGGTAATGTAGGCTGATGCATCACTGGCCAGAAATAACGCAGCATTGGCGATATCCCAGCCTGTCCCCTGGCGGGCCATGGGTGGTTTGGATGCTCGTGCTGCTCTCATTTCATCCACGCTACCGTATTGACCGGCAATTTGCTGATACACCAACGGGGTGTCCATTAGGCCGGGCATGATCACATTGGCGCGAATCCCTTTGCTGGCATGCTGGATGGCGATGCTTTGCGTCAACTGGTTCAATCCTGCCTTGCTGGCCTGGTAAGAAGCATACGGGTAGGCATATCGAATCGCCGCCAGCGACGAGACGTTGACAATAGCTCCCTTGCCCCGCGCTATCATGTGCGGCAATGTGTGTTTGCAAGTGAAGAACGCACTGGTGAGGTTGGTGTTGATGATGTGGTGCCAACTCTCCTCAGTTTCCACCAGCACTCCCCCCATGGCCGTGATGCCCACGTTGTTATGCAGGACGTCGATGCGGCCATGGCGGTTCATCACGTCATCGACCACCGTCTTCACATCGGGCGAAGACGTGACATCGCAGACCGCCACCTCACATGTACCACCGTCGGCGAGGATTAGGGCTTGTGTCTCGCGTGCAGCGTCCTCGCGGATGTCGATAGCAATCACAATTGCGCCTGCTCGTGCATACGTCACGGCGGTGGATTTGCCGTTGCCCCAACCCGGAGCGCAAGAGCCAGCACCAAAGACCAGCGCAACCCGACCCGCCAATGCGGGTTCGGTGGAATGGAGCGGAGCAGGGGGGTGTTCGGAAGTGGTCATTTGATTCCCATCACATGAGGAATGAACAGGCTGATTTGCGGCACATAGGTCACAAGCATCAGCACCAGAACAGCCACACCAAACAAGGGCATGGCCTCACGCGTAACTTCGCGTGACGGGGCATTTGCGATGACCGCACCAATCGAGAGGCTGATAGCTACGGGCGGGGTGATCAACCCTAGAACGAGGTTGAGCGCCACTATCATTGAAAAATGATAAGGGTCGATACCGAACTTTGCTGCAATAGGGTACAGCACAGGTGCTAGAACTACCAGTGCAGGACCATTTTCCATGAAGGTGCCCACCAGCAGCAACAGCACGTTGACAACCAGCAAAAAAAGCCAAGGGTGCTGAACCGCTGTTAGCATCCAGTCGGCCACAGCCTGGGGAATGTTTTGATAGGCCAGCAACCAGGCCACTACCTGGGCCCCGCCAAGCACGATCATCAATACTGCCGTGGCGCGTCCCGTGCGGATCAAGGCATTCATCACATCTTTGAGCGTGAGTTCGCGATAGACCATACCGCCGATGACTAATGCGTAGAGCACGGCCATGACCGAACATTCCGTCACATTGAAGATGCCTGTTCGAATGCCTACCAGAATAAAAATGGGCATCATCAGCGACCAGATCGACCGTTTGAACGTCTGCCAGACCTCGGCAAGGGTCGCTCCGGGTCGTGCAGGATAACCACGCCGACGGCAAATTACGTAGGCCGCAACGCCGATTGCAACGCTGTACAGAATGCCCGGCAGAATGCCAGCCATAAACAGTTTGCTGATCGATAGGTTGGTCAGCACACCAATTAGTACAAATGTGATCGACGGCGGAATGATGGGACCGACAATGTTGGCTACGCCAGTCAGCGCAGCTGAAAAGCCGCGCGAATAACCTTCCCGGACCATGGCTGGGATGAGCACGCGACCCAGAGCACTGGTATCTGCCACTGCAGAACCCGAAATACCAGACATAACAGTGGCTGAGACCACGTTGCTTAAGGCCAGTCCACCCCGGAAGCGGCCCACCAATGCGTTGGTGAAGTCCAGCAATCGTGTAGTGATTCCGCCACTGTTCATCAAGTCGCCGGCCAGCAGAAAAAAGGGAATGGCCAGCAACAACAGGCTGTCGACCCCGGCAATAATCTGTTGAGGCAATGCCATAAGAGGGATGTCACCCACCCACAGCATGGCGACCACCCCCGTGAGGATGAGGCTAAAGGCTACGGGGATAGCTAAGAGCAGGCACACAACCAAGGCAATGGCAATGACCAGGGCTAGGCCTGTCACAACACGCCCTCGCCGTCTTCAGTTTGCATCAGAAAGGGCGTTCCTAACAGTCGCGCTGCTATCACCATCAGCAGGATAAACCCAGACCCTACGGGAATGGCTGCATATGGCCAAGTCATGGGGATCTCCATGGCTGCCGAGTCTTGTGCGCTATTAAGCTCAGAGAACAACCAACCCTGCCAAGCAAGCAATCCGCAAGATCCCACCATGAGGGCATCACGGAGTGCGAGCATGATCACTCGAGCGCGCGCTGGGAGCACATCAAGCAGCGAAGTAACGGTCAAATGCCCACCTCGGCGCAAAACGGCTGCCGAGCCAAGCATGGTTACCCAGAGCATCAGAAAGCGACATAGCTCTTCGCTCCAACCTGGTGCGCGACCAAACGCGTATCGGCCGATGACCTGCCAAGCCATTGAAACAGCCATAACAAGGATACCGAGAGCCAGGAGGCCATCCAGGGATCGCTCGATAGCACTTATGCAGCGCTCACGACTGCTGGCGGATATCGGCATTTTTATTTGACTGCCTGGACCTTGGCTACCCATGGCGCTAAATCAGGAAACTCCTTGGACATGCCACTCAGGGCATTTGCAAATGCTGCACGGTCCACCTGGATGAATTGCATACCCTGGGCTTGCAGGCGAGACTTGATCTCGCCTTCGGTCCTAAGCATGCGTTCGGTAGCGGCAAGCATGGCGGATTCGCCCTCACTCTTTAGCAGGGCTTGTACATCAGCAGGAAGGCGCTTGAGGCGTGGCTCATGATAGATCCAGGTCATGGCGCCGCTCACGTGCGCGGTTTCAATGGTGTACTTTTGCACCTCGTTGTACTTCATCGATTCCACGATTTCCAAGGGGTTCTCCTGGCCGTCTACAACGCCTTGTTGCATCGAAGTGAACAATTCGGCAACGCCCATGGGGACTGTGGATGCCCCTAACATGTCCCAGGTCATGCGGTACATCTTAAGAGGCGGCACGCGCAGCTTGATACCTTTGACATCAGCCAGATTGCGGACTGGTTTGTTAGAGGTCATGTGACGCATCCCACGGTAGCCTGCACCAATGATGCGGAAGGAAGTTTTCTTAGCGATTTCGTCAAACAACTCCGCACCCACCGGCCCATAGTAAACCTTGCGGAAATGATCGATATCACGCATCAGGTAGGGATAGGCCTCTATGCCGGCCACCAAGCCGTAACGATCAAGAGTGCCCACGCTTTGCAGCACGATATCATTAGTGCCAATTTTCAGTCCCTCGATGCTGGCAGGCCAATCACCTGTGGAGCCGCTATGAGCAATCTGAATCTTGACCTTTCCGCCACTCTTCGTTTCGACGCCTTTTGCATAAGCTTCAGCAGTGTCGTACCAAATGTTGCCGGGCGGGTAGACATGGGCCATCTTGAGTGTGATGACCTGAGCTGAAGTTGCGGATGCGTACAGGTTCAGGGTGGCAACAGCCAATAAACCTAGTAAAAGCTTAAAACTACGAATAGTGGTGAACATGAAGTCTCCTCGTTTAATTGTTATCTATCGGACGCTGATTTGACCCGACGCCAACTCTAAGATTCAGTTTTCATTTTAGCGCCATGGCTAACAGCTACAGAAATATTTTTCTACAAAAACGATTAGCGGATCAGTCCTTGTTTTTCAATCCAGGATTGAATTCGGCCGGCAATCAAATCAGAGTTCTTGTCCATCATCAGCATGTGAGAGTTACCCGAGATACCTTGAGCCGGTAGATCCAACCAGTCCGAGGTTCCACCTTGGTCTTTCAAGGCCTTGCTGTAGTTACTCAGATTGTTGCTAACTCCCTTCCAAAACGGCGTGCGATCAATGTAATCGCCCCAGACAAACAGATGTGGCACTGACTTAAGCGCGCTCAGACTCACCTTGGTCGGATCTGGAGCGCCAGATGGCTCAACAGCAATCACGGCTTTGATTTTGTCAGGCGCCTTCAGCGCTGCATTGAATGCGAAATTACCGCCTTGGGAGTGGACAACAATGATGCAGGGGCATACCTTTTGCACCAACTCGTTATAAGCATTCTGTGTGGCCGCATCGTTGGTGGCCCAGCGTGGAATACCTTGCTTCCCAAATTGGTCAAAGGCTGACACGTTAAATTGGGTATCAGGATATTTGACACGCATGGACGCATCGGTCTGATATGAGTCAGCAGGGCCAATACGGAACAACTCCCACGCTTCCTTCTTTGTTCTGAAGAAAGGCTCTGATTTGAAAATTTCTGGATATCTGGACCAGGAGGCGCGACCACGTTCCACGGCATCGGAGACATAGACATCATGTCCAGCCTTTAGGAAAAACTGTTGCCACCCAGGCCCGCCATCGGGTTTGCTCTCCCAGGTAACTCCAGACAAGCCGCCGCCATGCCACATGAGCATTGGGTACTTACCTTTGGGGTTGGATTGTTTGATGTACTGGACGTACATCTGCTCAGCCTCGAAATCTCCATTCGGGTTGACCTTGAAGGGCGGGCTACCGGGTGTGAAAACAATTTCTCGTGTGGGCAATCCAGACAAGGTGACTTGACGACCGCCAATGTGGAAACTTCCAACCTCTGAGACGCTGATGGAGTTTTTGTCACTGCCGATAATGGATGAAATGTGTGAACACCCCGTAAGCGCTGTTATGACCAGCGTCAGGCATGCCACCAGTGCCGTACGGTGACGAGAAGGTGGTGTAAGTGTCTGTGCTTTAGTGGAGTGACTGGGGGGCAAACTCATGTGCGTGAGACCTAAAAAAGAGTAATGTATCTGTTGCATTCCAGCATGGTGGTTAGCCATCTAAAACTGGGGAAAACCCTTGAAGAATAGAGGCGCTTTATTGCCCTGACACTTCACAAAATATCGCAAGAGAACCCAGCATTCATGCGGAAAAACAGCGATGAGTTCGAGAGAACAACTGGTGGAGCAGTTGAGTCAAGCGTGAGGAAACATGTCCATGCGGCAACCGCTTGCAGATTCAGCGCTTATCGTTCGGGCGCCTCTAGCGCTTTGAGAGTTTTGATGCGAGTTTCAGTGAAAGAAACTCAACCATAGCTCGGACCTTGGGTAAAACGAATTTTCTGCTCGGGTAGACAGCATAGATATCCAACTCCACCGAGCGAAATTGCGGAAGAATCTCCACCAGCTTGCCGCTGGACAAGTGCTGCTCGATCAAGAACGTTGGTTGAAGTTGAATGCCAGCCCCCTGCAAGGCAGCAGCAATACAAGTGTCACCGTTGTTGGACCACATGCGTGGGCGTACTTTGACGCTCACCGCTCCCTGCGGTCCCATGAATTGCCACAAATCACCCATCGACATGAGGCTGTAACTCAGGACATCGTGCTGTATCAACTCGGCAGGGTGTTGAGGTGTGCCTCGCCGCTTGAGATAGCTGGGCGACGCGCACAGCACCAAGCGCGTGGACGCCAAACGCCGCGAAATCAAGGAGGAGTCGGGTAAGTGCGCGATTCGCACACCCAAGTCAAATCCCTCGTCCACCAGGTCGATGACCCGGTCGGACAACTGCACATCCAGCGTGACCTGAGGGTGCTGGTCCAGGAACTCGCTCCACAGGGGCGCTAGGTGACGAATCCCAAAGCTCACCGGCACGCTCAGCTTCAGCAGTCCGCTGGCGGTCACCCGCCGTGTGGAGATCTCCGCCTCTGAGGCCTCGATACTGGACAGAATGTCCCGACAGCGTGCCAGAAACACCTCGCCCTCAGGGGTGAGCGAGAGTTTGCGGGTTGTGCGGTGCATCAACCTGACCCCCAAACGTTGCTCCAGCTCGGAGACGTAACGCGACACAGCAGCTTTGGACATGCCGAGGGCGTCTCCTGCCGCCACAAAGCTGGCTGCATCCACTACGGCGGTGAAGACCCGCATCTCTTGGAATTTGTCCATTGTTCCAAAATATTGAACAGTAATTTTATAAATAGATAGTTTATCTTGTAATTATGAATCAATATAGTTGAGCCCATGCCCGCACCGCGGGTCTCAACCTCTAAAGGAATCATCATGACCGCAACCCTCAACATCATCAGCGCCGACAAAAACTCTCTGGTCCATCGTGTGCTGGCCAGCGACGACAGCTGGGCCACGCTTGCCTTGCGTGTACCCGTTGGCATCATCTTCGCCGCTCACGGCGCCCAGAAACTGTTTGGCATGTTTGGTGGCTACGGCCTGGACGGCACAGGCCAGTGGATGGACTCAATCGGCCTGGGGCCCGGCCATCTGATGGCCTTGCTGGCCGGCAGCGCCGAGTTCTTTGGCGGTCTGGCGCTGATTCTGGGCCTGCTGGTGCGTCCCGCTGCATTGGCTCTGGCGGTCACCATGTTGGTGGCCATCGTCAAGGTGCATTTGGACAAAGGCTTCTTCATGGCCAGCAATGGCTACGAGTATGCATTGGCGCTACTGACGGTCACGGCTTCGCTGGTAGTTTCAGGCGCAGGCCGAGTCTCGTTGGACCGGTCGCTGTCTGCAAAAGCCGAGTAATGCCTGCCCAGGATTCGATCATGTCCCCCATGCCTTCCGTCTTCGTGTCTCACGGTGCTCCCACGTTTGCACTGGAGCCAGGTCTGGCAGGTGCCCAATTGCGTGCATTGGGCATTTCGCTGGGCAAGCCCCGTGCCGTGGTGGTAGTCTCGCCGCACTGGATGACGCACGGCATTGAGATCACGTCAACGGACAGGCCCGAGACTGTCCATGACTTTGGGGGATTTCCCCGGGCGCTGTACTCGTTGCAGTATCCGACACCGGGTTCCCCCGACCTGGCCGTTCACATCCAGCAGGTCCTGGCATCTCAGGGGATTCCAGCTCGTTTGGATGCACGTCGAGGCCTTGACCATGGGGCTTGGGTGCCCTTGATGCATCTTTTTCCTAAGGCAGACGTGCCAGTGGTTCAAGTGTCATTGCCGTTCGATACGGATCCAGCCAAGGCATTGGCCTTAGGGCGGGCGCTGGGACCGCTGACGCAGAGCGAGGTGCTCATCGTCGGATCAGGCAGTCTCACGCATAACCTCTATGAGTTCCGCATGGGGGAAGTCCTGGAGGCTCACTATGCAAAGGAGTTCTCCGAATGGGTTCGACAAGCCGTCCTCGAGGGTGATATGGCCCGCTTGGAGCAGACCCTGGAAATCGCCCCGCACGCAACACGCGCACACCCGACAACGGAGCATTTTTTGCCTTTGCTGGTGGCGGCAGGTGCTTCCTCGATACCGACCCCAGTGACCGTTCTTAACGGGGGAATCCAGCATGGGGTATTGGCGATGGAGTCGTATGTTTTTGGATGCGCTCTTAATGTTGATGCGCAAGCGTCTATCTTGCGGAAAGCATCCACTGGTTCGAGTGAACAACTGCTGGAGCAGTTGGCATTCAGGGCGTTCCAGGGTCATGAACCGCAATGGCTTCCTTCCTCATCAAGGGCTATCGAGACCCTGACCGCTCTAAAGCCCACTTTGTAAAGAGATCGCCAGGTTCTACGAAGGTTGTAACGAGAAAACCGAAGGCGGAGAGCCGTGATTGCTTCCGTTCTTTTGGGTCGAACCATGTCTGTCAGAATGGTTTTGTTAGGGTGTTGGATTGCCCAGGCAGCAGTTCTGTTCTTCATCCGACCAGGTTACGGCCAATGAACAATCAGTTGGGTGAGTTGCGCTCACCGAATAAGCGAGTTGCACTTCCAGCGATCACTCCGAGCAAGTGCACTGGTTGTGGCTGGTGTGTCGCTGCTTGCCCGGACAACTTGTTGGTACTTGAGTCGATAGCCGGGATGAAGTCAGCAACGCTTGTAAAACCCGATACCTGCACTGGTTGCGCCAAGTGCATTCCGGCTTGTAACTTCGGGGCTATCAAGATGATCAAAATTCAAGAAATTCTGCAAAAATAACAGTCCCAAAAACAAGGAGATGAGTGTGAACAAGAGTGAGTTGATCGAAGCGATCGCCAAAGAAACTGAACTGTCCAAAGCTGCAGCTGGCCGTGCGCTGGAAGCTGTGCTTGGTACCATCGTCAAGACAGTGGCCAAGAAGCAGGATGTGCAGTTGATTGGCTTCGGTACGTTTAAGGCTGCGAAGCGTGCTGCGCGTACTGGCAAGAATCCTCGTACAGGTGAGAAACTGAAGATTGCGGCCGCTACTGTGCCCAAGTTTTCTGCTGGCGCTGGTTTCAAGGCTGCGGTCAACAAGAAGAAGTGATTTGATTCAACTTCAGAATGCGGCCCTTCGGGGCCGTTTTCACTCGTTCTTCGCTTCTAGGGTAAAGTCCCACTTACAAATTTAGTAAGCGCCTATGACCACCTTTGCCAACCAACTCAAAAGCGAAATTTCCCGAATTGCCCGCAAGGAGATCAAGGCTGATTCGAAAGCCCTCAAGCAGTCGTCCTCCCGCTACCGTTCTGAGATCGCTGAGTTGAAGCGTCGGATCGTCGGCTTGGAGTCAATCGTGAAGAAGCTGGCTAAGGCAACCCCCAAGCACAATACGGAAGAGGTTGAAGGCGACGAAAGCGCATTGCGTTTTCGATCTTCTGGATTCGCCAGCCTTCGTAAGAAGTTGGGCATCTCAGCCAACGAGATGGGCAAACTGATCGGTGTGTCTGCCCAATCCGTTTACCACTGGGAAACCGGTAAAACCAAACCACGTGCTGGCCAACTCCAGGCGATTGCAGCCGTGCGCAAGATGGGCAAGCGTGTTGTGGCTGCCAAACTTTCTGATTGATCTGGATTTACCCTCGGGTTGCTCTCAGGGCGGTAATGCCACGGTCAGATCATCCTGAGCTTTGACCTGATCAATTTTTGCCCGCTGCATTTGTTCGTTCCATATGGACGGCAACCCAATGCAGAAATCATTGAACGAAAGACTGGTGTCCAGATCATCGTCCAGGATGCGTTTGACTATCTCGGGACAGAGCAGGTTGAGATTCATCACCCGGCTGACATAACTTGGATCGACCTTTTCAGACAGAGCTAGCTGTCTAACCGTTGTGAATCGCCCCGAGTCCAGCATCGTTTGCCATCGACGAGCCCGAGCCAACGCAGCCTGAAGAATGGTCAAGCCATGCTTCTCCTGAAACTCGTTGAAGGAGATGGATCTGGGCAGCACGATCTGCTGGCGTCCGCTGTACTTACGAACTCGCATGGGGATGGAAATCGTGATGGAGCCATCGCTATCCCGCATGAGCGTTGGCTCAGCCAGTCGCTCTACTGAATTCAGATTCATTGTGTGGTTTCCATAAGTGGTTTGCCAGCAACCTGAATGACAAGGTTGGCAATGCCAGAGGGGTAGAACGTCACATCAAGCCGACTTGGGTACACCACTACCTTCTTCAGAAGCAAATGCATGATGCGGTGCTTTTCAATGGGGTAAAGAGAATCCCAAACTTTCTCGACACCTGCCATGAGGTGAGAGGTCTGGATTTCATCCAGGTGACTGGTCTGCGGATCTGCCAGATGGGTCAGCGCTTTGAAGACCTCGGTGCTCATGTCGGTCGACAACAAGACCCTTCGAACCTGTTCCATGACTGCGCCCTCAATTTCCTCCGCAGGAAGCATGGGCAGTCCTGAGGTGCCGGCTATGATTTTTATGTCTGTCTGAGCTCGGTAATAGCGATAGTTTTTGTTAGTTCCGGGCTTGGGTTTACCGACTGGAGTCATGGCACGACCATCGGCCGTAAATATCAGTCCCTTGAGCAACGCAGTGTGAACCCCTTTTCGGAGCCCTTTCAAGGATTTACGGTCGACGCCAGCCAATTTCGTTTGGGTTGCCAACCAGGTTTCTTGCGTGATGATGGCGTCATGCTCCCCTCGGTACTCTTGCCCCTTATGTCGGATCATTCCGTAGTAAACCGGGTTGTTGAGCATCTTGTAGATGTATCCCTTCTCCATCAAGCGCCCAGAGCGCTCAATGCCGGTCTTTGTTTTCCAGCTCTTGGTACGGATCCCCTGGTCGCGCAAGTGCTGCAGCAACATGGACATGGAGTTGGTTCGGTTGTAGTCGCTGAACAACCTTCGAACCAGTGCCGCTTCCTCCTCGTTGATCATCAGCTTGCGATCCACCACGTCATAGCCAAGGGGAGGGCAGCCGCCCATCCACATGCCCTTCATCTTGGAGGCGCCGATCTTGTCTCGAATCCGCTCGCCCGTCACCTCCCGCTCAAACTGAGCGAATGACAACAGGACGTTGAGCATCAGTCGGCCCATTGAGCTCGTGGTGTTGAATTGTTGAGTCACCGAGACGAATGACACGCCGTGTGCGTCAAAGATCTCCACCATCTTGGAAAAATCCGCCAAGCTTCGGGTGAGTCGGTCGATCTTGTAGACCACGACCACATCAATCAGCTTGGCCTGGATGTCTTGCATCAGTCGTTTGATAGAGGGGCGATCCATATTCCCGCCCGAGAAGGCAGGATCGTCGTAGTCGTTTGCAACCGGGATCCAGCCCTCATGCCGTTGACTGGTGATGTAAGCGTGCCCGGCATCCTTTTGGGCATCGATGGAGTTGTATTCCTGATCAAGCCCCTCATCCGTGGACTTCCTCGTGTACACGGCGCAGCGGATGCGCTGACGCTCTGGTTCTGAGATGCGCGCCATCAGCTACTCCTGCCCAGCACCGCGGGGTTTTTCCGGGTGAGACCAAAAAACGATGGACCTGACCATTTTTGGGCAGTGATCTCCTGCGAAATCGCGGTGAGGCTTGAATACGGCCGTCCCTGATATTCAAACGTGCCATCTGACAGCACACAGACTTCATAGGTCTTGCCTTGAAAGTCCCGGGTGAGCCGGGTCCCGGGAACCAGCTTGTAAGGATCCCTCTTGCGCTTGATCTTCGCTAGCGGCTTGAGATGCTCGATCATGTTGTCAATGCGCTTGCTGTTGGCTGCCAGGAGGCCTGGATTGACTTTGGCGAATTCGAGCTCCTGCAGCCGATAGGCAATGCGACCTTCGAGGTAAGGGCGCCGCTTGACCGTGGGAGGTGAGCCATAGAGCTGTTCCCACAGGGCGGATACCTCCTTGAAAGATAGGTTGGGCAGATTGACGATCTGGCTCAGTACGCTTGGGCTAGTGGTTGCTTGGCGAGGCGTTGAATTAACGTTTGGCATTGCGTTTTCGAATGAGGGTTGCTGTTCGGAGAACTGCAGTAGCAGGGGACGTATGAACGCTCTTATCCGCAGGCATAGCAAGTTGAATCTGGGGCTTCACGTGCGCTTCTTGAGCTGCTTGGTTGCACAGGCGGATGATTCCGAAGGCCAGGATGCGAGCGACCTCCTGATGGCGTTCATGCTCACTCATCAGGGACGGCTCGAGGATGTTGTAGGTGACCTCTGTCATGGGAAGGTAGGGGACGTGGATGGGAGAGAAATTCTTGGCCTGTGCTGCCTGAGCGGGTCTTGGCAATATGTGCGGTAAATGCCTGTTCATCGTGGATTTGGCGTAGAGAATTAACCCTAAAGTGTCTAAATTAGATGCTCAATTGGGCCGCTGAACCCCGTTTGAATATTTCCTTCGGGAACATTTGCATGGTGTCGAAACGTTCACTAAAATCACATCAAACTGAGAAATCAAACCCGGTTTGACCCATGAGAACACCCAACCGAGATGACGAGCACCTGCAAGCACTGAGGGACTACTACGCCAGTAATAGGCGCATTCCCAGCCTCCAGCGCATTGCATCCCTTCTGGGGTTTTCGTCCCGCTCGGCTGCTATCAAGCTCATGGGGCGGTTGGCTGAAGTAGGGTTTGTGGAGCGCACCGCAGATGACGACGCCTGGATACCGGGCAAGCGTTTTTTTGAGCGCGTACTGATAGAGAGTTCGGTCCCGGCGGGTGTACCTGCAACGGCGACTGATGTAGACAGCCAGCCGTTGCTATTCGACGAGTTTTTGGTCAAGAAGCCCAACGAGACATTTGTCATCCCTATTTCGGGTGACTCGATGATTGAGGCGGGCATATACGATGGAGATCTCGCCGTAGTTGAGAGGACGAACAAGGGCAAGGTGGGCACATTTGTCATCGCCAACGTAGACAACGAGTTCACTTTGAAAGAGCTCGTGAAAGAGGGCGGTAAATACGCACTCAAACCACACAACCAGAGATACCCACTGATATACCCCGAAGGGGAGCTGCAGGTTGTGGGAACCCTAGTAGGTCTAGTCAGGCGCTATCGCCCGTAGACCAGTTATCTGACTCAACGCAATCCATGAATTTTGGCGCCTTGGCGTCAGGGGATTGCTTTACCCCAAACCGCATGGAGGAACATATGAAAGTATTCAACGATCGGCATTTTTTGCGTCATATCTCGGGCGCAGCGCTCAGGGAGTTCACGGAAAAGCACGTGATCGGATCTCGCCTCAACATGGACTGGAACGATATGTCTGAATCGCTTGCTGCCCGAATCTGTGATCAGGTCCAAGCGCTAGAGCAAACGCTCAACTCCGATGCAATGAATGCCAAGGATCGAAAGGCGATCAGCTTCGACCTGTTTCATTGGCACGAGGATCTGAAGCGCGCATACGAAATGTCATCATCCCTGGCGGTCGGTGAGTTTCAAACGATCTGCGAGCACGATGCCTTTGCGCTGTCCGTCATCAACTCTCGTGAGCCCAAAGAGGTGGCGCTTTGGATGCTTGCCTTCAGAGACAAGGCATTTCGTGACGCTGAGCACTTCATCGCATTTCAGGCCAAGACCAACGGCAAGTATTGGAAGAAAAATCAAATCCCTGCCGGACTTGCACCCGTGAAAGATCGAGCTGCACTTGATCTTTTTGCGAAAAAGATAGCTGAGCACTACAAGAAAAGTGGGGGCGGCAAGTCAGCACACTACGAGCTGAGCGAACGTACACGTGACGGCAGCATGCAGCTCACGATCTATGTGGAAGGCCCTGTGACGGCGTATGCTCACTTTGAGGACAGCCAGTTTGTGCGCATCACCAGCCGCGTGGCTCTGGAGACAGCGATTGTTTATCACCCTCAGACCGGAATCGTGGAAACTGTGGCCAAAGGTGGCGTGAAGAGCCATACCGCAATCCTTCAGTTGTTTGGTGAGCACGTGGTTGGGCAAACGATCGAGCCAGAGGAGATCGAGAAGAAGCGATACAACCTCAACGCGCTTCGCGATGGAATGCTTGAGCCGACCATCGACTGGCGACGCCATGGTGTGCAAAAGGTGCGGCTGCGCCGAGCCAAGTTCTCGCCGCGGCGTGATCCGGTGATTTCCATGCACGTTGAGGCCACACCTGATATAGAGGATCCTGATGCCATTCAGATTGCGCTCAAGCGCTTGGTCTATGAAACCAGCTTTGAGATGGAATATGACCTAGATAGCGCCACTCTGCTGGTCTACTTAATGCCCAACCAGAAGGGCAAGGTCAGTCAATTCAGTTTTGGACTCCATGCTGCTGGTTCTTCAACGGTGGCAAACCTTTCCGAGCGAAATCAACCCATCGCCAAGATGGTGCTCCAGGCCCTGGAAATCATCGAGCCAGATGACCTGTGTGACCAAGAGCTGGAGATGGCAGCATGAGCCAGATGCAAGTTGATGCAACCTCCCTGTTATGTGGCCTGTTGGAGACCGAGTCAGGTGAGATCAATGGGCACGCCCTCCATGGTTATCCCAACCAGGCGGGGGCGTGTCTGGTCAAGGAGCGAATGCTCTCGATTGGCCGCTCACGCAGCTGGGCCAAGTGTCCGGAATGCCAGGTCGAGCAAGCAAGGTATGTCCGTGACGTGAGTTCGGATCAGATCCTGCTTAGATGCCCTGATTGCCTGGATTTCTCGGCACCAACCGCACATGTGCAAACCCTTCGAGTGGCATTTGATCGATTCATCTCTGCGCTACTCAATGGCCTTGAACTGTCCAGGCAGGGGCTGATCGAAATAGAGCGGGACTTGATTTGGAAACTCGGCACGACCCAAAAGACCAGGGGCAAGACAACCACATGGTATTTTGCTCGAAGACTGAAAGCACCTCGGGTGGCCGAACGCTTGAGGCAGCAGATCATGGCGGACAAGTCTGCCGAGACCTGTGCCATCCTCACCAGCGCGAGCCTTCCCTTGGAGTCAGGCCATGTGTTGTCGCAATTGGATGTTCGATCTTTGCCCATGGTCGGGCGCATCAGCACAAGCGCATTTCACATGTTCGATGACCGCCTGGAAATGACCGGAGTGCAAACAGTAAATGAAACCAAGCCTCGGACGACACTCGGGTATCTGAATGAAGGGGTGGCCTATGTCGATGGCCAACGCTTTGAGCTGGCAAAGTCGCAGGTTCGACTGCTACAGGCCTTGATCGAGGATCGAGACAACGAAATGACTCGGGAGGAGCTCCGGGATCGTTGTGGATCACAGTCACAGTCTTTCAGCCCCAGCAAGGTATTTGAACGCAACAAAGTTGTTTATCACGCCTTCGTCCAGCACCAAGAGGGGGATGGGACGTACATGCTTCTTATCGACAAAGACAAGGAGTTTTTCGATTGAAAGCACCTTTGACCACTCGTGATGCTGGCGATACATTGAATCACAAATTGATCAACACGAGAAGAACGGTCGAAGTGACTGAGGCTGTCTGCAGCCTAATCTGGATTGGATGTCTTGAGTACTAAGTCTGTTTACTACTTGACTGGAATGGGCGGTCGCCTAGCCACGGGACTTGGCCAAGCCATTCTTGAGCGAGGCTTTGACTTGGCCGGCCGTGAGCTTGTGGACGAATTCCGCAACTACACCTTTCAGGACCAGATTGATACCGTTGCCGAGGATTTGCAGGAGCACTTTTGGCACGAGGATGCCCGGGTCATTGCAAATTCATTTGGAGCGTTCATCTTTCTGCATGCTCAGGCGCAACTACCAGCCTACATTGGCAAGGTACTGCTTTTGTCGCCGATCGTTGGCGAATTTGCTAATGAGAACACACGGATGAACTTCATACCGCCGCGTGCTCAAAAGCTTCATGACTTGGCCAAAGCAGGGGAGTATCCACGACCCCTGAATTGCCAGATTTTTGTGGGCCAGGAAGACTGGCAAAGTAATCCCGTGAATGTGAAGGCATTTGGCGAGCTTCTTGGGTTGGATGTGACCGTGGTTCCTGACGCAGGGCACGCTCTTCCCAAAGCCTATGTTGGCGCTTTACTCGACCACTGGCTCTGAACCCCTCATTCAACTTCTAGAAATCCGGTACAGATTTAAATCTGCCGGATTTTTTATTTTGGGTGCTGTGAATTGCATTTGAGTAATCCCCTTGAGTAATCTGAGTAACGGTTAGAGCAGTCTCCTTCGAGAGCATCGATTCATCGGTTGGCAGTGCTTACGCAAGCGTTGTCAATCGATGCAAATCAACCATCGAAGGAGCTGCATATGCAGGAACAAACCACCAGGTCACGGCACCTGACCCAGCAGGAGTTGGCAATCCGCTGGAACAAGTCCGTACACACCATCGAACGCTACCGCACTGACGGCGTAGGTCCGGTCTATTTGAAGATCGGAGGCAAGGTCATGTACCGGATCGAGGATGTCGAGGCATACGAGCACGAATGCCTCTACGCCAACCCCCATTCACGTATCGCCAATGCGGAGGGTTGAGCCATGACCGAACTTTCCATCTATCCGAAAGAGCTGGGCGAAATGACCGTCTCTCAGCTGGCCAACCTGTCGGCCGATCAATTGGTCGAGGCCAATACCAATCTCGACGTACTGCTCAAGTGGGCCAAGGACAACCGCCAAAAGCTCGATGCAGCCCTGGAGCAACGGTTCGGGACCCAGGGGCGGCAGTCATTGCATGAGAGCGGTCGCGACTTTGGATCGGTCCACTTCACTGATGGCCCCCTGTCCGTTAGCTATGAGTTGCCCAAGCGTGTTTCTTGGAATCAGCAACTTCTCAAATCCATCGCAGAACGGATCGTTGCTGCGGGTGAGCCACTGTCTGACTACATCGACGTGGAGTTTTCAGTATCTGAGAAGCGCTTTACTGCTTGGCCCACCAACATGCGTGAGCAGTTCATGGATGCGCGAACGGTGAAGCCCGGCAAGCCCGCCATCAAGCTCGAACTCAACGGCGTGGAGGTGCAGTGATGTCTTTACCCATCATCTCCGCTGAAGAGCGTCTGCGCGAAAAGCACAGCGCCAAGATCTGCCTGGTCGGTATCCCCGGCATTGGCAAGACGAGCCAGTTGCACACCTTGCCCCCGGAATCGACGCTCTTTGTTGACCTGGAAGCCGGTGACCTGTCAGTCAAAGCCTGGTCCGGTGACACGGTCAGGCCGCGCACCTGGCAGGAGTTCCGTGACTTGGTCGTCTTTCTGGCCGGTCCCATGCCTACGGCCACCAAGGACCAGACGTTTTCACAGGCGCACTTCGACCACGTCTGCGAGAAATACGGCGATCCCACCCAGCTCGCGAAGTACGACTACTACTTTGTCGACAGTCTGACCGTTCTTTCCCGGCTGTGCCTCGCCTGGTGCAAGACCCAGCCGCAGGCCTTCAGCGAAAAGACCGGCAAACCCGACAGCCGCGGTGCCTATGGCCTTCTGGGTCAGGAAATGATCGCTGCGCTCACTCACCTGCAGCATGTGCGGGACAAGCACGTCATCTTCGTGGCCATCCTGGAAGAGAAGACCGACGAAATTGGCCGGCGCAACTTTCAGCTCCAGCTCGAAGGCAGCAAAACCGCGATGGAGCTCCCAGGCGTCCTGGATGAGGTCATCACCCTCGCACCCATCAAGGACGAGAACGGTGGGACCTACCGGGCCTTCGTGACCCGCGCAGACAACGCCTATGGCTATCCCAGCAAAGACCGCTCGGGACGGCTTGACCCACTCGAAGCCCCAGATCTGGGTCGCCTGATCGAGAAATGCCTCAACCACAACGCCCATGCATTCGCCGCACAGGCAGCTCAGCACATTCAACCCGCAATTTAAGGATTCAAGATGAACACCACCAACACCCAAACCTCCAGCTGGAGCGATTTCAACGTTGCACAGTCCCAGCAAAGCGGCTTTGATCTGATCCCCAAGGGAACCATCGTCCCTGTTCGCATGTCGATCAAGCCGGGCGGTTATGACGACTACAACATTGGTTGGACCGATGGCTATGCCACCCAGTCCAATGAGACAGGCGCGGTCTACCTGGCAGCGGAATTCATCGTCACCGCTGGCAAGTACGCCAAACGAAAGATGTGGACCAACATCGGCCTGCACTCGCCCAAGGGCCCGGCCTGGGGACAGATGGGGCGGGGGTTCGTGCGAGGAGTGCTCAACAGTGCCCGCAACGTGCACCCGCAGGACAACTCCCCCCAGGCAGCAGCTGCGCGTCGCATTTCGGGCTTCGTTGATCTGGATGGCGTGGAATTCCTGGCCCGTGTGGACGTGGAAAAGGATGGTCGAGGCGACGATCGCAACATCGTTCGAGTGGCCGTCGAGCCAGACCACAAGGACTACGCAACCATGATGGGCGTGCCAAGCAAAGCCACGCCTGGAGGTGGCACTTCTGGCGCTCCGGCCATGGCCCAGACACCTGCTTATGCAGGCACGGCACATGCTCCTCAACCGCGTGCATCAGCACCGGTGGCTGGCAAGCCCAGCTGGGCGCAGTAACGGGCGAGGAGACATGAAATGTTGGGTCTGCTCAAGAGAGGCCAAGGGCTTCTTGCACACAGACGTCCGGCAGCGGGTGGGCACACCCGCCCGTTACCCGATCGACTGGGTGTTCTGCTCCGATCGCTGCGCCAAGGCCTTCCATCTCATGTATGGAAGCTGGTCGCGCGCGATGGACGACAACAAGCCGCAGGAGGAGTCCATGGTTGATGCCACCGAACTCGAACTGGCGAGCATGCGCAAGTGCTTGAAATTCTTTGGCGAAGCAGCCTCCGATATTGGCTTTGACAAGCCGCTTGGGAGCTATTCGGAAGGGGAGGCGCTTCGCATCATCGACGCCATCGTCACGGGCTACGTTGAAGCCATGACGCAGGCGCATGAAGCGTCCAAGTACCCGCCTGTGCGGATGACAGAAAGGCCCGTGAACGACCCCATCCGGGACGCCGCGGTGAAACCTGCCGTTCCCAATCCATTTGCGGACATGAAGGATGACCTTCCCTGGGAGGTAATGCCATGATGGATTTCAATTCCACCGCAAGCGTGAGCGGTCAGATCGAATGGCTGATTGATCACGCCATGCAGCAACGCAATGCTGAGTCCACGCCCAGAACCTACCTCGGAGGCTCTCGCCTGGGCGTGGCTTGCGAGCGGCAACTTCAGTACGAGTTTGTCAAGGCGCCGGTTGACCAGGGCAAGGAGTTTTCGGGGAGGATCCTGCGCGTATTCGAGCGCGGGCATCAGACCGAGGACATGGTGATCGGCTGGCTGCGCATGGCAGGGTTTGACCTCAAGACCCACAAGAGCGATGGACATCAGTTCGGGTTTTCGGTGGCTCAGGGGCGACTTCGCGGTCACATCGACGGCATCCTGCTTGCAGGCCCCGAGGGCTTTGCCTATCCCGCCCTGTGGGAGAACAAGTGCCTGAGCTCGAAGTCCTGGAAGGACCTGGTAAAGAACAAGCTCGATGTGTCCAAGCCGATTTATGCCGCCCAGGTGGCTATCTACCAAAGCTATCTGCAGCTGCATGAAAACCCAGCGCTCTTCACCGCGGTCAACGCCGACACCATGGAGATCTACTCGGAGCTGGTGCCCTTTGATGCGTCGCTTGCGCAGCGCATGTCTGACAAGGCGGCTCGGATCCTCAAAGCCACCGAGGTGGGCGAGTTGCTGCCACGAGCGTTCAATGACCAGACGCACTTCGAGTGCCGGTTTTGCTCCTGGGCAGACCGCTGCTGGGGGGAGGCGCGATGAACATAGCCCCCAGAACGCTGCATCCCAAGGTCAAGCCGCTTGTTCGTGTGCATTCCATCTATGCCATGTTGTCCAAGCAGGCGGACCCGCAAATCCCCGAGGCCAAGCTCGTGGTGGCGGTGATCTGCCAGGCCATCGATGACTGCTACCGGGCCGGTCACGTCTTCAAGTGCCGAGCCTGGAACTTCATGAACGACGAGCGACTCGAATTGTGGGCCGGGGCGGTGGGGCTGGATGCGGGCTTCATCCGTCACGTGGCCATCAAGACCGGCTACATGACCCCTGAGCGCCCCAATCGTCCACCAGCCAAATCAAAAAAGAAGGGAGTGAAAGGTGCTTGATTACAACGAGGTGGATGATCCACCGACACATCAAACGCAGGGTCAGACGCAACACGAACGCGACCAGGTTCGCGCAGCGCTCATCGACAACATCGAAGGGGTTTTGCAGCACCTGCTTCCCGCAGGCGTTATAAGGCGCAACTGCTTTTACATCGGCAACATCTATGGTGCAGCAGGCGACAGTCTCGAGGTGGTGCTTACCGGCCCCAAAGCGGGGTTGTGGACCGACCGCGCAGAGGGCACAGGAGGGGACCTCTTTCACCTGATTGCCGGCAATCGCAACTTCGATATCAAGACCGAGTTCGCCCGGGTGCTGGAGGTCGCGCATGACATGCTCGGGCTTCCCAGGCCTGAGCCGCGCAAGGGAAAACCGAAGAAGGCCGCCGCTACCGTGGATGAGCTGGGAGCACCGACCGCCAAGTGGGATTACCTGGATGCCGCGGGCAAGCTGATCGCCGTGGTCTCGCGCTACGAGCCCGAGCTTGGCCGAAAGGAATTCCGTCCCTGGGATGTCAAAAAGCGCCGCATGGCGCCACCCACCCCGCGACCGCTGTACAACCAGCCCGGCATGCTGGTCTCGGAAGTGGTCATCCTGGTGGAGGGGGAGAAGTGCGCCCAGGCCCTCATCGAAGCGGGCTACTGTGCCACCACGGCCATGCAAGGCGCCAATGCGCCGGTGGACAAGACCGATTGGCGTCCGCTTGAAGGCAAGACCGTTCTGATCTGGCCCGACAAGGACGAGCCGGGTTGGAACTATGCCGAGACGGCGGCCAGGGCCGCCCTCGAAGCCGGTGCCTTGAGCTGCGACATCCTGATCACGCCAGACCATAAGCCCAAGGGCTGGGATGCGGCTGACGCGTTGGCTGAAATCCTGGAGATGGACGAGACCCAGCTCGCCTTTGATGTCGAGGGGTTCATCCGAACCGGGCATCGACTGCCCATCACCCGCGAGCCCGATCCGTCTGAGGTGGACACCTCGGCCATTGACCTGGTCGACGGGGTGAACTGGAGCACAGAGGATGGCTTGGCAATGGCGTTCACCAACCGGTATGGCATCGACTTGCGCTACTGCGCCCAATTGGGCAAATGGTTCTGGTGGAACGGCAAGCGCTGGACCGAGGACAAAAAGCTTTATGTGAACCACCTCGCCCGCGGCATCTGCAGAGCGGCCTCCCGCAAGGCTGATACCCCGAAGCTCAAGGCCCGCCTGGCCAGCTCCTCGTCCATCTCGTCCGTGGAGCGCATCATCCGCTCAGACCCCAAGCACGCCGCCAGCATCGAGGAGTGGGACGCCGATCCTTGGCTGCTCAACACCCCGGAGGGAGTGGTTGAGCTTAAAACCGGAACGCTTCGTCCGCACCAGCGGATTGATCGCATGACCAAGATCACCACGGCCAGCCCCAAGGGCGAGTGTCCACAGTGGCGCGCGTTTCTCGAGCAGATCACCGGTGGCGACAAGGAGCTCGAGGCCTATCTGCAGCGCATGGCGGGCTATTGCCTTACGGGGCTGACCTCTGAGCACGCGCTTCTCTTCCTGTACGGTACCGGGGGAAACGGCAAGTCCGTGTTCGTGAACACCCTGTTTTCGATCATGGGGGACTACGCGGCCAACGCGCCCATGGAAACTTTCATGGAATCTCGCAACGACCGCCACCCGACTGACCTGGCAGGACTCATGGGGGCGCGCCTCGTGACCGCAACCGAGACCGAGCAGGGCAGACGCTGGAATGAGGCCAAGATCAAGGAGATCACGGGCGGAGACCGCATCTCGGCGCGCTTCATGCGCCAGGACTTCTTCACCTACATCCCGCAGTACAAGATCCTGATCTCGGGCAATCACAAGCCGGCGATTCGCAACATCGATGAAGCGATCAAGCGGCGCATGCACCTCATTCCCTTCACGCTCACCATTCCCGCGGACAAGCGTGACCCGCAGCTCTCGACCAAGCTCCTCAAGGAGCGCGACGGTATCCTGGCCTGGGCTATTGAGGGGTGCCTCGCCTGGCAGCGCGAGGGCCTGCGCCAGCCGCCATCCGTGACCTCCGCCACCCAGGAGTACTTCGAGTCCGAGGACATCCTGGGACGTTGGCTTGATGAGCGCTGCGTGCTCGTGAGCAACGCCAAGTCACTCACCTTCGAGCTCTACAACGATTGGAAGCAATGGGCCGACAAAAACGGTGAGTACCAGGGATCGCAGCGCCGGTTTTCTGACCTGCTGATCGCCAAAGGAGTGGAGCGATGGCGCAATTCAAGCGGTGTACGCGGCTTCCAAGGCATCGGTTTGAAGCAGGGCGACCCTGTTCGCTTCACGCCGCACGAGGTCGACTGAGACCTGAAACAAACCCTAAAGAACTAACTTTCAGACGCAAAACTGACGCATGACGCAGCTCGACGCAATTTTTCTATTATCCGTATACACGCGTACGCGTAATACAAGGAATATGGAAACTCGTGTCGGTAAGCGTCAGTGCGTCAGAGCAAGGACGTATATGACACACAGAACGATTCTGGCCCTGGATCTGGGCACAACCACGGGATGGGCGCTGCGCGACCTGGCAGGCAACACCACGCACGGTTTCGTGAGCTTCAAGCCACAGCGCTTCGAAGGCGGGGGCATGCGATTCCTGCGGTTCAAGCGCTGGCTCGCAGAAATCAAGGGTAGCACCGAGCGTGGACTCGATGCCGTGTACTTCGAAGAGGTGCGACGTCATCTCGGAGTGGACGCTGCCCACATCTACGGCGGTCTCTTGGCAACGCTTACCAGCTGGTGCGAGCACCACCAGATACCCTACGAGGGGGTGCCCGTGGGCACGATCAAACGGCATGTGAGTGGCAAGGGCAATGCCAGCAAGGAGGAAGTGATCCAAGCAGTGGGGCGGCTCGGATTCCATGTCACCGATGACAACGAGGCCGATGCCATCGCTTTACTGCGACTCGCCGCCGAGATGGATGGGGAGGTGTGACATGAAGATCCCACAACACCGCTATCCATCCCCCTTGGGTCGCATGCAGCCTGTGACTCTGGACGTTGAGCGCACCAAGCGCGAGGGCTGGCGAAACGAGCAACTGCTGGTGATCTCGCCCGCCGATCAACGGCTCGACTACCTGGAGCGCCAGCTCATTGAGCGCATTGGAAACCGGCTCTATGGCTTCAAGTGCAAAGGGGGCCAAAGTGGATGAGTACACGATCGACAACATCGGCGAACGCTTCAGGCAGGCTGCGCGCACAGCGTACCGTCTGCCCGCACAGCGCAAGCTCGGCTATGTGAGCTACTGGCCAGAGATCAAGCACTCGGCGGGCGAGCGCGTGCTCCTTGAGGAACGCCGCTACCTGCAGATGCCGCCAACGCCCCAGGAAATTGAGGAAATGCTCGAGGTCATGCGATGGGTGCAGTGGCTGAGTCTGGATCAACGCATGCTGGTGTGGATGCGCGCGAGGCGCTATCCCTGGCGGGACATCGGGGTGCGATTCGGGTTTTGCTCTCGCACCGCGCAGCGGCACTGGCAGTACGCCATGCTGCAGGTGATTCACCGGCTGCAGTCATGAAAGGATCGATGGGAGTGTTGCGCAATAAGCCCGATGGCAGCGTTGGGCAATATTGGGCAATATTTCTGTCGTTCTCGGAGCAGTTACGCCAGTCTGCAACGATCTGCAATGCGACTGGAAAACAGGTGTGTCGCACTTTGCCCCAAAAACAGATAAATTCTCGATACCCTGGGATTCAGTGTCTTTCAGACGGGTTGATCACCACCAGGTTCTGTTTCACATATTCCTGGAGCTTGTCCAGCGGGATGTGAACGATTTTTGACTCAGTCACGCGGATGGGCAGGTAGCCGTTTTCGATTGCTCCTGCGATCTCGTAGGTCCCCGCATTCAGGGGGGCAAACCCCTCATCCTTGAATTCCTTGCTCAACTTTCGGGCGAGGACGCCTTGCTTTACTTCGATTGTCATTGCCAGTCTTTCTGACAGGCATTCTAAAGAACTCATGAACAACGCAACCCTTCGACCTGAAGTGCGAATGACCTCGCTCGATAGCCTGATTCCGTACGCGCGCAATGCCCGTACCCACAGCGATGAGCAAGTGGCCCTGATTGCGGCTTCCATCGTGGAGTTTGGCTTCACCAATCCGATCCTCACCGATGGCGAGCATGGTGTGATCGCAGGGCATGGGCGACTGGCTGCGGCAAGAAAGATCGGTTTGAAGGATGTCCCGGTGATCGAGCTCGCTCACCTGAGCGAGACGCAAAAGAAGGCGTACATCCTGGCCGACAACCGCATCGCCATGAATGCAGGCTGGGATGACGGTCTCCTGACCCTGGAATTGCAGGAACTGCAGGAAGCGCAGGTGGATCTGGGAAGCCTTGGCTTTGGTGAGGAAGAGCTTGAGCGGCTCTTGAACGGTGCCGATGATGGCGGCGGCTTGACTGAGGACGATGCAGTCCCGGAGCCCCCTGTGGATCCGGTATCCAAGCCAGGCGACCTGTGGATTCTGGGAAACCATCGTCTCCTGTGTGGTGACTCCACCGTGCTCTCGGATGTTGAGCGGCTGATGGATGGCCAGCTGGCAGACATGGCATTCACGGATCCGCCGTACAACGTGGACTATGGCAACAACGCCAAGGACAAGATGCGGGGCAAGGACCGAAGGATTCTCAATGACGCATTGGGCGACGGGTTCTACCAATTCCTGTACGACGCCTGCCTGAATCTAATGCTGGTGACCAAGGGCGCCTGCTACGTGTGCATGAGCTCTTCAGAGCTGCACACTCTGCAAAAGGCCTGGATTGACGCCGGGGGCAAGTGGTCCACGTTCATCATCTGGGCCAAGAACGCCTTTACGCTTGGTCGGGCCGACTATCAGCGCCAGTATGAGCCCATCCTGTACGGTTGGAAGCAGGGCACTGATCACTTCTGGTGCGGTGACCGGGATCAGTCGGACATTTGGAACTACAACAAACCGAGGGTCAATGATCTGCACCCGACCATGAAGCCAGTCGAGTTGGTCGAGCGAGCCATCAAGAACTCATCCAAGAGTCGGGACATTGTGCTCGATCTCTTTGGTGGCTCCGGCAGCACCTTGATTGCCTGCGAAAAGACCAACCGTCACGCTCGTTTGATTGAACTCGATCCGAAGTTCGCAGACGTGATCATCAAGCGATGGGAGGATTACACTGGCAATAAGGCAGTGCGCGAGAGCGATGGCCTGGATTTCAGTGAGGCCTCTGAGTTGAGGGATCCTGAATCACAGGTGGCATCTCCGACATGAACGCGGCGCAGTGAAGTACAAATCCGGTCAGGTGAGGAAAGCCTCTGGGTATCCCGTACTGTTCGTGAGCTGCCGAGTCGATTTTCCAATCCATCCATTGTCGGATGGCGGCGTCAATTGCTTCCTCGAGGCAATGGTCGTTGGCCAGGCCAACGCGGACCGTGTCTGCAAAATGTCTGCCATGTCGACTATCCAAAAATAGTTGAACAAATTCGGCAGGTTGCTGCGTGACTGCTGCGATACGAGTGACAGCAATTGGCCAAGCATTGGAGGCTAGTTCCCCCATGGCTCCCCAAAATCCCCAGGAGTGGTTGGTGGTGGTAGGAATCATATGGAGGTTCCTTATCTGTTGAGTACACGTTTACATTCAGCTTCCGCGTCAGAAATTAAATTCAACCGATGGGTGGACACCAAGATGGCCATCTGGTGTCAAAAAAAATTTTTTTGAAGAATGGCACATTGATACTCTTATTTGGGTAGAAGCCAATGCATTTAGGTGCGCTACCGCACATATTTTGATAAGGCTTGATATGCCCAGAAGCGCCCCAACACCTTGCCGATACCCGGGTTGTTCAGCAGTTTTAGCCGTGCCAGGGTTTTGTGCACCGCATCAAACGGCAGTACATCGTGATTACGGTCGTGCCAGGCGTAGTTTTGATTCGGAGGTGGGCTTCTACCAATCCAGTAATTGGCGGCAGTTGCGGGCAAGCTTCCTGCGGTTGCACCCCTTGTGCAGGGTGTGTGCTGAGCGGGGTACGGAGGTTGCTGCCAGGGTGGTGGACCATGTGGTCCCTTTGAAGGCAGGTGGTGGGAGGTTTGACACCAATAACCTTCAACCGCTGTGCATTCCCTGCCATAACCGCAAAACGGCGATTGAGACGGCGCGTTGCAGGTCAGCCGGCAACCGGTAGGCAGACGGTAGGGGGAGGGGGGTCAAATCTCTACGATCGGCCAGCAAAGATGCGCGCCCCTGCCTGTTTTTTTGCGCGTGCAATTTGAAACAAGGGGGGGGGTAGCTCGGAAGGATTAACTCTTTGCTGCTGTCGCAGAAATGACCTCTACGATTCACTTCAAAACTATCATCCGCGCATGAAAAAATCCAAGCATGGCTCAGCGTATTTGCGCTTTTTGGCGTTGTGCCATGCGTTGGACTATCAGACTATGGGGAAGGCCAGTCACAGTTCGGTTCGACTGCTCGAGGAAATTACACTGGCAGAGTTCAAGAGTGCACCCTATTCGGTCACGCAAGTCATGGCTTTGGTCCAGGTTGCCAGTCCTGCAACGATCCATCGAAAGCTCCAGGACTTGATTACATCTGGGATGGTGCAGGTGAAATTTTTGGATGGCAATCGTCGTACCAAATTCATCTTTTTGACCGATTCTGGTCACAAGTACTTTGATAAGCGTGGCGCGCTGCTAGCCAAAACGCAGCTGGCTTAGCAACTGCAAGTCTATTCAGGCTTGCTCCAATAAATCACTTGATCATTTCTGTCCCTGTTGATCAGGGCACTGACGCAGCTCGTCCTGGATGATTGCGCAGGCGAAACTGATTTCAAACTCAAACACACAAGAATCCATGGTTGGACGAAAGCCATTACCGACGCAAGTCAAACAGCTCAAGGGGACTTTGCAGAAATGCCGAGTCAACACCCGTGAGCCCAAACCGATTGGGGAGTTGGTTGAGCCGCCTGACTACATGCCAGAAGGTGCCAAGGCAGCCTGGCGGTATGCCTTGGAGTGTGCGCCTCCGCAATTGCTCAAGCGCCTCGATATGTCAGTGCTGGAGGTTTGGGCTTGTGCTGCGGATCTGTACCGGAAGGCTCAAGCGGGAATAGCCAAGACGGGTCTGCTGGTCAAGGCGCCCAACACAGGCGTGCCAATGCAGTCACCTTACTTGGCGATCGCCAACAAGCAGGCGCAGATCATGACCAAAGCGGCAACCGAGATGGGATTCACTCCCGCTTCACGATCAAGAGTTGTGCTGCCAATGGAGGCAGCCGAAGATGATCTTGACCCTTGGTCCGACATCGTCAACTGAGCGCTTGCCGCTTGTTGAAAGCCAAACGTTCCTGAATCTTCTCTGAATGCGCTGTGCACGCATAGTGCTTGTCGAATTGAGCCTGCAGGGGACATGGATCGTCGCTGAAGCATTGATTCTCCATGATGCATTTTTCCAGCCCATCCTTGATGGGCACCTGGATGTTCCTGCTGGAACAGAAGTGTTGAGATCGTGGCGGCATGGTGACCTCCCTGAGATAGGTTGAGGCTCCATTGTTTTGGAGCGAAAAACCAGTGGGTTGATCTATCGCAACCGCCACCCACGGTAGGGGTGAGTGTTTGCCCTGATCAGTGAGTAGCGGCTTCTTCCAGCAGTGGACAGCGAGGGATTTTCGCCAGGCGCTTTCCTAGTTCACGACGTGCAATACGTGTGTCATGGTGCGACTGTAAGGCAAGCCACCAACCATCGCTCAAACCGAAGTAACGGCAGAGCAATAGATCTGTTTCCGCAGAGACCGCGCGCTTTCCAGCCACGATCTCATAGATTCGGGTGACCGGAACGTCGATGTCTTTGGCAAGACGGTACGGGGTCAGCCCAAGGGGCTTTAGAAATTCCTCCTGAAGCATTTCGCCAGGAGAGACGGGTTTGAGTTCAGCCATGGTCCTTCTCCTTCAGTGATAGTCGACGATTTCCACATCATGGGCGCCATCGTCAGCCCAAACAAAACAGACCCGCCATTGATCATTGATGCGGATGCTGTGTTGTCCCGATCGATCTCCCTGCAACTGCTCCAAGCGATTACCAGGGGGGATACGCAAGTCCTCTAACCGCATTGACACAGCAAGCTGCGTCAGTTTGCGCAACGCCACCCGCTCAACGTTGACCCACCTCGCTACCCGCTTGCCCTTATAGAGCAACTCGGTGTCGGGGCATCGAAACGACTGGATGGCCATAGTTCGGATATTACCGCATCACGTTAATAACGTCAAACAGGCATAGTTGCATTAGGTTTCCCCCTTCCCATGACTCCCTCCAGGTACGCTGCCATTGCCAAAGAGTATGCGGAGAAGGTGACATCAGGCGACATCCTGACCAGCAAATGGGTGAGAGCGGCGTGTCAGCGTCAACTGGATGACTTATTCAAGTTCAGAAAGAAGTCCAGCCCGTATAACTTTAATCCGGTGTTGCAGTCAAAACGCGGTCAGCCATATCGGCCGGCAGACAACTTGTGCGCCTTCATCGAGCGGTTGCCGCATGTCAAAGGCCCCCTGGCGGGAGAACCGATCAAACTCGAACCCTGGCAGGTGTTCATCCTGAGCACTGTGTTCGGCTGGGTCAAACAGGACGGCAAGCGCCGATTTCGCCGCTCCTACATTGAGGTTCCCCGTGGTAACGCCAAGTCAACCCTGTCCTCTGCGGTTGGGCTGTACATGCTGGCGGCTGACGGAGAGGGTGGGGCAGAGGTCTATTCGCTGGCCACAACCCGGGATCAGGCGCGAATCGTCTTTGGGGATGCTCAGACGATGGCGAGGCAAAGCCCTGGGTTTCGGAACCGGTTTGCGGTGAATGTTGGCGCGCACAACATGCACGTACTGGCCTCTGGATCCAAGTTCGAGGCTTTGTCGGCTGAAGGGTCGACGCTGGATGGCTTGAATATCCACTTTGGCTGTATTGATGAACTCCACGCACACAAGACCCGAACGGTCTATGACGTGGTGGAA
>CALBSC010000086.1 GCA_937927685.1 uncultured Burkholderiales bacterium | reverse complement strand
CTCGACATCAGCGAACACACCGTGAAGGTCCACTTCTGGCGCCTGTTCCGCCGACTGGGCGTCAACAGCCGCACACAGGCCCTGCACTTTGCACGCACCAACGGCTGGCTGGGTATTTAAGCCAACCCAGCTGACTCAAAAAAGCCCCGCACTGCGGGGCTTTTTCACTTCTTGTTCACGATGTCCGGCGTGATCGCATCGAGCACGTTGACCGTGGTCTTGACGCCGTAAACCACCGCAGAACCCGCCGCATCGGCAATGGCCAGCAAGGTGCAGCCAGACAAGGCCAAAGCGCAGAGCACCACAGCGATCGATTTCAAAAATTTCATGGACACCACCTTGTGATTTTTTCCGTTATACAACTCAGCGTTGCCAAGAAAAAACCCCGCATGGCGAGGTTTTTTGCGTTGGCGGGGCAGACTTACTTCACCGTCAATTGCTTTTGCTTCCCCATGGGCAAGCCAATTAAGCACCTCGGATCCATCGGTCATTCTAAATGTTGAGACAGCTATTTGTTGTCTGAGTGTTCAGCCCTTTTTCAGGACGAGGTGGAAATTCAAACTGACTGAATTAAATCCTGCTTGTCCGCCCATCATTTGACAAGTCCTTGAGCAGCAGCACGAGGGCCAGAACAGACCGGTGAGCCTCAAAAATCCCCAGCCCTTCCCGCACAGTCGCCAAATAGAACAGTTGCACGAAGGTCTACTGTGACTCCTCGACTTTCCATTGACGGTCGATCGATGAAAGTACAACTTCAAGGCCGGACTGCAAGCGCCCAGGCCCATCAGTAAATTCATCATTGAGCTTGCAAACTGGGCGCGTAGGACAGTTTCTGCAAGGGTCAGAAACAATGAAAATACTCAAAGCGCAATCATAGATTTTCATCTATATATAAACCATCAAGAATCGATTTTACAAGCGCCTTATATCTCCCTACGATTCACTCAAGAGGAAAATTCACATGCAAAACCTTCTTGATCCCGCCATACTGTTCTTCGCATTTGGCGTCCTGGCCGGCGCCCTTCGGTCCAACCTTGAAATACCACCTCAGATTGCTAAATTTCTGTCGCTTTACCTGCTGATGGCCTTGGGACTCAAAGGCGGTTTTGCACTGGCCAAGTCTGGCATGACTGCCGAGATAGCCCTGAGCCTGGGTGCTGCCATTCTCATGGCATTTCTGATCCCGACCATCGGCTATGCATTCCTCAAGAACCGAGTTTCCCGCTATGACGCGGCTGCAATAGCCGCCTCGTATGGTTCGGTCAGCGCAGTCACATTTGTCACTGCCATGCAGTACTTGGAGAGTTCGGGACTGACCTTTGGAGGGCACATGGCAGTGGCCATGGTGCTGATGGAGTCTCCTGCCATCATCATGGCTGTGCTGTTGGCCAATACCCTGCGGCAAACCGCGAGCATGCACGTATCTGTATCCAGTGCGGGTTCTGCAGGGCTGGGAACGACTGCGGCAAAGGACTTGAAGATCGGGAAAATCGTACATGAGTCATTTACCGATGGCGCCCATTTACTTCTGCTTGGTGCAATGGCTGTGGGCTTTATCAGCGGGGAGTCGGGCAAGGCAACGATGCAACCTTTCTCAGGCGATCTCTTTAAAGGCATGCTGGCATTCTTTCTGCTCGATATGGGACTGATGGTTGCACGTAACTTTCAGGATGCTCGCCAAGCATCCCCTGTGCTCATCGCCTATGCGGCGCTCGGGCCAGTGGTGCACGCCGGGCTAGCGTTGGCGCTGGCCTGGGCGTTATCCCTGCCGGTGGTCGACTCCGCTTTGTTGATGGTGCTATCAGCCAGCGCCTCCTACATCGTTGTACCCGCGGTACTGCGCTATGCGATCCCAGAAGCGAATCCTTCGCTTTACTTTGGACTTAGTCTTGGCGTGACGTTCCCATTGAACATCCTGTTTGGAATACCGGCGTATGTAAGTTTGGCTCAAAATGTACTTTTATAAAAAGCCAAGGTATTTGTCATGCAGTTACCCTATCAAGGCCGCAAGGTGGCGTTTTTAACGAAGCACGGAAAACAAGATTTATTGAGACCCATCTTAGAAAAAGCTTTGGGATGCCATTTGCTGCACACAGAAGACTTTGATACAGACCAATTGGGCACTTTCACCAGAGATGTGAACCGACCTGGCTCACAACTGGAAGCCGCTCGAAGAAAAGCCAAGATCGGCATGGACTTAACCGGGACGAAAGTTGGAATTGCCAGCGAGGGCGCGTTTGGCCCGGATCCATACACAGGATTTTTTTCGTGGGATACGGAGATTTTGCTTTGGGTTGATGTTGAGCATGGCATCGAGGTGACTGGCATCGCTCACGGACCAGCCCAAAGCATGCACCGAGAGGTTAAATCGCTTGAGGAAGTCACCCATTTTGCAACTGAAGCAAAGTTTCCTGGGCACCATCTTGTGCTTCGACCAGACCATCAAGACCATCCAGACATCTTCAAAAACATTGGTGATGAACAGAGTCTTTTGCGTGCGTTCAATTCAGCGAAGTTGAAATCTTCCAAAGGGGTGGTCTTTGTAGAAAACGATCTTCGCGCTTTCAGCAACCCAACCAGACAGGAAATCATCAGAGAAGCAGCTAACGATCTCATCCAAAAATTACTGTCCGCATGCCCAAAATGCAGTGTTTCAGGGTTTTGGCGCACAAAGAAAATCTCCGGATTGTTGTGCAGTTTTTGTCATGGTCCAACTCGCCTACCTGTAGCGGAAATTTGGCGTTGTCAGGCCTGTACTTATGAAGATGAGCGAGAAATCAATTCAGGTCAATTTGCAGACCCGAGCAAATGTGACTTCTGCAATCCATGACGGCTTAAGCAACGTTGCGCATCAAGAAACAGCGCGTGCTTCAGGAAATCAGGGCTTGTGTTCAAAAAGTTTCACTGCGCAGGTGGACTATTTATAAATCCGACGCCCTAAAACTCATGATGACTGCTGATGGCCACAGAACTCTGAACAACGATTTTTCATTCATCTTGGTTCAAAGCCATTTTTTACGGAACCCTGCAACACCGCATCGCGAAACCAAGTCCGAAAAAGTCATGAGGTTTTGAGACCAACGAGGTTTGAGACGACTTTCCCGGCCCCCTGGTGCAGGCCTCAGTCAGAAGCCCAAAGCAAAAGGCCCCGCGTGGTGCGGGGCCTGAGGCTGCCTCAAGGCCTGCTGAGCAGGTTTGAGGTCTTTGTACTGGCGGAGCAAGAGGGATTCGAACCCTCGATACGGTATAACCGTATACCGGATTTCGAGTCCGGCGCATTCGACCACTCTGCCATCGCTCCTG
>CALBSC010000085.1 GCA_937927685.1 uncultured Burkholderiales bacterium | reverse complement strand
TGCGCCAACTGGGCTGCGGCGTCGATGTGCAAGGCACCACGGTGACCATCACCGGTTTGGGCGGCCGCACTTGGCCTGCCGAGGCGATTGAATTTTTCATGGGCAACGCGGGCACGGCCATGCGCCCGCTCACGGCCGCACTGGCCGTGCAGGGCGGAGACTTCACGCTCAAAGGCGTGCCCCGCATGCACGAGCGCCCCATTGGCGACCTGGTGGACGCGCTGCGCGAGCTGGGCTGCAGCATCGACTACCTGGGCAACGACGGTTACCCACCGCTGCGCATTGGCCAGCCCCAGCTGCAACTGGACAAACCCATCCCCGTGCGCGGCGATGTGTCCAGCCAATTCCTCACCGCACTGCTGATGGCGCTGCCATTGGCCGCAACAGACCGTTCCATCACGATCGAAGTGATCGGTGAGTTGATCAGCAAGCCCTACATCGAGATCACGCTCAACCTGCTGGCCCGCTACGGCATCGCCGTGGAACGTCAAGGCTGGGAACGCTTTGTCATCCCGGCAGGCAGCCGCTATCAGTCGCCCGGCACGATCCACGTCGAAGCCGACGCATCGTCGGCCAGCTACTTCATCGCACTGGGTGCGATTGCTGAAGGCCAAGGTATCCGCATTCAAGGCGTGGGCGCAGACTCCATCCAGGGCGATATCCGCTTCATGGATGCCGCCGCGCAAATGGGTGCCCAAATCACCAGCGGCCCCAACTGGCTCGAAATTCAGCGCGGTGCCTGGCCCCTCAAAGGCATCACGCTCGACTGCAACCACATCCCCGACGCGGCCATGACCCTGGCCGTGATGGCGCTGTATGCCGACGGCCCGACCACGCTGCGCAACATCGCCAGCTGGCGCGTCAAGGAAACCGACCGCATCGCGGCCATGGCCATCGAAAGCCGCAAGCTCGGCGCGACCGTCGAAGAAGGCCCGGACTGGATCACCATCCACCCGCTGCCAGCCAATCAATGGCAACGCGCCAGCATCCACACCTACGACGACCACCGCGTGGCCATGTGCTTCTCGCTGGCGGCATTCAACGCAGACCAGGTTCCCGTGCGCATCGAAGACCCCAAGTGCGTGGCCAAAACCTTCCCCGATTACTTCGAGGCCTTGTTCTCGGTGGCGCACACGAGCGTCCAAAACATCCCGGTCATCTGCATCGACGGCCCCACGGCCTCGGGCAAAGGCACGCTGGCCAGCCGCGTGGCTGCTGCTCTGGGCTACCACTACCTGGACTCGGGTGCGCTTTACCGCGTCACGGCCCATGCTGCACTGCAGGCCGGCCTGACACTCGAAGCCGCTGATGAAGCTGCGATTGCCGAGCTGGCCCGCCGCCTGCCTGTACGCTTTGAAGGCGAACAAGTGTTGCTAGACAACGTGGACGTGACCGACGCCATCCGCAGCGAACAAGGCGGCATGAACGCCTCCAAAGTCTCGGTACTGCCCGCCGTGCGCGATGCGCTGGTGCAGCTGCAACACAGCTTCCAGCGCCTGCCTGGCCTCTTGGCCGATGGCCGTGACATGGGCACCGTGATCTTCCCGAACGCCCCCTTGAAGGTGTTTTTGACCGCCAGCGCCGCGCAAAGGGCTGAAAGACGGCATAAGCAGTTGATTTCTAAGGGTTTTTCGGCTAATATCGACAGTCTTCGCGCTGATCTGGAAGCGCGCGACGCCCGGGACATGTCCCGCAGCGTGGCGCCCCTCCAACCCGCGCAAGATGCCTTGCAACTGGACAACTCGTCCTTGTCCATCGAAGCCTCGGTGGATCAGGTCCTGAACTGGTGGCAAGGCAGGCAAGTTTTTGGCGCATGACTTTTGCGCTGAGCACTGGCCAACAGCCCGCCAACGCGGGTTGATTTGAAGGGTTCCACGTCGCTCCCCTCGTGCAGCATGCACACCGGCTTCGTGGATTTCGTTAACCAACCGCGGTTCACACCGCAAACCATTCGCCACAGTCAGCTCCTGGAAACGACGCATTCCGCGTTCGTCAGTCCTGTTTGTGGATGAGGAAATCACATGTCTGAATCTTTTGCCGCCCTCTTTGAGGAATCCCTGCAACGTACCGAAATGCGCCCTGGTGAAGTCATCACCGCTGAAGTCGTGCGCATCGAACACAGCTTCGTCGTGGTCAACGCCGGTCTCAAGTCCGAGTCCTACGTGCCCCTCGAAGAGTTCAAGAACGACCAGGGTGAAGTTGAAGTCCAGGTCGGCGACTTTGTTTCCGTGGCCATCGGCTCCATCGAAAACGGCTACGGCGACACCATCCTGAGCCGCGACACTGCCAAGCGTTTGGCTTCGTGGTTGTCCCTCGAAAAAGCCCTGGAATCCGGCGAATTCGTCACTGGCACCACCAGCGGCAAAGTCAAAGGCGGCCTGACCGTTCTGGTCAACGGCATCCGCGCCTTCTTGCCCGGTTCGTTGGTGGACACACGTCCAACCAAGGACCTGACACCTTACGAAAACAAGACCTTGGAATTCAAGGTCATCAAGCTCGACCGCAAGCGCAACAACGTTGTGCTGTCACGCCGTGCTGTGGTGGAAGCCTCCATGGGCGAAGAGCGCGCCAAGCTGATGGAAACCCTCAAAGAAGGCTCCATCGTTCAAGGCGTGGTCAAGAACATCACCGAATACGGTGCGTTCGTGGACCTGGGCGGCATCGACGGTTTGCTGCACATCACCGACATGGCATGGCGCCGTGTCCGTCACCCATCCGAAGTGGTGACTGCTGGTCAGGAAATCACCGCCAAGATCCTGAAGTTCGACACCGAGAAGAACCGCGTGTCCTTGGGTCTGAAGCAAATGGGCGACGACCCATGGATGGGCGTGAACCGCCGCTACCCCCAAGGCACCCGCATGTTCGGCAAGATCACCAACATCGCCGACTACGGCGCGTTTGTCGAACTCGAGCCCGGCATCGAGGGCCTGGTGCACGTCTCTGAAATGGACTGGACCAACAAGAACGTGGCCCCCAACAAAATCGTCTCCCTGGGCGAGGAAGTTGAAGTCATGGTGCTCGAGATCGACGAAGACAAGCGCCGCATCTCCCTGGGCATGAAGCAGTGCCGTGCCAACCCCTGGCAAGAGTTCGCTCAGAACACCAAGCGCGGCGATCGCGTGAAGGGCCCCATCAAGTCCATCACCGACTTCGGCGTGTTCGTGGGCCTGGCTGCCGGTATCGACGGCCTGGTGCACCTCTCCGACCTGTCCTGGAACGAGACCGGCGAAGCCGCTGTGCGCAACTACAAGAAGGGCCAGGAAGTCGAAGCCATCGTGTTGGCCGTGGACGTGGACCGCGAGCGCATCTCCCTGGGCATCAAGCAGCTCGACGCTGACCCCTTCACCACCTTCGTGTCGATCAACGACAAGGGCCAGTCCGTCACCGGCAAGGTCAAGACCGTGGACGCCAAGGGCGCTGAAATCGACCTGGGCGAAGACATCGTGGGCTACCTGCGTGTGAGCGAGATTTCTCGCGACCGCGTGGAAGACGCCCGCAGCGTGCTCAAGGAAGGCGATGAAGTCACCACCGTGATCGTCAACGTCGACCGCAAGACGCGCAACATCCAGTTGTCCATCAAGGCCAAGGACGCTGCTGACCAGCAGGAAGCCATGGCTTCGCTGAACCAGCAGGCCGCCCAGAACGCCGGCACCACCAGCCTGGGCGCCCTGCTGCGCGCCAAGCTGGACAACACCGGCAACTGATCGGCTGACCCAGCGCCATGACCCGCAGTGACCTGGTTGAAGAACTGGCCGCCCGTTTCGGCCAGCTCACCCACCGCGACGCGGAGTACGCCGTCAAGACCTTGCTCGACGCCATGAGCGAGGCCTTGGTGCGCGGACACCGCATCGAACTGCGCGGTTTTGGCACGTTCTCGATCAACCGACGCCCTCCCCGCATGGGTCGCAATCCCCGTTCGGGCGAGAGTGTGGCCATTCCGGAAAAGCATGTGCCGCATTTCAAGCCGGGCAAGGCCCTGCGTGAGGCGGTGGACACACGCACCCGCGAGCTGATGCCTGCAGCCGAGGCTGCAGCCCCGGCGCGAAAGGTGGCAACCGGCTGATCGTTCGGTTCCAGCACTGTTCCCTCATGACCGGCTTAAAATCGCTAGGTCACTGAGGAGATGGCTTGAAAAACCTCATGTGGCTGCTTCAGTGGATGCTGAAAGCGGCCATTTTTTTTACCTTGTTCGCCTTCGCCCTGAACAACCAGGACGATGCCGTTGTGCATTTCTTCTTCGGCACCCAGTGGCGAGCGCCCCTGGTCCTGGTCGTGCTGGCAGCGTTTGCCTGTGGCGTGGCTGTGGGCGTGCTGGGCATGGTGCCTCGCTGGTGGCGTCAACGCAAGGTAGCCCGTCAGGCCACGGCACAGGCGGAGGGCGCTCCCGCCCCGGCACCGGCACCTGCCACGACGGTGACCGCGACGCCCGCCCCTGGCGCTTCATCCGTGGACCCCAGCCATGGAGTTTGACCTGGGCTGGATTCTGCTGGGCCTGCCACTGGCTTTTGGTCTGGGCTGGATGGCCTCGCGCCTCGATCTGCGCCAGCTGCGGATGGAAAACCGCCAGAACCCCAAGGCTTATTTCAAGGGACTGAACCACCTGCTCAACGAGCAGCAGGACCAGGCCATTGACGCCTTCATCGAAGCCGTTCAACAAGACCCGGACACCTCCGAGTTGCACTTTGCCCTGGGCAACCTCTTTCGTCGTCGTGGTGAATTCGAGCGTGCGGTGCGGGTGCACCAGCATCTGCTCTCCCGGGGCGACCTGAGCACCGCCGACCACGACCGCGCTCGCTACGCGCTGGCGCTGGACTATCTCAAGGCCGGCCTCTTGGACCGGGCCGAGGAAAGCCTGCGCCAGCTCGATGCATCGGCCCACGCCACGCAGGCCCGTATTGCGCTACTGGGTATCTATGAGCGTTCGCGCGACTGGCCTCATGCGGCCGTGATGGCCGCCCAACTCAGCCAGAGCGGTCAGGGCAATTTTGATGTGCGTCACGCGCATTACCTGTGCGAGCAAGCCGCCAGCCTGACCTCGAGCAATCCGGCCGCGGCCGAAGCCCTGTTCCGGCAAGCCATGGCGTTGGCGCCGGGGAATGCCCATGCCTACCTCGCCCTGGCGGGGTTGCAGCAAGTGCAGCAACCTGCCCAGGCCCTCGAGACCTTGATGCAGGCTGCGCATGCAGTCCCCGCCGCCGTGCCGCTGCTGGCACGTCAACTGGCCGCATTGGCCTTGCCACTGCACCGACACGAAGAAGCGCTCCACCTGCTACGGGAGCATTACGAGCAGGCCGGCTCACTCGATGTGCTTGAAGCCCTGATTCAACTCGAATCCCAGGCCCAGAGCCCCCAGGCGCCTAGCCAGGGAGAGCGCTACGCGCAACACCTGGAGCGGGACCCCTCGCTGTCGGCCGCATCACGCTGGATCCGCCACGAGATGCTGCCCCACGAACAGCACCGCGCTGCCTTCGAGCGAGCCCTCGACCGTGCCGTCAAACCGCTGCAACGCTACCGCTGCGCCGCCTGCGGCTTTGAAGCGCAGCAGCATTTCTGGCAATGTCCTGGCTGCCAGAACTGGGACAGCTATCCGCCGAGACGAATTGAAGAACTATGAAACCTATTGCGCTGACCCAACTGCAGCAAGGCCGTGTCCTGGTGGTGGGCGATGTCATGCTCGACCGCTACTGGTATGGCTCGGTGGATCGCATCAGCCCGGAGGCCCCGGTACCCGTGGTCCGCGTCACGCGCGAAGAAGAGCGACTGGGTGGCAGCGCCAACGTGGCCTACAACGTGGTGAGTCTGGGTGCGCCGTGCACCCTGCTCAGCATGGTGGGTAATGACGAAGCCAGCCACACGCTGGAGCGGCTCATTGAGCAAACCGGCATCACACCCTGCCTGGGCCGTGACGAGCAACTCAAGACCACGGTCAAATTGCGCATCATCGGCCGCCAGCAGCAACTCATCCGCGCCGATTTCGAAAATGCGCCCCAGCGCGAACTGCTGGCCACGCAAACCCACCAGTTCAACGCGCTGATCGACCAGCACCAGGCCGTGCTGTTTTCCGATTACGGCAAGGGAGGGCTGGCTCACGTGGCCGACATGATTGCCTCGGCGCGCGCCCACCACCGTCCCGTCCTGATTGATCCCAAGGGCTCAGATTACTCACGCTACCGGGGCGCCACCGTCATCACGCCCAACCGGGCCGAGTTACAGGACGTGATTGGCCGCTGGGCTGACGAGGACGAGCTTCACCGCAAAGCCCAGGCACTGCGCCAGGAACTCGAGCTCGAGGCCTTGCTACTCACCCGCAGCGAAGAGGGCATGACCCTTTTTGATGCACAGGGCTTCACCCATGTCGAGGCGCAGGCCCGCGAGGTATTTGATGTGACTGGCGCCGGCGACACGGTCATCGCCACCATGGCGGCTTTGCTGGCCGGTGGCCTGAGCCTGCGCGAGGCCATGCCCTGGGCCAACCGTGCCGGTGGCATCGTGGTGGGCAAATTCGGGACCGCCACCGTCTCTTACCAGGAGTTGTTTGCATGAGCATCGTGGTCACCGGCGCAGCCGGCTTCATTGGCAGCAACATCATCAAGGGCTTGAATGCACGCGGTAGGGTCGACATCATCGCGGTGGACGACCTCACCGATGGCGACAAATACCGCAACCTGGCCGATCTGCGCATTGCCGACTACATCGACCACCGCGTGTTTTACCCCCGCTTTGCCGAGCGTGCCTATGGCCGTGTGGAGGCGGTATTTCATGAAGGCGCCTGCAGCGACACCATGGAAACCAATGGTCGCTACATGATGGAGAACAACTACACCGTCTCCAGCGAGTTGTTTGATGCCTGCCAGCGCCACGGCGTGCGGTTGCTGTATGCCTCGTCGGCGGCCACGTATGGCGGCTCTGCCGTGTTTCGAGAGTCTCCCGAATTCGAGCTGCCGCTCAATGTGTATGGCTACTCCAAGTTGCTGTTCGACCAGCGCATGCGACAGCAGTGCGGCCACGCGTTTGAGCACAGCGCCCATCAGCTGGTGGGGTTTCGCTACTTCAACGTGTATGGCCCGCGCGAGCAGCACAAGGGCCGCATGGCCAGCGTGGCGTTTCACCAGCACCACCTGTTTCAGCAAGAAGGCCGCGTGAAGCTCTTTGGCGAGTACGGTGGCTACGCGGCGGGTGAGCAACAGCGGGACTTTGTGTTTGTGGACGATGTGGTGGCGGTCAACCTGTGGTTCTTTGACCACCCGCAGGCACGCGGACTGTTCAATCTGGGCAGTGGCCGCGCACAACCCTTCAACGACGTGGCACTCGCCGTGGTGAATGCCGAGCGTCAGCGCCAGGGCCAGGGCACACTCACGCTGACGCAAGCCGTCTCGCAAGGGCTGATCGACTACATTCCCTTCCCCGATGCCCTGCGCGGCAAGTACCAATGCTATACGCAGGCCGATCTGAGCGCCCTGCGGGCTGCAGGCTGCGACCATGTGTTTGCCGATGTGACCTCGGGTGTGACGCAGTACATGCAAGCACTGGCCGTGTAAGCGGCACTCACGCCACCCGTGTCGATACGCGGGTGCAATGGGGGTTTTTGATGGGAACCCCTCATGTCGCCACGCCTGCGCCCGCCACCCCCTGACCGGTCGGGCTTGTCCCATCGTGTGCTTCTTTGCCAGCGCCACGGCCAGTTGCGTGAGCCAGCCTGCCCCACGACTGTCTCCGCGCCGGCCAATTGGCGCATGGCCCGCCTGTGGGTCATGTGTTGCTGGCTCTGGCACGTGGGGTCTGCACTGGCGCTCGACCTCAACACCGCGACCGAGGCCGAGCTCGATGGCCTTGCTGGCTTTGGTCCGGCCTTCACGACCCGGGTGATGCAGGCACGGGCCGAGCGCCCGTTTCAGGACTGGGCCGACTTCATCCGCAGGGTCAAGGGCGTGCAGGCGCGCACCGCCTGGCGGTTAAGCCGGCAAGGGGCGCGCATCCAGCAGGCGTCCTTCATCCCGCCCAGGGAGCGGGTGTCCCGGGACTGATCCTGGCAACTGACCCGCTATAGTGGAGCCTTGGCATTTGCCAGACCTGTCCTTGCACCCGGCTTGCCCAGGGTGTTCACCCGAATCGACCGGAGATCCTCGCATGAATCGTCGTCACCTCTCCCTCGGCCTGGCCGCCCTGAGCCTCAGCCTGACCAGTGCCTATGCCCAGACAAAATGGGATTTGCCGGCCGCCTATGCCGCCACCAATTTCCACTCCGAAAACCTGGTGCAATTCGCCAACGACGTGGATAAGGCCACGGGCGGCAAACTCAAGATCACGGTGCACGCCAACGCCTCACTCTTCAAAGCCAACGAAATCAAGCGTGCCGTTCAAGGCGGTCAGGCTCAGATCGGCGAAGTGCTGCTGGTGAACTTCGAAAACGAAAACCCGATTTACGGGGCTGATGGTGTGCCCTTCCTGGCCACGTCCTATGCCGAGTCGCATCGCCTGTACGACGCGCAAAAACCGGTCCTCGACAAGTTGCTGGGCAACCAGGGCATGAAGCTGCTGTTTGCTGTCGCCTGGCCGGCCCAGGGCATTTACACCAAGAAAGAAATCAACTCGGTGGCTGACTTGCGTGGCATCAAATGGCGCGCCTACAGCCCGGCCACCGCCAAAATTGCCGAACTCATCGGCGCACAGCCTGTCACCATCCAGGCCGCTGAACTGAGCCAGGCCCTGGCCACTGGAGTGGTCGAGAGCTACATGAGCTCGGGCTCGACGGGCTATGACACCAAGACCTACGAAAGCCTGAAGTACTTCTACGACACGCAGGCCTGGCTGCCCAAGAATGCCGTCATCGTGAACAAGAAGGCCTACGATGCCCTCGACCCCGCCACCCAGGCTGCCCTGAACAAGGCGGCAGCCGAGGCCGAGACCCGTGGCTGGAAAGTGAGCGAGGAGAAGGACTTGTTCTACAAGAAGGCCTTGACGGAAAAAGGCATGAAGATCATGACGCCCTCGCCCAAATTGATGGCCGACATGAAGCAAGTGGGTGCGGTGATGCTCACCGACTGGCAGAAGAAGGCAGGGGCTGACGGCGATGCCATCATCGCCGCGTTCAACAAGTCCGCACCTGCTGCCAAAGCCAAGAAGTGATGCGTCGCTGGCTGGACCGGATCTTCCTGGCTGCTGGTGCCCTTGGCGCGAGCTTCATCGTGCTGATCTGCGCACTCATGATCGCGCAAAGCGTGATGCGGGAGTTCGGTCTGCGCACCGGTGCCATCAACGATGTGGTGGCCTGGTGCTGCGCGGCGGCGGCTTTTTTCAGCATGGCGCATGCGTTCAAGCATGGTGACTTTGTGCGCGTCACCCTGTTGCTGGAGTCGGTGCCGGCTGGTACAAGGCGCGTGCTCGAAATCCTGTCCCTGATGGTGGGGTCCGTGGCGGTGAGTTACCTGACCTGGTGGGCGTGTCTCTTCACCTTCGAGAGCTGGGAGTTCAATGACATTGCCCAGGGTCTGCTGCCCATCCCCCTGTGGATTCCGCAGCTGAGTTTTGCGCTCGGCTCCGTGCTGCTGTGGCTGGCCGTGGTGGATGAACTCATCCTGGTGCTGCGCGGCGGGGTGCCCACCTTTGTGCGTGAAGTCCAGGAGCGCCATGCGCGCGGTGACTTTTCCTCCGATTTGTAAAAGGCCGGCATGGACATTCTGCTTGTAGGCGGCCTCTTGCTGCTGGTGATGATGGTGCTGCTCACGAGCGGCGTGTGGATTGCCATGACGTTGGCCATTTGCGGCTGGGTGGGTCAAGCGTTTTTCACCAGCACGCAGCCGGGCAAGAACCTGTTTTCGGCTTTCTGGGAAAGCAACGCCAGCTGGGAGCTGGCTGCGCTGCCCTTGTTCATCTGGATGGGCGAGATCCTGTTTCGCACCCGCCTGAGTGAAGAGATGTTCGAAGGTCTGCGCCCCTGGCTCAACCGGATCCCGGGACGTCTGATGCACACCACCATCCTGGGTTGCGGCATCTTTGGTTCTGTGTCGGGCTCCTCGGCGGCCACCTGCGCCACCATCAGCAAGGTGGCCTTGCCCGAACTGATGCGCCGCGGCTACAACGAACAACTGGCGCTGGGCTCGCTGGCCACCGCCGGCACGCTGGGCATATTGATTCCGCCCTCTATCACCATGGTGGTGTATGCCGTGGCAGCGGACGCCTCCATCATCCGCATTTTCCTGGCCGGTTTCCTGCCGGGGCTGCTGCTGATGCTGCTCTTCAGCGGCTACATCATGTGGTGGAGCCTGCGGCATCCCGATCAGGTGCCCGCAGCCGACCCGCCCTCGAGCTTCCTGCAGAAAATCCGGCAGTCCGGCAGCCTCATTCCCTGTGGGGCACTGATCGTCTTCATCTGCTGGGTACTCATCGCCGGCTATGCCACGGCCACGGAGTGCGCCGCCTATGGCGTGGTGGGCTCACTGGCACTGGCGGCCTGGGGCCGCAGCCTGACCTGGGACAACTTCCGCGAAGGACTCATGAGCACCGCCCGCACCAGTTGCATGATCATGTTCATCCTGGCGGGTGCAGCCTTTCTCACCAAGACCATGGCGTTCACCGGTATTCCGCGTGAACTGGCCGAATGGGTCAGTGCCATGCAACTCTCACCCTTGATGCTCATTGCCATGCTGACCGCTATCTATCTGGTGCTGGGCACGGCGCTGGACGGCATCAGCATGATCGTGCTCACCAGCGCGGTGGTGCTGCCCATGATCCAGAAGGCCGGTTTTGATCTGATCTGGTTTGGCATCTTCATTGTGTTGCTGGTGGAAATTGCCGAAGTCACACCGCCCGTGGGGTTCAACCTGTTCGTGTTGCAAAACATGACCGGCAAGGACAGCAGCGTGATTGCCCGCGCGGCGTTGCCCTTTTTCGGCTGCCTGGTGGTATGCATTGCACTCATCACCCTGTTCCCTGCCATCGTGACCTTTTTGCCCGACCTGGTGATGGGCGTGGACAAATGACATGGTGTCGGTGATCGCGATCTGCATCGGCGCATGTCTGGGTGCGCTGGCACGTTGGGGCCTGGGACTGTGGCTCAACACCGGGGGCTTGTTGCCCTGGGGCACCCTGGCTGCGAACCTGATCGGCGGCTATGCGATTGGCGTGTGCGTGGGTGTGTTCCAGGCCTTGCCGCAGCTCGATCCGGTCTGGCGACTCGCGTTGATCACGGGCTTTCTGGGCGCACTCACCACCTTCTCGTCCTTCAGTGCCGAGGTGGTGGCCATGCTGCAGGAAACGCGTTATGCGGTGGCCCTGTTCACCGCCGTGCTCCACCTGGCAGGTTCACTGATCCTGACGGTGCTGGGGCTCAAGACCGTGTCGATGGTGATGCAGGCGTCCTGACAGCACACACCATCACGCCGGGGTCGTTGTGCTCGATCTCCTGCTGATCTTTGGCTGGCCCCACTTCCAGATCACGCGGCAAGGGCACACGGTTTTTCACCGCCAGGATTTCGGCCATCACGCTCACGGCGATTTCCGAGGGCATCTTGCTGCCGATGTAAATACCGATCGGTCCGCGCAGTTTGGCCAATGATTCTTCCGTGTGCCCGAAGTGCTCGATCATGCGCGCATGACGCGCACGGTTGTTACGGCGCGATCCGATCGCCCCCACATAAAAGGCCTCGGATTGCAAGGCCTCCAGCAGGGCCAGATCATCCAGTTTGGGGTCATGCGTGAGCGCCACCACGCAGCTGCGCGCATCAGGACGGAAGGACTGCACCACGTCATCCGGCATTTCGCGCGTGAGCGTGACACCCGCCACACCCCAGGCCCCGCTGTACTCCTCACGGGGATCGCACACGGTGACCGCAAAGCCACAAAACAGTGCCATGGTTGCCAGGTATTCGCTCAACTGGCCAGCACCGATGATGAGCATGCGGTTCTCGGGGCCAAAGGTGTTGAAGAGGCACTCCTGCGTGAGACGCAGAGGCTGTGGGGCTGACACCGACTGGAGTTCCACACGGCCGTCTTGCAGGGACACCCGACGCTCCAGCAATTCGCCGCGCTCCAGGGTGCGCACCAAGGTGTCGAGCAAGGTGGCATCCGGATCGAACTCAAGCAGCAACTCGAGCGTGCCGCCGCACGGCAGTCCAAAACGATGCGCCTCGTCGGCTGACACGCCATACTTCACCTGCTGGGGCGGACCACTGGGAATGTCCTGGGCATACTGGGCGATCATGTCGTCCTCGATACAGCCCCCCGAGACCGAACCCACCACGGCCCCCCCCTGAGCCAGGGCCATGATCGAGCCTACGGGACGCGGCGAGGACCCCCAGGTTCGGGTCACGGTGACCAGCAGTGCCCGACGGCCTGCTTGCCGCCAGTCGCGCAGGCTTCTCAGCACCATCAGGTCTAGATTCTCCATTCCGCCACCCTATCGATTTATGGAACAATCATAGGGGAAATCCCCCTCTGGAGCTGTCACCCGCCATGAAGTCACTTCTTGTGCTATTGATTTTGTCGCTACAGGCCAGCGCTTGGGCCGACTGGGTCCTGGTCGATGAGACGGACAAGACCGTCATCTATGTGGACCCCGAACGTATCCAGAAAAATGCCCAGTTTCCGACCGCCTGGCAACTCTCGGATTACCGCTCGCCGACCAAACGGGGTGTGCTCTCCAGCGAAAACCTGATCGAGTTTGACTGCAAGGCCAAGCTACGGCGGACCCTGGCCTTCGTGTCGCACGCCGAGAACATGGGCGAAGGTCCGGTGAAATTCAAAAACCTCCAAGCGGGCCAGTGGCGCCCGGTGCCCCACGACTCTGTGGCCGAGAAAATCATGGAGATGGCCTGCGAGCACTGAGCCCGTCAGCCCTTGCCCCGGCGATCACGACGATCCTGCCGCTGGTAAAACCCGTGCTTGCCCCACTCCACCGTGAGGCCATAAGCCAGCGACACCCCCACCAAGGCCAGCAGCAGGTGCGGCGGCAACGGCACAAACTGGAACAGTTCTGCCACCGGTGAATACGGCAGGAAGATGGCCACACACACCACCACGGCCGTGATGACCAGCAGGCTGGTGGCCGGACGACTGCGATAACAAGGACGCCTTGTCCGCACCACCAGCGCCACCAGCAATTCGGTCAGCAGCGATTCGACAAACCAACCCGTGCGGAATTCGGCGGGTGCCGCGTGAAACACCCACAGCAGCAGACCAAAGGTCAGCAGATCAAACACGGAACTGATGAGCCCGAAAGTCACCATGTAGTCCCGGATGAACACCGTGTCCCAGCGCCGGGGACGCGACACCCACTCTGCATCCACCCGGTCGCGGGCAATGGCCATCGCCGGCAGATCAGCCAGCAGGTTGTTGAGCAGGATCTGCGTGGCGAGCAGGGGAAGAAACGGCAGAAACACCGACGCCAGCGCCATGCTCACCATGTTGCCAAAGTTGGCGCTGATCACCGTGAGCAGATACTTGAGGGTGTTGGCAAAGGTGATGCGTCCCTCGGTCATGCCATCGAGCAACACGCCCAGGTCCTTGCGCAGCAGCACCAGATCGGCGGCGTCCTTGGCCACGTCCACGGCGGTGTCCACCGTGATGCCCACATCCGCCGTGTGCAAGGCCAACGCGTCATTGATACCGTCCCCGAGATAGCCCACCACATGCCCGGCACGTTGCAGCGCGCGCAAGATGCGCTCCTTCTGTCCGGGATCGACATCGGCAAAGACCTGGGTATGGCGCACGGCCATCATCAACGCGCGGTCCCCCATGCGCTGCAAGTCGGCGCCGGTCAACACAACGGCCTGACTCAGACCCACTTGCATGGCCACGTGCGCGGCCACTTGTGGGTTATCACCGGTGATGATCTTCAGGGTCACGCCGCGCGAGGACAATTGCGCCAGCGTGGCTTGTACCCCTGGCTTGATCGGGTCCTGGAACAGCAAGAAGCCGGCAAAGCACAACCCCTGCTCGTCCGCTTTCGAGTAGGCCAACTGCGCCGAGGTCCAGGTGCGTGTGGCCACCCCCAGCACGCGATAGCCCTGCTCGCTCCAGCGCATGAACTGACGCTCGATGTCGTCGCGTGCCTGTGCATCCAACGCCTGGGCGTTTTCGCCCACCTGCGTGCAACGGGACAGCACCTGACGCAAAGCCCCCTTGGTGATCAGGGTGGCCGTCCCCTGGTCGGACGCCATGACCACGGACAGGCACTTGCGCTCAAAGTCATACGGAATTTCATCGATCCGGCGCAACGGATCCAGCGTCAAGCCCCGTGCGGCGAGGGCTGCCACAATGGCCTGGTCCAGCGGGTTGGACAAGCCGGTCTGCCACTGGGCATTCATGGCCGCGAGTTGCAACACCGCATCGCTGGCCTGCCCCTGGGGATTCAGGGCACCATCGAGTTGCATCACCCCCAGGGTGAGGGTGCCGGTCTTGTCGGTGCACAGCACGTCCATGCTGCCCAGGTTTTCGATGGCATTGAGTCGCCGCACAATCACACCCAACGCAGACATTCGCTTGGCCCCATGGGACAAGGTGATGCTCACAATGGCCGGCAACAGCTCGGGCGTCAGACCGACCGACAGTGCCAGTGCAAACAACAGCGAATCCATGGCGGGGCGTTGCATCAGCAAGTGCAGTCCCAGCACCAGCACCACCATCACCAGCATGATGCGCGTGAGCAAATACCCCAGCCGCTGCACCCCCTGCTCAAAAGCCGTCGGGGGCGACTGGCGGGTCAGGCGGTCCGCCAGTTGGCCCAACTGGGTGCGCGCGCCAGTGTGAACCACCAGCAGGTGGGCCGTGCCACTGATGACACTGGTCCCCATGAACAGTGCGTGCAGCCGGTGTGTGAGCGTTGCATCGGGTGAGGATTGACCCGGCATTTTTTCCACCGGCACGCTCTCGCCCGTGAGCATCGACTGGTTCACAAAGCAGTCCTTGCTGGTCAGCACCACACCGTCTGCGGGCACCAGGCTGCCTGCGGACAGCGCCACCACATCACCAGGCACCACATCGCAGAGTGAAAGCGTTCGCGCCTGCCCATCCCGCAGGACCGTGACCGACAGCGTCAGATGACCGCGCAGTTTTTCCATGGCCGCGTGGGCTACAAATTCCTGGGTAAAACCCATCAGGGTGCTGATCAGCACGATCGCCAGCACCACGGCTGCGTCCATCCACTCGGACGCGACGAGGGAAATCACGCATGCCCCGACCAGGATCAGCACCAGCGGGCTCTTGAACTGACTCAGCAGCAAGCCCCCCACGGAAAGCCCGGCGTGCCGCGTCAAGGTATTGGGACCCACCTCATCCAGACGCCGCTTCGCCTCGGACGGGCTCAGCCCCTGCGCCGAAGTCTGCAGGGTTGCGAACAGGGCCGGGGTGGGCAGACTCCAGAAACAGTCGAGTGGCGGTTCGGGCATGCCCAACCTTAAGAGCACACCCCCCTAGACCTGTGCGTGATACCGCACAGACCCACGCGCCTCGGCCCACTATCGTTGGCAGTCTTTGAGGCAGCAGAGTTTCCATGTCAGACATCATTTCCACCGCCGGTGCGGTCCTCAGCAAAACACGCTGTGCCTGGTCAATCGTGTGCCCGGCGCGCGAAACGGCAGACCGGACTTCCCCACTTGCGTCCCCACTCCCCACCCTTGCAGGAGATTTCTTCATGAACAAGAAAACCCACAGCACGCACGACGTGCCGAACGCCCCCCCGGGAGACTATGCCGGCCAGCACAACAAGTCACCCCAGGACGATGTCACGCCGCTGAACCAGGCCCGCCGCACCCCGGGTAGCCGCAGCGACCGGGATGACCACCTGGGCAGCCATAACCAGTCCCGCCAGCGTAAAACCGGGCCCGTGCACGGGGCATGAGCGGGCTGGATGCGCGGATGTTTAGAGCTTAGAGACTCGTCTCTAAAGCGCATGCCGGTGTCTTCTCAAAACGATAGTTGCGTTTAGCATTCAGTCATCGTCATTCAACACGTTGAGGAACCACCATGCAAGACCAACTGAAACAATTGAAGCCCCAGATCGAAGCCTCTGTGGAAGCCGCTTACGAAGTGGCCAACCTGGCTCTGTCGCAAGTTGAACGCGCCGCCGAGTTGTCGCTGGCCCAAAGCAAGCAAAACGCTGCTTTCGCCAAGAGCCAACTGCAAGCCGTGACGGATCTGAAGGATCCGGCCGCAGTGTTCCAGTTTGTGCAACACCAGCTGGAGGCCTCGGCCAAGTATGCCGCCGGTGTGGCCACGGCTGCGTTTGAACTCAGCCAGGAATTCCAGACCGAGTTGGCTGACCTGGCTGAAAGCCAGTTCGACGCCAAGCACGCCGAAGTCAACAAGCTGATCGCCGAAACGCTCAAGAAAGCCCCTCAGGGTTCCGAAGCCGCTGTGGCCGCTGTCAAGCAGGCTGTGGATGCCGGCAACAAGGCCGTGGCGCAAGCCCGCACGGCGGCCAAGAAATCTGCCGAACTGGCCAAGCAAGGTCTCGAGCAAATCAAGGCCAACGCCCCCGTGGCCAAGCCGGCTCGCCGCCGCGCCTGATCGCGCCCTCAGGCTCGCGGATGCCCCGGGTATCCGCGCCTGCACCGAGGCACCCCACCGGGTGCCTCTTTTTTGCCCGCCTCAACCTGAAGGACACCCAAGGGGGTGATTTTTATCGAGAATCAGGCTCTGGAGGGCTGTGCTGCAGCCCGGATGGATCAGGCGCAACAGAGAGGTTCACATGGCAATCACGTTCAACGATCACACCGTGCTCGTCACCGGCGGCACCAGCGGCATCGGTCTGGCCATTGCGCAGGGGTTCAGGCGGTCGGGAGCTGAGGTGGTCGTGGTGGGTCTGCCCCCGCGTGAGGCGCAGGACGTCGAGGGCTTGCGTTGTCTGGAACTCGACCTGCGCGACCGAGAAGCGCCACAACACATCGCCCAGAGCCTGCCACGACTGCATATCCTGGTGCAAGCCGCCGGCATGATCCGGCGTGCCGATGAGCACAACCCCGAGGTGTTCGAGCAGGTCATCGACCTGAACCTCAATGCCGCCATGCGCGTGGCCCACGCCATGCACCCCTTGCTGGCCGCCACCCGGGGCTGTGTGGTCAATGTGGCTTCGATGCTCAGCTTTTTCGGGGGAGGATTGGCGCCCGCCTACAGCGCCAGCAAGGGAGGCATCGCGCAGCTGACCAAAAGCCTGGCCATCGCCTGGGCGCCCGAAGGCATTCGCGTCAACGCCATCGCACCCGGCTGGATTGCCACCCCGCTCACACAAGCGCTGCAAGACGACCCGGCACGCAGCCAGGCCATCCTCAACCGAACCCCCATGGGGCGCTGGGGACAAGCGGACGATCTGTCAGGTCCCGTGCAGTTTTTGTGCTCACCCCTGGCGGCATTTGTCACGGGGGTGGTGTTGCCGGTGGATGGGGGCTACCTCATCACGTGAGCACCACACGTCCAGCGCAACCATCACCTCGCCGCCCCCCCTCAACATCCCACCATCTGCACCGGGGCCTTCCATGTCGCGGTTACCGGGCTTCAGGTCGCATCGATTGACCATCAACGGCGCCCAGATTCGTTCCGTGCAAGCAAGACAGGGGGAGCCTGTGGCCTGGCTGAGCGGGTGGTGCGCCAAAGGCGTGGTGGGTCAGCCAAAAAGACGTTGGCCCAGGTGTTGGCCGGGGTGCTGGCCCTCTCTGGCCCGGCACCCGATTCGCTGAAGGTATCAAATGCCCAGGTAGGCTTCGCGGATGCGTGCGTCGTTCAAGAGTTCGCTGGACGGACCGCTCAGCACCACGGTGCCGCTTTGCAAGACCAGCGCGCGCTGCGCCACCGACAAGGCCAGTTGGGTGTTTTGCTCCACCAACAGGGTCGTGACGCCCGAGCGATGAATGGCCACCAGCGCATCGTGCAGTTCCTGCACGATCTTGGGGGCCAGGCCATGGCTGGGCTCATCGAGCAACAGCAGTCGGGGCTTACCCATCAGCGCGCGGCCAATGGCCACCATTTGCTGCTCTCCCCCTGACAAGGTACCCGCCAGTTGCCGACGCCGCTCGGCCAGTCGGGGAAACTGGGCAAACACCGACTCGAGCGTGCGCTGCAAGTCCGCCATGTCATGACGACGGTGATAGCCACCCAACCACAGGTTTTCCTCGACCGACATGGCGGGAAACACGTGACGTCCTTCGGGCACATGCGAGATGCCCCGATAGGGAATTTGGTGCGCTGGCAATGACAAGAGGTTTTCGCCAGAAAAAACAATCTGGCCCGATGTACGCGGCACCAGTCCGGAGACGGCTCGCAGCAGAGTACTCTTGCCTGCCGTATTGGCACCGATCACCGCCACAAAATCGCCCTGCTCCACCTGCATGTCAAGGTGGTGCAACACCTCACTGCCGTCGTAAGCCGCGCAAAGGTTCTCAATGACCAGCAAACTCATGCGTGCACTCCCGCGTGGGCGTCGGTGCCGAGATAGGCCGAAATCACATCCGGGTGACGGCTGATCTCCTGCGGGTTGCCCTGGGCAATCAGCTGACCAAAGCTCAGCACCAGAATGCGTTCGCACAAATTCATGATGGCACGCATGTGGTGTTCAATCACCACAAAGGTCAGGCCATCCTCCTCGCGCAATTTACGGATCAGCGCCAATATCTGGTCCATCTCGGTGTGGTTGAGGGCCGCCATCACCTCGTCGAGCAACACCACCTTGGGTTGTGTGCACAAGGCGCGCGCCATCTCCACCAGCGCCTTTTCAGGGAAGGTGAGGTCGGCAGCCTTCTTGTCGGCGATATGGGCCATGCCCACCTTGGCCAGGTTGTGCCGTGCCAGCTCGCGGGCCTCGTTCAATGACAGTCGCAGCAGTCCCCCGGTGAGTACGTTGTCCAGCACGGTCATGTCAGGGAACAGGGCCACGTTCTGGAATGTCTTGACCATGCCCAGACGCGCCACCTGGTGCGGCTTGAACCCGGTGATGCGTTGTCCTTGCAAATACACCTCGCCCGATGACGGCTTGATCAGCCCCATCAGCAGGTTGAACAGCGTGGTTTTGCCAGCCCCGTTGGGGCCGATCAGACCGATGAGTTCACCGGCCTGAATCTGGATATCGACCTGATTGACCGCGGTCAACCCGCCAAAGCGGCGCGTCAGACCCTGTGCAGCCAGAATGGGCGTGGTGCTCATGCGGACCTCCGCGCGACCAGGCGTTGATACAAGGTTTGCAACCCGCGTGGTTCAATGAGGATGATCAGGATCAGGATCAGGCCAAACGCCAGTTGCGACAATCCCGCGCCTGCGCTCGAGAGCGTGGCATTGAACAGCTCTTCCAGCGGGAGCAAGAAACAGGCGCCGATGATCGGTCCCGCCACCGTGCCAATCCCACCGATGATGCAGATGAGCGCAATGCGAACCGACACACTGACCAGCGAGAACACCGAATCCGGATCAAAGAAAAAATTGAACTGGGCGTACAGGACACCGCACGCCCCCATCAGTCCGGCTGAAATGGTGGCGGCCAGCATCTTGGTGCGGGCTGTGTGAATACCAATGACCTCGGCCGAATCCACGTTGGCTTTGACCGCACGCAACTCATAGCCCAGACGCGACGTGCTGATCTTCCAGTAAATGGCCGTGATCACCACCAGCGCAGCCAGCATGATGTAGAAATACGGACGCGATGAGTTGAACTGCATCAGGGCCCAGCCACCGTCAGGCACCAGGGGCACCGAGATGCCAGCGGGCCCACCCGTGACCGACGACCAGGTGTTGCCAATCGATCGCATCACCTCACCAAAGGCCAGCGTGGCCAGCGCAAAGTAGTGCCCCTTCAGGCGCATGGTGGGCAGGCTCAGCAGCGCGCCCGCCGCCGCCGCCACCACCATGCCGGCGAGCAGTCCCAGCCAGGGTGACAAGCCCACACGGATCAGCAGAATAGTGGAGGTGTAGGCCCCCAGGCCAAAGAAAGCGGCATGACCGAGTGAAATCTGGTTGGCCAGGCCGCCCACGATGTTCCAGGACTGTGCCATGGCGGCAAACAGCATCAGCAAGGTCATGACGCGCAGCACATAGCCGTTTTCGGACACCAGCCATGGCAGGGTGCACACGCCGATCAGGGCGAGCACGATGTAAGCAAGCGTTCGATTCATGACTTGTGACGCAACAGACCTTCAGGCCGCAGGGCCAGGGTCAGGATGAAGACAACGAACAACACCAGGTTTTGCAGCTGGAGTGGCAAGTACAGGCCCGACACGGACTGGATGATGCCCACCGCCAGTCCACCCACCACGGCACCCAGCACATTGCCCAGACCACCCAGCACCACCACGGTGAACATCAGCACACCAAACTGTTCGCCCGCCGCGGGCGACACCGTCAGGTAAGGCAGGATGATGGCGCCACCGAAGGCGGTCAGCCCCACGCCCAGTCCAAAGGCCAGGCGATAGACCTGATCGGGATCGATCCCGATGAGCTTGGCCGCCATCGGATCCTGCGCGGTGGCACGCACCGTGCGACCCCACCAGGTCTTGGCCAGCACCCACCAGATCACCAGTCCGGCCACCACCGACGCGCAAAACGCAATCGCGTAGGGCATGCTGACGATCAAGTCAAAGAATTCGAGCGACTCGTTCTGATACCAGACCTGCACCGACTTGAATTCAGAACCGAAGCTGATGAGCGCCAGGTTTTCCAGCACGATCAGGATTCCCACGGTGAGGAAGATCTGCGCCACCTCAGGTGCCTTGAGCACCCGTCGGATCAGCTGCTGCTGGATGAGATAGCCCAACACAAACACCACCGCGAAGGCCAGCAGTGAGCCAGCCAGCGGATCGAGTTCCAGATAACGCCAGGCGAAGTAGGCGACGTACATGCCCACCATCAAAAACTGCGCCTGGGCAAAATTGACGATCGAGACGACGCCAAACACCAGCGTCAGCCCGATCGATATCACCGCATAGACACCGCCGAGCATGAGCCCATCGAGGATGGCTTGCAACAGTGCCATGCGAGCCTCAGGCGTTACGTTGGATCAGCTTGCCCTTGGCGTACTTGCTGGGCCACACCGTCACCAGCTCTTTCTTCTGCCACTGCACCATGACCGGCTCGGCATAGGTGTTCAAGCCCGACTCGTCAAACTGGATCTGTCCGTTGGTCATGGTCTTGGCCCAGCCCTCCTTGAACGTCTGGCTGCGCATGGCCTGCGCAATCTCTTCGGGCTTGGCGGACTTGGCCGCGTTGATGGATTGGGCCAGCACATCCAGCGACACCGCATGCTCCACGGCTTCATGGACCATGAAGGCGTTGAAGCGCTTGCGATAGCGCTCGGTCATGCTGGTGTCCAGGTCGTAGTTGGCCGAGCAGATGGAGAGCACGCCTTCGGCGTAATCGCCCAGCGCCTTCTCGAAGTCGGGAATGACATAGCCCGCCGATCCGCCGACGATGGGCATGTTCAGACGCTGCTGGCGCAGTGCGCGAACGATCAGCAACGAGTCGTTCAGGTAGGACACCGGGAACACCATTTGCGCACGCGAGGCGCGCAGCTTGTTGACGAGCGGCGTGACGTCGGTGATGCCCAGGGGATAAGCCTCGTCCATCACGATTTCGGCGCCAGCCGCTTTGGCCGCAGCGCGCAGACCGGAGGCGGTGGAGGTACCGTAAGCCGTGTCTTCGAACAGGATAGCCACCTTGTTGACCTTGGAAGAGCCCCCGGCGAGTTCCACCGCGTAATCAAACTGGGCTTTACCGATCACACTGCCTTTGGGGGTGACCTGAAACACGTGCTTGTAGCCGCGGCCCGTCAGCTGGTCGGCGTACGACATGGTGATGAGCGGCACGCGACGGCGTTCGGTCACCTCGGAGATGGCCAGCGTCAGGGATGAAGCGAAAGCACCCAGGATGGCGCAGCAGTCGTTCTCGCCAATCATGCGCTGGGCCACCGTGGCGGCATTGGTGGGCGTGGACGTGGAATCCGCCACCACCAGGTTGATCTTGGCGCCGCCCAGTCCTTTGAGGCCGCCGGCTGCGTTGATTTCATCCGCCACCAACTCGATGCCTTGACGCGAGTTGATACCGAACTGGGCATTGCCGCCTGACAGCGGAAGGATCACGCCCACATTGACTGCTTTGGGCTGAGCGCGAACGCTCAGCGGCAGTGCACTGGCCAGGCCGACTGCGCCCAGACCGCCGAGCACGCGGCGACGTTGCTGGGACACCGATGTGTTGCGCTTGGAATCCATGTTCTCTCCTCGTTCAGTGGGTGTAATGCGATGGTTGACCGCCTGCATTCTGCAATTCCAGTCATCATCTGTCAATAATATTGACCGATTGTCTGACAATCAATAACATGAGGTCACCGTGTTGACAGCATGCCAACCGTGTTGCCTCTCGTCCGTGCGGTCCCTGCGCGGTTGAGATACCTTCGAGTTTGAACTTCATCAGGAGAATCCCCATGAACCGCGAATCCTTTGAAAAAGGTCTGAAAACCCGCCGTGAGGTGCTGGGCGCCGAGTACGTCGACAACTCCATCAAGAACGCCGACGACTTCAACATGCCCATGCAGGAATTGGTCACCGAGTATTGCTGGAACGAAATCTGGAACCGTCCCGGCCTGGAGCGCCGCACCCGCAGCTTCCTGAACCTGGCCATGATTGCCGCCCTGAACCGTCCGCACGAGCTGAAACTGCACGTGCGTGGTGCCATCAACAACGGTTTGACCAAGCAGGAAATTCAGGAAGTGTTCCTGCAAGTGGCCATTTATTGCGGCGTGCCGGCCGCCATCGACAGCTTCCGCGTGGCCAAGGAAGTGTTCAAGGAAATGGGCATTTAAGTGAAGCAGCGCATCGGTTTTCTGGGTCTGGGCCAGATGGGCCGCCCCATGTTGCGCAACCTGCTGCGTGCAGGTTTTGCTGTCACGGGTTTCGACCCTCAGCCCCAGGCGGCGGCATCGCTGCAGGGTGAAGCCGGATTCAGCGTCGCTGCCTCGGCAGCCGAGGCAGCCCAGGGCGTGGATGTGTTGATCCTCATGCTGCCCAGCAGCCCGGTGATCGACGACCTGCTCTGGAACCAGGGACTGGCCGCCGGCATGAAGGCCGGCCAGCTCATTCTCGACATGAGCTCGTCGGATCCCGTGTGCTCGCGTGACAACGCAGCACGCCTGGCCAAGTTGGGCATCCATTTTGTGGATGCCCCCGTGTCGGGTGGCGTCAAACGGGCGGTGGATGGTTCACTGGCCATCATGATGGGCGGTGAAGCGGTGGACATTGACACCGTGCGGCCCGCGCTGCAAGCCATGGGCAAGACCCTGGTGCATGTGGGCAGTGCTGGCGCCGGTCACGCCGTGAAAGCGCTCAACAACTACGTGTCAGCGAGTGGGTTGCTCGCGGTGTGCGAAGCCTTGGTCGCCGCGCAGAAGTTCGGTATCGATCCGCACCTGGTCAACCAGGTGTTCAACGCTTCGACGGGCAAGAACAACACCACCGAGCACAAGGTCGAGAACTTCATGCTCTCGGACACCTTCAACTCCGGCTTTGCGCTGGGGCTCATGCGCAAGGATTTGCAAACCGCGCAAAGCTTCATCGAACGCATGGGGTCTCCCGACACGTTTGCGCAGGTGTGCCTCAGCACCTGGGCTGCCGCCGAGCAATCCCTGGCACCGGGCGCGGACCACACCGCGATGTACCAGTACGTGCGACAGCAGTCATGAGCGAAGGTCTGTCCTCGCTGCCCGCACGCCTGGCACGGGCCTGGGCGCATCCTGCCGTCCAGGCCGATGGCGCCGCCTGCCCGCTGGGCTTGCACCTGGCATGGGATGCCGGCTCTGGCGTGGCAGCAGGACAGGTCACGCTCTGGCCGGGTGTGCCCGGTGCTGCTCAACTCACCTGCCGGGCACAACCCGGGGTGTGGCAACAGGTGCTGTCTGCCGTGCCCCCGGTGGGATACCAGTCGTTCGGCGCCTTGCGCCGACGTCCCGAGGTATTTCGCGTCGAAGGGTCTGAACTCAGCTGGGTACAGGCCCTGCCTTTTCTGGAGCGTTTGCTGGAAACGCTGCGCTTCGAAGGCAATGCACCCGGTGCCACTGCCGCCCATGCATCGGCCCGTGCATCGGATCATGGTGCCCACACACATGGCACTGAACCGCCAGCGCACTTGCGCGCCTTGAAGCACATCCAGGGTCGCTATGTGCAACTGGGTACCCAACCCAACACCTGGGTGTACAGCGAATCGTGCGGCAACCCACAGGCCCCCCCGCTGCTGATGCTGCACACTGCGGGTTCTGACACACGCCAATGGCACGGACTCATGGCCCAGGCCGCCTTGCGGCAAGACTGGCATCTGCTGGGCTTTGACATGCCAGGCCATGGACGATCGCCTCTGCCACAGGACGAACCCAACTGGACCTGGCGTCTCACCGAAAACCGCTACATCGACTGTGTGTTGAACTACCTGGACGCCTTGCAACTCGACCGAGTGTCACTGATGGGCTGCTCCATGGGAGCGGCCATCAGCCTGGCGCTGCTGGCAAAACACCCGGACCGGTTTCACGGCGCCCTGCTGCTGGAAGCGCCCTACCACTCGCCCGGCCGACGCTCGCCTTACCTGCACCATGCCCAAGTGCACGGGGCTCGCCTGAGTGCCGCCTGGGTGGGTGCCTTGCTGAGCCCCACCAGTCCGGCAGCAGGTCGCGACTACGCCACCTGGATTTACTCGCAGGGGGCACCCGGCGTGTACGACGGCGATCTGGCTTTTTACAGCGACGAATACAACGCACACACACACACACCGCACATCGACACCACGCGCACGCCGCTGTGGTTGTTCACCGGCGACTATGACTACTCCGCCACGCCCGCCGACAGCGCGCGTATCGCCCAGGAGATTGCGGGCGCACACTTTGAAACCCTGGCGGGGTTCGGCCATTTCCCCATGGTTGAAAACCCCGACGGCTTGTTGCCTTGGATACAACCTGCCTTGTCCACATTGCTTCACCACATCACATCATGAACAAGCTCACCACACTGAAAGCCTGGCCACGTCGCACCCTGCTGGCCGCCCTGGCACTGACGGGCATGGTCCTGGGAGCGCCAGCTTCCGCGCAAACCGATTACCCGAACAAACCCATCACCATCGTGGTGCCCTTCCCGCCAGCAGGCTCCACCGACGTGATGGGCCGTCTGCTGGGTCAGACCATGTCCCGGTTTCTGGGACAGACCGTGCTGATCGAGAACGTGGGCGGTGCAGGTGGCACCATTGGCTCAGCCAAGGCAGCGCGTGCGGCCAACGACGGCTACACGCTGCTGTTCAACAACATGGCGCAAGCCAGCGCACCGTCCTTTTATGCCAAGCTGACCTACGACCCCATCACCAGTTTCGAGCCCATTGGTGAAGTGGCCGATGTGCCCATGATCCTGGTCGGTCGAAAGAACCTGCCCCAGGCGCAGATCAGCAGCATCCTGACCTATGTCAAGGCCAACCCCAACAAGTTGAATTTCGCCAATGCAGGTACCGGTGCCACCTCGCAGTTGTGTGAATTGCTGCTCAAGACCACCACCAACAGCCAGTGGATTTCGGTGCCCTACAAGGGCACAGGCCCGGCCCTCAATGACTTGCTGGGCGAGCAGGTAGACCTGACGTGCGATCAACCCGCCAGCACCATCGGCCATATCAAGGCGGGGAGCTTGAAACCCATCGCAGTGGCCACCCGGCAGCGCCTGGCGGTGTTGCCCGATGTGCCGACATTTGGCGAGTCTGGCCTGCCCGGGTTTGAATTGGCGGTGTGGCACGGGCTCTATGCGCCGCGCGGCACCCCCAAACCCATCATCGACAAATTGGCGGCTGCCTTGCGTCAGGCGTTGGTGGACCCCGCCTTCGTGCAGCGCTGCAACGAAATGAACGCGCTCATCGTCCCGGCCGACCGGGCCACCCCCGATGGACTCAAGACCCGTTTGACCAAGGACGTCGAGCGCTGGAAGACCACGCTCAGGGCCGTGGGTATTCAACCCGAGTGAGCCAGCCCCCGTGGACAACAACAACCTGCCCCTGAACGACCTGCTGGTCGTGGACCTCTCACGACTGGTGTCGGGCAACATCCTCACGCACGTGCTGGCCGATCTGGGGGCCGATGTGCTCAAGATCGAATCACCCGGCAAGGGGGATGACCTGCGCGCATGGCGTCGTGGTGGTGTCAGCACCTACTGGCTGGCTTACTGCCGCAACAAGCAGAGCGTGGCGCTCAACTTGCGAGAAGCCGACGACCTTCAAGCCCTCAAAGAGTTGCTCACCCGGGCCGATGTGCTGGTCGAGAATTTCCGACCCGGTGTGCTGGAAAAAATGGGGCTCTCGCGCACCGAATTGCAAGCCCTCAATCCGCGCCTGGTGGTCATCCGCATCTCGGGCTGGGGACAAACCGGGTTGTTTGCGGGCAAGCCGGGCTTTGGTTCGCTGATCGAGGCCTTCAGCGGCTTTGCGGCGATGAATGGCTTTGCAGATCGTCCCCCGGTGTTGCCCCCCTTTGCGCTGGCCGACACGGTGGCAGGTCTGTACGGAGCGGCTATCGCCAATGCCCTGGTCCTGCAGCAGCGACGCACCCCCAACCCCGAAGTGCAGGAGGTGGACCTGTCGCTGTTTGAACCCCTGTTTGCCATGCTGGGCCCACAAGCTGCCGAGTACACGCTGACGGGTCAGGTCTATCCGCGTGCCGGCAGTCGCAGCCCCACACACGCGCCCCGCAATGTCTACCAGACGCGCGATGGCACGTGGATTGCACTCTCGGCCGGGATGGACGGCACACTGGCTCGATTGTTCGCCGGCATTGGGTGCCCTGAAGCCATGGACGACCCGCGTTTCTCGTCCCACGAGGCGCGCATCGCCAACGTGGATGCCTTGGACGCCCTCATCCAGAACCACGTGGGTCAACTGGCCTTGCAGGAAGCGCTGGACTTTTTCGAAGAACGCGACATCACGGCCGGCCCGGTGTTTGACATCTCGGACCTGCTCCAGCACCCCTACATTCGTGACCGCGCCATGCTGGTCAATACCACCACGACTGAAGCACAGACACTGCCCGTGCACGCCACCCCGTTCAAGCTCAATGGCCAGCGCCCGGCGATTCGTCGCGCAGCGCCTGGACTGGGGCAAGACAATGCACGCTGGGTCAAGCAACGCAAGGCACGGCCCTGATGAGCGCCCCCGGCGCACCCCCTGTCACCATACGCCCACTTCCTCCACTCCCCTGACCACGTTCACCATGTCCACATCACCGAGCACACTCGATATGGATCTGTCCCGCGAAGTTGTGTCGTTGCGGCAACTGGCCACGGACAAATTACGCGAGGCCATCCTGTCGGGCACCTTCACCCCCGGACAGAAGCTGGTGGAAAAGGACTTGTGGCAATCGCTGGGAGTCAGCCGAACGGTGCTGCGCGAGGCGTTGCAGCATTTGCAGGCCGAAGGTCTGATTCACAACATCCCCTACAAGGGCCCCACGGTGGCCACCCTGTCCTTGCAGGACGTCAACGATTTGTACGCGGTGCGGGGTGCGCTGGAAGGGCTGGCGAGTGCCGAGTTTGCCCGCCATGCCAGTGACGCGCAACTGGCGCAGTTACGTGAAGCGCTGGAATATCTGCGAACACCGGCGGCGTCAGAAAGCACCCAGTCCTTGCTCAGCGCCAAGAATGCGTTTTATGCGGTGCTGCTCGAAGGGTGTGGCAACCGCATGATCGGCGAACTGCTCACCCAGTTGAACAACCGGGTGAACGCCTTGCGGCGTGTCTCACTCAGCTCACCGGGTCGCCTGACCCAGACCCTGCAGGAGTTGGAACGGGTGGTGCAGGCCATAGAGGCCCGTCAACCTGAGGAGGCAGAGCGACTGGCCTCGGCGCATGTGATGCGCGCGGCGGATGTCATCCGTATCGGTATGGGAGCTGACTGATGTTTGAACGTTTCACCGAACAGCGCACGCTGGAACTGGCCCGTCAAACCGCCAAACGCTTGATGGGCGCCCAGGGTGAGTCCAATGCCCAAAGCATTGCGGTCAAGCTGATTGACCACTACGAAAAACTCAGCCCTCCCCTTCGGCTGGAATTTTTCGACTTTCTGGGGCAGGAGTTCAACCCCGACCCGCAGCAGGTCAAAGCCGTGGCCGAGGCCTACCAGGCCCATCCGTCCGCAGAGAACCTGGTGCGGCTCTTCCATGTCGTCGAGCCGGATCGCCAGGAACTGTTGCGACGCATCAACCGGGCACCCAAGGGAACGCAGGCCATCATCGAAATGCGCAAAACGCTGCTGTCGCAACTGGGCTCGCACCCGCAGTGGACAGCCATCGATGCCGACATGCACCACTTGCTGAGTTCCTGGTTCAACCCGGGCTTTCTGGAGCTGCACGAAATCACCTGGAATTCGCCCGCGCAGTTGCTGGAGAAAATCATCCAGCACGAGTCGGTTCACGCGATCGATGGCTGGGATGATTTGCGCCGCCGCCTGCAACCCGACCGGCGTTGCTATGCGTTCTTTCACCGCCAGTTGCCCGAAGAGCCGCTGATTTTTGTGGAAGTCGCCCTGGTGCCGAGTATTGCCACCGATGTCGGCGTCCTCATCAACAAGAAGACTGACGTGGGGGCGTCCAAGACCTTCAAGACAGCCATCTTTTATTCCATCAGCAACTGCCAACCCGGGCTCAAGGGCGTGTCGCTGGGCAACTTTCTCATCAAGCGCGTCGCCCAGAAGTTGATCGACGACATCCCCACGCTGAAAACCTTCTCCACCCTGTCGCCCATCCCAGGGTTCACCCAATGGATGGATCAGGGGGCCCAGTTGACCACCTTTGACGCCACTCCCGCGCAACTCAAACGCTTTGACGCGGCCGTCAGCACCCTGCGACTGGGCGAGCGCAAATGGTCTGAGCGATTGAAGGACGGTTGGCATCCCTCCAGCGCCACGCCCGAGCAACAGGATGCGCTCAAGCGCCTGTGCGCCACCTACCTGATGCACTACACCCAGGAACGTCGCGGGGATTCAGTGGCCAAGTTTCATCTGGCCAACGGCGCCACCTTGTTTCAGATCAACTGGGCTGCGGACTTGTCGAAAAAGGGCTTGCAACAGTCGGCAGGCCTGATGGTCAACTACCTGTACGAGCTCGACAAGGTGGAAACGCAACACGAAGCCTTCAGCAAGGGACAGGTCATCACGTCCCGCGGGGTCAGCACGCTGGCGGCCTGACCGGGGTCTGTTGGGTGTCACGCCGCGGGCTCGCTAAAGCGAATCCCGATGCGTGACATGGCCTGCAGGGTCTCCTCACCCCAGCGCTTCACAATTTCGTGCCCGGTCGACTCGGCGTGGTACACCGCATCTTGGGTGTCGCCCGGCATGGGCTGGATCATGACCAACAAGCGGCCCATCTCGGTACCCACATTTTTGAAATCCCGGTAGACGCCCGCGGGGACCGAAATAAAGTCCAGGGGATGGAGCACCGTGGAGAACTGTCCTTCATCGCCCCAGGTGATTTCAAAGTCCCCTTGGACACAAAAGAAATTTTCAACCGCGCTGGTGTGCTTGTGCAAACCTGCGCTGTCACCGGGCGGGCATTCGGCCAAGGTGATGGTCAGCCCGGGCGCTCCCTTGACAGGTGCAATCTTGCTGCGTCCTTCCCAGCCCAGGGGCGACATCACCGGCATGACCTTGTCGGGGGACATCAGCATCATCGCCTCGGGCGGAATGTTGTCCGAGCGGTTCATGCTGTCTTTGTAGGGCACCAGATCGGCATAGCGTGCTATGCGCGTCGAAACGGTGTCGTCGATCGGATTGAGCCGTGTCATGGTATTACTCCCAAGTGTGTTGTGCACTGACAAGCAGTATGGTGGGAAGCGGTATGAAGTCAATCCGGGTGAACACCTTGCGCTGTCACCCGTGTTTTGACAACAGCAGCCCCAGGGCTACCATGCATCCCATTACTCCACTCCACCTCAGGGAATCATGCCCATGCAGCGACGACTCTTTCTGAACCGGGCTTTAAGCGCTGGCGTCACTTTCTGCTCCTGCGGACTGATTGATGCAGCACATGCGCAGCTTTCACACAAGCATCCGCGTCTGGGTATGCCCCGGACACCGTTGATGCATCAAGGTCAGCGGGTCAGGATCATTGACACCCACGTACATTGCTACTTCCAGGACGCACTGGACCTGATGGACGACCAAGCCAAGGGAGTGCTCCCGCCTGTCAAAGGTGTTCCGGAACATTTCATTCCGCTGAGCCAGCCCAACGCGGTGACCGAACGTATCAACACCATGGACGCACGTGGCGTGGACATGGAAGTGTTGTCCATCAATCCCTACTGGTATCGCCAACCCCGTGACTTGTCAGCCGCCATCGTGCGACTGAACAACGAGCGACTGGGTGAATTGTGTGGAGCGCATCCTAGCCGTTTTGCGGCATTTGCGGCCTTGTCGCTGCAACACCCGGATCTGGCGGTGCAGGAACTGGAATTTGCCGTGAAAAAACTGGGACTGCGTGGAGCAGCCATCGGGGGAAGCGTGATGGGTGAGGATTTTCACGAACAACGCTTTCACCCGGTCTGGGCCAAAGCAGAGGAACTGGGAGCCGTGCTGTTCATTCACCCGCAAAGCACACCCGAGTTGGCCAAGCGCTTCAAGGGCAATGGCTGGCTCTCGAACGTGATTGGCAATCCGCTGGATACCACCATTGCACTTCAGCACCTGATTTTCGAGGGCACACTGGACAAATTCCCTGGGTTGAAGGTGCTGGCGGCACACGGCGGTGGCTATCTGGGATCCTATGCACCGCGGTCCGATCATGGCTGCTTTGTATCGCCGAGCAACTGTAACCCGGCTATTAAGTTGAAGAAAAAACCTACCGAATACCTGAACCAGATTTATTTTGATTCTCTGGTGTTCACGCCTGAGGCCTTGCGCCATCTTGTGGCACAGGTGGGTGCGTCACAAGTGGTCGTGGGAACCGATCATCCGATTCCCTGGAATGAAGACCCGGTGGGCCATGTGATGCAAACAACCGCGCTCAGCATGGAGGAGCGTTTAGCCATTTTGGGCAAGAACGCTGAACGCCTGTTGAAACTGTGATGTACATTCATTTTCAGGAGTTGACATGAAAAGATTATGGGAGACAGGCCGCGTGAAGCAGACAGTACTGTTGCTGGGACTCTTGCTCGGACTCTTACTCAGTTCAGGCGCCCACAGCCAATCCAGCAACAACTGGCCACAAAAGCCGATCCGCTGGATCATCCCCTACACACCCGGCGGGCTGACGGACAGCGTCACCCGCATGGTGATTCAAAAACTGCAGGAAAACACGGGCTGGACCATCGTGATGGAGAACAAGCCCGGTGCCAACTCGCTCCTGGGCGCCGAGATCGTGGCCAGAGCGCAGCCCGATGGGTACACGTTTCTCTCGGTGCTGGCCGCGCACGCTGCCAATGCCACGTTGTACGCTGGTCGCACCAGCTTTGACCCGGTGAAAAGCTTTGCGCCGGTGTCGCTGGTGGGGACCACACCCCTGATCCTCACCGCCAGCAACAGCTTTCCGGCCAAGGATGCGAAGGAGTTGATCGAGTACGCCAAGGCCAACCCCAACAAGGTGTCATTTGGCTCTTCCGGCATTGGCGCTGCTGCGCACCTGACCTCGGAATTCCTCAAGTTGCAAACCGGCACGCAAATGGTGCATGTACCCTACAAGGGCACCGCACCTGCCTTGCAGGACCTGATTGGCAACTCCATCCAGATTCTGGTGGATACGCCGGTGTCTTTGATGCCACATGTGCGCGCGGGCAAGATCAAGGCGTTGGGCATGTTCTCGGCCAAACGCATTCCCAGTGCGCCGGAGGTTCCCACACTGGCTGAGGCGGGGGGACCGGCTCTGGAGTCCTCCACCTGGGTGATGTTCCTCGCACCCGCTGGTGTGCCCAGGGAAATCGTGCAGCGTGTGTCTCAGGAAACCAGCCGCGCCCTGCAGTCTGCAGACCTGCGTGCGCGCTTTGATGCGCTGGGACTGGATCCGGTGGGCAGCACGCCGGAGCAAACCGGCGTGTTCCTGCAGGAGGAGATTGCCAAGTGGGGCAAGGTGATCACGGCAGCCGGTGTGAAGCCAGAATGACAGCCAGGGACTCGGGCTTGACCCGCTGCCCGGTCTTTGTCCCGGCCTGCGCTCGCAACCCTCAGCGGGTCTGAATCCGCACCAGATAATCGACCAGGGCCGAAATCTTCTGGCTCACCTGCCACTCAGGACCGCCCCGGTGCATGCCCCCATAGGGCATGCCGCCATAAGGCATGCCCCACCAGGGGGCTCGTTCCTGCTGCATCCTGAATTCATTCCCCCAGATGGGCATCTCTCTGGAACCATGAGGGCCGGGCTCGGCGCTGGAGCGGCCATCAATCACCTCCCAAATGCGCTGGTGGGGGAAGGTGCCGTGGTTGCGTTGGGTGATGGTGGTGAGGTCACTGGGCGCCTTGACCAGATAGGCCTTCATGGGCCCATCACCCTTGCCCGTGGCACCGTGGCAACTGGCGCAGTTGTCCTGGTACACGGATTTGCCCATGTCATAGCTGATCTGGGCCTGGGCCTGGGCCAAGAGCGGAGCGACCAGGAGACCCAGTCCGGCGAAGAACACCTGTGAATATTTCATGATGGAACCTTTCAGTAACCGCTGTGGCGCAATGTCAACAACGTGAACAGGAATCCTGAACGCAGACCCAGGGGCCGTCTGTTCGACATCACCTGTTGCGGATCCGCCCCAGTGGTCCGGGCGACACGAAAGAGCCCTGAATAGCCAACCCCGGGCACGGGAATCATGAATTGGGTACATTGCACCCATTCGTTTCCAGGAATCACCATGTCCCTATTCAATTCCTTCATTCACGGCGAAAAGCTGTCCGAGTTCCTCATTGAAGGACACAACCCGGATGCCCGCGTCCAACTGCCCAGCGCTGACGTCGATGCACTGCGCCAGCACATGACACCTGGCGATGCGTTGCGCGCCTATGTGTCTGGACGTGTGGTGATGTCAGGCCGGGGCGTGTGGGTCATGACCGACCAGCAGATGCTGACGCTGGATGTGGCGCAACACCGCGTGACACGCATGGACGTCCGTCAGATTGAGCGTTTTGAAGCGGTGCGTGGCCGATATGGTCACACCGTGCGACTGACCGCTCAAGGAAGCACGCAGAGTCTGTACGGCGTGGACGCCGAACTCGCACGTGCCATGCACCAATCACTGCAAGCAACGGGTGTTTCAAGCGACTTTGAAGACAAACCCGCACGCGGCACCATTTGGGCGGCCTTCTCGGGTCCGCACTTGAGCGCTGAAGATTGCCTGAATGACGCCAGACAACGGTTGCTGGCGGCTTAAGTGAGTCAGCCGGGTTGAGTCAGAAATGACCCAACCCGGTCACGCCCACCTGCATCTTGTCAACGAGGGATTGAACGCCCGCCACAGACCAGACCGCATGCTTGATCACGTCCCGCTCTGCCCAGTTGCTGACGGCACCCTCAAGGATCACCTTTCCGCCATCGACCTTGACTGAGACTTTTTGGGCATCCAGGAAGGCTTGGCGTTTGAGTGCGTCATCAACCTGATGTTTGACATGCGCCCCCGATACATGGGGGGTGAGTTCAATTTGGTCCGTGACGCCCTTCACGCCCAATAGCTCGGCAACGATTTTTTCGGCAATTTCACGCTGAAAATTCCAGCCCAATTCGCCTCGAAGTGTGACCCAGCCGTTCTCCACCATGACCTTGACCGAATCCCTGGGAATGGCGGCATTCCAACCCAACACCGTTTGCGCCGAGCGGGCAATGTCTTCATCGGTGCGTTGATGGTCACTGGGGATTTTGACCTCAACGTCAACCGTTAACCCCCTGACCCCCAACACGCGTTGCGCAGCCTTTTCAGCTTGCCATTTTTCATAAAAACTCCCCACCCTGCCGCTCAAGCACACGATACCCCCGTTCGCGGTCACACCGATTTTCTCGGCGTTGACCGAAGGGTCTGCCGCCAACTCATTGAGTACCTCTTGTTGGAGTTGTCGATCATCGTTCATGTCAAAAGCTCATTGCATCTGGGAACCCGAGCTTAGTCCCGGCTAGCATCCACATCGGTTCGGTGGACGACTCAGGCTTTGATCTGCAGTCACCACCATGAATGTCAGCCACCGCACGGTGAAATGGCCAGAAGCGTCTATGGTGGACGCCACGACGTTTCGGATTCAAAAGATCCCATGCATTCTGGACAGAGACCGACCATGAACACAGATATTCGCCGCTGGGATGCGTCCATCCTCTTCGCCCTCACACTGAGCCTGACGGGTTGCGGCTATAACCAATTTCAAAGTCAGAACGAGCAAATCAAGGCCTCGTGGTCTGAAGTCATCAATCAATTCCAGCGCAGGGCCGACCTCATACCGAATCTGGTCAACGTGGTGAAAGGCCAAGCGGATTTTGAGCAAAGCACCTTGCTGTCGGTTGTCGAAGCGCGGTCGAAAGCCACTGCCATTCAAGTCTCACCGGCGCTGGTCAATGACCCCCAGGCGCTTCAGAAGTATCAGCAGGCCCAACAAAATTTGTCAGGCGCCTTGTCCAGACTGCTGGTCGTGTCCGAAAACTATCCTGCCTTGCGAGCCAACCAGGCATTCATCGACTTGCAAGCCCAGCTCGAAGGAACAGAAAACCGAATTGCAGTGGCCCGCCACCGATACATCCAGGCAGTTCAGGAATACAACGTGACCGTTCACTCCTTTCCCTCCAATCTCACCGCCATGGCGTTGGGATATCAGGAAAAGGCTAATTTCACGGTGGACAACGAACAAGCCATTGAAAAACCACCCGTGGTGAACTTCCCGAGCACGACCAACCCGGCCTCCCCTCAGGGGTCCGGCACCGCCAAGTGAGCCTGCTTGCCAGATCCACGACGTGGCTCATCACGCTCCTCACGCTGCTGGTTTGTCAGCGGGGCTGGGCCGAGGTGTCTGTCCCGACGTTGACGGGCCATGTGGTGGACCAGACCCACACGCTCACAGCCGACCAACAAGCCAGGATCGAACAATCCCTGGCAGCCTTCGAGTCGCGCAAGGGGAGCCAACTGGCCGTCTTGCTGGTGGACACGACCCGGCCCGAAACGATTGAGCAATACGCGCTGCGCGTGGGCGAGCAATGGAAAATTGGCCGAAGCAAAATCGACGATGGTGTGATCCTGGTCATTGCCAAAGCAGATCGAACCGTACGAATCGAAGTCGGTTGCGGTCTGGAGGGCATCTTGAACGATGCCACCGCCAAGCGCATCATCGAGGGCACCATCACGCCGCACTTTCGTCAGCAAGATTTTGCGGCGGGCATTGTGTCTGGCACAGAGGCCATGATGCGCATCATCAATGGCGAATCTCTGCCCGCCATCTCTTCTGCGCAAGCTGAAGAACCCATCAATAGCATCAACTGGATCATTGCGGGGGGTATCCTGCTGGGGTTTGTCTTGCGGGGCTTCCTGGGACGCGTACCGGGGTCCATCCTGGCCGCCAGCATTGTGGGCGCAGTGACATGGTTCATGGTCGGACTGTTGTCCATGGCCTTGATCGCTGGCGGAGTCACGTTGTTCACCACCTGGGTGGGCTTATCCGCGTTATTGGCCTCTCGATATGGCGGCCGAGGCGGCCCAGGCGGTGGATTCAGAGGCGGTGGCGGCGGATTTGGTGGCGGCGGAGCATCAGGCCGATGGTGATCGCCGGATAGAGGACGTCACGCAGAACCCCGTACACATCACCGTTTGATACGACTGATCTTGGTTCCCTCAATGCTGAGACTGCCCATCAGGCCTTGCTGGTCCGTGATGAATGCATAGGCATCGTCCTTCAGCGTACTGGTCGAGAGATTCTTGGCAACGCCCTCATTGACCACCACCACCGTGGGGCCCACGCCGAGCTCCCATCCTTTGGATTGGTTCAAATAACGGACCGCCTTGTCACTCATCAAGAACACAACGTAGGCATAGGTCTCGGCGCCTGCCTGCCATCCCCAGGATGCTGAAACGGAGTTGTAATACTCCGTCATGTGTCCGGCTTGCATCAGGACACCCTCACCATAACTGCCGCCGAAGACCAAACCTGCTTTGACAATTTTTGGGAAGACCAAAATGCCCTTGGCTTTCTTGGACAGCAACTCGGCGGTGTGATTGTTGTGGGTCAAGGTGTGCAAAGTCTGAATCGCATCCTTGTCCAGATCTTCAGCCGAAGCGGCTGCCGCGGGTATGGCACACAGCCCCGCCAGACTGCTAACCGCCAAACAAGCCAGCATTGACTGATGGAATTTTCGACGCGTGTTTGACATGGAAATCCTTAAGACCACCCAGTGATCCAAGTGACAGAGGACTCAAGCATCAACGAAATTCGTGAATTTGATTGTTCGGTGCCAGACTAGTAATTGCGCATCGTTGAGACGTCGTACTGCATCTTGTCCACCAGCGCCTGAACACCTGCTGTCGACCAGACCGCATGCTTGATCACATCTCGCTCTGCCCAATTGCTGACGGTCCCCTCCAGCATCACCTTCCCTCCGTCAACTTTGACAGTGATTTTTTGGGCATCCATGACCGCTTGGCGACGGATGGCTGCATCAATCTGATCTTTGACATGCTCACCGCAGACGTGTGGCTTCAAATCGATTTGATCGGTGACACCTCGTACCCCAATCAATTCCGTGACAATTTTTTCCGCCATTTCACGCTGAAAATTCCAGCCCAACTCACCGCGCAGTGTCACCCACCCGTTTTCGACCATGACCTTGACCGAGTCTTTCGGTATGGCTGCATTCCACCCCAATACCGTCTGTACCGACCTGGCAATGGCCTCGTCGGTCCTTTGACGGTCACTGGGAATGGCCACATCCATGGCAACCGTCAGTCCCTGCACACCCAGCACGCGCTGAGCCGCTTTTTCTGCCTGCCATTTCTCATAAAAACTCTCGACCTTGCCGGTCAAGGTCACGATACCCCCACTCACCGACACGCCAATTTTTTCCGCGTTAACTGAGGGGTCTGCGGTCAATTCGTTTAATACTTCTTGTTGCAACCGTCGATCATCATTCATGGCTTCACTTCCGTTTCGTTGAGGATGACACCCTATCCGGTCTTCAACGAGAACGTTGGTACGTTCACTGACAATCGCCCACAACGCCCTCCAGTGCGCCCCACACTGGGGCAACCGTATGTCAACCAGCCTGCAAATTTCGTAACGCACACAGAGGAAGACGATCTAACCGGAAGATGACAGCGCAAGGCGCGCCATTTCATAACCGGTTCCCATCAACTCGGACAAGGTTTGTCGTGAAAAATCGTATTCGCGCGAGGAAGGCTCGTTTTCGCTCCCTTCTCGAACAATACGGGTAATGATGGTCGGCGCCTCTTCCCCCATCATCTGGATGTAGCGAGGCTGGTGGCGCAGTCGCTGGACCGATTCCGCCGGCAATTCGGCCATCACCTCCTGAACCAGGCTTTGAAAATCCCGCACCATTTGCTGGGTGTGTACGTCATTTCGGATACGCTCGCAGTACACGATTTCGTCTCGCCTGGCCATGACTTCAAAGAGATTGTTGGGCATCAGCCTTCTCTTTCCGGGAAACAGATCGATGATGAAGACGCGTTTGCCAGATGATCCGCAACGCTCCATGACTCGTTCCAGGGGCGAATTGCTGACGATACCGCCATCCCAGTAATGACGCCCTTTGATCGCCGTCCAGGGAAACGCTGGCGGAAGACTGCCGCTGGCCAGAATATGCTCCGGCGTGAGGTCATCCACATAACTGTCAAACAGCACCAGTTCGCTGCTTTCGATCTCGACGGCACTGACCAACAGCCTCACCGGACTGGATTTGAGGCGATCAAAATCCACATATTTCAAGAGCAACTGGCGCATGGGACTGGTGTCATACAAACTGGTCCAGTTGACGGGCCATTGATCATGGGTGATCGGAGCCTCGAGCCAACGCGGCCTGAAAAACTGTGGAACACCCCATGAGGCGACCTGCCCACAGGCCAGTAAGCGACGCATCGACTCATCCGGCACCATGACCCCAGAGCTCGACAATTCACCCCAAAACGCCTCCAGTGCAGCGACAGGGTTTCCAGGATGACTGGCGATGATGGCGCCATTGAAGGCTCCAATAGACACTCCCGCCACGATATCGGGGCAAATTCGGGCCTCGACAAGGGCTTTGACAGCGCCGCACTCGAAAGCGCCCAAGGCGCCGCCGCCTTGCAGGATCAGAATGGTCTGGTTCGGAATTTTTTTGAGGGTGGCCAGTGGGTCAGATAGACTGGCTTTGCTGGTTCGAAGATTGACGTGGTACTTGATCAGGCTTTCAACCAGGCGGGTCTCTTGTGTGGGACGTCCCAGAGAGAACAATGCTCGTGGCACATCGTCACGCAGGTAGAACGCAGCAAAGGACCGCTCCTGCAAGGAGCCCCGATCAATCCTCTCGTGTGAATGCTCAATCTCACCCAGCAGATTGAAGCTGTTCTCGAAGATCTGACTGTAAAAATAGCTCACTTCCTCATAGGGCTGCCGTTTTCCCAGCATGTTGCGTGCGGCCAGGCGGCCTTGCTTGACCGCATTGTCCCAATGCTCAACACGGTGGTGACGTCCGATCACGGGGTCAAAGAAGTTGGCGACATCACCCGCAGCAAAGACATCGGGATGACTGGATTGCAAAAAACGATCCACCACGATGCCCTGGTCCATCTCCAGCCCACAGCCTCGCAATAACCCTGTGGCCGGGATCACACCAGCACCAATGACTACCATTTCGCACGGCAACTGACGACCGCTGTGGGTCAAGACCGCTTCAACCCGTTGACGCCCGCGAAATTTCGCGGGCGTCTCCCCGAGCAGTACCGCAACGCCTCGCTGTTTGAAACAATTCTGGAAGTAGCTTGAAATCAAGGGGGTTTTGAATTGTCCAAACAGGTCATCGCGCTCCAGAATCGTGACCTCAAGACCACGGCGCCGCAACGAGGAAGCCACTTCCAGTCCAATGAAACTCCCCCCGATGACCACCACGCGTCGGGCTGACTCGACACTGCTGCGTATGGCCAGCGCATCGGACAGCGAGTGCAAATAGTGCACGCCTGGCAAATTGGCCCCGTCAATGTTCAATGGCAAGGGCGTTGCACCCGTCGCAATCAGCAACTTTTGATAACCGATGGCCTCTGCGGCCTCTGTGTGCAAGGTGTGGCTGGGGGCATCCAGGCTGGCGACACGGGTCGACAACCTCAATTCGATACGGAGGTCTCGAACCGTGGCCTCGCTGAACAGGGCAACGGGGGCCGGGCTATTTTCGTCGGTCAAAAATCGTTTGGAGAGTGGTGGTCGCTGGTACGGCCAATGCGCCTCTTCAGAAAGCAACAGAATACGACCCTGAGCACCCTCATGCCGCAGAGTCTCGGCCGCCGTGGCTCCAGCCAATCCGGCTCCCACGATGACAAACTCATAGTGGGGCGACAACTTGTGCTTGCGCATGTCCTTCAACCCTGACCTGGCATCTTGTCAACGCTCTTTGAGTGCTTGTGACAAATTTTTCAACGGACGCCACAGGTATTCCAGAACGGATTTTTCGCCGGTCTTGATTTCAATCGATGCCGTCATACCGGGTAATGTTTGAATTTTCTTGCCATGGCGCTCCAGGCTCTTGTCCGTGACACGAATCAGCACGCGATAAAAGCCCTCTTCCAGATCCACTGGCGCTTCGCCCGGCTTTCTGGGCTTACTCTCATCCTTCAAGGTGTCAGGGCTCAAATGTTCGACAACCCCCTCTAGACCACCATACCGGCTGAACTCATAGGCGGTCAACTTCACCATGGCGGGTTGATTGACTTCCAGAAATGCAATTTCAGAGGGTTTCACGTAGGCTTCAACGAGCATGGCATCTTGCACCGGCACAATTTCCATGATGTTTTGTCCTGAAGCCACCACAGCACCCAGCGTGGTGACTTGTACGTTCTTCACAATGCCATCCATAGGGGCACGAATCACGGTGCGTCTGAATGCGTCTTCACGTGCCAGTGAATTTTCACGGGTCTGCGCCAGTTCGGATTCGATTCGAGAGAGCTCGGTGCTGGCCTCGGTGGCATAGCGATTTTTCCGCTCTGACAAGTTGGTTTGCAAGTCGGCTTGCTGTCTGCGCAACCGCAACAATTCGACTTCTGACAGAACCCCCTGGGCAACCAAGGGGTCGGTGAGGGCAATTTCACGCTGAATTTGCGTCATCGACTCTTTCATGGACTGAAGCTCTTCCTCCAGGGCTTGTCGCCTGGACTGATAGATCAGGGTTTCGCGCTTGACCAATTCCGCGCGTTGCTTCACCCAGGGCGGAAAATTCATGCCCGCGCCATACGCTTCAGCGCGCAAACGTGCAGCCTGCGCCGACAAAGCCATCCACTTCTCTTGTGCCTCCCGGTAAACGGAACCCGACCGGACATCGTCAATGCGCAGCAGGACTTGTCCCTTGGTCACATGATCACCTTCACGGACATGCATATCAGCCAGAACCCCTGGATCCAGGCTCTGGATGACCTGCTCACGGCTGGCTGGAATAACCTTCCCCACCCCTTTGGTGACCTCCTCAACTTTGAACAAGGCCGCCCAGGTCAGGCCAACCACCATGACCAGTGCGATGATCACCATGAGCCAACGGCTGGTTCGGCGCTCCTGATCCTCAATGGTCTGCGCATGATGAAGGGCCAATGAGGTGAGCGGGGCAAGGGATCGGTTGTTCATGGTGGTGGTCTGTGGTCAGGCGGCCTGGGGCACGTCCTTGAGCGATTCGTGTCCCGTGGGTGTGGGGTTCTGCGCAGCGGTCTTGTCCTCCGCGGAGGACTTGGGAATGCCTTGCACCAATTGGCGCAGGACTTGATCGCGAGGCCCCATGGCAACGGTTTTCCCCTGATCCAGCACCATGATCTTGTTCACCCAGCTCAACAACTGCAATCGGTGCGTCACCAGGACCAGTGTTCTCCCGGTCAACCACTCGCCCAACACCTCGATCACCTTGTTTTCAGTGCCCTGATCCATCAGCGATGTGGGCTCGTCCATGAACACCAGCCGGGGTTCACGCACCATCAAGCGGGCCACTGCCAGCAATTGGCGCTGCCCACCAGAGAGTCCGCCGCCGGCTTCCGTCAGCGACATGTCCAGGCCTTTGGGATGGTGGGTGACCAGGTTGTACAGGTCCAGCTTCTTCAGGACCGCGATCAGGGTCTCGTCACTGATCCAGGTGTCATTCAACACCAGGTTTTCTCGCAAGGTTCCCATGAAGAGCTGTGCCTCCTGGCCCAGGTATCCGATCTTGCTGCGTAACTCGGCCGGATCGATTTGCGCGCGGTCAATATCGTCCACAAACACATGACCGCTCTGTGGTGTATAGAGACCTGCCAGGAGCCGAAGCAAGGTGCTTTTCCCGCTGCCAACCTTGCCCAAGACCGCCACGTGCTCGCCCGCTGCCAGGCTCAGCTGGATGTGTTGCAGCACGGGGTGATGGCTATCCCCGGGGTAGGTGAAGCTGATATCCGCAGCCCGCAAATTGCCCAGAATCGTTTCGGGCACCAGATAGCGACGATTGATCTGACGATCGCGAGGACGCTGCATCAAGCCATTGAGCGTATCCAGGGAAGACCGTGCCTGTTGATAGCGCGCTGCCAACCCCATGATGCTGCCCAGCGGACTGATCACGCGACCAGCCAGGATCACGCAAGCGATCAAGGCACCCAAGGTCAAATGCTGGCTGCCAATCAGGTAGACACCCATGACCACCATCACCACGGTCACCATCTGGCCTGTCCAGGTGGTGAGGCCCAGCATGAGGTTGGTCAACGATCGAATATGCTTGAACGATTCTGATGTGGCCGCATTGGCTTGCTCCCATCGCTTTTGCAAATAGCCTTCGGCGTTATGGGCTTTGAGAATTTCAAGATTCATCAAAGACTCCACCAACACACTCTGCTTCTCGCCGGTTTCCTTCATGTTGCGCCGCATGGTACGCATCAGAGGGCGTTGCGCCCACAGGCCAATGATGACGAGCAAAGGAACCGCTGTGGCAGGCACCCAGACCAGCGGCCCACCGATCAGTCCGATCACGACCAGAAACAGCAGCAAGAAAGGCAAATCCGCGATCAGTACCAACGACGCTGATGAAAAGAAATCCCGAAGTGCCTCGAAGTCCCGCATGGAACTCGCAAAGATGCCGATGGATTGCGGTCGATTTTCAAGACGAATCGACATGATTTCTCTCAGTAAGGCGGCATTCAGCATCGTGTCGGCTTTTCTTCCTCCCAGATCGACCAGACGGGCTTTGACCCAGCGCATCAAAAATTCAAAAAATATCGCGATGGACGTGCCAATGGCCAGTGTCCAGAGTGATGTGAATGCCATGGTGGGTACCACGCGGTCATACACATTCATCGTGAAAAAAACCAGCGACAGTGTCAGCAGGTTCGCCACCACGGTGGCCAGCATGGATTCCAGGTAAAACCCCTTGTAGCGCCACAGGGTTCCCCAAAACCAATGGAAAGCCTCTCCCTTGTAGGCGGCGAGTTGCCCCTCGCTTCGTGTCGGCAAGGCGGCCACCATCAAGGACTTGCCCGCATACTCCTGGGCCAGCTCCTGCATCGGAACCAGAACCTCCACATGACCCGTCTGGGGGCGTAGTACCTCAGCCAAGTTTTCCTGCACCGACAGCAAAACGCAGCTTTGTCCGTTTCGTAAACTCAGGATGACCGGATAGGCATAGGCGGGAATCTGCTCCAGGCCGATGCGACTCCACTGAGCTTGCATGCCATGCTGTCTTGCCACATCGGGATAGACGTCTTCGGGAATGCGGCCCTGATCGTTCACTGCAAATCCAGCCCGCAAGGTGTTGACATGCGTTTCCTGTCCAACCAATTTGGAGATGAGTGCCAGACAACTCAGCAGGGAATCATCCATGGGATGGGTCGCTGGTGAAATCATGGTTGACCCATCGGTCTCTCGACGGAATAGTGAGCAGCTTTTTCACTGCTGCGAGGGGATTGATCAAAGGTTTTTGCCAGTGTTCCCATGGCGGCCAGCAGCCGTGCTTGCCCCAGTCGGATTTCGTTTTGAGCCATGGCGTCATTGATCTGGTAGTTGTACAGGTCACTTTGCACGTTCAGGAGATCGAGCAGCGTTCGGCGGCCCACCTTGAATTGCAGCCAGTAGCCTTCCACCAGATTTTTCCCCGTGTTGATCTGAATCTGGCTGAGCTGATACCGATCGGTCGATGATTTCCACTCGGTCCAGACCGAATGGATTTTTTCCGTCAGAACCAACCGGGTTTCATCCAGGCTGAACTCGATGGCGTCGAGGTTCGCTTGGGCGGTTTTGACCGCACCGCTGGTTGATCCACCGTCCCAAATGGGTACGTTCAAAATGAATTGGGAGACGTACACGCCCTGGGCAATTCCTGGATAAGTCTGTCGGCCATAACTGACTTGGGCAGTCGGTGAATATTGTGATCTGGCGTTGACGACACCCGCACGTGCTGCGTCCAGTTGTGCCTTCCAATTGGCCATGACCGGATGGTCTTTGTTCAGACTGTCCAGGGCATCAATCACCGAGCTGGGCACAACGTCCTTCAAATTATCCAGCCCGCTGGGCTCTTCGGGCAGCTCATCCAGCAGCAAGCGTTTGAGTCGAAGCTCGGCATTTTTGAGATCTGACTGACGTTGGATGAGAGACAACTGGGCGTTGTCGTGGCGCACCTGTGCCTGGTTCATGTCTATTCGACGTCCAGGGTCAATCTGCACGATCGACTGGTAGTCGGACAGAATCTTCTGGTGCGTCGCCAAATTGGCCATGGCCAATGCCACCAGATTTTTTTGGAGCGCCCAACCCAGATAACTTTCGGTGGCCAGCAGGCTGATATCGTCACGCGTCATCCGGTATTGCTCGCGCCGTGCCTGCGTCGTGGCTTGTGCGCGCTCCACATCGGACTGAATCTTGAGTCCTGACCACAGATTCATATTCACCGTGGGTGACTGGATCCAGTGGTTCACCAAGGTGCTTTCGTGGTACTGGCTGTAAGTGCCAGACCATGACAACTGAGGCCAATGCGCCCCTTTGGCGCGCTGGATATCAGCCTGCGCCGATTCGATCCGCGCCATCGACGCTGACACGGCAGGATATCGCTCCAGCACCTTGTGAACAGACTCTGGCAAGTTTTGTGCGGAAACGTTCGTCAGTAACATGCTGGTGAAAGACAGTGCAGCACAGCGCGTCCATGGAGATCTGGAAAAATGGTTCATGGCTGTTTTGATTCCTCTCGGCAACGCCACCCAGGTGTGACGACCAGGGTGAGCTTAGAAGCGAAGAGAAAATTGAGATATCCCCTGAATCAATGAGCGGCCATACTTATTTCTTTCAAAAAAAGAGCGGCCAATTGGCCGCTCTCGAACACAAGGTTTCAAAGTCTTGATGAAAGGGTTACATCAAGTGTTCAAGGGGATTGACATCACTGCCTGCAATGTAGGCGTTCAGGGTTTGTGTCGGTGACGAGTCCAAGTCGGCATCCTTGACTGCAAACTTGAACTCGAGGTGCGAATCCAAGGTCGATGTCTGATTGGTCATGATGCCGATGTCCGATATCTTGATGACGTCGTTGTCCGTCGTGGCACTTCCAAACGGCTGGGCTACCGTACTGGCACCCGTGACTCCCGTTTGCGTATTGAAGTTCAGTGCCGTGCCGGTGATACCTTCAGTTGACGTCAGCACTTGAGCCCCTGTCATGACAAAGTGCTCCCCAACACCGTTGAAATCGTTGTTTTCGATGATGACAGCTCCATCGTTGTTATCCAGCACGATGTGATAGTCGGGGGTCAAGACGTTCCCAATCCTCAAAATATCACTGTTGTCAATGATCAAGGCGCGAGTCGTCTGCTGAAGCGTGGCTGTATCGAACAATTTCAACACCACCACCAGATCCTCCGTTGACCCGATACCGTCAAATTTGAGGAACATGCCACTGGCACCTGCGTTGGCTGGAGCGTTGAGCGTGCCGTGGGGATTGTAGTTAAAGAGGTTCAGATCCAAGACCTCGCCCTTTTGCATCGTGTCACCGTTCACACCATTGGCCAGATTGGAAATGCTGACCCAGCCGGGCGATTGCGAGAACAGTTCGCCTGCTGTCCAGTGGTTACTGTCCCCATCTACCCCATTGACCTGCAGGTTATTGCTACCGGTGCCCCCTCCGGGTTCAGACACACTGGTGAATTGAACAAAGGCGCCATCGCTCAATGCAGCCACGCTCACCACCGGTTGCGTTTTATCAACCTGCGTCGAGTTTGGCTCGTACCCGGTGATCGACAATGCTGTGGAGGTGGTGTAAATGTTGAACCCCTCAATGTATTGATCCAGATTGATATGATAAGTTCCTTCAGCCTTGTTGAACATGAGCGTACCCATGGCGTGCGCCGTACTGGGTGAAGCTTCGTTTGGTTGGTAGTCAAAATCAAATCGGAACGTGGCAGATGTGGCGTCTTCCGAACTCCAGTTAATGTGCGTATTGGTGATGGAATTGACGCCTACCTCACCTTTCAGACTGAACATGGAGAAATCCGAATCCACATTGCTGAAGGATGTGCGCTTGTCGGCTCCCATGGAATAGCCGAATTGGCTGTCTCCTCCCGGCACAGGATTGTCCGTGTTGAGGAACGAGACATCGTTCAGTTGGGTGACCACCGGGGTATCGTCATTCACCGTGATGGCCAGCTGCCCCGTGGCGATATCACCATCGCCATCGGTTACGTTGTAGCCGATCTGAAAGTCCTGGTTGTTCTCGTCAAGACCTGGCACATGCATGATGGCGGCATTTTGTACAGCGAGGTATTGACCCGTTGTGGTGTTGAGCGACAGCGTGATCACAGTCACATCACCCTGTCGAATCAGCAAATTTGATCCGTCGGCTTGGTAGGAGAAGCCCGCTGGAGCACCCGTGGTGAGCCAGGCAATGGACCCACCATCGGCGCCATAGCTGTGTCCAAGGGTTCCACTGGTGTTTTGCACATCCGGCGTGGTGTCGCCAATGCCGCCCGCGTTGCCACCTGGCAGTGCATCATCATCGAGGTGAACCACCAGGTTATCAGAGACGGTGGGGGTGTCGTCATTCACCGTGATGTAGAACTGCCCGATGGCCGAGTCGCCGTCGTTGTCCAGCACGTTGTAGTTCATCGTGAAGGCCTGGTTGTTTTCATCCAGCCCGGGTACATGGTGAATGGCGGCGTTTTGCACCACGGTGTAGGCGGCACTGACCGGATCCAGCGTGAGCGTGAGAACCAGCGTGCCAGCCTGTTTGACCAGCAGGCTGGTGCCGTCGGCCTCGTAGGTGAAGCCGTCCGGCGCGCCAGTGGTGAGCCAGGCAATGGATCCGCCGTCGGCCCCGAAGGCAAAGTCGAGATTGCCGGTGGCAAAGGCCGTGTCAGGCGCGACATCGCCAATCCCGCCTGGATTACCGCCTGGCAAAGCATCGTCGTCGAGCAGGTTGATCTCGTTGAACGAGCCGTGGGGCGTGTCGTCTTTCACGGTGATGGCCAGTTGACCCGTCGCCATGTCGCCATCGCCGTCGGTCACGTTGTAGCCGACCTGGAAGTCCTGGCTGTTTTCACCAGGAACGGGGGCATTGATCACGGCAGCATTTTGTACAGCCAGGTATTCGCCGGTTGAGGTGTTCAACGACAGCGTGATCACGGTGACATCACCTTGGCGAATCAGCAGGTTGTTGCCGTCCTCTTGGTAGGTGAAACCCTCGGGTGCACCGGTAGTGAGCCAGGCAATAGAGCCACCATCGGCACCGTAACTGTGCGACAGCGTCCCACTGGTATTTTGGATGTCTGGGGGGACACCTTCATTCCCAACCGGATTACCGCCAGGCAGGGCGTTGTCGTCGAGGTGAATCACCAGATTCTCCGCAACGGTGGGAGTGTCGTCATTCACAGTAATAGCCAATTGCCCCGCAGCCGTGTCGCCGTCCCCGTCTGTGACCTGGTAGGTCACGTCGAAATTCTGGTTGTTCTCGTTCAGCCCCTCGGGGTGCATCAGCGGAGCGTTTTGCACCACCGTGTAAGCACCCGTGGTGGAGTCCAAGGTCAGCGTCATGACCGTGGTCTCGCCCTGCTCGATGAGCAACTGGTTGCCGTCCACCACGTAGGTGAAGCCGTCCGGTGCACCCGTGGTGAGCCAGCCCATGGAGCCGCCATCGGCACCGTAGCTGTGACCCAGGGTGCCAGTCGCGTTCTGGGTATCAGGCGAGATATCGCCAACCCCGTTCGGGTTGCCCCCCGCCAGGGCGTCATCATCCAGCACCACCATCAGGTTCTCTGACACGGTGGGTGTGTCGTCGTTGACAGTGATCGCCAACTGCCCCGCAGCCGTGTCCCCATCACTGTCCGTGACCTGGTAGGTCACGTTGAAGTTCTGGTTGTTCTCATTCAGACCCTCGGGGTGCACCAGAGGAGCGTTCTGCTCTACCGTGTAAGCACCGGTGTTGGAGTCCAAGGTCAGCGTCATCACCGTGGTCTCGCCCTGCTCGATGAGCAACTGGTTGCCGTCCACCACGTAGGTGA
>CALBSC010000084.1 GCA_937927685.1 uncultured Burkholderiales bacterium | reverse complement strand
GGGCAGTCAACGTGCGCATAGTGCCGGTTGGCCGTCTCGTACTCGACGTGCGCAGTGTTGATCGTGATGCCACGCGCTTTTTCTTCAGGCGCCGCGTCGATCTGGTCGTAAGCCTTGGCCTCGCCACCAAACTTCGCCGCCAGGATGGTCGTGATCGCCGCCGTCAGCGTCGTCTTGCCGTGGTCCACGTGACCGATGGTGCCCACGTTGACGTGCGGCTTGGTCCGTTCAAATTTGCCTTTTGCCATTTCAATCTCCGTCTCGAAAAGAGCGCTGCCCGTGGGTGTTTAAGGTTTCCGGCGCGCGGTCTGCCACGGGCAGCAGACCCACCGGGGCGCATCGTGTGGCCCCAGGCGCCGAAGACCGGCTTGTGTTGCTTATTTGGCGCGCGCGGTGATGATCGCGTCGGCCACGTTCTTTGGAGCTTCGCTGTAGTGCTTGAACTCCATCGTGTACGTGGCACGACCTTGCGACATCGAGCGCAGCGTGGTCGAGTAGCCGAACATCTCCGACAGCGGCACCTCGGCCTTGATGACCTTGCCGCCACCAGGCATGTCGTCCATGCCCTGCACCATGCCACGGCGGCTGGACAGGTCGCCCATCACAGAGCCGGCGTAGTCTTCAGGCGTCTCCACCTCGACGGCCATCATCGGCTCCAAGATCACCGGAGATGCCTTGCGCATGCCGTCCTTGAAGCCCATGGACGCAGCCATCTTGAACGCGTTTTCGTTCGAGTCCACTTCGTGGTACGACCCAAACGTCAGCGTGACCTTCACGTCCACCACCGGGAAGCCGGCCAGCACGCCATTCGGCAGCGTGTCGATCAGGCCTTTTTCGACCGCCGGGATGAATTCACGCGGGACCACACCACCCTTGATGGCGTCGACGAACTCGAAGCCCTTGCCGGGCTCCTGCGGCTCGACCTTCAGCACGACGTGGCCGTACTGGCCCTTGCCGCCGGACTGGCGCACGAACTTGCCTTCGACATCGACCACTTGCTTGCGAATGGTTTCGCGGTAAGCCACCTGGGGCTTGCCCACGTTGGCTTCCACGCCGAATTCGCGCTTCATGCGGTCCACGATGATCTCGAGGTGCAGTTCGCCCATGCCGGAAATGATGGTCTGACCGGACTCTTCGTCGGTCTTGACGCGGAAGGAAGGATCTTCGGCAGCGAGGCGTTGCAGGGCGATGCCCATCTTCTCCTGGTCGGCCTTGGTCTTGGGCTCGACGGCCTGTGCAATCACGGGCTCGGGGAAGATCATGCGCTCGAGCATCACGATGTTGTCGGGATCGCACAGGGTTTCGCCGGTGGTCACGTCCTTCAGGCCCACGCAGGCGGCAATGTCGCCAGCGCGGATTTCTTCAATTTCCTCGCGGTTGTTGGCGTGCATCTGCACGATACGACCGATACGTTCTTTCTTGCCCTTGACCGGGTTGTAGACGGTGTCGCCCTTGGAGAGCACGCCGGAGTACACACGCACAAAGGTCAGCTGACCGACGAAGGGGTCGGTCATCAGTTTGAAAGCGAGGGCAGAGAACTTCTCGCCGTCATCCGCCTTGCGGGTGACTTCCTTTTCGTCGTCGTCGGTGCCGGCCACGGGAGGAATATCCAGCGGAGAGGGCATGAGTTCGATCACGGCGTCAAGCATGCGCTGAACGCCCTTGTTCTTGAACGCCGTACCGCACAGCATGGGCTGGATTTCGCCCGCGATGGTGCGGGTGCGCAGACCCAGGGTGATTTCCTCTTCAGTCAAGTCACCGTTTTCCAGGTACTTGTTCATCAGGTCTTCGTTGGCCTCAGCCGCCGACTCGACCATGGCTTCGCGCCACTTCTTGGCTTCTTCCACCAGGTCGGCGGGAATGTCCTCGAACGTGAACTTCATGCCTTGCGAGGCCTCGTCCCAAATGATGGCCTTCATCTTGCGCAGATCGACCACGCCCTTGAAGTTTTCTTCGGCGCCAATGGGGATCACGATGGGCACGGGGTTGGCCTTCAGGCGCAACTTCATCTGGTCCACGACCTTGAAGAAGTTAGCGCCAGTGCGGTCCATCTTGTTCACAAAGGCCAGACGCGGCACGCGGTATTTGTTCGCCTGACGCCACACGGTTTCAGACTGGGGCTGCACGCCACCCACGGCACAGTACACCATGCAGGCGCCGTCGAGCACGCGCATGGAACGCTCCACCTCGATGGTGAAGTCCACGTGGCCCGGGGTGTCAATGATGTTGATGCGGTGCTCGGGGAAAGACATGTCCATGCCTTTCCAGAAACAGGTGGTGGCCGCGGACGTGATGGTGATGCCGCGCTCTTGCTCCTGCTCCATCCAGTCCATGGTGGCGGCGCCGTCGTGCACTTCACCGATCTTGTGGTTCACACCGGTGTAGAACAGGATGCGCTCGGTGGTGGTGGTCTTGCCGGCGTCGATGTGAGCGGAAATACCGATGTTGCGGTAACGCTCGATGGGGGTCTTGCGAGCCATGATGAAAAGCCTTTAAATGAGAGGACAGCGCCACGGGCGGTGGGCCGGACACAATGCCCGGCCGGCCAGCACCCGCAGCAGCGGGCCCGAATTAGAAACGGAAGTGCGAGAAGGCCTTGTTGGCTTCGGCCATGCGGTGAACTTCGTCACGCTTTTTCATGGCGCCGCCGCGGCCTTCGGAGGCTTCCAGCAGCTCGTTGGCCAGGCGCAGGGCCATGGACTTCTCGCCGCGCTTGCGAGCGGCTTCTTTCAGCCAGCGCATGGAAAGCGCCAGGCGACGCACCGGGCGCACTTCAACGGGCACCTGGTAGTTGGCACCACCCACACGGCGGGATTTCACCTCGACCATGGGCTTGACGTTGTTGATGGCCTGGGTGAACAGCTCGAGCGGATCCTTGCCCGATTTCTGTTCGATTTGCTCGAGCGCGCCATAGATGATGCGCTCGGCGACTGCTTTCTTGCCGCCTTCCATGATCACGTTCATGAATTTGGACAGCTCGACATTGCCGTACTTGGGATCCGGCAGGATTTCACGTTTGGGGACTTCGCGACGACGTGGCATGTTGTTACCTCTGTTGCTTCAGTTGGTGCCCTTTCGGAACACCGCGAGAGCCATCTGACTCTCACTTACTCGACCCACGCTGGAGAGCGCTTGGGGTCACTTCGTTTCAAACAGTCTGCCTGACCGTAGAAACACCGAAAAAAAGAAAACGATAAGAACCAGGAAAACCGATCAGGCCTTCTTGGGACGCTTGGCACCGTACTTGGAGCGCGACTGCTTGCGATCCTTGACGCCTTGCAAGTCGAGTGAACCACGCACGATGTGGTAGCGCACACCGGGCAAGTCCTTGACACGACCGCCGCGCACGAGCACGACCGAGTGTTCCTGCAGGTTGTGGCCTTCACCGCCGATGTACGAGATGACCTCGAACCCGTTGGTGAGACGAACCTTGGCCACTTTACGCAGCGCCGAGTTCGGCTTCTTGGGGGTCGTGGTGTACACGCGGGTGCACACGCCACGACGCTGAGGCGAGTTTTGCATCGCGGGGCTCTTGGATTTGGTCTTTTCGACCTCCCGCCCCTGACGCACGAGTTGGTTAATGGTTGGCATTGAGAAACGTCCCTAAAACGATAAACGCAAACGTGAAATCCTCTCGGAAATAAATTCCGAAAAGCCTTCTAGTGTATCAGGTTGAGGACGTTGCGCCAAACCCTTGGTTTTTCAGCCATTTTTGCCCGGTTGGCGGGCACTCACTTGATCCACAAGCGCACGGCATCCCAGGCGCGACCGATCACGCCGGCCTGTTCCACCTGTTGCAGGCTGACGAGCGGGATGTCCGGAAGGGGCTGGTCGCCCAGGCTCAGCTTGAGCTGGGCCACGGTCTGGCCGCGCTGGAAGGGGGCGACCAGCGGGTCGGGGCGGGCTACCTCGGTTTTGAGCTTGCCGAGCTGCCCGGCCGGGATCGCCACCACGATCGGGTCGGGGCGGCCAATGGGCATGGTGGACTGGCGGCTTTTCCACACCGGCGGGGTCAGGATGGCCTGGTTGCCGTCAAACAGCTTGACCGCGTCGTAGGCGGTGAAACCCCAGTTCAGGAGTTTTTGCGACTCGACAGCGCGGGCACTCTCGCTGGCGGCGCCCAGCACCACCGACAGCAACCGTCGACCCGCCAGGCCCGGCATGTCGCGCTTGGCGGTTGCAATCAGGCAGTACCCGGCGGCTTGCGTGTGACCGGTCTTCAGGCCATCGACACTGGGGTCCCGGAACAACAGCAGGTTGCGGTTGCTGTCGTTGGCCGCAGGGGTGCCGGGGTAGCGGTATTTCTTGATGGCGTAGTAGCCGATGTAATCAGGAAAGTCCCGCAACAGGCGTTGCGACAAAATGGCCAGGTCCTGCGCGGTGGTGGTGTGTCCTGGCTCGGTCAAGCCTTCCGGGTTCTTGTAGGCCGTGTTGCGCATGCCCAGGGCCAGGGCCTGGTCGTTCATGAGCTGAACAAACCGCTCCACGCTGCCGGCCACGCCTTCGGCCAGTGCAATGGTGGCGTCGTTGCCGGATTGCACGATCATGCCCTTGAGCAAGTCCTCGACCGGCACCTGCATCTTGGGATCGATGAACATGCGTGAGCCCGGCATCTTCCAGGCCCGCTGGCTCACAGGGAACGTCTGTTGCAAGGTGATCTTGCCTGACTTGAGCGCATCAAAGACGATGTAGGCGCTCATCAGCTTGGTGAGTGACGCGGGCTCCACCGGTATGTCGGCCTGCTGCTGCGCCAGCACCTGCCCGGCGCTCACATCGATCAGCAAATAGGTGCGGGCGGCAATTTCAGGCGGAGCCGGCAGCTGGGCCCAGGCCCCCACCGTCCACGACACACACAACAGGCCCGCGACGCGACGCGCCCAGACAGCAATACAAGACAGATTCACACACATTCCTTGGAGGAGGGCCGCGCCGGGGGCAATCTGAACCACCTCGCCGACCCGAGGGCACGGGGCGGCACGTTGAGCGTTCAGGTTTCAAGCGCCCAGATGACGCATCACACGGGATTTCAACAACGGCAATTGTCCATGAAAGAAGTGTCCGCCCCCGGGCACCACCAGGACCGGCAGGGTCTGGGGCCGGGCCCAATCCATCACCGCCGACAGCGGCACGGTGTCGTCCAGTTCGCCGTGAACCACCAGCGTGCGCTCGTGCAGGTCAGGGGGCACCTCGGGCACCTGAAAACGCGAGGCCGCCGTCCCCACCAGCACCAGTTGATCGATGGGTCGTTGACCCGCCAGTTGCGCAGCCGCCGAGGCGGTGACAAAGGCCCCAAACGAAAAGCCCGCCAGCGCCAGGGCACCCTGCCCGGCTTGCTGGCCCAGCACCGCGAGCAGATCGTCCACCTCCCCGCGCCCTTCATCGTAGTGCCCCGCACTGTGGCCCACGCCGCGAAAGTTGTAGCGCACCGCACTCCAGCCCGCGTGCACAAATGCGCGCGCCAGGGTTTGCACCACCTTGTTGTCCATGGTGCCGCCAAAGAGCGGGTGCGGATGAGAAATCACGGCCACGCCCCTGGACGGGCCAGCGGGGTCATCCCGCAGCGCCTCGATCTCGCCACACGCACCGCGCAACACCAGTCGCTGGGTTTGCAGGTTCATGGCTCAACGCCCCACGTGCGCCGGCACCTTCAAACGCTCCACGGGTTGGCCTTTGACGAGATGGGAGTCGATGATTTCATCGATGTCGTGTTCGTCGACGAAGGTGTACCAGACCGCCTGCGGATACACGACCATCACCGGGCCGCCTGCGCAGCGGTCCAGGCACCCCGCCTTGTTGATCCGCACCCCCCCCGGACCCGACAGGCCCAGGGCCTTGATGCGCGACTTGCAATGATCAAACGCCTGCTGGGCGCCTTGTTGCATGCAACAGGCTTCGCCGTTTTTGCGCTCATTGAGGCAAAAGAACACGTGGTGCTGGTAGTAGGAGGTCTCGGACATGCAGCGGATTCTAGGCTCGCCCGTCATCGGAACGAGCGGCCCGCGCGAGCGCCACCCCGAGCACCGCATAAGGCCACACCCAGCCCAACCACTGGGCCACGCCATGGAAGCGGATGAAGCGGCCCTGCTCCCAGGTCTGCAACATCTGGGCAAAGTACTCACTGGCCGGGGCCTGGTTGAGGATCGCCAGGTTGAGCACCAGCACGCACAGCAGGCAGGCCAGACAGGCGCGGGCCGAGAGCGCGCTCATGATGCAGGCCACCACAACCGCCAACGCCATCCCCAGCCAGGTCGGCAATTGCAGCCATACCCAGGCGTGGCGCGGACCGAAACTCAGGGCGGCCGAGAGGGCCGAGGCGGCCACCCCCACGACCACCACCACCACCACCGACAACAGCCGTTGGTGCTGATGCCGGATGACCGAGAAGCCGAGCAGGCAGGGGATGAGCAGGCCCAGCATCACGCACAGCAATTCCGCACCGGGCAGTAACGGCTGCAACTCCACATGCCGCAGTGGCAACCACTCCAGAAACGGCGTGTCCTTGAGCCATGCGCCGGCCGCGTCTTCCAGCCGCTCGAGCACCTGGCCCAACCCAAACGGAACAGCGGCCGGAAACAACAGGGCCATCGGCCACAAAAACAAGGTCACCAGACTGAAGCGGGCATCCGGGACAAACCAGCGTGCACGAAAGCGGCTCCATCGGTCGAGCCATCCCAGGTGCTCCAGCGCGTGGGCTGCGCTGGCCCCGCACAGCGCCCCGGCACTGTTGAGCGAGAAGTCCAGCAAGGACGGCACGCGGGCGGGCAAATAGGATTGCAGGCTTTCCAGCACGAAGGACAGCCCTGCTGCGGCCATCAGGCTGTAACCCACCGAGCCTCGGCGCACGCCGCTGCGCAATGCACCTAGGGTGAGCCAAAAGCCCAGGGGTGCGTACCCCAGCCAGTTGGACACCACGTCGAAACCGCTCCAGTAGGGGGTCCAGGGGTGCGTCACAAACGACCACGGCACCAGATCCTGGTCGCGCCACTGATCAAACGGGTACAGACTGGCGTAAACGATCAGCACGGCATACACGCCGGCCAGAGGCCACGCCGAGCTTTTGTGCATGGTCCGTCAGCGTCTGCGCCACCAGGCCAGCCCACCGAACACGGCCAGCACCAACAGGCCCCAGAGCCAGTCCGTCAGGAAGCCCCCCCAGTCCGTGGGTTTGACCACCACCAGGGACACGATGAGAAGCATCAGCAACACCGGCACTTCGTTGAAGACGCGGTACCAGCCCTCGCTTCGACGGTTCTCACCGCGCTCGAAGCGTTTGAGCATGCGCATGCAAACATGGTGGTAGCCCAGCACCAGCAGCACCGCCAGCCACTTCACGTGCATCCACCCCTGGCCCGGCCCCCAGCCGATGCCGTACCCGGCCCACAGCCCAATGCCCAACGCCAGCGCCGGCACCATCAACAAATGGGTGAAGCGCATGAGCCGCCGGGCCATGGTCAGCAACCGCTGCCGCTCGGCCTCAGAGCCGGGTGGCACCTCGGCCAGATTGACAAAGATACGCGGCAGGTAAAACAGGCCCGCAAACCAGCTGGCCACAAAGACGATATGAAGGGTTTTGATCCAAAGCATCTGCGCAGTGTAGACGCACAAAAAGAAGCCCGGTCCAGGCCGGGCAAAAAGCTGTCCACCCAAGGCCAACAGCGCCCGCTCAGGGAGGTGAAGCGGGGGGCGGCAAAGCGCCCACCCTCAATTTACCAACGGGCGGGGCCGGTCTCGTAGTCAGATAAACCCGGAGGTCGGGCGGGGGCTTGCGTCACAATGAGGACTTCCTCGGTACGCTGGTCCGGCGCTGGCGTGTCAAGATGATGCGTTCGCAGCTTTTCTGGAGCTTTCAACATGATCCGCCCCACCCAGTTTCCCGCCACCCGTCCCCGTCGCCTGCGTCGCGACGACTTCACCCGCCGACTGGTGCGCGAGCATGATTTGTCGGTCAACGACCTGATCTACCCGGTATTCGTGCTGGAGGGCCAGGGCCGTCGCGAGGCGGTGGGCTCCATGCCGGGCGTGGAGCGCCTGAGCCTGGACTTGCTGCTGCCGGTGGCCGAACGCTGTGTGAAACTGGGCATTCCGGTGATGGCCTTGTTCCCCGTGATCGATCCGTCACGCAAAACCGAAGACGGCCGCGAGGCCTTCAACGAGAAGGGCCTGGTGCCGCAGGTGGTGCGCTCACTCAAGCAACACTTCCCCGAACTCGGCGTGATGACCGATGTCGCCCTCGACCCCTTCACCAGCCACGGGCAGGATGGACTGCTGGACGACACCGGCTACATCCTCAATGATGAAACCGTCCAGGTGCTGGTGCGGCAAGCCCTGACGCAGGCCGATGCGGGTGTCGACATCGTGGCACCCAGCGACATGATGGACGGGCGTATTGGCGCCATTCGACAAGCCCTGGAGTCAGGCGGTCACATTCACACCCGCATCATGGCCTACAGCGCGAAATACGCCAGCGCTTTTTATGGTCCCTTCCGCGACGCCGTGGGCTCGGCCAGCAACCTGGGCAAGAGCAACAAGAAGGTCTACCAGATGGACCCGGGCAACAGCGATGAGGCCTTGCGTGAAGTGGCCATGGACATCGACGAGGGGGCCGACATGGTGATGGTCAAGCCCGGCATGCCCTACCTGGACATCGTGCGCCGCGTCAAGGAGACCTTCCAGGTGCCCACCTTCGCCTACCAGGTGTCCGGCGAGTACGCCATGCTCATGGCGGCTGCCCGCAACGGCTGGCTCGACCAGCAGGCTGTGATGCTCGAGAGCCTGCTGGCTTTCAAGCGCGCCGGTGCCGATGGCGTGCTGACCTACTTCGCCATCGACACCGCGCAGTGGTTGCAAGAACAGCGCTGATCAGCCCAGGTGCTGGTTGAAAAACGCCAGCGTCCGCTCCAGCGCCGTGTTGGCCGCCGCTTCGTTGTACGAGCCACGCTCGTTGCAGTTGAAGCCGTGGTCGGCGGCATACACATGCACATCCACCGCCGGCTGGGCTTTGCGGAACGCCTCGACGGTGTCCAGTGGAATCCAGTGGTCCTTGTCGCCAAAATGGGCCATGACCGGACAGGTCGGTTTGCGCGCCGCTTCCACGTCGCTGGTCACGCCGCCACCGTAGTACGGCACGGCCGCGCTGACCCCTTGCAGCAGGGTGGCGGCACGCCAGGTCAGCAAACCGCCCCAGCAATAGCCCACCACGCCCACCTTGCCGCCACTGGTGGAGGCGGCGTAGTTCACCGCCGCCTGAACGTCGGCCATCACGCCGGGTGCCGGCAGCGCTTCAATCGCTGTCTTGAGCGCAAAGCCGGCGTTCATGTCATCGGGGGTGTAGCCCAGTTCCACACCGGCCTTGGCGCGCTGGAAGGTGGCTGGGGCCACGACAAAAAAACCGGCCATGGCAAAGCCATCGGCCACTGCCCGAATGTGGTGATTGACCCCGAAGATTTCCTGCAACACGACCAGGGCTGCGCGGGGTTTGCCCTGGGGTTGTGCCACGTAGGCGTCAAACGCGTGGCCGTCGGCGGCCTTGATTTGAACTGTTTGTCCCATGTTGATGCTCCTGTTGAAGATGGGTGTCGACTCAGCTTGTGGTGAATCCAGCCGCCAGCAACCGATCCTCGGTGCAGTTGCCGGCGTTGCAGCGCATGATAGCGTTGCCCGCACGGGCCGGGCCGCTTCAGCGATGTTGCAAACGAAACACCGCCGTCGAGGCCCGGGCATTGGGCCACCAGCGAACCACGCGATCGTCCTGGATGCCAAATGACTCGGTGATCTGCAACTGATTCTTGCGCGCGAGCACCTCAAAGTCGGCATAGGTGCCGACCCGGATATTGGGCGTGTCATACCACTGGTAGGGCAGCCGCCGCGTCACCGGCATGCGGCCGCGCAGAATGCTCCAGCGATTGGGCCAATGCGCAAAATTGGGAAACGCCACCACACCCTGGCGCCCCACCCGCGCTGTCTCGCGCAGCATGGTCTCGGCGTTGCGCAAGTGTTGCAGGGTGTCGATCTGCAGCACCACATCGAAAGACTGGTCCTCGAAAAGGCTGAGCCCTTGGTCGAGGTTGAGTTGCAACACCTGCACGCCGCGTTGCACACAGGCCTGGACATTGCGGTCATCCAGCTCCACGCCGTAACCGCTGCAGCCGCGGTGGCGCTGCAGGTAGTCCAGCAAGGCCCCGTCCCCACACCCAAGATCCAGCACCCGCGCGCCTTGGGGCACCAACTCGGCCAGCAGGCGAATCACCGACAAATCGCTCATGCCGCCTCCCGCACATCGATGCGCTCAAAATACGAACGCACCAGCGAAAGGTAGCGCGGGTCGTCGAGCAAGAACGCATCATGGCCGTGCGGTGCATCTATTTCCGCATAGGTCACTTCGCGGCGGTTGCGCAACAAAGCGCCCATGATCTCGCGGCTTCGTGAGGGCGAAAAGCGCCAGTCGGTGGTGAAGCTGACCAGCAGGAATTTCGCCTGTGTGATCGCCAGGGCCTGTGCCAGGTCACCGCCGTGGTGGCGGGCCGGATCAAAGTAATCGAGCGCGCGGGTGATCAGCAAGTAGGTGTTGGCGTCAAAGTACTCGCTGAACTTGTCCCCCTGGTAGCGCAGGTAGCTCTCGATTTGAAATTCGATGTCCTGGGTGGTGTAGCGGTAAGGATCACCCGCGGTTTGTCCCACCGCATCACGCAAGCTGCGTCCGAATTTTTCATTCATGACGTCATCGCTCAGGTAGGTGATGTGGCCAATCATGCGCGCGATGCGCAACCCGCGCTTGGGCACCACGTCATGGCGATAGAAATGCCCGCCATGGAAGTCCGGGTCGGTGACGATGGCGCGGCGTGCCACTTCATTGAAGGCAATGTTTTCTGCGTTGAGGTTGGGCGCACTCGCCACCACCACCGCATGCCGCACACGGTCGGGGTAGCGCAAAGTCCAGCTGAGCGCCTGCATGCCCCCGAGGCTCCCGCCCATCACCGCCGCGAGCCGCTGAATGCCCAGACGGTCGAGCAGCCGCGCCTGGGCGTCGACCCAGTCCTCTACCGTCACCACCGGAAAATCCGCGCCGTAAATCTCGCCGCTGTCGGGGTTGCGGTGCATCGGTCCGGTGGAACCGAAACACGAACCGAGGTTGTTCACCCCAATCACAAACCAGCGGTTGGTGTCGACCGATTTGCCCGGTCCCACCATGTTGTCCCACCAGCCTTCGCTGCGCGGCTGGTCCGCATACACGCCCGCCACGTGGTGCGAGGCGTTCAGCGCGTGACAGATCAGGACCGCATTGGTGCGGTCGGCATTGAGTTCGCCGTAGGTCTCATACGCCAGGGTGTAGTCACGCACGCTCGCGCCACTTTGGAGCGGCAACGGCTCGGCAAAGTGCATGAATTGCGGTGTGGCGACAAACGACATGAAAAAACCCGGTAACGCCAAAAACGAGTCCGGGTTCGGAATCTGTCTTTAGCTGAACTTGGTAAAGCGCCCGCAAACACGAGGAAATCGGCGCTGTGCGATGCAGTATAGCAAGGGGCCCCTGGTCGACCGTTTCGGGCAGCCGGACCACCGCTGGCGCCTGAAGGTGGCCCGCCGTCCGCAGTGACCGCTGACATTTGGTGCGTTCCTTGCTCTATTTCGGTTCATGGGCATCAAAGGCCCATTTTTTGCACCAAAAATAAGCATTTCATCCAAGGAGCTTTCATGGACGCACTCAAACAGGGCGCAGACACTCTTTTTATCTTGCTAGGCGCCATCATGGTGCTGGCCATGCACGCCGGTTTTGCCTTTCTGGAACTGGGCACGGTGCGCAAAAAGAACCAGGTCAACGCCTTGGTCAAAATCCTGGTGGACTTCAGCCTCTCGACCCTGGTGTATTTCCTGGTGGGCTACAGCGTGGCCTACGGAACCCATTTTCTGGTCAGCGCCGAGACGCTGGCCGCCCGCAACGGGTATGACCTGGTGAAGTTCTTCTTCCTCTTGACCTTTGCCGCGGCCATCCCCGCCATCATTTCGGGCGGGGTTGCAGAGCGTGCGCGGTTCTGGCCACAACTCCTGGCCACCGCCATCATCGTCGGGTTCATTTACCCGTTTTTCGAAGGCATTGCCTGGAACCAGAACCTGGGCGTGCAAGCCTGGATCAAGGACCTGACCGGCGATGAGTTCCATGATTTCGCGGGTTCGGTGGTGGTCCATGCTGTGGGGGGCTGGATTGCGCTGCCCGCCGTGCTGCTGCTGGGCTCTCGTTTGAACCGTTACCGCAAGGGCGGGGGCATGTCGGTGCATCCGCCTTCCAGTATCCCGTTCCTGGCACTGGGTGCCTGGATCCTGATCGTGGGCTGGTTCGGCTTCAACGTGATGAGCGCCCAGACGTTGGACAAGATTTCTGGTTTGGTTGCCGTCAACTCCCTGCTGGCCATGGTGGGGGGCACGCTGGCCGCGCTGTTGCTCGGGCGCAACGACCCGGGTTTCGTGCACAACGGCCCCTTGGCGGGCCTGGTGGCTGTGTGCGCCGGTTCGGATGTCATGCACCCGCTGGGTGCCTTGGTGGTGGGTGCCGTGGCCGGCGGCCTGTTCGTGGTCATGTTCACACTGACCCAAAACCGCTGGAAGATCGATGACGTGCTGGGCGTGTGGCCCCTGCATGGTTTGTGCGGGACCTGGGGTGGCATTGCGGCGGGCATTTTTGGCTCCACCGCCCTGGGCGGGCTGGGCGGCGTGAACCTGAGCGCTCAAGTCATCGGCACCGTGGGCGGCGTGGCCTGGGCATTGGTTGGGGGCACGGTGGTCTACGCGTTGGTGAAACAACTCTGTGGCGGTTTGCGACTGGACGCCGAAGAGGAGTTCAATGGTGCCGACCTGAGCATCCACCGCATCAGCGCCACGGCCGAGCGCGAAATGGAAGCTTAACCGCACACAGTGGGTGCTTTTCTAGAGCAAATCCGTGCAACTAATGGAAAACGCTTGGTTTTTTGTCAGTTGTATGCTTCATAATGGTTCGGCCTGGGTCGTGGTGCCTTCTTGTTACCGCGCCAGGTGTGTGCAGTGATCGGTCAGTTTCGCGCTCCCGCTTCCTCTGGTTTGGCGTCGTGCCCTGGGACCCCATCGCTATGTTTTTGTGTTCTTAGGAGTCCCTTTCATGGGCAACAAGCTTTACGTGGGTAATTTGCCGTACACGGTACGCGATGGCGATCTCGAGCAATCCTTCAGCCAATTTGGCGCCGTGACCAGTGCCAAGGTCATGATGGAGCGCGACACCGGTCGCTCAAAGGGTTTTGGGTTTGTGGAAATGGGCAGTGATGCCGAAGCACAGGCCGCGATTGAAGGCATGAACGGACAGCCCATGGGCGGCCGTAGCCTGGTGGTCAACGAAGCCCGTCCCATGGAGCCCCGTCGTCCCCCCCGCTCGGGTGGGTTTGGCGGCGGCGGTGGCGGCTACGGTGGTGGTGGCGGCGG
>CALBSC010000083.1 GCA_937927685.1 uncultured Burkholderiales bacterium | reverse complement strand
TTGGCGAGGGTTCCATGGCCGAGGCCTATGTGCCGCTCCCCGATGGTCGCTCGATCCCCGTCACCATGAGCCAGTCCTCATCTGGGCGTGGCGATGTGTTCAACATCTCGGTGAATGTGGCCGAGGGAGGTGTGACCACCAGCACGGGCCAAGGCAAGGACTTGGGGCGGGCGATTTCCAGTGCGGTGCGACAGGAGCTGCTCAATCAGAAGCGGGCCGGTGGTCTGCTGGACCCGCGTCGGCAGTGATGCATTGAAGGACTTTCATGGCGACATTCACATGGATCGCCTCGATTGGGGCGTCCCTCACCCTCAAACCCAATGTCCGTAAGGTCTCCTTTGGAGACGGGTATGAGCAGCGCCTTGCCTACGGCATCAACACCCAGCCTGAGGTCTGGTCACTCGAATTTCGGGGCAAGTCCACGGCTGATGCCGCTGCGATCGACAACTTTCTGCGTGCCAGAGGGGCAGTCCAGTCCTTTGATTGGACCACTCCGAGCGGCATTGTTGGCAAGTTCCTTTGTGAGGAGTGGAGCCGCAGCATCGAAGAACCCAATCTGGAAAACATCCACGCCACCTTCCGGCAGGTGTTTGATATGTCATGACCAGCCAAGCGATTACTTCAGAAATTCAGAGACTGGCCCCGAGTGCAGTCATCGAGCTTTTTGTGCTCGACCTGTCCCTGTTCAACGAAGGGGTGGTGAGGTTTCATGCCGGAACCAATGAGCTGCGTCAGCAGGTGGTCTGGCAGGGCAACACCTATGAGCCGTTCCCCATCCAGGCCGAAGGCTTTGAGTTCAACGGCAACGGCCAGGTGCCACGTCCGAAACTCAAGGTGGCCAATGTCACAGGCAGCATCACCGCACTCATCCTGTCTTATCAGGACCTGGTGGGGGCCAAAGTCACCAGAAAGCGCACGCTCCTGAAATACCTGGATGCGGTGAACTTTGCGTCTGGGTCCAACCCGACAGCAGACGCCACCGCTGAATTCGCGGACGACGTGTATTTCATTGACCGCAAGTCTCGGGAAACCCGGGATGTGGTCGAGTTCGAGTTGGCTGCCGCTTTTGATCTGGAAGGGGTGTCATTGCCCCGGCGCCAGATCGTGCAAAACGTCTGTCCCTGGCAGTACCAGGGTGCCGAATGCGGGTACACCGGCACTGCGTACTTCAACGCCAACGATGAAACCGTCAGTTCCCGCGCGCAGGATGCCTGTGGCAAACGCTTGGTGTCCTGTCAGAAGCGCTTTGGCGTGAATGCCGAGTTGCCCTTTGGCGGGTTTCCTGCAGCGGGGTTGATCCGATGATGCTCGAGGCCAACCAGACGCTGGCGCTGGCCCATGCTGCTCGGGAGTTTCCCCGCGAAGCCTGTGGCTTGCTCGTCATTCACAAGGGCAGAGAGACCTATGCTCCGTGCCGCAACATTGGCGTGGGTACCGACCAATTTGTGATCCACCCCCAGGACTATGTGCGGGCAGACCAGCTTGGCGAGATCGTGGGAGTGTTTCACTCCCACCCCAATCTGAGTCCTGAACCCAGCCAGGCGGACCGTGTGGCATGCGAAGCCACAGCACTGCCCTGGTTCATCGCGAGTTTTCCCTCCGCGCAGTGGACCGAGTTGCTCCCGCAAGGCTATGCCGCTCCGCTGGTCGGGCGCGAGTGGTCGCACGGCGTGCTCGACTGCTACTCGCTGATCCGGGACTGGTACGTCCAGGAGCGCGGCATCGATCTGCCGGATTTCACCCGCTTTGATGAGTGGTGGAAGCGCGGTGAAAACCTTTACCTGGACAACTTTGCTGGCGCAGGTTTTCATGTGGTGGAGCCAGCTGAAATGAATTTGGGTGATGTCCTGCTGATGCAGGTCGCATCGTCCGTGCCCAACCACGCCGCCATTTACCTGGGAGATGGTCTCATCCTGCACCACCTGCAGGGCAGGCTCTCCAGCCGCGATGTCTATGGCGGCTACTGGCAAAAGATCACCACCCACACCCTGAGACATCAACTCTTGCAGGAACTTCTGCATGAACACCAGCATGGTCACGATCCTTCTTCTCGGTGAACTGGGCAAGCGCTTCGGGCGTCGGCACAGGATGGCGGTGACCTCGGCGGCTGAGGCCGTGCGCGCCCTTTGTGCCAACTTCCCCGGTTTCGAACGGGAGCTGGTCGCTTCGGGTGAGCGGGGAGTGGGCTACCGGGTGCTGGCTGGAAGGGAAGCCCTGAGCCTTGATCGCCTACACGAGCCCAGTGGCCGACAGCGCATCACCATCGCACCGGTCGTTTCCGGGGCCGGTGGCAACGGGCTGGGTCAAATCCTGCTGGGCGCAGCCCTGATCGCCGTGTCCTGGTGGAACCCGATGGGCTGGGCCGCAGCAGGCTCTTTCCTGTCGCAGGCCACTCTGTATTCGGTGGGCACATCCATGATCCTGGGCGGTGTGGCACAGTTGATTGCCCCCACCGCCAAAGCCCAGGACCCTTCTGAGCGGCCAGGCAACCAGCCTAATTATGTTTTCAACGGCGCTGTGAACACCACGGCCCAAGGGCATCCCGTACCTGTGGGCTACGGCCGACTCATTGTCGGTTCGGCCGTGATCAGCGCGGGCATTGATGTGGATGAAATCGCTGTATGAGTACCCGGAGCACTTCTCTGATCATTGGCGCAGGTGGTGGTGGCAAAGGTGGTGGCGGCAGCGCTCGCGTGGCTCAGGAAGCGCCCGACAGCCTGCGCTCCAAGGCCTATGCCAGGGTGGTTGACCTCGTATGCGAGGGTGAGATTGAGGGCTTGGCCGCAAACCTGCAATCCGTCTACCTGGACGACACCCCTATCCAGAATCCGGACGGCAGCTACAACTTCACGGGGGTAACGCTCGAAACCCGCCCTGGCACCCAGCAACAAAGCTACATTCCCGGCTTCTCCGCTGTGGAAAACGAAGTGGCTGTTGGGGTGGAGTGCAAGGCCAATCAGCCGGTGGTGCGCTCCATCACTGACCCTGACGTGAATGCCGTGCGCATCAAGGTCAGTATCCCGACGCTCACGCTGCAAGACACCACCAACGGTGACCTGAACGGCACTTCGGTCAGCTACGCGATAGACGTGCAGGCGCGGGGAGCCGGGTATGTGCAGGTGGTCACCGACACTGTCTCGGGCAAAACCACTTCGCGCTACCAGCGCAGCTACTACGTCCCGCTCATTGGCGCTGGTCCTTGGGATGTGCGCCTGCGTCGCATCACAGCCGACTCGACGCAGACCAGCCTGCAGAACAAGACACTTCTAGATTCGTACACCGAGGTGATCGAAAGCAAGCTGCGCTACCCCAACAGCGCCCTGATGGCCTTGCGGGTGGATGCCTCGCAGTTCACCTCGATTCCACGGCGCAGCTATGACCTCAAGCTCCTGCGCGTTCGCATCCCCTCGAATTACTCTCCCGAGACCCGGTCGTACAGCGGCATCTGGGACGGTACCTTCAAGGTGGCGTGGACAGACAACCCAGCCTGGTGCTTTTATGACCTGGTGACCAACACCCGTTACGGGCTGGGCAGTTTCATTCCCGAGTCGCAGGTGGACAAGTGGGCGCTGTACCGGGTGGCGCGTTACTGTGACGAGCTTGTCCCAAATGGGCTGGGTGGCTATGAGCCGCGATTTACCTGCAACCTGTATCTGCAAAGCCGCGAGCAGGCCTACAAGGTGGTGCAGGACATGGCCTCGATTTTCAGGGGCATGGCTTATTGGTCTGGTGGAGCAATCACGGTCACGCAGGATGCGCCCCAGGATCCCGTCTACCAGTTCACGGCTGCCAACGTCATCGGTGGCGAGTTCGCCTATCAGGGGTCATCCGCCAAGGCGCGACACACGGTGGCGCTGGTCAGCTGGGTGGATCCGGATGATTTCTACCGCCAGAAGGTGGAATACGTCG
>CALBSC010000082.1 GCA_937927685.1 uncultured Burkholderiales bacterium | reverse complement strand
TCTGATTGGGCGCAAAAGACCACCGGTACGGTCGACGGCAGTGGTTACTCAGCCAAATACTGGGCAGGGCAAGCGGCAGGATCGGCAGCGGCGGTGACGGCCAATACGGTCATTCCTGCCGATGTGTTCACCGGCGATGGCGTGAAGACGGATTTCACAATCAGTCGACCCGTTGGATATCCCGGAGCACTGATGGTGACGGTTGCCGGGGTGCCTCAAGCACCCTTGGATGCCTACACCACACCAGCCACGACAACACTCAGATTCAGTTCGGCTCCTGCCAGTGGCGTCGTGATCAGCGTGCGGTACCTGGACAAAGAAGCGCAGTCTGGCGCAGCCGCAGCCGAAGAGTGGGCAAACAAGACGTCAGGCCCTGTTTCTGGATCGACCGAGTATTCAGCCAAGTACTACGCGCAGTCCATCGCTGCCAATGCTGCCACCGCAAGTCAGCAAGCAACCAGCGCGGCGAACTCGGCAACGGCTTCGGCGGGTAGTGCCACTGCATCAGCGAACTCTGCAACGGCTTCAGCCGCCTCGGCTACCCAGGCTCAGAGCTACATGAGCCAGGCGCAGGGATATGCCGCTGCGGCGGGCGGATCCAACGTCGCTCCGCAGGTCTTTACAGGCAACGGTTCGGCTACGGATTTCAGTCTGAGCACAGCAGCATCCAGCGTCCATAAATTGATCGTGACGGTCAATTACGTGGTCCAGGACTCGCTCGATGCCTACGTCCTGGTCAATTCCGGGGCGACTTTGCGATTCACATCAGCACCAGCCGCCAGCGCGCGGATTGTGGTGCGTTACATCTAACTAGGAGAAATCATGGCGATTACGCGCATCCCCAAAGCGGGGTTGGATGATGCCCTGCAAACTGAGCTGAACGGCAAGTTGGACAAGGCTGGTGGAACCATGACAGGTTCCATCACGATGACCAACGGAGCCCTTTTCAAGAGCAGTGTGACAGGCGACGATGCTCGCAACACGGGCTACAAGATGGCCGATGGTCAGGACATCGGTGAGATGAACCGTTCGAGCCAGTACTACGACGACCGTGCAAGCAATTGCAACGGCTATCTGCCTAACGGCAACTGTGCTGGTAATGGCAATTGGAACCCGCCAAATGGCAACTGGTGGACTTGGGGCGTCAGTGGTGTTCCTACCGGCAATTGCGCCAACTGGGGAAGCTATGACGGAGCAGGCGGTACGAGCCAGGTTTTCAATGCGGTGTCTGTAGGGTTCAACTACGACGGGTACTACGAGGCGGCCAATGAAATTGGCGGATCGGAATACCACCGCTGGTATCGGAATTGCAATTGTGGCGCATTCAATTGCCGAACCAACTGCAATTGCAACTGCGCTTGCTGTGGCTGCTGCTGAGGAGGTGAGATGAAGGTCTATATCACCCGTCCCCCCGCCTATGCCAGTTCACCGGATCACGTCGTTCGTGTTTCTGTGGATTCGGCCAGGAAGCATGTCGGAGTGGAGATGTGCATTGTTTTCTCGCCCAACCCCAGCGAGCCATTGCCCGATGACGAATCTGTCCTGCAAAGCGGCGAGAAGTTTTACAAGGTGATCGCAGTCAGTGAGTTTGACTATGAGTTGCTCAAAAAAAGCACCGGTTGGGCAGATCGTCAAGCTTGGCATCTGACTTTCCGATGGGACGTTCGATCCTTTACCGATCCGATCCCACTCTATACATACTCGATGGCAACCAAGATGTCTGCACCCGAGCTGTCGCGAACGACCTATCAGAACAACCTATCCGTAGGGTTCGTGGTTCCATTTGCAGACTCGTTGTTCGAGGAGTGCGCAGTGACTGTGAATATCAACCCCGATGTGAACAAAGGCGATTGCGTGGTTCTTGGGGTCGATGCGTCGGACATTGAGCGCACAGACTATTCAGCCAGCGCCCAGGTGCGCGAGTTGATCTTGCTGCCTGGTGTTCAAGTGTCTGCCCCTGCGAGTTGCACAGCTAACGGACAAGTCGATGTGCATTTGCAGGTTGTAGATGCCAACGACCAGCCCATTGAGCGCGATGCAGAGATATTTCTGGAGGCAATCAATGGTTACCTGCCCAAGACTCGAATTAAAACCGTCAATGGACAGGCCATCGTTCCTTTCCTGGCGTTGGGACTGAATGACGGAGACTCGGCTCGCGTCAAGGCTGGGTTCAAGTATTTCAGCGGAGCCTCTGATGCCACCATCCAAATCCACGACTAGGGAGCTGTTTGGCGCGCGGGTGTACGTTGGAATGCATCCGTTTGGACCTGAATTGATGGCGGCGATGCGCAATCAGGCTCTGGCCTTGCATGAAATCACCAATCCGCATGGGATGCCATGGTCGCGCAGCACGCGGGAAAGTCTGCATCTGATGCCTGTATTTGATCCAGTCACCCGGCTGATCGAGAGTGTCGTAGCGCAGGAATACGGCTGCAGCGTGAGGCAGATGACAGGGCGGGAGGTGGTGGTCAAGCGAGGACAGTGCTTGCCGTTGCACTGCGAAGACACGGATCTGTCTGCGGTATTCATCCTAAGCGCCCAGGCGCAACCGGATCCCTCGTGCAGCGACTACTCCGGAGCCTTTGTGCTGGTCAATCCGAGTGGGCCATTCGGTTTCAAGAACTTGCCGTGGGAAGGTTTGCGATCGGAATTGATCTACCCGGCAGAAGGAATGCTTCTGATCTTTCCCAGTTACTTGGCGCATCACACCCATCCCTATAACGCAGAGGAGCCCGCCGTTGAGTTGCACTTTGAACTCAGCGTGGCCGATAACCATGCAAATCAACGTTTACGACAACCTAGCTTCTCCCGAACTCTTTGAAGCTGCCCGCGCTTGGCTACTTGCTCAAAGTCCGGTCTTTGGTTGGCGCGCTCATGCACAGGCACCTGGTACGTTTTGGCATCGCAACTTTGTGCTGCCCGGAACGCATCAACACCACTATGACCATGGCGCATGGAATTCGGAGTTGAGCTACGAAGCCTTCCTGAAAAATTCAGGACCACTTGCCGAGGTGGCGGAAATTGTTCGCCGAGAGCATTTTGGGAATGTCGCCTTGACGCGTGTTTGGGCGAACTACCAGACCTTTGGCGATGAATCCGCATTTCACCGTGACTTCCCGGTGCAGTACAGCAAAACGGCTCGCACGGCGGTTTGGTATCCGGTGATGCGGTGGGAGCGCGACTGGGGAGGTGATTTTGTCACCCTTGATGAAACAGGTGAGGTCAATGCTTGTGCATTGATCAAGCCCAACCGTCTTGTGGTGTTCAACGGGACGAAAACACACGCGGCTCGACCGATATCCCGGTATTGCAACGAACTGCGCATTGCAGTCTCTTTTGGATGTGAGGTGGACCATGATTGAACACCTATGGAGTACGCCTGTTCTGCACGAGGCATCACCATTCACAGCGGACCAGCTCAATGAATTGAAGACGTTCACGAAGGAGCGATTCAATAATCACAAGGCCAATCCTCCCGAGCACGCAATGCCTGATGTCCCGGTCAAGTTGCGCACCCAATTGAACCTGTTTTCGCCAGAGCATGAAAGGCAGGCACCGCCTGTCTGGATTGAGTTCAAAGGGTGGGTCGATAGAACCTATCGTGCTTATTTGCAAGAGGCTCACGGTGTCAGGAACGCCAATGAACTCGACGTGCTGGCGCGGTGCATCCCTGTCTGTTACCAAAAGGGGATGCGGGCTCAGCCGCACTATCACCATACGGGTGACCACGTTCTTTGCCTGTACCTCGACTGTGGCCGAGAGCGAAGTCCTCCTGAAGACCGTGATTGGACGGTCGGAGATGGAGAGCTGCTTTTACAGGACCCCCGCCCGATGGCGGGGTTTCCGTTTTGGGAGAAGGTTCGATACATCGAAACCACTCCTGGGTTGGTTGTTTTGCATCCCTCACGGATATGGCACGAGACCAATCCCTTCAACTCCCCCAGTGGGGAGCGCGTCCTGTTGGTCGTCACCTTCCGCGTGGCCTCCCACAACTACACAGAGCTTTACACCCGGCTATGAGCTGGGCAGGAGATGACTTTGATTGAGAAAACCATTGAGCTCGTTGATGACGAGCATGTCTTTTTCACTGTGACGGTCACGGATGGTGAGCGCATCCGCTCCCGCCGTGAATATCACTTGGCCAAGTTCGCACATCAGAGTGCGCAGGAGGTCTGCCGCCAGGCATGCCCAGAGGCATTTGCCGATGAGCCAGCAACGCAAAGTGCAGGTGCGTGATGGCCAGATTTACTTTGCACGCACGCAATCGCACCAATGAAGCGGTCCGGCTGATCTATGACAACCAAACCAGCGAGCTGCTGGCAGAAGACCTTACTCCCTGGCCGCTGGCCTATATTGAAAAGTCATGGACGGTTGGCCACATTGAAGCGGTTAGCCTGACCCATCCTGGTCGAAAGACCAGCCCCAAGGTATTGAAAATTCAACTTGGTCTGTCGTGCAACTACTCGTGCGACTACTGCAGTCAACGCTTTGTCCCCCATGCCCAGGAGACCACGCAAGCAGACGTGCCTCAGTTCTTGAGGCTGATTGAGGAAAGCCTCGAGAAAGCGCCTGAGCGAATTGAGTTCTGGGGTGGTGAACCGTTGGTTTACATCAAGACCCTGCGCCCTTTGGCTGAGGCGCTCAGGCAGCGGTATCCCTCAGCATCATTTGGCATCGTCACCAATGGCTCTTTACTGAATCCGGAGATCAATGAATGGCTGGATGCATTGGGCTTTGGCGTGGGCGTTAGCCACGACGGTCCAGGTCAACCTGCTCGTGGCCCAGACCCACTGGCAGACGAATCTAGCCGCGCCGGAATTTTGGATCTTTATAAGCGGCTCTCTCCCCAGGGGCGAATCTCGTTCAATGCCATGGTCCATCGCACGAACACCAGTCGAGAAGAGATTGCCAAGTACTTCTTGCAGTTGACTGGCGATCCGACGATTTCGATCGGTGAGGGAGCCTTCGTTGATCCCTACGACGCGGGTGGCCTGGCGAACTCGTTGCAATCGAATCACGAGGCCTTCGAATTTCGCAGGCAGTCACTGGATGAAATCCGTCGGGGGCGCATTGTTCATCTCGATATTGCGCGCTCCCGTATGCGGGAGTGGTCGCGCAGCATTTTGGAGAGACGTCCGGCCAGCGTGTTGGGTCAGAAGTGCGGGATGGACAGTCCTGACCAGATCGCCGTCGATCTCATGGGCAGTGTGCTTACTTGTCAGAACGTGAGTTCGGTGTCTATTGCGCCTAACGGTCAGTCGCATCACATCGGGCATATTTCTAAGTTGTCGGGTGTGGCACTCGACACCTCGACGCATTGGTCTCAAAGGTCAGAGTGTCTTGGCTGCCCTGTGCTTCAAGCTTGCAAGGGCGCTTGCATGTTCTTGGAAGGACCGTTGTGGACAGCGGCCTGCGACAACGCGTATTCGGATCATGTGCCATTTTTTGTGGCTGCCATCGAACATCATGGAAATTTTGGGCGAGTAGCCACTTGCATGTTTGCTGGGCTGAACAAAGGGCGTTGCTGAGGCCAAGTTGTAGCCGTCATAAGCGCGCCAGTATTCAGCGCGCAAGCCCCCCGTCACAGTCACTGCATTCGATACTTTCCACATGTCTTGCAACCACAACGCCATGGTTTGCGACTTGCCTTTGGCGATGGTGTCTTCGGTGGTCAAAGCATTTTTCGTCGCCCAGTCATTGCCTGCGGTCAAGACATTGCTCAAGTAGTTGTCGTCTTGATGAAAGCCAAAGCTCCAGGTGTTTGCGCCTGTATCCGTGCGGTAATTGCCGCGCAGATCCCAGTTGGTCCAGCCTGTGCCGCCAAAGTCTCGGATGTAACCCGTTGAACTGGTTTTCATCGTGCCATCGGCATTCAAATATGCCGTGGCATTGGACGCCCCGCCCGACCAACGTTGTCTGTCGAGCATGTAGGCAAAGTTGCTGAACGCCAT
>CALBSC010000081.1 GCA_937927685.1 uncultured Burkholderiales bacterium | reverse complement strand
TGCTCGCCGCTTTGGTGGAAGCTTTGCAGCATGCAGTTCTTGACCACATCGGGGAAGCCCAGCACACGGTCGGAAGATGCGTTGTTGAATTCGGCTGCGTCGATCAGACCGCGATCGAGTGCGGGCACAATCTCGCCACCCGGCAGCGGGTTCACCGACACGCCCAGCTCGTTGAAGATATCCACGGCCAGACCGACCGTGCGGTACTTCAGGCCCTTGAGGTCACCGACCTTGGCGATGGGCTTTTTGAACCATCCCAGCGGCTGCGTGGGCATCGGGCCGTAGACATGGGACACCACGTCGATGTTGAGGGACTTGTAGATCTCTTCCAGGATGGCCTTGCCGCCCCCGTAGTTGTGCCAGGACAGCACCATGTTGGGGTCCATGCCGAAGGCCGGGCCGGAGCCCCACAGAGCCAGGGCGGTGTTCTTGCCATAGTGATAGGCCAGCACGCCGTGGCCACCGTCCAGGGTGCCCTTGTTCACCGCATCGAGCAGCTGGAAAGCGGGCACCACGGCGCCCGAGGGCAGCACTTCGATCTTGAGTCGGCCACCGGCCATATCGTTGACTTTCTTGGCGAAGTCGTTGGCGTACTCGTGGAAGATGTCCTTGGCCGGCCAGGTGCTTTGAAAGCGGAAGGAAACGGTGTCGGCGCGCGACACCATCGGAGCACTCATGGCGCCGGCGGCAACGGCAGCGCCTTTGAGCAGGTTACGGCGGCGGGGGGACTTGGACTCGGACATAGGTTCTCCTGGTGATGTGTTCAAGACTATTGTGTCTAGGACAGTTGGTCGACAACCCATGAATTCTTGGCCATTTGTGATTCTGGAACAGAGGGTTTCTACCAATAGGCGGGTTATTTTGTCTTTGCCTCAACCTGGGGGAAAGACCGGCACAATCTCGACATCCATCAACCCACCAGGCTGAGAACCCGCCATCACGGGTGCCTTGACCTCGACATCCAGGAGCAACGCGATGCAGCGACGCGATTTCTTTCAACACACCGCGGTGGTGGGCAGCACGGCCCTGGCCACCGGCCTGACGGGCTGCGCCACCGCTGGCGGTGTCGCGCAGGCGTCATCCCGCATGCCTTTCACCGTACCCCAGGTGGTCCTGCCCGTGGTCGGCAGTGACGAAGTCTTCCCGGTTCGCCGCATTTACTGCATTGGACGCAACTATGCGGCGCACGCGCGCGAAATGGGGTCGGACCCGACCCGCGAGCCGCCCTTCTTCTTTCAGAAACCGACCGATGCCATCCAGTATGTGCCCGCTGGCACGGTGGCCGATCACCCCTACCCGCCGCTGACCAAAAACTACCACTACGAGGCCGAGCTGGTGGCCTTGCTGGGGCGGGGCGGCCGCAACATCCCCGTTGAAAAAGCGCTGGACCTGGTGTGGGGCTACACCCTGGGCCTGGACATGACCCGGCGCGACTTGCAACGCTTCATGGGCGACCAGAAAAAGCCCTGGGAGATCGGCAAAAGCTTTGACCGCAGTGCGCCCATCGGTGCCGTGCACAAGGTGGCGCAGACCGGGCACTTCACCCAGGGCGCCATCTGGCTGAAGGTCAATGGTCAGATCAAGCAGCAGGCGGATCTGAAGCAGATGATCTGGTCGGTGGCCGAGCAAATCAGCAAGCTCTCCGAGGCCTTCGAGTTGTTCCCGGGCGACATCATTTATGCCGGCACGCCTGAGCATGTCGGCCCGGTGGTGCGAGGCGATGTGATCGAGATGCACATCGACGGCTTGCCCCCGCTCAGCGTGCGCATTGTTTGACGATATTGGAGCTGGTGATGAATCAACGAGCCTTGACCCAACCCGAGCCCGCCGAGGGCTATGCGGGCGATGTGTCGCCGCAACTGGCGTGGGCGTGGGTGCAATCGGGCCGGGCGGTGCTGGTGGATGTCCGCACCGACGCCGAGCGCGAGTGGGTGGGCTGTGTGCCCGAAGCGGTCGCCCTCGCCTGGAAGCAGTGGCCCGGCATGGCCATGAATCCTGAATTCGACGCGCAGATCCCGGCCTTGCGTGACAAGCACTTGCTCATGCTGTGCCGCAGTGGCGTGCGCTCCATCGCGGCGGCGAAGCGGGCCACTGAATTGGGGGCCACGGCTTACAACATCCTGGAAGGCTTCGAGGGCGATCCGGACGAACACGCGCACCGATCCCTCCGGGGCGGCTGGAAACTGCGCGGACTGCCCTGGCGACAAAACTGACTGCGCCCGTTGCGCAACCCTTCAACGAGCGCCGGGTCGCGCGTTTCGTGGTGGGACGGCAACCCTGCCGGCACGGCCCGCAGCGTTCCAGACGGTGCGGGTCAGTGCGTCAGTCAGGTCGGCCGTCAGGGCGGCCGTCAGGGCGCCGCCGCATAGCGACGCGAGGCGACTTCCAGCAAGCCGTCAAAGATGAGGGACTCGACCAACTCAATCGGCGTTGACATGCTGGGCGCCATTTTCCAGCCCGCACCGCCGGTCATGTAGCACAAGGGCTCATGTCCGCAGTGCTCGCGCACGTGCATGACCATGCGCTCGACCGCGCCGGCAATCGCATACGTGCCACCACTGGTCAGCGCGTCGCTGGTGTTGGTGGGGAAGGGCCGCACATCACCGGTGGGCACTCGCAACCCCGCTGTGCCTGACTCCAGGGCACGCAGCATGATGCCGTGTCCCGGCAAGATGATGCCCCCCAGGAAGTGACCCTCGGCATCCACGGCCTCCACCGTCACCGCGGTGCCGACCATCACCACCACCATCGGGCGCGGTGGCGCACCGGCAGTCTGCCTGTGCATGCGCGCCAGGGCGCCGATCATGGCGATCCAGCGGTCGGCCCCCAGGCGGGTCGGGTGGTCGTAGCCGTTGGAGAGACCCGCCTCTGCAGCGCTGGGCACGACCCAACGGGGCGTCACGTCCCACAACTCCATTTGCTCTTCCACCCGGCGGCGAATGGCCTCGCCCGCGACCACGCAGCCCAGCATGTTCTGGGGGGCGTCCAGGGTGGCCCACTCGCGTTCGGCCAGGTGGTCGATGTTCTCCAGGAATACAGCGCCGTGCTGGAGCAGGCGAGCCCCGGCGTGGGCGCGGTCATACAGCGCCCACTTCAGGCGGGTGTTGCCAACATCGAGTGCAAGTAAGGTCATGGTTCAATCATCCGTGGCGTTGGCCAGTCCCACCACCAAGGCCTCCAGGGCATCGAGGGTGCTCGCCATGCGCAGTTGCTGGTACAGGCGCTCGGCCCGGGCTTGGTGGTGTTGAGGGTCAAGCATCATGAGGCCTCGTGCCGTCTCGAGCATGCCCACCAACGAACCCGGATTGAGTTCCGCGGCGCGATCATAAAGCGCCAGCGCGCTGGACTTGCTGGTACCGTAGGTCACAGCCCCCACCACTTCGCCCACCTTGTCGATGACCTCGGCATTGAACGTGGCCAAAGCCAGGTGGGCGTCGGCATGCCGTGGGTTGAGGCGCAGGGTTCGGTCCAAGGCCTCACGCGTGCGCTGTCCCAGACCCCGCGCCAGCGACTTGGCCACGCTCAAGGACTGGGCGTGGCGACCCAGCGAGTACGCCAGCAGGTACCAGGCATTGGGGTTGTCGGGGTGAGCCGCCGTGTGTTGGTCGGCCAGTGCCTGCGCCTGTTCGAGCAGTTGCTCGCGTTGCACCGAGCGCGGTTCCAGGTAAGTGGCATAGATGCTCAGGGCGCGAACGGCAACGGTCAGGCCGGCAGGCTCCTGTCGCTGGGACAAGGCCAGGCCCGAGTGGTAAGCGCTTTCAAAATCACCCCGGTGGTAGAGCGTCCACACCTGCAGCAAGTCGTCCGAGTCGGGCAGGGGCTCGGCATCGCCACCATGCAGCCTGGGCCAGTGGGTTCGCACCTGCTCCGGGGTGAGCGAAACCGGGGGCGAGAAGGCGGCCCAGTGGTTCATGCAGATTCGGCTGGTGCCGCTGTGTCAGGGACGGGGTCCTGGTAAGCCTGCAACAGCACGCGCAGATGCTCGCGCGGCTCGGCATGGAGGTAAGGCAGGATCAGCCCGAGCACATGACGCGCACCGCGCAGCAAGGCGCTTTGGGCCTGCGCATCCTCCAGGGCATGGCGTGGATCGCGGGCGTACTCGTAGCTGAGCCACCAGGTGAGCATCACCACCATCTGGGTGGCACACAGATCGCTTTCCTCCGGGTCGATGGACAGGGCGCCCGTGTGCTCCAGGTGGGCCAGCACGGCCCGGAAGGCTTGCCGCTTGAGTTCCAGCACGGCCTGGATATCGGTTTCCAGGCGACGGTTGCGGGTGAGCAAGTCGCCCAGGTCACGGTACAAAAACCGGTGTTCCCACACACGCTCGAACAGGCTGTGCATGAAGAACCAGGCATCCTCCACATCGCGGACCTCGGGCGCGGCACTCAAGAGGGGGAGCAGCGCTTTCTGGTAACGCTCGTAGAGCGAGTTGATCAACTCGTCTTTGGCCGGGTAGTGGTAGTACAGGTTGCCCGGGCTGATGCGCAACTCGGCGGCGATCAGCGTGGTGGAGACGTTGGGCTCACCAAATCGATTGAACAGCGCCAGCGAGACCTCAAGGATCCGCTCTGCGGTGCGTCGGGGCGCCTTTTTCGCCATGGTGGTTCGTCTCGTGGGGGTCTGGGGGATGGCCCTGTGAGCCGACTCTAACCCAAAGTGCGGGGTCCGTCACTCGGGTGGCATGCCCGTCACTTGCACGGCACAGTCGTAGAAGGTGGGCGCGCGCCCCAGGTCCGTCAGGGCCTGGCTGGTGAGTTCGTTCACATTGGTGCCGTTGAGCCCATGACGGCGCCACCAGATGCCCAGGCCCACCACCACGCCCGGGCGGGTGCGGTCGGTGATGCGTGCTCGGCACACATGACGCCCGCGGGCATTGAACACCGCCACGGTCTGGCCATCCCGCACACCTCGGGCCTGCGCGTCCTGCGGATGAATCTCCACCAGGGGTTCACCTTCGACATCGCGCAGGCTGGTCACGTTGACGAAGGTCGAGTTGAGGAAGTGGCGTGCGGGGGGCGAGATCATGGCCAGGGGGTAGGCGGCGTCCGGCGTCGGAGACTCGTAATTGGGCAGGTAGTCCGGCAAGCCATCCAGTCCCAGCGCTTCGAGGCGCTCGCTCATGAATTCGCAACGCCCTGAGGGTGTGGGGAATTGTCCGTCGGCAAACGGCGCCTCGGGACCGGGAATGCTGGCAAAGCCTTGTGCGGTCAGGGTGGCGAAGGGCACAAACTCATGGCCATCCGGTTGCTTCAACGCCTGACGGCACAGGTGCTCATCATCGTCGGTAAAGCAGGGGTCATCAAACCCCAGGTGGCGCGCCAGCGCACGGAAGATGTCGGTGTTGGTGCGCGCCTGGCCCAGCGGGGCAATGGCGGGCCGGTTCAGTACCACATCGGTATGGCCATAAGTGCCGTGCACGTCCCAGTGCTCGAGCTGGGTGGTGGCGGGCAGCAGATAGTCGGCATAGTCGGCGGTGTCGGTGCGAAAGTGCTCCAGCACCACAGTGAACAGGTCGTCGCGGGCAAAGCCGGCCGCCACACGCGCGGAGTCGGGCGCAACGGCCACCGGGTTGCTGTTGTAGACCACCAGTGCGCGCACCGGTGCATGGGGTGCGTTCGGGGCCAGGTGGTCGCCGATGGTGCTCATGTTGAGGACACGCGGACGGCGTGCGCCCAGCAGATCCGGGCGTTGCAGAGCCGCCGTGTTGAAGCGCAGATGTCCCGAGTTGCTGAGCAGCATGCCCCCCGCACGGTGCCGCCAGGCGCCGGTCAAGGCGGGCAGGCAGGCGATGGCACGCACGGCATTGCCGCCGCCGCGTGCTCGCTGCACGCCGTAGTTCAGGCGGATGGCTGCGGGTTGTGTGGTGCCGTAGTCGCGCGCTAGGCGCTCGATGGCTTGTGCGTCGAGACCGCAGACCTGGGCAGCGCGTTCGGGAGGCCATGTCAGTGCCCGGGCTTTGAGTTCAGGCCAGCCCAGCGTGTGGCGCGCCAGGTAGTCGTGGTCCAGCCAGTCATGGACGATCAACTCGTGCATCAACGCCAGGGCAAGCGCGGCATCCGTGCCTGGCCGCAGTGCCAGGTGCTCGTCGCACTTGTCGGCGGTCTCAGTGCGTCGCGGGTCAATGCAGACCAGCTTGGCGCCGTTGCGTTTGGCCTGCTGCGCCAGGCGCCAGAAATGCAGGTTGCTGCCAATCGAGTTGCTGCCCCAGATGAGGATCAGTTTTGCCTCGGCGAACCACTCCATCTTCATGCCCAGCTTGCCGCCGACGGTGTGCAACAAGGCCTCGGCGCCGGCGCTGGCGCAAATGGTGCGGTCCAGGCGCGAGGCGCCCAGGCGGTGGAAAAATCGCGCCGCCATCGATTCACCTTGTACTTGCCCCATGGTGCCGGCGTAGCTGTAGGGCAGGATGGCTTCAGGATCCACCGCCGCGATCTCGCCCAGGCGCTGGGCGATGTCTTGCAAGGCTTCATCCCAACTGACGGGTTCAAACTGCGCGCCCGGACCTTTGGGGCCCACGCGGCGCAGGGGGTGCAACAACCGTTCAGGGTGGTAAGTGCGCTCGGTGTAGCGGGACACCTTGGTGCACAGCACGCCCGCCGTGTGGGGATGGTCCGGGTTGCCCTGCACGCGTACCGCGACGCCGTTGTGCACGGTGGTGACCAACGAGCAGGTGTCGGGGCAGTCGTGCGGGCAGGCGCCCAGGACCTGGCGTTCGGTCGGGGTGGGGTGCGTCATGGGCGGATTGTGCCAGCGCAGGGAACCGCTGTCGCTGTCCCTGTCCCTGGGCCGCCCCTGTCGACGCCTCGCCGCACGAAGGACACGGTCAGAGGCGGATGCGTGTGGCGCAGTGGTGGGACGAAATCCCTGCCAGGAGAGGGATCAGTTGCCGCCTGCTTCCACCAGGCAGGCCGCGTGCCGGTCCTGTCCCAGCAACTGGACCAATTGCTCCAGGGCCGGGCGCAAGGTTTTGGCCAAGGTGAATGGCGGGTTGATCAGGAAGATGCCACTGGCCGGCAAGCCGGGACGCGGCAACTTGGTGTCGCCCTGCAGGGATACGGGCAGGGTGGAGGCCTTGCCTGACTTGACCGTCAGGGTGGCGTGCAGCCAGGATTTGCCGGCTTGTTGCGTCAGGGTGCGCAAGCGCTTGGGCAGGTCATGCGCTTCGGGGCGGCCAATGACTGGGTACCACACCATGAAGGTACCGGTGGGAAAGCGTTTGAGGCTGTCCTGGATGGTGGCGGCCACGCGTGCGTAGTCGGTCTTGAGTTCGTAGCTGGGGTCTATCAGCACCAGGCCGCGGCGGCTGGGCGGGGGCAGGAATTTCTTCAGGCCGTCGAACCCGTCTTCTCGCAACACCGCCACGCGGCGCCCGGCATCCAGCTGCGCGACGTGCTGCTCCAGCAGCTTGGCATCGCTGGGCAGGAGTTCAAAGAGCTTGATTTTGTCTTGCTCGCGCAGGAAGTGGTTGATGACAAAGGGGGAGCCAGGATAGCGGTTCCACTGCCCCCGCGGGTTGAACTCGGCCACCAGATCCAAATAGTCCTGAAGCAGGGGGGTGGGTTGATCTTGCAGCCCTGGCAAGGCGGCGACCAGTCTTTGCAAGCCTTCGGCCGCCTCGGCACTAGTTTGCGCCCACTCACTGTCTAGCCTATACAAACCGGCGCCAGCATGGGTGTCGATAGCCATCAATGCCACAGGTTTTTCGGTCAGGTAGCGCAGCACCGCGACCAGTACCAGGTGTTTGAGCACGTCGGCGTGGTTGCCGGCGTGGAAGGCGTGACGGTAACTGAACATGGGGGTGATGGTACTGCAGGCTCAGTCTGTAATAGAATGGAGGGCTTTCGCAGCGCCATGTGGCTCCGCGGCGAAAAGATACATCCCACCTAAGAGGTTCCCATCAGAGGAACGCCGACCGTGGAAAAGAGCCCGCCCAAACCAACTCAAGGAAATATCCATGTCTACGTTCAGCGCAAAACCCGCTGACGTGGTGCACGAGTGGTTTGTGATTGACGCCACCGATAAGGTGCTCGGACGTGTTGCCAGCGAAGCTGCACTCCGTTTGCGCGGCAAACACAAGGCCATTTATACGCCCCACGTCGATACAGGCGACTTCATTGTTGTCATCAACGCCTCTAAGATTCGTGTCACAGGCAACAAAGCCCTCGACAAAGTCTACTACCGTCACTCAGGTTTTCCTGGCGGCATTTACGGAACCAACTTCCGCGACATGCAAGCCAAGCACCCTGGTCGTGCACTCGAGAAAGCCGTCAAGGGCATGTTGCCCAAAGGCCCCTTGGGTTATGCCATGATCAAAAAGCTCAAGGTCTACGGCGGTGCTGAGCATCCCCATAGCGCTCAGCAACCCAAAGAGTTAACGATTTAAGGAGCCACAGATGATTGGTGAATGGAACAATGGCACGGGACGTAGAAAGTCCAGTGTCGCCAGAGTCTTCATAAAGAAGGGCTCCGGCAAAATTACGATCAACGGCAAGGACATCACCGAGTATTTCGGTCGTCAAACCTCGATCATGATCTCTAAGCAACCGTTGGTATTGACCAACCACGTTGAGTTCTTTGACATTCAAGTCAATTTGCACGGTGGTGGTGAATCTGGTCAAGCGGGTGCTGTACGTCACGGCATCACACGTGCTTTGATCGACTACGATGCAAGCCTCAAGCCCGTTCTCTCACAAGCCGGTTACGTGACCCGTGACGCTCGTGAAGTTGAGCGTAAAAAGGTCGGTTTGCACTCTGCTCGCCGTCGCAAGCAGTTCAGCAAGCG
>CALBSC010000080.1 GCA_937927685.1 uncultured Burkholderiales bacterium | reverse complement strand
TGGCGCGGGCCGAGCGCGATGCTTGGTTGAACTGGCCAGCGCGTGTGGCTGCCCAGATGGCGGCTGACCTCAATGCCGATGGGCATACCTTGCATGTGCTGTTGGAAAAAGCCGTGCGCAATCACTTGATCGAACTAGGCGATTTGGCTGTTCGGTTGGACTGAGCCCTGCTGTGGGCTTGAGGTTTTACGGAATGCAGGGATGTGTTGGAACACTATGACGGATTTGATGCCATTGCTGAGGCGTGGCGCGAGGGGCTCACCCCCGACCCACTGCTGACTGTGTCTGAATGGGCCGACCAGTACCGAGTGCTCTCGGGAAAGTCGGCCTCAGAGCCTGGCAAGTGGCGAACCAATCGCACGCCGTATCTCAAGGAGATCATGGACTGCCTCTCCCCGACGTCTCCCATCGAGCGTGTGGTGTTCATGAAGGGTGCACAGGTCGGTGGCACTGAGTGCGGCAACAACTGGATTGGTTATGTGATCCATCTGGCCCCCGGCCCCATGATGGCTGTTGCGCCGACGGTCGAGATGGCCAAGCGCAACTCCAAGCAACGGATTGATCCCCTCATTGAAGAAAGCCCGACGCTGTCGGGTTTGATCGCCCCCGCGCGGGCACGTGACTCTGGCAACACCATCCTGGGCAAAGAGTTCCGTGGTGGCGTGCTGGTGATGACGGGTGCTAACAGCGCCGTCGGCCTGCGCTCGATGCCGGTGCGCTATTTGTTTTTGGATGAGGTCGATGGCTACCCAGGAGACGTTGAGGGAGAAGGCGATGCGATTGCACTGGCTGAGGCTCGAACCCGAACCTTTGCACGCCGAAAGATTTTCATTGTCTCGACGCCAACAATTTCTGGATCGTCCCGCATCGAGCGCGAATACGAGCAAACGGACCAGCGACAGTTCATGGTCCCTTGCCCGCATTGCGAGCACGAGCAAGTCCTGATCTTCGAACAACTGATCTGGGAAAAAGGTCTGCCCGAGACGGCGCACTACAAGTGCGAGTCGTGTGAGCAGCCGATTTACGAATACCAAAAAACCGAGATGCTGGAGCGAGGCCGATGGCAGTCATCGATTTCAGACTACGTCGGCAAGACGGTGGGGTTTCACCTCTCCAGTCTGTACAGCCCAGTGGGTTGGCGCAGTTGGGCCGACATCGCTGCAGCATGGGAAGCGGCACAAGGATCTGCAACTGCCTTGAAAGCATTTAAAAACACAGAGCTGGGCGAGAGCTGGGTCGAGCAAGGCGAAACCCCCGAGTGGGAGCGCTTGCTCGAGCGTCGTGAAGACTATCGAATCGGCACTGTGCCAATTGGGGCGGCTTTGCTTTGCGCTGGGGTGGACGTTCAGAAGGACCGCATTGAGGTCTCGGTCTGGGCATTCGGTCGGGGCAAAGAGGCCTGGCTGGTGGAGCATCGTGTGCTCGCTGGCGACACCTCCCGCGATACGGTCTGGCAACGACTGCGTGAAATGATCGATGAGTCCTGGACACATGCGTCGGGGGTGCAGTTGCGCCTGAGTCGCATCGGCCTGGACACAGGATATGCCACACAAGAGGCCTATGCCTTCGTGCGCAAGTTACGTGACTCCCGGCTGCTGCCAATGAAAGGCGTGGCTCGTGGTGCTGCGCTGGTTGGATTGCCGACCGCTGTGGACCTGACCGTGGGCGGCAAGAAGCTGCGCCGGGGTGTTCGGGTCTATTCGGTGGTGGGTGGCATTGCCAAGCTGGAGTTCTATAACCACCTGCGCAAGACCATGGAAGTGACCGAGGACGGCGAAATCCTCTATCCAGCTGGATACATCCATTTGCCCAAGGTCGATGCCGAATTCGTGCAGCAGTTGTGCTCTGAGCAGTTGGTCACGCGTCGGGATCGCAATGGCTATCCGGTGCGCGAGTGGCAAAAGATTCGGGAGCGCAACGAAGCGCTTGATTGCTACGTCTATGCGCGGGCGGCTGCCAGCCTGGCTGGTCTTGACCGGTATGAGGAGCGTCACTGGCGCGAATTGGAAAAACCGTTAGGCGTGGCAGGACCACCTGAAGACGCCCAATCAACCAAGCAAGAAGCCACCCTCAGCGGTGGCTTCGTTGTTTCTAAAGGACCACAACGCGGCAGGCGCTTGATTCGCAGCCGGTGGATGAACTGATGACGACCTATACCCTTGAACATGCCCAAGCACTGCGAGAGGCAATTGCCAGTGGTGAGCATCGGGTGACCTACGACGGAAAGACCATCGAGTACCGCACAGTCTCCGATCTCAAGCTGGCCTTGGCCGAAGTGGAGGCGGCGCTCGCCTCAGACAGCGGAAAAACCAAGACTCGTCAGATCAGGATCACTACATCCAAGGGGTTCTGAGATGGCCTTTTGGAAAAAACTCACATCCTATGTGGGCTGGAATTCCGCTCACGAGGCCGCAGGCTCGGGCCGCAGATCTCGTGTCTGGAATCCTGGTGACCCGGGGGCGGTCTCGGCGATGTTGGCCACGGGCAATCAACTGCGGGTCAAGTCTCGGGACCTGGTGCGCCGAAACGCTTGGGCGGCTAACGCGGTCGACAGCTTTGTCTCGAACGCAATTGGCACTGGAATCAAGCCTCAATCCTTGGTGGATGACCCCAAGTTTCGGGAGCGAATTCACGCTTTGTGGTGGCAGTGGGTGGAGGAGGCAGACAGCAACAACCTCACAGATTTCTACGGCCTGCAGTCACTAGCCTGCCGGGCCATGGTCGAGGGCGGCGAATGCCTGATCCGTATCCGCAATCGGCGACAAGAGGATGGCTTGAGTGTGCCGATCCAGTTGCAGATTCTGGAGCCCGAGCACCTGCCTTTGAGCCTGAACACGCTCAGCGCATCGGGTAACCCAATTCGTAGCGGCATCGAGTTTGATGCCCTTGGACGTCGGGTGGCCTATCACCTTTACCGCGAGCATCCGGGTGACCCGAGTTTGACGGTCAATGGCAACGACCTGGTACCTGTTCCTGCTGAGGAGATCGTTCACCTGTTTCGACCACTGCGGCCAGGTCAGATTCGTGGCGAGCCCTGGCTGTCGCGAGCCTTGGTCAAACTCAATGAACTCGATCAGTACGACGACGCAGAGCTGGTTCGAAAAAAGACTGCAGCCATGTTCGCTGGCTTCATCACGCGCCAGTCGCCTGAGGACCAATTGCTGGGCGAGGGCGAAGCCGACGAGTTTGGCGTAGCCATGGCGGGTCTGGAGCCAGGAACCCTGCAAGTCCTGGAGCCGGGTGAGGACGTGAAATTCTCTGATCCAGCGGATGTTGGTGGTTCCTACGCG
>CALBSC010000079.1 GCA_937927685.1 uncultured Burkholderiales bacterium | reverse complement strand
AGGAAGGTTCGGTAAAGCACGTTTATTTCGTGGCCGAGACCAAAGGCTCCATGTCGTCCATGGTACTCAATGAGATCGAAAAAACCAAAATCAAGTGCGCTCGTAAGTTCTTCGATGAGATCAATAGGAAGTACGCCCCCGAAAACGTGAAGTACGAAGTGGTTAACAGCTTTGGCAAGCTGATGGAGTTGGTTAAATGAGCACAATCACTCCCCACTATCGGAGCGTGCAGCAACTGCTACAAAGCCGTTCGTTTTCGATTGACGAATACCAGCGCGAGTACAAATGGGAAAAGAGCAACATTGACGAGCTTTTGACTGATCTTCAGTTGAAGTTCCAAAGTTGCTACAGGGCAGGTGACGATACCCGCATGGTTAGCAATTACGACGAGTACTTCCTGGGCTCAATCATTGTCAGTAGCAGGAATGGACGAAGCTATTTGATCGACGGCCAGCAGCGTGTCACGTCCTTGTCGTTACTTCTCATTTGTCTTTACCGTTCGGCCAAGGAGCAAAATCTTCAGGTGTTGCAGACCATTGCACCGCTAATTTTTAGTGACAACTTTGGGGAGCCGAAATTTAATCTGGATATCGCAGAGCGACTGCCTGTCATAGAAGCACTGTTTAAAGGGGATCCTTTTAATCCAGATGGCAAGGACGAATCTATCCAAACAATGCACGCGCGCTATCGTGACATTGAACAAAACGATCTCATCGCCGATTTGGGTGATTCCCTTCCGCACTTTGCCTATTGGCTCATGACACGTGTTGGCTTGATTGAAATTGCAACTGACAACGACAACTATGCCTACGCGATTTTCGAGACGATGAATGACCGGGGCAAGCCTTTGAGCCCAGTCGATATGCTGAAGGCTTATCTGCTTGCCCCCATACTGGACGAAGATAAGCGGCGTAATGCCAACCAGGTCTGGAAAAAGAACGTACTTGAGTTGATCACGTGGCGCGGAGAGCACGAAGCCGAAAGGGATGCCGCCTGCATTAAGGCGTGGTTTAGAGCCCAATACGCTGAGAGTATTCGTGACCGCAAGGCTGGATCAACTGACAAAGACTGGGAACTTATCGGCTCAACATTTCATCGTTGGGTGCGAGACAACCATCTGCGGCTCAAGGTGGGCGGTGACAACGAAAATTTGGCGCTGATCACTGACAAGTTTCCGTTTTTCAGCAAAGCTTATCGCATCGTTTTGGATGCAAGCTTGAACTACACGCCCGGGCTTGAAGCAGTTTTTTATAACGCCCACAACGAATTCACGTGGCAAAGCACGGTACTCCTCGCGCCTCTGGTCGTTACAGATGACGACGAAGTTGTTCGCAAAAAACTGGCCGTGACTGCCACCTATATCGACATTTGGTTGATGCGTCAAACTGTCAATTACATTCGCGTTGGCTATTCAAGCACAAGCTATGCAATGTATCTGCTGTGCAACGACATTCGCGGCAAATCTCTCCCAGAACTGGTGTCCATACTCACAAATAAACTTACACAATCGGACATCACATTCGAGGGAAGCGTCAGCAAGGGAAGAACCGGCATCAACGGTCTGAGTCTGAACCAGTTCAGCCGCCGCTACATCTACCATTTGCTCGCGCGGGTTACTTCGTTCGTTGAGGTCGGCTCTGGCAAGCCCGACTTGTTTGACAAATACGTAGATCGAAGCAGCCCCAATCCATGCGACATAGAACACATTTGGGCCAATGACTTCGATCAGTACCGCACCGAATGCGCCAGCCAGCAGGAATTCGATGAGTTGAGAAACCGGGTTGGTGGATTGTTGCTTTTGCCCGCAGACGTGAACAGAAGCTACCAAGATAAGTCGTTTGAAGACAAATCACCGCATTACGCCAAGCAAAATCTGTACGCTGCAAGCTTGACAGGAAGCACCTACGAGCATCAGCCGCAGTTTGATAATTTCAGGACTACACGAGGCTTGCCATTTAAGCCGTATGAAAAATTTGGGAAGGCTGAGCAATTGGAGAGGACGTTGCTTATCAAGCAGATGGCGAACCAAATTTGGTCGCATGAACGACTGAAAGACTACCTTGTCTAATCACTAATCAATGGGAGGGTGGCGGTGCTTATTTCAGCCTCCCGCCTCAGCACCAGTCCGGGTAGTACTCGCCCACCGCCGTAAACCCACCGGCGAAGTTCTTGGACCGTACCTGGCCAGTCCCGCTGATTGACCCGCCGCCGAAGCGTTGAGGCCTGTAATCGACCGGCTCCAAGGTTGAACGTGAAGTCAACGATAGCCGCAAGTCGTCCCTCCGGCTCAGTTGCCAGCACCGGACAGTAGCGCAGCGTGGCCCTCAGCGCGACAGCCATGTCAGCAGCAAGATAAGCATCGCCCTCGTCCATAGTGATCGGCAGATGCTTGGCATCGCAAAGGTGACCGTAGCCGATGGTCCAAAACCCTGCCGGACAGACATACGGATAGGCTCGGTCAGGGTCTGACTTAGGTACCCGGCAGAACCCCTCGAACCGCTTGGCCAAATCGATCGCCGCCTGCGGCACCTCAATCACGGCCGAACCTTGTCAAACACGCGGCCCAAGAACCAGAAGTTCAGGACTCCGGCCCACAGCGCTTGGTCGGCTTCAGTCCAGGCATGCAGAACTGCTGTGCCCCAGTCGGCACCGGCAGACAAAGCCGCAGCAAAGGACGCCGTCTTCGCCGCACAGTAAAGCGTCATGAACCAATAGGTGATCACTGGGCGAACAGTGCTGGAAAGCGCATCTGCCCACGTCACCCCAGTTTTTTCACCCTGAGTGCGCACGGCATCACGCAGGGTTTCGATTGCGCCGGTGTTCCAAGTGCCATCGGCAGCCGCGCCGATCTCGGACATGCGCTGGGCACCACGCAGTTTCTCGAACTCCAGCGCCTTGTCCTGCATAGCCAATTCGTGTCCACGCTCGCCCTGACGGTCGAACCACTTCAAGACTTCAGGAGCCAGGCGGAACGCGCCGCCCAGCAAGCCACCCAGTAGTGTCTCGATCATTGGGGACCTCCCATCAGCCGTAACTTGATGGCGATGCCGACCAGCAGTGCAGCCAACACACCGGTGGTCAGAACCTTGACCGTGGTCTGCCAGGCCGTTCGGCGCGCTTCCCGCCACGCATCGATGAGACCCCGCAGGTCGCGGATGTCGGCGGCGGCGTGGCCGTTTTCAAGGCCAAGGCAGGCCAATGCGCGCTCAGCCCCCCGCTCGGCAGCGCGGGTGAGCAAGTCATCAAGGTCCTCGGGACGCAGGTTCAGGATGTCAGCGCTGTGGTTGATGGTGGATTCTTCTGTCATGGGCATCTCCAAAAAGAAAAAGCCCGCACTGGTGTGAACCAGGCGGGCGATTGATGAAACGATTTATTGGTTGGCTTAGGCTGTTTGCTGCGCTGCAATGATCGGAATCACGCGCCTTACTGGCGGCGACTCCACGGTGCTTTTGGCCAGGCCAAAGATGTCCTTGCGCTCAGGAGGCAGATCGCCGTCGATAAAGACCGGCATGCAACCCGTGAGGAACTCGATGGCCGCTGCAAAGAACACCATGTTGTCCGAATAAGCAGCGTCGCATCCAGCATCCCAAAGCGGACCTTCTAAAAACATGCACGAGCCCTTGCACATTTGCAGGACTGGGCAAGACGAGCAGCCTTGGCGCTGGCTCCAGTGCGTGGCGCTTTTCATGCGCACGGCGGACAGATCTGAAAGCTGGCCGATCAAATGACTCTGGCCATTCGGAGCCGTCGCTGCGGCGCTCACGTTTTGGCACGTGACGACATTGCCCTTGAGATCCACAGCCAGGTTGTGGCTTCGGTCCATACCGCACTTTTGCCCGAGCGCAGAGGCTGGGCGCTGGTAGCGAATGGAATCTATGAAGTCTTGGATCTTTTGGTTGGTGAGGTCAAAGCGACTGGCAAGGCCAGTGCGAAGCTCGCCAAACCCTTGCCTGCGAAACTGTGCGTGCTCAGCGATGGTCTTGAATGTGGCCGCCAGACCGCATTCATCGTAGGGGTCGATGAAAGCACCTTCGCCAATCTGAACATCGGCCCCGAAGCGTTCTTGCAGCCAAAGCTGCACCGCTGCCCTGCTCGGATTTTGGCTGCTGATCATCGCGTTGATGCTGATGCGGCCCTGCGGTTGGAGGCGCGCGTACAAATCCATGATGGCGGCTCGCTGCTGCGGGTCGTCTAGCGGGTCCGCACCGCGTGCGTGGTAGCCAGGCCCATCGTGGGAGAGCCCGACGACAAAGCCCATGCGGTCCAGCCACTCGTTGGTCTCAAGACTGAGCAATGAGCCATTGGTGATGATCAGGAACTCAGCATCCGGGTAGAGCACTCGCAGGCGCTCAGCTAAGGGCTTTAAGGTCTTGATGTAGACCAGTGGTTCACCGCCCCAAAATTCAATCCGTTCGGGAGCCTGACTTAGGCTGGTGGTCAACTGCTGCAGGAAATTCTCTACATCCTCGGGGTTGGTGCTTTCGGCATGGGGAACAAAGCGCTGGCTGCAGTAGTTGCACTCGTAGTTGCAGGACAAACCGAGGCTGATTTTGAGTGTTTTGATCAGGCCTTTTCGGCCTGGCTGGGTGGTGCTTACGACCGTCGCATCCTGAAACTTTTTGGGATTGACCTCCAGTACGGGGGAGCCAAACCCATCCGCTCCCCAAGTCAGGCTGCTGGTCTGGTTGTCGTACAGCAGTTCGCGCTCTGTGTTATCCGGCGCGATAAGTTTGATCTGAAACTGTGCCATCAGAGCACCTCCATCTCGAGATGAATCTCGACGCTGGGACGCTCGCCCAGGTAAACATGTCCGAAATGAAGCAAGTGGCTCGGAAACACCAGCAGCAAATCCGGCTGAGGGTTGATCATGGACACGCGCTCTTCACCAGGCAGCGCCTTACTCCCAAAGGGGCCGATCGGGCTTTGTAAAACCAGTGCCCCGTCATGCTCGCCGCGCTCATGGTCAGGGTGGGCATCCCCATCGATCCAGTAAATGGCTGAAAGGTGTGCCGACTCCACATGGGGCGGCACAAAGTCGCCTCTAAACTGGACCAACTCCCTGCCAGTGATAGATACGACATCAATGCCAAAAGCCTTGGCTGTTACCGCTTTGATTCGTGCGAACAGGTCTGCAAATGCGGGGTCCATGGATTCGAGTGATTCGCGGGTCGAGCGGCTCCAAGGTTTTCTCTTGAAGTTGAGTTCGCCATAGACGGCGAGCGTCTTGTCCTTAAGGACCTGGCGCTCCTCATCCGTCAATCCAAGTTGAGTCCGAATGACCGGCGTTGGGAAAAGCAGTTGCATCATGCGGCCAC
>CALBSC010000078.1 GCA_937927685.1 uncultured Burkholderiales bacterium | reverse complement strand
GGATGTCGCCGTCAAAGAACAGGCGCAGGTCGTTCACGCCGTAGCGCAGCATGGTCAGGCGGTCGGGACCCATGCCAAAGGCAAAGCCGATGAAACGCTCGGGGTCCAGGCCCATGTTGCGAACCACGTTGGGGTGCACTTGACCCGAACCGGCCACCTCCAGCCAGCGGCCAGCGAGCGGCCCGCTGGCAAACTGGATATCAATTTCGGCACTGGGCTCGGTGAAGGGGAAGAAACTGGGACGGAAGCGCAGCACCAGGTCGTCGCTCTCGAAGAAGGTGCGACAAAAATCGGTGAATACCACCTTCAAATCCTTGAAGCTCACGTTCTCGCCAATCCACAACCCTTCGCACTGGTGAAACATGGGCGAGTGTGTGGCGTCGCTGTCCACGCGGTAGGTGCGGCCCGGCGCAATGACGCGAATCTCGGGCATGCCCTGGCCGGCATCGAGTTGCTGGCGGTAGCGTTTGACATGCTGCACCGCATGACGGATCTGCATGGGGCTGGTGTGCGTGCGCAGCAGGTGCCCCCCCTCCACATAGAAGGTGTCGTGCATGGAGCGTGCAGGATGGTCTTCGGGCGTGTTGAGTGCCGTGAAGTTGAACCAGTCAGTTTCTATTTCAGGGCCATCGGCCACTTCAAAACCCATGGACCCGAAGATGCCCTCGATGCGCTCGAGCGTGAGGCTCACCGGATGCAAGCCACCGCTGGCGCGCGCACGGCCAGGCAGCGTGACATCAAGCGCCTCGGCCTTCAGTTGTGTTTGCAGCTCAGCATCGGCCAGGGCTTGTCGCCGCTGGTTGAGCGCCGCCTCAATGGCCTGCTTGGCCTGGTTGATGACCGCGCCCCGTGATTTTTTGTCTTCTACGCTCAGGGCCGAGAGGCCCTTCATGAGCTCGGTGATGCGACCAGACTTGCCCAGGAACTGGGCCTTGGCGTTTTCCAGTTCGGCGGGCGTGGCACTGTCGGCAAAGAGGGCCTGTGCGCTGGCCACCAGGGAATCGAGCTCGTTCATGCGATTCGGAAGTGAAAGAGTGAAATGACAAAGGGATTGAGGCCGTGCAGGCTTCAATCCCTTGTGTCGGGTGGGTCTGCCCCGAAGGGCAGGACCACGGGGATCAAGCAGCGGCCAGCTTGGCTTTGACTTGTTCCACGATGCTGCCAAAGGCAGCCTTGTCGTGCACGGCCAGGTCGGCCAGCACTTTGCGGTCGATGGCGATCGCCGCCTTCTTCAGACCGTTGGCGAACTGGCTGTAGGTCAGGCCGCACTCACGGGCTGCCGCGTTGATACGGGCAATCCACAACTGACGGAACACGCGCTTCTTGGCACGGCGGTCACGGTAGGCATATTGCCCGGCCTTCATCACCGCTTCTTTGGCGATGCGGAAGACATTGCCGCGGCGGCCGCGGAAGCCTTTGGCCAGGGCTAGAACTTTTTTGTGGCGGGCGCGAGCGGTAACTCCACGTTTGACGCGAGGCATAGTGTTTCTCCTTGTTCGTCAGAAATTACAGGCCGGCCATGGGCAGCATTTGCGCCATGTGACCCATGTTGGTCTCATGAACGGCAACCGCTCCACGCAGGTGACGCTTGTTCTTGGTGGTCTTCTTGGTCAGGATGTGACGCTTGAAGGCTTGGCCGCGCTTGACGGACCCACCGGGACGAACGCGAAAACGCTTTTTCGCGCTGCTCTTGGTTTTCATTTTGGGCATTGAATGCTCCTATTTGTGCTCGTGAGGCGCCGCGATCCCATCGCGGGCTTGTTGGCCCCGAGCCACTTGTTGTTGCGTCGCCTTGTCAGGTCGATGCAGCGGGTGCTGCATCGGCTGCGGGTTTGGCGGCGCCACCCGATTTCTTGCGGCCCGGCGCGATCATCATGATCATTTGCCGGCCCTCCAGTTTGGGGAACTGCTCGACAACGATCAGGTCCGCCAGTTCATCTCGCAGGCGCTGCAACAGCGCCAACCCGATTTCCTGGTGCGTGATCTCGCGACCGCGAAAGCGAAGCGTGATCTTGCACTTGTCACCATCATCCAGGAAACGCTTGATATTGCGCACCTTGATGTTGTAGTCACCATCATCGGTACCGGGTCGGAATTTGATTTCCTTGACCTCGATGACCTTTTGCTTGGACTTGGCCTCAGCCGCCTTCTTCTGCTCGACGTACTTGAACTTGCCGTAATCGACCAGACGACACACCGGAGGTGAGGCGGTGGCGGCGATTTCAACCAGATCGACATCCAGGTCTCCAGCCATGCGCAGGGCTTCTGCGAGGCTCACGATGCCAATCGGCTCGTTGTCAGGACCCGTCAAGCGGACTTCCGGGGCCATGATTTCCCGGTTCAGGCGGTGTTTGCGTTCCTCGCGTTGGCGACGGTCGCGAAATTCAGTAGCGATGGTGACTATCCTTCAAAAATCGAAGCCGCTTCAAAAGACGGCAACACTTGACCGACACGATGCAACACGCATCCCAGAGGCTTTTTCTGAATGGAATCAGCTCTTGAGGGCGATGTCCGAGGCGATCCGGTCACGGAAGGCTTCGAGGGACATCACACCGAGGTCTTGGTTACCTCGGGCGCGCACCGCGACGGCACCAGCATCCCTTTCCTTGTCACCAACGACCAGGATGTAGGGACGCTTCTGCATCGAATGCTCACGTATTTTATACGTGATTTTCTCGTTCCGAAGGTCCAGGTCCACCCTAAACCCTTGATTTTTCAGCATTTGTGCGACATCGCGGGCGTAATCGGCCTGGGCATCGGTGATGTTGAGGACCGAGATCTGCACCGGCGCGAGCCAAACCGGCAACGCCCCGGCATGCTGCTCGATGAGGATGCCGATGAAACGCTCCAGGCTGCCCACAATGGCCCGGTGCAGCATGATGGGGCGTTGGCGCGAGCCATCCTCGGCCACATATTCGGCGTCCAGACGCTCGGGCATGTTGGGGTCGACCTGGATGGTTCCACACTGCCAGGGACGCCCCAGGGCGTCCTTCAGGGTGTATTCAATCTTGGGGCCATAGAAGGCGCCCTCGCCTGGCAGGTACTCGAAATCGCAGCCCGAGGCGCGAAGACCTTCGGCCAGGGCGTTTTCAGCGCGGTCCCAACTCTCCTCGGAACCAATACGCTTTTCCGGGCGTGTCGACAGTTTGTAGATGATGTCGGTGAAACCGAAGTCCTTGTATACCTTTTGTAGTAAGGTGGTGAAAGCCTTGACCTCGGTCTGGATCTGGTCTTCCGTACAGAAGATGTGGCCGTCGTCCTGCGTGAACGCGCGCACCCGCATGATGCCGTGCAGGCCCCCGGTGGGCTCGTTGCGGTGACATTGGCCGAATTCGCCGAAGCGCAAGGGCAAATCGCGGTAACTCTTGATGCCGTGCTTGTAGATCAGGATATGGCCGGGACAGTTCATCGGCTTCAGGGCGTAGTCACGCTTTTCCGATTCGGTCACGAACATGTTTTCGCGGTACTTGTCCCAGTGGCCGGTTTTTTCCCACAAACCCTGGTCGAGGATCTGCGGGCCTTTCACCTCCAGGTACCCGTTGTCGCGGTAGACGCGGCGCATGTACTGCTCCACCTCCTGCCACAGCACCCAGCCTTGGGGATGCCAGAACACGGTGCCGGGGGAATGCTCGTCGATGTGGAACAAGTCGAGCTCACGGCCGAGTTTGCGGTGATCCCGTTTCTCGGCTTCCTCGAGCATGGTGAGGTATTGCTGCAGGTCTTCCTTGCTGGCCCAGGCCGTGCCGTACACCCGCTGCAGCATTTCGTTGCGGTGGTCGCCGCGCCAGTAGGCACCGGCCACCTTCATCAATTTGAAATGCTTGAGCTTGCCGGTGCTGGGTACGTGCGGGCCACGGCACAGGTCCGTGAAGGAGCCCTCGGCGTACAGGGACACATCCTCGCCAGCCGGAATACTGCCGATGATTTCAGCCTTGTAGTGCTCGCCCAGACCCTTGAAATACTGCACCGCCTCATCGCGCGGCATGACCGTGCGAACGACTGGCTCGTCCTTGGCGGCCAGCTGGGTCATGCGTTTCTCGATCGCAGCCAGATCGTCCGGGGTGAAGGGCCGGCTGTAGGAGAAGTCGTAATAAAAACCATGCTCGATGACCGGGCCGATGGTGACCTGCGCCTCGGGGAACAGTTCTTTCACCGCGTAGGCCAGCAAGTGGGCCGTGGAGTGACGAATCATGTCCAGGCCGTCGGTATCCTTGGCGGTGATGATGGCCAGGCGCGCATCGCTGGTGATGGTGTGCGAGGTATCCACCAGCTGGCCTTCCACGCGTCCGCCCAAGGCGGCTTTGGCCAGACCGGCGCCAATCGAGGCGGCGACCTCGGCGACCGTCACCGGGCCAGGGAACTGTCGTTGGGATCCATCGGGAAGCGTGATGTTGAGCATGGGCATTGTTCAGGCAAAAAAAAGCACGGTGTGAACCGCGCTGGAGGAGAGGGAACCGGCAGGCGCGAACTGCAGGCCGTCAGCGGCCAGGGCAGGTATCCCCATGAGTTCGCGGTGTCATAACCAGATTGCCTTTCTCGCTCTTGTCAGGGTTCAAGGACTGAAACCTAGGTGATTTTCGCACATCACCAAAGCGGGTCACAATGGGCGCTGGATCTCCCCTCAAGGACATACGATGCGACTGACTGACCAGGTTCACGGCGTTTACCCGATTGCCCCCACCGCATTTCTCGATGACGGCACCATCGACACCTCATCCATGGACCGGCTCACGGATTTCTACGTCGCCTGCGGTGCCACCGGCTTGACCGTGTTGGGGCAGTTGGGCGAAGCCCCCAAACTCTCCCTGGAGGAAAGCGTGAGCATCACACGCGCGATGACCACACGCGCCTCGGGACTGCCCATCATTGCGGGCGTGTCGTCGCCTGGCTTTGCGAGCATGCGCATCCTGGCCCAGGAGGTCATGACCGCGGGCGCTGCAGGCGTGATGATTGCGCCCCCAAACACCTTGCGCACCGATGACCAGATCGTCACCTACTACCAGCAGGCCAGCGATGCCATCGGCACGGACATTCCCATTGTGTTGCAGGATTACCCCCTCACCTTCTCGGTGCAGATGACCCCGGGCGTCATCCGCCGCATGGTGCAGGAGATTCCCGCCATCGTGATGCTCAAGCACGAAGACTGGCCAGGACTGGAGAAGATCACCGCGCTGCGCAACTTCGAAAAGAACGGCGAGATGCGCCACATCGCCATCCTGTGCGGCAACGGCGGCCTGTTCCTCGATTACGAGATGTCACGCGGTGCCGATGGGGCCAACACGGGCTACGCGTTTCCGGACATGTTGTGCGATGTGGTTCGACTGAGCCGCGCCGGTGACGTGGAAGCCGCGCACGATCTGTTCGATGCACACCTGCCTTTGCTGCGTTATGAACAGCAGCCTGGCGTCGGCCTGGCGGTGCGCAAGTACATCATGCGCCGCCGCGGTCTGCTGACCAGTGATGCGCAGCGCAAGCCCGGTGCCAAGATGAGTGCGCAGACCACCCAGGAAGTGGAGCACCTCCTCACACGCCTGGGCCGCCGGGATCCTAGGGCCCGACTGGGCTGAGAGCTCACATCGCGTGGTGCGCCCAATGCGTGGCGCCAAAGAAAAGGGCCGCACATGCGGCCCTTCGCTTGAGCAGGATCCGGGGATCAGCTCAGGTGCTTGCCAATCAGGCCAGCCAGTTCGAACATCGTGACCTGGCTCTTGCCGAACACGGCCTTGAGCTTGTCGTCAGCGTTGATGTTGCGCTTGTTGACTTTGTCCTGCAGGCCGTGCTTTTTGATGTACGTCCACAGTTTGCTGACCACTTCGGTGCGCGGCACAGCGGCGTTGCCAATCACGGCGGCCAGTGCGGCGCTGGGGGTCAGGGCCTTCATGAATGCAGCGTTGGGGGTGCGCTTCTTGGCGGGAGCCTTTTTGGCGGCGGGCTTCTTGGCCGCAGCTTTTTTGGCGGGAGCGGCTTTCTTGGCCGGAGCGGCTTTCTTGGCAGCGGGCTTCTTGGCCGGGGCGGCCTTCTTCGCTACGGGTTTCTTGGCTGCGACTTTTTTAGCCGGAGCTTTTTTTGCGGCGGCTTTTTTAGCCGGTGCTTTCTTTGCAGTTGCCATGATTCAATTTCCTTCTAGAAGAGGTTAGTTTTCACTGGAGGAATCTGCAGATCCTTCAGCACCCCGGATGCTATCGGGAAAAAATCGCATTTCCAAGGGGAAAAACACTTTTTTCACTCGAGATGTTGTTTTTTTCAGAGGAAAAACCCGGCAACGTGGCGGTTTCGGGGGAAATTCCGGTTCAGGCACCTTCGCGCCGTATCCAATTGGACACGACAATGCCTGCCAGCGTGAGCCCCAGAGCCAGCCATTGCAGCGGCGATGGCACCTCGCCCAACACCCAGGCCACCGTGCACGCGGCCAGGGGCAGCATGGCGGTGAACACCCCCGCCTGACTCGCCGGCACACGCTGCAGGCCGGTCATCCACAACCAGACCGTGCCCACGCTCGCAGCCAAGGCGTAAAACAGCAACGCCCCCCACTGACCGAGATGAAGCGTCGCCGGGTTGAAAGATGACAAGGCCGACCAGGCCAGCGGCGTCATGAGCACCCAGCCCCACAGGTTGATCAGGGCGGTGATGCGTCGCGGACTCAGTGAGCGGGTGAGGCGCTTGCCAATCACCGCGTAGCTGGCTTCACACAGCACGGCGGCCAGGATCAACAGATTGCCGATGGCCCTGTCCGACAACGCGGCACCTTCGCCATCCGTTTCAATCACTCGGGCTTCTAGGCCCAGCAACGCCATGCCAATGACCGCAAGCACAATGCCCGCCCACGTCCGCCAGGCCACGTGCTCACCCAGCCACCATCGGCTCAGCAAGGCCACGGCCATCGGTGTGAACGACAGAATCACGCCGGCCGACACAACGGAGGTGCGTTGCACGCCCGCGAGCATGCACAAAGAGAACAGCACATTGCCCAGCAAGGACTCCAGGAACAACCAGCCGTGCAGTGCGGGCGTGAGGCGTGGCTCCTCAGCGGGTTTGCGCAACCAATGCGGCATCGCCAGTGCCCCGATCGTGAAACGGCACCAGGCCAGCACCGTCACCCCCATCACGGCCACGAGTTGCTGCGATAAGGTGACATAACTGCCGACCAGCGCCATGCTCGCGGCCAGACAAAGGTGGTGCAACCCCAGGGGGGGATGTGACAATGTGGATGAAGAGTTCATGAGAGGTGACCAGGAGCGCATCATGCAACAAACCGAGATGAAGCGCGTGTTTGTTTACGGCACGCTGCGACGTGGCGGTCGCAACGACATTCACCGCTATCAGCCCCGGCCCTGTTTTGTCACGGCGGCGCGTGTCCGCGGTCGTCTCTACCACCTCGGCCGCTACCCCGGTCTCTTACTGGGCAACGGCGACTGGGTGCAGGGAGAGGTCTACGAGGTCACGCCCGCGGTGCTGACCCAACTCGATCATCTGGAGGGTCTCTTGCCGGTGCCCACCGGGGAATACCACCGCCGCAACGTGTTGGTGGACACACCCGATGGACCGATGCCATGCCTGCTCTACGAAATTGATCCCTCGCGCATTCACGGGCGAGCGTTGATCGCGCACGGGGACTGGTTGCAGGGGTGTCCGCCGACCGGTTGAAGCCCATCGGGGCGGCGGAACGCCCGAGCGAGCACCCAGTCTTTCGCGGGCCCGCCTGGTCCGTCAAGGGCCGTCGCACGCGGGTTTTCACCAGCGCAAACAATTTTTCTTATTGTGAAATATTGGATTGCTGCGCCGCAATATTTTTTCTTGATATGAGAAATTAATTTTCACATTGAGATATTCAATAAATAAGTTATTGATTTATATTGATAAAAAATAATTCTTATATAAGACACAAGATACGAACTCACTCTTCTACAAGACTTAAACTGGGTGCAACGGATCTGAAAAACAACCGCTTTCATATCCCGACGAATCGTTTATTTAAAGGAGTGATCTCATGCCGCAAAACCTGACCGAACAACTGAGCCGCGAACAACAAATCGCCGCCCTCGAAAAAGACTGGGCCCACAACCCGCGCTGGAAAGGCATCAAGCGGGGTTACAGCGCCGCCGACGTCGTGCGCCTGCGCGGAAGCCTGCACATCGAGCACACCCTGGCCAAGCGCGGTGCCGACAAGCTCTGGCGCCTGATCAATGGTGAGGCCAAGAAAGGCTATGTGAACTCCTTCGGCGCCATCTCTGCTGGCCAGGCCATGCAGCAAGCCAAGGCCGGTCTGGAGGCCGTGTATCTGTCGGGCTGGCAAGTGGCCGCCGACGGCAACACCTCCGAGACCATGTACCCCGACCAGTCGCTGTACGCCTACGACTCGGTGCCCACCATGGTGCGTCGCATCAACAACACCTTCAAGCGCGCCGATGAAATCCAGTGGGGCCGTGGCATCGAGCCGGGCAGCAAGGACTACACCGACTTCTTCCTGCCCATCGTGGCCGATGCCGAAGCCGGCTTCGGCGGTGTGCTCAACGCCTTCGAACTGATGAAGAACATGATCGCCGCCGGTGCCGCGGGCGTTCACTTTGAAGACCAGCTGGCGGCGGTGAAGAAGTGCGGCCACATGGGCGGCAAGGTGCTCGTGCCCACCCAGGAAGCCTGCGAAAAGCTGATCGCGGCCCGCTTCGCCGCCGACGTGATGGGCGTGTCGACCATTGTGCTGGCCCGTACCGATTCCGAAGCGGCCAACCTGCTCACCAGCGACCATGACGCCAACGACAAGCCCTTCCTGACCGGCGAGCGCACCCCCGAGGGCTTCTACCGCGTCAAGAACGGTCTGGAGCAAGCCATCAGCCGTGGCGTGGCCTACGCCGCCTACGCCGACCTGGTGTGGTGCGAGACCGGCACGCCTGACCTGGGCTTTGCCCGTGAGTTCGCTCAGGCCGTGCATGCCAAGCATCCCGGCAAGCTGCTGTCTTACAACTGCTCGCCCTCCTTCAACTGGAAGAAGAACCTGGACGACAAGACCATCGCAGCGTTCCAGGACGAGTTGTCCGCGCTGGGCTACAAGTACCAGTTCATCACGCTGGCCGGCATCCACGTCAATTGGTACAACAGCTTCCAGTTCGCCCATGCTTATGCACGCGGCGAAGGCATGAAGCACTATGTGAACATGGTGCAAGAGCCCGAGTTTGCTGCTCGCGAAAAGGGCTACACCTTCGTGTCGCACCAGCAGGAAGTGGGCGCGGGTTACTTCGACGACGTGACCACCGTGATCCAGGGCGGCCAGTCCAGCGTCAAGGCGCTGACCGGTTCCACCGAGGAAGAGCAGTTCCACTGAACTGAACGTCATCGCCAGCGCCGCTGCGCTGGCGCATGAGATCAAGCCATCTGCACCTGCCCGGTGTCAGATGGCTTTTTTCTTGGATGGACGTGACCGCGGACGACCGTGTGCGCCATCGGATCAGAACACGGGCCAACCGTGCACAGGGCGCCGATCACGCCATGCGGATCAGGACTTCAATCGCTTGATGGCGGCATCCCTGATCGACGAGAGGGTGGCCCGTGTGGTGATGACTTCCTGATCGAGCATGATCTCGATCACGGTCCCGGTCTTGCTGGCCAGCGCTGCACGCATCGCGGGCTCGAACTCGGCGGTGCGTGTGACGCGAGCGCCTTCATAGCCATACGCCTGGGCCAAGGCCACAAAATCCGGGTTGCTCAAATGCGAACCGCTTTCGTGCGTGGGGAAGTCGCGCTCCTGGTGCATGCGGATGGTGCCGTACATGCCGTTGTTGAGCAACACAATGATGCTGCGACCGCCATACTGCCTGGCCGTCGCCAGCTCCTGACCATTCATGAGGAAGTCGCCGTCCCCGGCAATGGTGAAGGCCGTGCGCCCCGTGGTGATGTTGGCGGCAATGCCCGCTGGCACACCGTAGCCCATGGAGCCGTTGGTCGGCGCCAGTTGCGTCTTGTGACCACGCGCAATGCCGTGGTAGCGATGGAAACGATGCACCCAGCTGGCAAAGTTGCCCGCGCCATTGGTCACCACCGCGTCAGCAGGCAACAGGCGGTTGACCACCGCGATGATGGCGGCCATGTCGATATCGCCCGGCAAGGGTTGCGGCGTCAGGTTGGCCAGGTAATCGGCTTGGGCTTGTTGGGTCCAGGCCGCCCAGGGCACAACGGCCGGTGCAGGGAGCGATTCGAGTGCGCCGGCGGCTGCACCCAGCGTCGCCAGGATGGCCAGGTCAGCGTGGTACACACGGTTGAGTTCTTCAGCGCTCGGGTGGATGTGCACCAGCTGCTGCGGCAGGCGCGGGGGCTTGAGCAGCGCATAGCCGCCAGTGGTCATCTCGCCCAGCCGCGGACCCAGCACCAGCAGCAGATCACAGTCCTGCAGGCGCTGCGCGAGTTTGGGGTTGAGGCCAATGCCCACGTCACCCGCGTACTGCGGATGCAGGTTGTCAAACGTGTCCTGAAAGCGAAAGGCATTGCCCACCGGCAACTTCCAGTTCTCGGCAAATCGCTGCAGGGCTTGCGCGGCAGCAGGTGTCCAGCCCGGACCGCCCGCCAGCACGAACGGCTTGCGCGCCGCCATCAGCATGTCGCGCAGACGGGCCAGGTCTGCAGGCGCAGGGGCCGCTTGCACGGCTGGCACGCGCGGCAGCGGACGAGCACTGACGGTCTTGACCAGCATGTCCTCCGGCAGGACCAGCACGACCGGGCCCGGACGACCATTCACGGCGGTCGCAAACGCACGCGCCACATATTCAGGGATGCGCTCGGGGTCGTCGATGCGCTCGACCCGCTTGGCCATGCCACGCGTGTTGGGGCCGAAGAAGGTGCCGTAATCCAGTTCCTGGAAGCCTTCACGGTCACGACAATCGGAAGCCACGTCGCCCACCAGCAGCACCATGGGCGTGCTGTCCTGGAAGGCGGTGTGAACACCCACCGAGGCATTGGTCGCGCCCGGTCCGCGCGTGACCAGGCACACCCCGGGTCGGCCGGTGAGCTTGCCGTGCGCTTCCGCCATGTAGGCCGCTCCACCCTCCTGACGGTTGATGATGAACTGGATGCGGTCGCGGTACGCATGCAAGCCGTCCAGCACCGCCAGGTAACTCTCGCCCGGAACACCGAAGGCGTGCGTGACGCCTTGTTCCACCAGACATTCGACCAGGAGATGGCCAGCAATTTGTTCGCGTGTGCTCATGGGATGCATTGTTCAAAGTTTCCAACAATCCCCATTATGCGCGGGCGCTTGCACCCCCCTGTCACCCGACCGACTCGATCGGGCGTTCCACGCGGCCCCTGGTATCAGGCAGTGCCTGGGAGGAACTGGAACTCGCCCGGTGCACGCACGGGGTCGACCTTGACCTCGATGACGTCCTTGGGCCCGAACTGGCCTTCCAGCAGCAACTTGGACAAGGGGTTCTCGATGCGTTGCTGGATCGCTCGCTTGAGCGGGCGCGCCCCAAACACGGGGTCGAACCCCACCTTGGCCAACTCGGCCAGGGCAGGAGGGGTGACCTGCAGCGTGAGGTCCAAACGGGCCAGACGATCGGCCAGCACGCGCAGCTGGATGTCGGCAATGCTGGCAATGTGCGCAGCACCCAGGCTGTGGAACACCACGGTTTCGTCGATGCGGTTGAGGAATTCGGGACGGAAGTGCCCCTTGAGCTCGTCCATCACCGCATCCTTGATGTCCTGGCTGTCCTGACCCACCATGCTTTGAATGATGGGGGAGCCGATGTTGGAGGTCATCACGATGACCGTGTTCTTGAAGTCCACGGTGCGCCCCTGTCCATCGGTCAGGCGGCCATCGTCCAGCACTTGCAGCAACACGTTGAACACGTCCGGATGGGCTTTCTCGACTTCGTCAAGCAGCAAGACGCTGTAAGGCTTGCGGCGCACAGCCTCGGTGAGATAGCCGCCTTCGTCGTAACCCACGTAGCCCGGAGGAGCCCCGATCAGGCGACTCACCGCGTGCTTTTCCATGTACTCGCTCATGTCGATGCGAATGAGGTGGTCCTCGCTGTCAAACAGAAATCCGGCCAGCGCCTTGCACAGCTCGGTCTTGCCCACACCCGTCGGGCCCAGGAACAGAAAGGAGCCAGTGGGACGGTTCGGGTCACCCAGCCCGGCACGGGAGCGGCGGATGGCATTGGACACGGCCACGATGGCCTCGTCCTGCCCCACCACACGCTGGTGCAACCGGTCTTCCATTTGCAACAATTTTTCGCGCTCACCCTGCATGAGCTTGGCCACCGGAATGCCAGTGGCACGCGCGACGACCTCAGCGATTTCCTCGGCGCCCACTTGCGTGCGCAACAAGCGCGGCGTTGTCGCATCGCCGGCAGCGGACTCGCGGGCATTGGCTTCCTTGAGACGTTTTTCCAGCTCGGGCAAACGGCCATATTGCAACTCGGCCACCTTGTTGAAGTCACCTTTGCGGGTGAACTCCTCAATCTGGAAGCGCAGGCGGTCGATCTCTTCCTTGACCTGAGCGCCACCCTGGGCCGAGGCCTTCTCGGATTTCCAGATTTCTTCCAGGTCAGCGTATTCCTGCTCGAGCTTGTCCATTTCTTCCTCGAGCAAGGCCAGACGCTTTTGCGAGGCTTCGTCTTTTTCCTTGCGCACGGCCTCGCGCTCGATCTTGAGCTGGATGAGGCGACGATCAAGCCGGTCCATGACCTCGGGTTTGGAATCGATCTCGATCTTGATCTTGGCAGCGGCCTCATCGATCAGATCAATCGCCTTGTCCGGCAAAAAGCGGTCGGTGATGTAGCGGTGGGAAAGTTCGGCCGCGGCGACGATGGCGGGGTCGGTGATCTCCACCCCATGGTGCACTTCATATTTCTCCTGCAGGCCGCGCAGGATGGCGATGGTGGCCTCCACCGTGGGTTCGCCCACGATGATTTTCTGGAAACGCCGTTCCAGCGCGGCATCCTTCTCGATGAATTTGCGGTATTCGTCCAGCGTGGTGGCGCCCACGCAGTGCAACTCGCCACGGGCCAGCGCAGGCTTGAGCATGTTGCCCGCGTCCATCGCGCCTTCGGCCTTGCCCGCCCCCACCATGGTGTGCAATTCGTCGATGAACACAATCGTCTGGCCTTCGTCCTTCGCCAACTCCTTGAGCACCGACTTGAGACGCTCCTCGAATTCGCCCCGGTACTTGGCGCCAGCCAGCAGAGCGGCCATGTCGAGCGACAAGACGCGTTTGCCCTTCAGCGACTCGGGCACTTCACCCGCCACAATGCGCTGGGCCAGGCCCTCCACGATGGCCGTCTTGCCCACGCCGGGTTCGCCAATCAGCACCGGGTTGTTCTTGCTGCGGCGCTGCAACACCTGAATGGCACGACGGATTTCGTCGTCTCGGCCAATCACCGGGTCGAGCTTGCCCTTGCGCGCACGCTCGGTCAGATCCAGGCAGTATTTCATCAAGGCTTCGCGCTGGCCTTCGGCCTCAGGGTTGTCCACCTTCTGCCCCCCCCGCACCGCCTCCACCGCAGCCTCCAGCGATTTGCGGGTCAGGCCGTTGTCACGCGCCAGTTTGCCCACATCGCCCTTGTGATCACACAACGCCAACAGAAACAACTCACTGGCAATGTACTGATCCCCACGCTTGAGCGCTTCTTTTTCTGCCGCCTGAATGAGGGTCACCAGGTCGCGTCCCACCTGGACTTGCTCCTGCCCTTGCACCTGTGGCAGTTTGCCCATGGCTGCTTCGGCAGCGCTCTCCAGGCCCGCCACGTTAGCGCCAGCCCGTTGCAACAGCGGCTTGGGGCCATCCGTCTGGCGCAGCATCGCCAGCACCACGTGGCAGGCTTCGATGTAAGCGTGATCGGCGCCGAGGGCCAGGGTTTGGGCTTCGCCCAGGGCTTCCTGGAATTTGGTGGTCAATTTATCCAAACGCATGTCAATTTCCCGCACAATAAGTGATCATTCATCGGCACCTGAGGATCATCATCCCCTTTTCAAGACAAGCCCGCACGCCAGACCTGCCGACTTGATCCAGCGCAAGCATGAACATTCATCAGCTCTCCCTTCATCATGACGTGTTGCAGGACCGTTTGTTGCTGCGCATCAACACCACGGCCCATGAAGAGCTGCGCGTGTGGCTGACACGTCGCCTGACCCTGGGACTCCAACCCCACCTGGAGCGTCTGGGGGTGGACATCACGGCACCCCCTCCTACGGTTGAAACGCCCGTGCTCAGCGAGCACACCCGGCAGATGATGGCTGAATTCAAGCAACAGGAAAATCTGGGCAAGGCCGATTTTTCCACCCCTTACAACGAAGCCGACACGCACCCCCTGGGACCTGAGCCCTTGCTGATCACCGACATCCAGATGAGCCCTCAGACCGATGGCACCATTGTGCTCGGCTTCCAGGAAAAACTGGGGCCGCCACCGCACCGAGGCTTTCAGGCCCGGGTGCATCCGGACCTGATCATTGGACTGCAACAACTCATGCGAGACGCTGTGGACAAATCAGGCTGGCTGAAAAACACGCCTGAGAGTCAGAGCGGTCAGCAGCCGGCCAATCCGCCCACCAGGGGCTATCTGAATTGAAGGAACGCAGAACGCGAAGTGATGTGGGCGCGCTCAACGTGGAAGTGCGGATGCTGCCCCCTTAAAGACGGCGAACCTGACGCACGCACAAGACCGTCGTGCTAAACCGCACAGACACCCCTCAACCCGGATCGACGGAGGGCTGTATGCCCCAGCGGGCCAGGGCCTGATCGTCGCTCACCCGCGCATCCACCCAGCGCGACCCCTCGGGGGTCACCTCTTTCTTCCAGAACGGGGCCTGGGTTTTGAGGTAATCCATCAAGAATTCGCAGGCCTGAAAGCTCTCCCCCCGATGGGCCGAGGTCACGGCCACCAGCACGATCTGGTCCTGCGGTTGCAACAGTCCCACCCGGTGAATGACGCGCGCAGCACGAATATCAAAACGGGCCTGTGCCTGCGCCATCATGGACTGGATGGATTTTTCGGTCATGCCCGGGTAGTGCTCGAGTTCAAGGCTGGCCACCGAACTGCCGTCGTTGCGATCGCGCACCGTGCCCACAAAGGCACACACCGCCCCCACGCCCGCATCGCCGTCACGCAAGCGGGCCACTTCCTCGCCGAGGTCGAAGTCGGCCGTCTGGATCTGCACCGTGAAGCGCATGGTCATCCCCCCGTCACAGGCGGGAAAAAGGCCACCTCGCAGCCGTCCTGCAACACGGCATTGCCCTCACACAGGTCTTGATTCAGTGCAGCGCGCAAGGCCCGGTGCTGGCCCAATACGTCAGCGTAGGCGCCGCCCCGGCCCACCAGTTCCTGCCGCAACTGCGCAACCGTCTGGGCCTGGGTCTGCCACAGCTCCTGCCCCACACCCAAGGCTTCGCGGATGGAGGCGAAATAGCGAAGGTGGATATTCATGCCAGCCACTCCGACCAGGGAATGAAGTCCACCTCATCGCCCGCCCGAATCACCGTGCCGGGCGGGTTGTCGATCACACCATCGGCCCACACGGCCGATGTCAACACACCTGAACTCTGATTTGCAAACAACTCGAGTTCACCCGACGCATTGCGCCGTGCGCGTAAAAATTCACGCCGCCGGTCAGCCCGCGGACCATCGCCAGCCACACGCAAACGCCAACGCGGCGCCTGGACCAGGTGGGCCCCCTGCAGGGACAGAATGAAAGGACGCACCAGCAGCAAGAACGTCACAAAGCTGGAAACCGGGTTGCCCGGCAAACCGATGAAATGGGCGCTCGGGCCGTCTGCATGCTCGCTGTCGCGACGCACGGCCCCGAACGCGAACGGCTTGCCCGGCTTGATGGCCAGGGACCACAAATGCAATTCGCCCAGAGACTGCACCGCGGGTTTGATGTGGTCCTCTTCTCCCACCGACACCCCGCCACTGGTGAGGATGAGGTCATGGTGCAAAGCCGCCTGTTGCAAGGCGCGTTGTGTGGCCCCGAATTGATCCGGCACGATGCCCAGATCGGTCACATCACAGCCCATGCGCACCAGCAAACTGCGCAGAAAAAACCGGTTCGAGTTGTAAATGGCGCCGGGTGGCATGGCCTGGGGCGGTACGTCGCCCGGCATGACCAGTTCATCGCCGGTGGACATCAACGCCACGCGAGGCCGAGCCGCCACATTCAGATGCGACAAGCCAATGCTGGCCGCCAGACCCAGCGCAGCGGGGCCCAGGCGATCGCCCCGGCGCAAGACAGTGGCGCCACGCGTGACGTCCTCGCCGCTGCGACGAATCCATTGCCCCAGTTCGGGCACCACGCGACAACGCACGTGCGCGTCGTCCAGGGCCTCACCATCTTCCTGCATCAGGACGGCATCGGCACCCGGCGGGATCGGAGCGCCGGTGAAGATGCGCGCCGCTTCGCCCGTCCCCAGGTCATGTCCCGTGCTGCCCGCCGGAATGCGTTGCGTCACGCGCAACACGGTGCCGGCTTGCGTGACGTCGCTGCAACGCACGGCATAGCCGTCCATCGAACTGTTGTCGTTCGGAGGCACCTGCAGGGCTGACACCACATCCTGCGCCAGCACCCGACCGTCGGCATCGAACGTGGAGACGGTCTCCTGGCGCCCGAGCGCGCGCGCATGCGCCAGCAGTTGTGGCAGGGCTTCGTCCAGGGTCATCAACGGGGGACGGTTCATGCTTCGTCGAAACGGTTGTAATGGAAGCGGTCCTGATGATCGATCAACCACTGCGCCACGGCGGCGGGGTTGTTCAGATCCATCACGGGACGCAAGGTGGGCGAAGGCAACCGGTCCGGGCTGGTGGTGACGATGCCCACCACAAAGTCGTCATCAGGATAGGCAGCAGCCTCGCCGGTTTCAGGGCGCCAGACCTCGAGTTTCAGCACATCGCTGTGTCTGAACCCCTCGACCAGCACCCAATCGACGCCGTCATAGAGTTCCGCCAGCATCTGGTGCACGGACAACTCCACCTCGACTTCGAATTCGCGCTGCAGGGCCATGCGTCGGTTCGAGGCCACCAGCACTTCGAAGGCGCCTGCCTCGCGGTGACGATGGCTGTCCTTGCCAGGGTGATCCACATCGAAACCGTGACGCGCGTGCTTGATCACCGACACGCGCAAGCCCTGTTGGCGCATCGCACGTACCAACCCCTCGATCAGGGTGGTCTTGCCCGAGCCCGAATGGCCACTCACGCCAATGACGTTCATAGACAGTGCTCGACGATGAAGGATTTGACGCGTTGCACGTCCGCTGGCAACACCTGGACGCGACGGGGCAATTGCTCGATGCCGTTGAAACGCACCGGACGATCCGGTTCGCGCCCCAGGGCCTCCACCAGCGTGGCGGCGAACTTGATGGGCAAGGCTGTCTCCAGCACGATCATGGGCACCCCCGTTTGCAACTGCTCCCGCGCCACTTTCACGCCATCGGCGGTGTGCGGATCGATCATCTCGGCATGGCGTTCAAAGGCGTCGCGGATGGTCTGCAGGCGTTGGGCATGGGTGCTGCGGCCGCTGACAAAGCCATAGCGGGCGAACTGCTGCTGGAAGCGTGCATCGCCACTCAGATCAAACATGCCATCGCGACTCAAGCGGGGACCGAACAACTCCGCCGTGAGTGCCGCGTCACGCCCCACCAGATCGAATACAAAGCGTTCGAAATTGCTGGCCTTGGAAATGTCCATCGACGGGCTGGAGGTTTCATGGGTGTCGGCGCTACCGCGAACCCGGTACACGCCCGTGCGAAAGAATTCATCCAGCACATCGTTTTCGTTGGTGGCGACCACCAGGCGTTCTACCGGCAAGCCCATCATGCGTGCCACATGCCCGGCGCACACATTGCCAAAGTTGCCACTGGGCACGGCAAAGCTCACTCGCTGCGTGTCGGATGACGTGGCCTGGAAATAGCCTGCGAAGTAATAGACCACCTGGGCGAGTAGTCGCGCCCAGTTGATGGAGTTGACCGTGCCGATGCGGTAACGGCGCTTGAATGCCAGGTCGTTGGACACGGCCTTGACGATGTCCTGGCAATCATCAAAGACCCCTTCGATGGCCAGGTTGTGGATATTGGCGTCCTGCAGGCTGAACATTTGCGCCTGCTGGAACGGGCTCATGCGTCCGTCGGGACTGGTCATGAACACGCGCACGCCGCGCTTGCCGCGCATGGCGTATTCGGCCGCGCTGCCTGTATCGCCCGAGGTGGCGCCCAGGATGTTGAGCTCTTCACCGCGGCGCTTGAGTTCGTATTCGAACAAGTGGCCCAGCAACTGCATGGCCATGTCCTTGAACGCCAGGGTCGGCCCATTGGAGAGGGCTTCGATCAGCAGGCCCGACTCCAGTTCACGCACCGGCACGATGGCCTTGGTGCCAAACACGGCTTCGGTGTAGGTGCGCTCACACAGGTCACGCAGGTCATCCGCGGGAATGTCGTCAATGTAGAGCGACAGAATTTCGAACGCCAGGTGCGCATACCCCTGCTGTTGGTAGACCACTCGCCAGCGCGCGAGTGTGCTGGCATCGACTTGCGGGTAGGACTCGGGCAGGTACAGCCCGCCATCGGGCGCCAGGCCCTCGAGCAGGATTTCACAAAAACGGCGGCGCTCGGGGTGGCCCCGGGTCGAGAGGTAGCGCATCAGTTCAGCTCTTCCTTGCGAATGCGGGTGATCGGCCCCAGCACCGTGGGCAGGCTTTGCATGCTGGCCAGCGCTGCGTCCATGCGCGACTCCACGCAGTCGTGGGTGAGGATGATCAGGTCGGTCTGGTTCTCGCCCTCGCCGGCTTCGCGTTGCAGCACGGCGTCAATGCTGATGTCGGAGTCGGCCAGGATACCCGTCACCTTGGCCAGCACGCCGGCCTGATCGGCCACGCGCAGACGCAGGTAATAGCTCGTGACCACCTGGGCCATGGGCAGCACGGCCACGTCGCTCAGTTCATCGGGCTGGAAGGCCAGGTGCGGCACACGGTTGAGCGGATCTGCCGTGTGCAAGCGTGTGATGTCGACCAGGTCAGCAATCACCGCGCTCGCGGTGGGCTCGCTGCCGGCGCCTTTGCCGTAATACAGCGTGGTGCCCACGGCATCGGCTTGCACCATCACCGCATTCATCGCACCTTCCACATTGGCAATCAGGCGTTTGGATGGCACCAGACAGGGATGCACGCGCAGTTCCACGCCTGCGACCACACGTTTGGCAATCCCCAGCAACTTGATGCGGTAGCCCAACTGCTCGGCGTAACGAATGTCCTGGGCTTCCAGTTTCGTGATGCCTTCCACGTGTGCCTTGTCGAACTGCACCGGAATGCCAAACGCGATCGCCGACATGATGGTGGCCTTGTGCGCCGCATCCACGCCTTCAATGTCAAAGGTGGGGTCGGCTTCGGCATAGCCCAGGGCTTGCGCCTCTTTGAGCACGGCATCGAAGGGCAGGCCCTTGTCGCGCATCTCGGAGAGGATGAAGTTGGTGGTGCCGTTGATGATGCCGGCAATCCACTGGATGCGGTTGGCTGTGAGGCCCTCGCGCAGCGCCTTGATGATGGGAATGCCACCGGCCACCGCCGCTTCGAACGCCACCATCACGCCCCGGCGACGTGCGGCTTCAAAAATCTCGGTGCCGTGGACAGCGAGCAAGGCCTTGTTGGCCGTCACCACATGCTTGCCGGCCTCGATGGCCTCCATCACCAGTTGGCGGGCAATGCCATAGCCGCCAATGAGCTCGATGACGATGTCGATCTCCGGGTTGGCGATCACCTGTCGTGCGTCGGCCACCACCTGGGTGGCGTCGCCCACGATGCTCTGGGCGCGCGCCGTGTCCAGATCGGCCACCATGGCGATCTGGATGGAGCGGCCAGCGCGACGGCGGATCTCTTCCTGGTTGCGTTGCAGCACCTCGAAGGTGCCTCGGCCCACGGTGCCGATGCCCAGCAGTCCAACTTGAATCGGTTTCATTGTGCGTGTCGCTTGCGGTAGTTGTCTAGGAATCGTGCGATGCGCGAGATGGCCTCGCGCAAGTCATCTTCATGCGGCAGGAAGACGATGCGGAAATGGTCCGGGCTGGGCCAGTTGAAGCCACTGCCCTGCACCAGCAGCACCTTGGTTTCTTGCAGCAATTCGTTGATGAACTGCTGATCGTCCTGGATCGGATACATCGCCGGGTCCAGTCGCGGAAACATGTAAAGCGCAGCACTGGGTTTGACGCAACTCACCCCGGGTATGGCGGTGATGAGTTCGTAAGCCAGATCACGCTGGCGGCGCAGGCGGCCCCCTTCCTTCACCAGGTCGTTGATGCTCTGGTATCCGCCCAGGGCCGTCTGGATGGCCCACTGGCCCGGTACGTTGGCACACAGTCGCATGGACGAGAGCATGTTCAGGCCTTCGATGTAATCGCGCGCCGGCTTCTTGTCGCCCGAGACCACCAGCCAGCCCGCGCGGTAACCGCAGGAGCGGTAACTCTTGGACAGCGAGTTGAAGGTGAGCGTGAGCACGTCGTTGGAAAGCGAGCCAATCGCCGTGTGCTTCACGCCGTCAAACAACACCTTGTCATACACCTCGTCGGCAAAGATCACCAGGCCATGCTCACGGGCCAAGGTCACGATGCCCTTGAGCAGTTCGTCCGAATACAGCGCGCCCGTGGGGTTGTTGGGGTTGATGACCACGATGCCCTTGGTGTTGGGCGTGATCTTGGCGCGGATGTCCTTCAGATCGGGCATCCAGCTGTTGGATTCGTCGCAGCGGTAATGCACCGGCGTGCCGCCCGACAAACTCACCGCGGCGGTCCACAGCGGGTAATCAGGCGCGGGGAGCAACAACTCGTCGCCATCATTCAGCAAGGCATTGGTGGCCATGACGATCAACTCGCTGGCCCCATTGCCCAGGTAAATGTCTTCCAGCGTCACCCCCTGGATACCTTGCTGCTGGGTGTAGTGCATCACGGCCTTGCGTGCCGCAAAGATGCCCTTGCTGTCCGAATACGCCGCCGCATTGGGCAGGTTGCGGATCATGTCCTGCTGGATTTCCTCGGGGGCGTCAAACCCAAACACGGCCAGATTGCCAATGTTGAGCTTGATGATCTTGTGCCCTTCCTCCTCCATTTGACGCGCGCGATCGAGCACCGGCCCCCGGATGTCGTAGCACACGTTGGCAAGCTTGGCGGATTTTTGAATGGGCTTCAAGGCGTTTCCCTCGGGCTTTTCGGGTGAAAACCTATAATTTGACCACAGAACATGCCTGGTTTCGCTGCCGGGCCCCGCTTCATTGCGTGTTTGCCACCCGTCTTGTCACCCCATCATGAAACTGCAACCTGACCGCATGGACACCCTGGCCGTGACTGGCTATGGACCGGGCTGGATTGCCGTCAATGGCGAGCGTCACTCGCACAGCCTGCTCATCACCTCGACAGGGCTGCTGCAACCCTGGCGCCCTGCGACCTTTGAAGCGCTCGAACCCGCGGACTTTGCCATGCTCACCGGGCTGGGGGTGGAACTGGCCGTGTTTGGCAGCGGCTCGCGGCTGCGCTTCATCCCACCAGCCTGGCAAGCGCCCCTCATGGCTTGCCGACTGGGTCTGGAAATCATGGACACCCCGGCGGCGTGCCGCACCTACAACATCCTGGCCGGAGAAGGTCGCCCGGTGGCAGCCCTGCTCCTGCTCGAACCGGTCTGAACCACCTCCACCCGGGGTGGCCGCCGCCAGGGACTGAGTCAGCCCGGGATTAGGTTAAAATTCAGGATTGCCTTGCCGTAGCCAGCCTGTCACTGTTTACGGTGCTACGCAGGCCTCTCACCCTCGAACCTTGAAGTCCCATGGCGATCGTTGTCAACAAACCCATCCCTGAATTCGAAGCCATCGCCACGGGCGGCATCAAAGTCACCCATCATTCCCACCATGGGAAAACGCTGGTGCTGTACTTCTACCCCAAGGACAATACCCCCGGCTGCACCACCGAGGCCATGCAGTTCCGCGACAAGTACAAAGACTTCGTCAAGGCGGGCGCCGTGGTGTTTGGCGTCTCCCGTGACAACATGAAATCGCATGACGACTTCAAGACCAAGCTGGAACTGCCGTTCGAACTGATCGCCGACACGGAAGAAAAAATGTGTCATATGTTCGGTGTGGTCAAGAACAAGATCATGTACGGCAAAAAGGTCAAGGGCATTGAGCGCAGCACCTTCCTCATCGGCCCGGATGGCGTGCTCCGTCAGGAGTGGCGTGGCCTCAAGGTGCCTGGCCATGTGGACGAAGTGCTCAAGGCCGTGAAAGACCTCAAAAAAGCCACCGCCGCCGCCTGACGACCGGCAAACCGTCATTGACCTGTGATCAACAGGCGTTATGATGGTTTCATGCCTCTGGTTCTTGCACCGCAAGTTTTCCGCCTGTTCAGTCTAAGCCGCCCCCGCAGCAGGGCGGCTTTTTCTTTGGGCCTTGGCTTCGCGGCCCGCTTCCAGGACGTCTCCGTTTGTTTCATTGATGGCTGAACTCCATGCCCCTGCCCCCCGCTCCCGCCAAACGTGCCACTCTGCTTCGAGTGGATGAATTCAGCAGCCCCGCCCGCGCCACCGCCTCGAGCCGAAAATCGGCCACCCGCGCCGTGGAAAGTCCGGTGCCTGAAAAACCCCAGGCCCTGGACCTGTTCGAGCGCGGCGGGGGAAACGTCCCGGAACTCGAGGTTGAACTCGACGCCGCCCCCGCTCGGTCCTCGTCCAAGGCGGGCAGAGCCGGTCGCAGTGGTCGTGCCAGCACCTCGGGGAGCCACAAAACCGATCCGCGAAGCAGCAGTGCCGTGACGGGCAAGCGGCAGCGCGCCGTGGGGCCCACCAAACTCTTCGTGCTGGACACCAATGTGTTGATGCACGATCCCATGTCCCTCTTCCGGTTTGAGGAACACGACATCTTCCTGCCCATGATCGTGCTGGAGGAACTGGACAGCAACAAAAAAGGCATGACCGAGGTGGCGCGCAATGCGCGCCAGGCCAGCCGCATGCTGGACGCACTGGCAGCCACGCAAGGGGCCGACATTGCCCAGGGACTGTCCCTGGACAGCACCGGTCACCTGGACGGCGGCGGTCGTCTGTATTTCCAGACCCAGGCCATCGACCAGAAGTTGCCGCTGAGCCTGCCCCAGGGCAAAGCCGACAACCAGATCCTGGGCGTGGTGCAGTCCCTGCGCGACCAGCACGCGCCGCGTGAAGTGGCGCTGGTGTCCAAGGACATCAACATGCGCATCAAGGCGCGCGCCCTGGGTCTGCACGCCGAGGACTATCAAAACGACAAGACGCTGGAAGATGGCGACCTGCTCTACTCCGGCGCCCTGGCCCTGCCCCCCGACTTCTGGATCCGGCACGGCAAGACGGTGGAGAGTTGGCAATCCGGTAGCCATACCTTCTACCGCTTGTCGGGTCCCATCGTGCCCAGCCTGCACATCAACCAGTTTGTGTTCTTCGAGGCACCGGGCGAGCCCAGCTTGTATGCACGCGTCACCGAAATTCGCGGCAAGACGGTGGTGCTCAAAACCCTCAAGGAGTTCAACCACCTGAAGAACGCCATCTGGGGCGTGACGGCCCGCAACCGCGAGCAGAACTTCGCCCTCAACCTGTTGATGGACCCCGAGATCGACTTCGTCACGCTGGCGGGCACGGCCGGCACCGGCAAGACGCTGCTGGCCCTGGCCGCCGGTCTGACCCAGGTGCTCGATGACCGTCGTTACACCGAGATCATCATGACCCGCGCCACGGTCAGCGTGGGCGAGGACATCGGATTCCTGCCCGGCACCGAAGAAGAAAAAATGGGTCCCTGGATGGGCGCCCTCGACGATAACCTCGAAGTGCTGGCCAAGACCGAGACCAGTGCCGGCGAGTGGGGCCGCGCCGCCACCAACGAACTGATCCGCAGCCGCATCAAGATCAAGAGCATGAACTTCATGCGCGGTCGCACCTTCATGAACAAGTACGTCATCATCGACGAGGCGCAAAACCTGACCCCCAAGCAGATGAAGACGCTGATCACCCGTGCGGGGCCAGGCACCAAGATCATTTGCATGGGCAACCTCGCCCAGATCGACACGCCCTACCTCACCGAAGGCTCATCCGGCCTGACGTTTGCGGTCGACAAGTTCAAGGGCTGGCCGCACGGTGGACACATCATGTTGGCCCGAGGCGAGCGATCACGCCTGGCGGACTTTGCCAGCGAGGCGCTGTAAGGCACGCGGCGGTCAACCGGGCTCGGGCCCTGACCCTCAATAGTCGGCGCCGCCCGAGGCGAGGGACTCAAACTTGGTGATGGGCTTCAGGAAGGCCAGCTTCACGGTGCCGGTGGGGCCATTACGCTGCTTGCCGATGATGACTTCGGCCACGCCCGGCTCCTTGCTGTCCTTGTTGTAGTAGTCGTCGCGGTAGATGAACATGATGACGTCGGCATCCTGCTCGATGGCACCCGATTCACGCAAGTCGCTCATCATCGGGCGCTTGTCGGTGCGTTGCTCCACGCTTCGGTTGAGCTGCGACAGCGCAATCACCGGGCATTGCAATTCCTTGGCCAGCATCTTCAAGCCGCGTGAGATTTCACCCAGCTCGGTGGCGCGGTTGTCGCTGCCGTCGCTGGAACTGCCCGACATCAACTGCAGGTAGTCCACCACGATCAGGCCGAGCTTGCCGCACTGACGCGAGAGACGGCGAGCGTTGGCACGCAGCTCGCTGGGCGTGAGGCCAGGCGTTTCATCGATGTGCAGCGACACATTGCGCAGTTTTTCGATGGCTTCGGTCAGGCGCGGCCACTCATCATCACTCAGTTTTCCGGTGCGCAGATGTCCCTGGTCGATACGACCAATCGAGCCGACGATACGCACCGCCAATTGAGACGCCCCCATTTCCATCGAGAACACGGCCACCGGCAAGCCCTCTTGCACCGCCACATTCTCGGCAATGTTGATCGCCAGCGCCGTCTTGCCCATGGAGGGGCGCGCCGCCAGCACGATCAGGTCACCCGGCTGCATGCCGGAGGTCATGCGGTCAAAGTCGTGAAAGCCCGTGGGCACACCCGTGATGTCGTTCGGGTTTTTCGACATCTCGTCTACCCGGTCGAGCAACTCCACCACCAGCGAATTCATCGACTGGAAGCCCTGCTTCATGCGCGAGCCTTCTTCGCCGATGTGGAAGATTTTCTGTTCGGCCTCATCGAGAATCTGAGCCACCGGCCGGCCCTTGGGGCTGAACGCGGTGGTGGCAATCTCGTCGCTGGCCGTCACCAGTTTGCGCAGGATGGCACGCTCGCGCACGATCTCGCCATATCGGCGGATGTTGCTGGCACTGGGCACGTACTGCGCCAGTGAGTTGAGATAGGCCAGACCGCCGACCTCATCGGCCTTGCCCAGGCTTTGCAGGTGCTCAAAGACGGTGATGACGTCGGCTGGCCGGCTGCTGTTGATGAGGGCCGCGATCGCGGAGAACACCAGCCGGTGTTCGTACCGGTAAAAGTCCGAATCGGTGACCAGATCGCCCACGCGGTCCCAGGCACTGTTGTCCAGCAAAAGCCCCCCCAGCACACTGGACTCGGCTTCGAGCGAGTGCGGCGGAATGCGCAACTGCGCCACCTGGTGATCAGGGTAGGTGTCTTCCTCGAAACTGGGCAATACCGCGGACATGGGTTTCCTTGAAAGTGTCAATGCTACGGGCTTATGTGCGCGGCGTCACCGGATAAGTCTGTGGATAAGTGGTTGATTGTGGGTGGGTAAGTTGCAACTGACTCACAAAAAAAAAGCCGCCTCCGAGGAAGCGGCTTTTTGCGACAGCACCCGGCGGTGCTGCGCCACGATCAGGCAGTTTCGCCGTAGACCGACACGTTGATATCCACCACCACGTCCGTGTGCAGTGCAACGCTGACGGAAGAGTCACCGACCAGCTTGATCGGGCCAGTGGGCATGCGCACTTGCGCCTTGACCACGGGGAAACCCATCTTGCCGAGTTCTTCGGCAATGTCGAAGTTGGTGACCGAGCCAAACAGGCGGCCGTCCACGCCGGCCTTCTGGGTCAGCTTGACGGTGGCGCCGTTGAGCTTCTCGCCCTGGGCTTGAGCGGCAGACAGTTTGTCCGCAGCAGCTTTTTCGAGTTCGGCGCGGCGGGCTTCGAACTCCTTGATGGCCGACTCGGTGGCGCGACGGGCGCGGCCAGAGGGGATCAGGAAGTTGCGAGCGTAGCCGTCCTTGACACGAACGACTTCACCGAGATTACCGAGGTTGACAACCTTGTCGAGCAGAATGATTTGCATGGATGTTCTCCTCAGATCTTGTGCTGGTCGCTGTACGGCAGCATGGCCAGGAAGCGGGCGCGCTTGATGGCGGTATTGAGTTGGCGCTGGTAGATGGCACGGGTGCCGGTCAGACGCGCGGGAATGATCTTGCCGTTTTCGGCGATGAAGTCGCGCAGGGTGTCGACGTCTTTGTAGTCGATTTCCTCAACGTGGGCCACCGTGAAACGGCAGAAACGCTTGCGCTTGAACAGCAGCGATTGGGTGTTGCGCTTGGGACGCTTGTCCTTGTTGAATTTTTTGAACGTGGCCATGGTCTGGGCCTCCTATGAAATGTGCTGAAACTCTTGCAAATGAAAGACGACGCCTTTGCCGTTGCGCGGGGTCGCCAAAAAGCCTAGAAACCGGAGTGTGTGGTCCAGAGGTTGCCGATCGAGTCGTTCGGCCAGCGTGCCCAGGGCAATTGTCTTGAGACTGGCTTTCACCTGGCGGGGTTGTCCGGCTTCATCGACCAGGGACTCGTGTTCGAGTCTCAGATCCAAGGCGGGCAGTCCGGCCGGTGTGTATCGCAGCGCAGTTCGCTCTGCAATACGGGCTGTCAGGACAACGCGATTGGCACCCTCGGGTGTCACGTCACTCAGGCTTGCTGCATCTCGGATTGCTGGGCCTTGCGGGCCTCTTCACGCTCAACCGTCTTCATCATCAGGGAAGGACCGGTCTCGGCCTTCTTCTTCTGCACGGTGAGGTGACGCAGCACGGCGTCGTTGAAGCGGAACGCATGCTCGAGTTCAGCCATGATGGCCTGATCGGCTTCAATGTTGATGCACAGGTAGTGAGCCTTGGCCAGCTTGTTGATCATGTAGGCCAGTTGACGGCGGCCCCAGTCTTCAACACGGTGCACGGCACCACCGGCGGTGGTGATCATGCTCTTGTAGCGCTCGAGCATGGCAGGAACCTGCTCGCTCTGATCGGGGTGGATCAGCAGGATGATTTCATAATGACGCATGGACTCTCCTTGTGGATGAAGCCGCCCCCGGCGTCTGACAGGGTGCAGCAAGGTGAAAAGCCCACGATTATAGCGTCATCCACGGCCCGGTCTGAGCCAACTGAACAGCACCCCGCACACCAGCCCGGCGGGCACCCCGAAGACCCCTGCACTGAAAGGTTCCAGGCCCAGCCAGAGGGTCTGCTCGGGCATCAGCCCGAAATATTTCTGAATCCCGTGGTAATTAATCACAATGTAGTACAGAGAAACGCCCATCCCGGCCACCATGGCGGCCAGTGCGCCCGTGCGGCTCATGCCGGACCAGTGCAGTCCCAGCAGCAACACCGGGAAGAAGGTGGACGCCGCCAGGGAGAACGCACAGGCCACCCAGAACAGAATGTCCACGGGCTGGTTGGTGGCCACCCAGGTCGCCGTCAACGCCACCAGCATCAGCAACACCTTGGACAGCATGACACGACGCACCGACGAGGCCTCGGGCTTGACCGTCTGGAAATACAGGTCGTGTGACAGCGCATTGGCAATGGTGAGCAGCAGGCCATCGGCGGTGGACAGCGCCGCAGCCAGCGCCCCGGCGGCAATCAGGCCGGTGAATACGGGGGATATGCGCATGATGTCGGGCACTGCCAGCATGAGGTAATCGTTGGCAATGCGAATGTCACCAAACTGCACGATGCCATCCCGGTTCCAGTCACTCAGGAACAGCAGCGGCAAGCGTCGCAATTTGAGCTGCTCGGCCCAGTCCGGCAGCTGATCGAGCCGCGCGCCCACCAACTCGGTGAGCACCGAATGCTTGAGCATTACCGCCAGCGACGAAGCGCACAGGTAGACGGCCGCAATGAAAAGCAGCGCCCAGACCAGCGACAACTCGGCATCACGGGGGCTGGCCGCCGAGAAGGAGCGCATCAGGATATGCGGCAAGGCCGCGCTGCCCAGCATCAGACAAAACACCAGGGCCAAGGTGTTGAACAGCCCCCCATTGGCGCCTGGCGCCTGCAATCCCTTGAAGCCCACCGGGCGGCTCATGACCTGCTGAATGCGATCACGTTCCTGCCGCCAGGCCGCCACCATGCGCTCTTCGCCCATGTCCCGCCAGGCCGGGTTGGATTCCAGCCGCTGGATATCGCCAAGCGATGCGTTCTCTGCCTTGAGGCGGGCCAGTTGCCGCGCCAGGATTTGCCGCTCGAGGTCGCGCGCCGCCACAGGGTCGGCGATCTTCTCATTCAGGTGCCGCAACCGCTGCTCCATGGCCAGGGTGGTGGTGTGCTCACCCGTGTCCAAGGCGATCTGCTGTGCACGCTCGTTGACTTGCAGCATGTCCTGCCAGGCCGCCAGCGGGGCCACCGGGTGGCCTTGCTCGCGCCACGACACCGCCACGACCAGCGCCACCATGGACGCCACGATCACCACACACTGCACCACCTGGGTCCAGGTGATGGCGCGCATCCCCCCGAGGAAGGAGCACAGCAGGATGCCACCCAACGCCAGGAACATGCCCAGTTCGAATGTCAGGCCCGAGAGCATGGACGTGACCAGCCCAATGCCGTAGATCTGAGCCACCAGGTAAATGCTGGAACACAGGATGGCTCCCCAGGCACTGAACCAGCGCACGGCCGTGCTGCCAAACAGGTTGCCCAGCATGTCGGGAATGGTGATGGCCTGCGTCTGCTGGATTTTCCCGGCGAACAGGAAACAGAGCAGGCAAAAGCCCCCCGTCCAACCCAGCACATAGGCCAACCCGCCGGCATGCAAGCCGTCACCGATGTATCCCTCGTTCAGCAGCAGACCGGTCATGCCGATGAAACTGGCGGCCGACATCCAGTCCGCGGCCGTGGCCATGCCGTTGAAGGGGGCGGTGATGCGCCGCCCGGCCACAAAATACTCTTCTGGCTGCGTGGTGCGGCAGAACATGCCGATCACGGCATAGCCGACGATGGAGACCAGCAGGAAGAAGGCGTTGATGTAGGTCTTGGAGACGCCCATCAAATCAGCCAGCCACAGGCTGAGCGACAAGCCCACCACGCAGAGCAACCCCACCAGCACCAGTCCCCAGCGCCTAGGCATCGTCGTCCTCGTCCATTCGTCGGTGCGCCACCCACCAGGCCAGCGCCACGTAGCACAGGGGAATGACCTGTGTCACCAGCAGGTAGTGCCACTCGGTGCGCTCGGGCCACCACCAGGCGCCGCACAAGCCGGCCGTGGTGATGAGCGTGAGCAACAACACGCCGATGCGCGAGCGCCTGCGCACGCGCTCGTTGGTGGGTGCAGGGTCAGACGGCGTCATGCGTGGAGGATGTCAGGTCGCCAGCATCTTCCAGGTTTGCACCACGCTGTCGGGGTTGAGCGAGATCGAGGCGATGCCCGCATCGCACAGCCAGCGGGCAAAGTCGGGATGGTCGCTGGGTCCTTGTCCGCAAATGCCCACGTACTTGCCCTGCGCACGGCAGGCATCGATGGCCTGGCGCAACAGGGCCTGCACGGCCGGGTCCCGTTCATCAAAATCGGCCGCCAGCAATTCCAGGCCCGAGTCCCGGTCCAGCCCCAGGGTGAGTTGGGTGAGGTCGTTGGAACCAATCGAGAAACCATCGAAGTACTGCAGGAACTGCTCGGCCAGAATGGCGTTGCTGGGCACCTCGCACATCATGATCACTTTCAGGTCGTTCTCGCCACGGCGCAACCCATGGTGTCCCAGGAGCGCCGTCACACGTTCGGCCTGCCCCAGGGTGCGCACAAAGGGCACCATCACCTGCACGTTGGTCAACCCCATCTCGCCACGCACGCGGCACAGGGCCTCGCACTCCATGGCGAAGGCTTCACCGAAATCGGCGCTGAGGTACCTTGCCGCGCCGCGAAAGCCCAGCATCGGGTTTTCTTCCTCGGGCTCGTAGCGGCTGCCTCCGATGAGTTTTCGGTACTCGTTCGACTTGAAATCGGACAAGCGCACGATGACGGGCTTGGGCCAGAACGCCGCGGCGATGGTGGCAATGCCTTCGGCCACCTTGTCCACATAAAAGGCGCGCGGGGAGGCATGACCACGCGCCACCGACTCCACTGCCTTCTTGAGGTCGGCATCCACGGCCGGGTAGTCCAGGATGGCCTTGGGGTGCACGCCAATGTTGTTGTTGATGATGAACTCCAGACGCGCCAGACCCACCCCCTCGTTGGGCAACTGTGCAAAATCGAACGCGAGTTGCGGGTTGCCCACGTTCATCATGATCTTGGTGGGGATCTGGGGCATGGTGCCGCGCTCGACCTCGGTCACCTCGGTTTCCAGCAGGCCGTCGTAGATATGCCCCGTGTCGCCCTCGGCGCAACTCACTGTCACCAGCGCGCCATCGCTCAGTTTCTCGGTGGCGTCGCCGCAACCCACCACAGCAGGAATGCCCAGTTCGCGCGCGATGATGGCCGCGTGGCAGGTGCGCCCACCGCGGTTGGTGACGATGGCACTGGCGCGTTTCATCACCGGCTCCCAGTTCGGGTCGGTCATATCGGTCACCAGCACGTCTCCCGGTTGCACCCGGTCCATCTCGCTGATGTTGTGCACCAGACGCACGGGACCCGCACCAATCTTCTGCCCGATGGCGCGGCCCTCGGTCAGCACGGCACCACGCGCCTTGAGTGTGAAGCGTTGCTCGGCCTGTCCCTGTTGCTGGCTCTTGACCGTCTCGGGTCGCGCCTGCAGGATGTAGAGTTGGCCGTCGGCGCCGTCCTTGCCCCACTCGATGTCCATCGGGCGGCCGTAGTGCGCTTCGATGACCAGGGCGTAACGCGCCAGTTGCTCCACGTCGGCGTCTGTCAGCGAATAGCGGTTGCGTTGCTCGGTGGGCACGTCGATGGTCTTGACCAGACGGCTGCCGGCGGCGCGGTCGTCCTCGGACGCAAACACCATCTGGATCATCTTGGAGCCCAGGTTGCGGCGAATGAGGGCGCGCTTGCCCGCTTGCAACATGGGTTTGTGCACATAGAACTCGTCGGGGTTGACCGCCCCTTGCACCACGGTCTCGCCCAGGCCGTAGCTGGAGGTGATGAACACCACGTCCTCAAATCCTGATTCGGTATCCAGCGTGAACATCACGCCGGCCGCCCCGAGGTCGGAGCGCACCATGCGCTGCACACCAGCCGACAAGGCCACATCGGCGTGGGCAAAGCCCTTGTGCACGCGGTAGCTGATGGCACGGTCGTTGTAGAGCGAGGCGAACACCTCTTTCATCTTGTGCAGCACCTGCTCGATGCCCACCACATTGAGGAAGGTTTCCTGCTGGCCGGCAAACGAGGCGTCGGGCAGATCCTCGGCGGTGGCCGAAGAGCGCACGGCAAAAGAGGCCTGGGGCTGTCCCGCGCTCAGTTCGGCATAGGCGACGCGGATGGCTTGTTCGAGATCGGCGGGAAAAGGCTGGGCTTCGACCCAGCCACGAATTTCGGCACCGGTTTCGGCCAAGGCGCGCACGTCATCGGTGTTCAGGCTGGCGAGGCGGGCCTGGATCCGGTCGTTCAACCCATCGTGCTGGAGAAATTCGCGAAACGCGTGGGCCGTGGTGGCAAAGCCCGTGGGCACCCGCACCCCCTGAGGCAATTGCGAGATCATTTCGCCGAGGCTGGCGTTTTTACCGCCCACCACCTCGACGTCGGACATTCTCAGGTGCTCAAACGGTACGACCAGGGCGGTCGGGCTAAAGCGTGCAGACATGGGGAAGCTCCAGAAGTTGAAATCGGTCTGGCTCGCCGGGGTGGAAACACGGGGCTGAGGGCAGCCCGCCCGGGCACGCGCACACTCACCCACCGGCAGATGGCCAGCATCAGCAGCAAAGGCAGCAGCAGGGTCAGCATGGAGAAATTCGGATAATGGCTGAATTGTAGAGCGGCAGGACCGCCCCATGCCGGGCCTGCCGCAGGATATTGACTTTGGACGCCCTCATGCCCCAACGCACGGTTTTTTTCATTTCTGATGGCACCGGCATCACGGCCGAAACCTTTGGCAACGCCATCCTGGCCCAGTTCGAGATGCGGCCACGCCATGTCCGGCTGCCGTTCACCGACTCGGTGGACAAGGCGCACCAGGCGGTCCGTCAGATCAACCACACGGCCGAGGTGGAAGGGCGTCGCCCCATCGTTTTCACCACGCTGGTCAACGAGGAGGTGCTGGGCGTCATCCAGCAAGGCTGCAAGGGCATGCTGCTGGACATGTTCAGCACCTTTGTGAACCCGCTGGAGCAGGAGCTGGGCATCACGTCCAACCACCGCATCGGACGTTTCTCGGACGTGAGCAAAAGCAAGGAATACCACGACCGGATCGAAGCGATCAACTTCAGCCTGGCGCACGATGACGGCCAGCTCAACCGCGACCTCGAGTTGTCAGACGTCATCCTGATCGGGGTGAGCCGCAGCGGCAAAACCCCCACCAGCCTGTACCTGGCGATGCAGTACGGCCTCAAGGCAGCCAACTACCCGCTCATCCCCGAGGACTTTGACCGCAAGCAGTTGCCCCCGGCGCTGGTGCCGCACATCAAGAAAATCTTCGGCCTGACCATCCAGCCCGACCGCCTGAGCGAGATACGCAACGAACGGCGGCCGAACTCGCGCTACGCCAGCCTCGAGAACTGCCGGCACGAGGTGAACGAAGCCGAGGCCATGATGCGCCGCTCGGGCATCCGGTGGCTGTCCACCACCACCAAGAGCATTGAGGAAATCGCCACCACCATCCTGCAGGAAATCCGGCCGGAGCGGCTGACGTATTGAGCCACGTCCCGTCACCATGACGGGACGCAACCCGGGCATCAGCCCAGTGCGGCGATGCCTGCCTTGGCGATCTGCGCGTCCTCGATGGATTTCACGCCGCTCACCCCCACGGCGCCGATCACCTGGCCATCCTTGAGGATGGGCACGCCGCCTTCCAGCAGACCCTCGATGGTCGGGGCGGTGATGAAGGCATAACGGCCGTTGTTGATGATGTCTTCATAGACCTTGGTTTCACGCCGGCCTGTGGCGGCGGTGTGGGCCTTGGCCGGGGCGATGTGGGCCGAGATCGGTGCGGCACCGTCCAGACGCTGCAGCCACAGCAGGTGGCCGCCATCGTCGACGATGGCAATGGTCACCGCCCACTGGTTGCGCAGGGCCTCCGCTTCGGCGGCTGCGGCGATGGCTTTCAGGTCGGAGAGTTCGAGGACGGCTTTGGATTTCATGGAACAAGCACCTTGTCAATGTGTGGGTTTTGGGGGGCATTGTAGGAACAACTTGAATCCCCCTACAATGGGTTTCAGCTTTAATCATCTTTACAAGGAGTGATGGATGAGCGACCACATGCAAACTTTCGAGTACGGTTATGCACCCACCAGTGCAGCCGAGCGCAACCGCGTGTTGCGTAACACGTATGTGCTCCTGGCGCTGAGCATGATCCCCACGGTGATGGGCGCCTGGATCGGCGTGGCCACCGGCCTCACCCTGGCCCTCAGCGGCGGCCTGGGCCTGGTGGTGTTCCTGGCCGGTGCCTTCGGCTTCATTTATGCCATCGAGAAAACCAAGGAGTCGTCCACCGGTGTGTGGGTGCTGTTGGGCTTCACCTTCTTCATGGGGCTCATGCTCTCCCGCATGATTGCCATGGTGCTGGGCTTCAAGAACGGCGCCGAACTGGTGATGACCGCCTTTGGCGGGACGGCGGGTGTGTTCTTCGCCATGGCCAGCCTGTCCACCGTCATCAAGCGCGATCTGTCGGGCATGAGCAAGTGGTTGTTTGTCGGTGCCATCGTGTTGATGGTGGGTGGCATCATCAACGTCTTTGTCGGCTCCACTGCCGGCATGATGGTCCTCTCCATGCTGGCCATCGGCATCTTCAGTGCCTACATGCTGTACGACCTGAAGCAGATCATTGACGGCGGCGAAACCAACTACATCAGCGCCACGCTGGCCCTGTACCTGGACATCATCAACGTGTTCCAGAGCTTGCTGGCCCTGCTGGGCATCATGGGTGGCGAGAAGGACTGAGTTCTTCGCACTTCCTGAATCAGGGGCCCCACGGGCCCCTTTTTTTTGACCGTGATCTGTGGGCCCCGTCGTCGGGCGTCACGCTGTCGAGAAAGACGCGCAGGAACGGGGTCAGGCCAGCGTGAACACCGCCACACTCTCCACGTGCGCCGTATGCGGGAACATGTTCACCACCCCTGCACTTTCACAACGATACCCGGCCTGATGTACCAGCAAGCCCGCATCACGCGCCAGCGTGGCCGGGTTGCAGCTGACATAGACGATGCGCCGGGGCGGTGTCCACCCCTGGCGCAACTCGGGTGTCTGGTGCAGGTCGGCCAGCGCCTTGACCAAGGCAAAGGCGCCTTCACGCGGGGGGTCGACCAGCCACTTGTCGGCCACGCCATCCTGGCACAACAACTCGGGGGTCATCTCGAACAGGTTGCGGGCCACGAAACGCGTCGGCGCCAAGGCCTCGGCCCCCTCACGCAGGCGCAGCGACTGGTTGTGCGCCAGGTTTTCCCCTGAACGCTGGACCAGGGCCTCGCTGCCTTCGATGCCCAGCACCTCCCGGGCCTGCGTGGCCAGGGGCAGCGTGAAATTGCCCAGACCACAGAACCAGTCAATCACCCGCTCCGCCCGCTGCACCTGCAGGAGGCGCACGGCACGCCCGACCAGCACCCGGTTGATGTGCGGATTGACCTGGGTGAAATCGGTGGGCAGAAACGGCATCTGGATGCCGAATTCGGACAAGGCATAGGAGAGCACGGACGACGGCATATCCCCCATGGGCAACCGGTGCACGGTGTTGGGCCCCTTGGGTTGCAACCACCACTGAACCTGGTGCTGCAACGCAAAATCGCGCAGTCGTTGCTGGTCGTGCTCACTCAGGGGCTCGAGATGCCTGAGCACCAGTGCCACCACCGAGTCCCCGCAGGCCAGTTCAATTTGCGGACAGGTCTCGCGGGCCTGCAGACTGCCGATGAGCGCACGCAGGGGCACCAGCAACGCCTCCACATGAGGCGGCAAGACCGGGCAGTGGGTCATGTCCGCCACATAGCGGCTTTTGCGTTCATGAAAGCCCACCAGCACGGTGCCCTTCTTGTGCACGTAGCGGACCGACAGGCGTGCCCGATAGCGGTAGCCCCAGTCGGGCCCCTGGATAGGACGCAGCAGGGTCTCGGCCTTGACCTTGCCCAGGTGCCAGAGGTTGTCCTCCAGCACACGCTGCTTGATGGCGAGTTGCGCGCTCGGGTGCAGATGCTGCATCTTGCATCCGCCGCAGGCCCCGGCATGCAACCCAAAGTGAGGACACGCGGGTCGAACGCGTTGCGAGGATTCGTGGTGCAGCACCTTCAGCGTACCGGCCTCCCACTGGTTTTTCTTGCGGTGGACTTGCACCTCCACCACCTCAAACGGCAGTGCGCCCTCGACAAACACCACCTTGCCATCGGGGCGATGCGCCACACCCTGGGCTTCCAGGTCGAGCGATTCGATGGTGAGGGCCTGCTCAGGCCAATGGGACGTGTCAGACATGGTCGGGTGGGGTAGGTTCAGGCCAGGCGGCCAGGTAATCATTCCAATGGGGCTCGGTGTCCACCAGCGCCTGCAGGGATTCACGCACGGTGATCATCTCCTGGTGGTATTCCTCGGACCGGAACCCCCCGCGCATGAGCTGGTAACGGCAGTAGAGCAAGTAGGTGTTCATGACATCCGTTTCGCAGTAGCGGCGGATATCTTCCAGCTGCCCTTGCAGGTAGGCCTGGTACACGGCAGAGCCATCCATGCCCAGCTTGCCCGGGAAGCCGCACAGTTTGGCCATGGCATCGAGCGGTGCATTGGCCCGTGACTGGTACAACGCGAGCAAGTCCATCAGATCCAGATGGCGATGGTGGTAGCGGCTGATGTAGTTGTTCCACTTGAAGTCGCGGTCATCCTCGCCCAGGTCCCAGTACTTGTCTGCCACCACCCCATGCTGCAGGCCGCGGTAGTGCAAGACGGGGAGATCGAATCCGCCACCATTCCAGCTCACCAATTGCGGCACGTGCTTGTCCAGGCTGTGGAAGAAGGACTGGATCATGCTGCCTTCACTGCGACCGTCTCGGTCCACCCAGGAGTGCACGCGCAAGCCCTGCGCATTGCGAAACACGCAACTGATGGTGAGCACACGTTGCAGGTAGTGCGGCAAAAAATCGCTTTGCCCGGCGGCCTGACGCTCTTGCACCCAGCCGGCCAGCACCTCCGCATCGGTCTGGCTGGCGGGCGCGTTGCGCAGCAAGCGCAAGCCTGCCACATCCGGAATGGTTTCCAGGTCGAAGACCAGTACCGGCCAGGCCATGCGTGAAGCTTCCCGCGCCTCGTCAGCGCGTGGCGGGCAGGTAACGGGCCGGGTCCACCGGCTTGCCCTGCCGGCGAATTTCAAAATGCAGCTTGACCTGGTCGGCGTCGGTGTTGCCCATCTCGGCAATTTTCTGACCGCGCTTGACCACCTGGTCTTCCTTCACCAACAGCGACTGGTTATGGGCATAGGCCGTCAGGTAGACGTTGTTGTGCTTGATGATCACCAGGTTGCCGTACCCGCGCAGTCCGGAGCCGGCATAAACCACACGTCCATCAGCGGCCGCCATCACGGCGTCACCCACCTTGCCGGCAAGATCCAGGCCCTTGTTTTTGGGATCATCAAAACTGGCCAGCACCTGGCCGCTGGTGGGCCACATGAAGTTCAGGGTTTCCTCGGCAGCATCGACGGCAGCGGACGCCGTGCCCGCAGGGGGAGGAGCGGCGGCCGGTTGCGCGGGCTGCTGGGCCGGTTGCTGGCCCGCTGACGGCGGCAAGGTGGCATTGTTGCGGACGACGGGTCGCACCACCACGCCCTCTTCGCCCGGGGGCGGCGCCACACGCAGCACCTGGCCTTTCTCGATCACATTGGGATTTTCGAGGTTGTTCCAGCGCACCAGATCGCGCCAGTTCTGCCCATTGTCAAGTCCGATCTTGATGAGGGTGTCGCCCGGCCGAACCGTGTAATAGCCGGCCTTGCCATTGTTGTCGGCACTCGGGGCTGCCGCGGAGGCCGTGCTGGCGGCGGCGGGACGCGTGTTCGCGGCCCCCGGTGTGCGCCGCTCTTCCACCGGAGCGGGACGATGCGGCGCCTGTGCACAGCCGGCCACACAGGCCAGCGCACACCACCACATCCCCCAACCCATACGACGGCCCATGTTCATTCCTCGCTCTCAGGCAACGCCCGATTTTAGAGGGACAAAATGCACCGCTTCGAGCCACTGCCGCTGCACGCCCTGGGGCGTCTTGTCCAGCACCAGCAAGGCCTGCTGGCCCTGCGCGGTCACCAGGGGTGCCACCAGACGGCCCCCCACAGCCAGTTGATCTATCCAGGCATCTGGTACCGCCTCGCCACCAGCGGCTGCGATGATGCCCGCATAGGGCGCTCCTTGCGCATAGCCCAGCATGCCGTCACCAAACAGCAGATGCAAATTGGCCACTCGCAGGTGGCGCAGGTTTTCACGGGCTTTCTCGTGCAGACCGCGCAAGCGCTCGATGCTGTACACCTCTTTGGACATCGCGCTCAGCAAGGCGGCCTGATAGCCACAACCGGTACCAATCTCGAGCACCCGTCCGAGCTTGCCGTCGACGTGGAGGTTATGCCCCTGACGCAGCAAGGCCAGCATGCGGGCCACCACGTTGGGCTTGGAGATGGTTTGCCCCAGGCCGATGGGCAGGCTGGTGTCTTCGTAGGCCTGGTTGACCAGGGCGCTGTCCACAAACCGGTGCCGCTCGATGGTTTCCATAGCCTTGAGCACCACCGCGTCTTCAATGCCTTGCTCGAGCAGTTTGCGCACCATGCGGGAGCGCACGTGGGCAGAGTCCAGCCCCAGCCCCGTGGGTGACGCGTCAGTTTTGGGGGCGACGGCACTGGGCGTGCGCGGGGACAGGGAGGGGACAGCGGGCGCTGGCTTGACTGGCGGTGCTGTGCCTTTGGCCGCCTGACCCGACGCTCGCACGCGGGTCACCGCCATGCGTGGCGTGGGTGCAGGATGGTCCTGCCCCAGGTCGAGTTGCGCAGGAAAGGCGGGGCGTTTTTTCATGACACGGCGCAAGGAGCGCGCTCAGGCCCCAGGAAGTGTCTGGGCCACGCGCCCCCAATCGGCCAGGGCGGCGTGCTCGGTGAGATCCACCTGCAAGGGCGTGAGCGCGACATGGCCGGTGAAGGTGGCGTGGAAATCCGTGCCGTCCACATCGTCTTTGGCGGGACCCGCGCTGCCAATCCAGTACATGGTGTCACCCCGGGGGTTCTCCTGCGTGATGACGCGTTCGGCCGGATGCCGCCGACCCAGCCGGCAGACCTTGACCGGCTTGAGGGACGCTTGCGGCAGGCACGGCACATTGACGTTGAGGAGCCAGGGCGAGGCCCCTGCACGGCGCTGGGCCATGAGGGACTGCACCAGTTGCCGCGCCACTGCGGCGGCCGCATCCAGGTGCTTCCAGCCTTTGTCGACTTGCGAAAAGGCGATGGCGGGAATGCCCATCAGGTAGCCCTCCATGGCCGCGCCCACGGTCCCGGAGTAGATGGTGTCGTCGCCCATGTTGGCCCCGTTGTTGATGCCAGAGACCACCAGGTCGGGCCGGAAATCGAGCAAGCCGGTGAGCGCCACGTGCACACAATCGGCGGGGGTGCCGTTGAGGTAGCGGAAACCATTGGAGGCCTGGTGCACGTACAAGGGGGAATGCAGGGTCAGGGCATTGGACTTGGCGCTGTTGTTCTGCTCGGGCGCCACCACCTCCACCCTTCCCAGGTCCTTCAAGGCCTCATAGAGGGCCACAATGCCCGGAGCCTGGTAGCCATCGTCGTTGGAGATGAGAATATTCATGCGCTGTCCTGTAAGTGCCTGATTGTAGGCGTCACGCTGCGCGAACCCGGCGAACTGGACCCCGGGTACCCCTATGATCAGCCTTTGAATTCTCTGGAGACCACCATGCATGCTTGGTTGTGCGAAAACCCCGTGGGCGTTGAGGCCCTGACCTGGAAAGAACTGCCCACCCCCGTGCCCCAAGGCGGCGAGGTGCTGATCGAGATCGAGGCGGCCAGTCTGAACTTTCCGGACGCGCTGATCGTGCAGAACAAATACCAGATGAAGCCTCCCCTGCCCTTTGTGCCCGGCTCCGAGTACGCCGGCACGATCCGCGCAGTGGGTGAGGCGGTGACACATCTGCACGTCGGCCAGCGCGTGGCCTGCTTGCCCGGCACTGGCGGCTTTGCCACCCATGCGCTGGCCCCGGCCCGCTTGTGCCTGCCGCTGCCCGACGGCTTCAGCAGCGTGGACGCCGCAGCATTCATCATGATTTATGCCACCTCCTACCATGCGCTCATCGACCGCGCCCAACTCAAAGCAGGCGAGACGGTGCTGGTGCTGGGTGCGGCCGGTGGGGTGGGCACGTCGGCGATCCAGATTGCCAAGGCCGCGGGGGCCATCGTGATTGCAGCCGCCTCGAGCGACGACAAGTGCGCCTTGTGCCAGCGCCTGGGGGCTGATCATGTCATCAACTACCGCGACGGGTCCTTGCGTGAGCAGCTCAAGACCTTAACCGGGGGCCGCGGACCCGATGTGATCTATGACCCGGTCGGGGGGGACCTCACAGAACCCGCGTTCCGCTCCATCGCCTGGCGCGGTCGCTATCTGGTGATCGGATTTGCCGCTGGTCCCATTCCCTCGCTGCCCTTGAATCTGGCACTGCTCAAGGGCGCCTCGGTGGTGGGGGTGTTCTGGGGCGACTTTGCGCGTCGGGAGCCAGAGGCCAATGATGCAATGATGCGCGAGCTGGTCGCGTGGGTTCAGCAAGGCAAGATCAAACCCGTCATTGACCGCACCATGCCCATGAGCGAGTTGAAGGCCGCCTACGAACGCATGACCTCACGCCAGGTCATGGGCAAGCTGGTGATGGTCAACTGACCGCCACCAGGCAGCGCTACCGCGGGCGGTGGGTTGCCAGCACTGCCGCTGCGGCGTCCTGCATCACAAGTTCGCGAAAGCCCTGGACCTCATCCAGGGCCCGTGCAAAATCGGCATAGCCCATGCGGTAGGCCTGTCCCTGGCCACACACCCTCGCCGTCCGCGTGGCCACCGCGTCACCCAGCGCGCAGGCGCCTGCCATGGATTGGCCGTCGATGCGGCGCAAAAAATGCGCCTCTCCGTCCTGTTGTGGCAGCACTTCCTCAATCCATGCAGTGACCGGAAAGAAGACACTCGAAACGGCCTGACCGGCCTGATACAGCACCTGGTCTTGTTGGAGTGTGACCAGTTGCAGGCCAGGGCGGAGACGGTCGAGATCGTCAGGGGAAAGACGATCCAGCAGCGAGAGGACAGCTTGAGCGGGAACGGAAGTCATGGCAACAAAACATCGTTGGGGTTGGCGGCAGCCGATCGAAGTGGGCCACGGCAGTCAGGCGCTATTGTTTCGCATTGATCCAGATCATGGAAGTGGGTGATGCTGGGTGCGGTCGCCCACCATGTGCGCCACCGCACAGAAGTGGCCCATGCGCCAAGCACTGACCTCTCTGACTGACCCGTCCAATCGGGCCGGACACAGCAAAAAGCCCGGCGAACCGGGCTTTTTTCGAGATGTGGGTGGGGTGGCTGATGGGACTCGAACCCACGACGACAGGAATCACAATCCTGGACTCTACCAACTGAGCTACAGCCACCTTAGAGACAACTATTATAGCCGCAGCGATTCTCAGGGGGGCATGCCCAAACCCGGACGCGGCTCCTTGATCACCACTTTGTATCGATCCTTGAGGTGGTTGTAATAAGACAGCCCCTCGGCGGTACTCATCCACTGGGCAAATTGGGCACGCTCTTGCTCGCGGGATGACAGGTCAGGTGCGGGCAACACCTTGTTGACGCGGACCACGGCATAGCCTTGGGCACCCAGATCAGCCCCCGCCCAGGCTGGCAGTGATTGGGCCGGCGCCAGCATCACCGCATCGAGCAAAGCGGGAGGCCACTTGTTGGCTGCGGCACGCGTGAGCACCTCGGCGCTGCCCAGGGAGGCCTGCACGGCATCCGTCTTCCAGGCAGCGAGCTTGTCCTGCCCGGCCTGGCGGGCTGCTGCCCGGGACGCCTGTTCAAGCCAGGACTGACGCACCTGGCCCTGAACCTTGTCAAACGGCTGCGCCGCCGCCGGCACGTGCTGCACCACGCGGGCAGACACCAGCTGGCTGGCGCCCACCTCGATGGCCTCGGTGTTGCGCTTTTTCTCGATGGCATCCGTCGAAAACACAGCAGCCAACAACTTGGGGTTGTTCAAGGGCGCCGCCAATGGCGACTGACGCGTCACGCCCTCGAGCTTGCGCACCTCCAGCTTGAGCCGCTCTGCAGCGGGCTTGAGGCTGTCGGACTGTTCGTACACCAGGTTGGTGAACTGCTCGGCCAACTCGGCGAACTTGCGTTGTGCCTGCTGCTTGCGCAGTTCGGCCTCCAGCGAAGCCTTCTGGGATTCGAAGCTGGGCGACTTGGGCTGGCGGATATCGGTGACCTGAATGATGTGATACCCGAATTCGGTCTCGACCAGATCACTGACCTGCCCCTGCGACAGCGCAAAGGCGGCATCCTCAAATGCCTTGACCATGGCGCCGCGCGCAAAGTAGTCCAGATCGCCCCCTTTGCTGGCCGATCCAGGGTCTTTGGAGTACTGTTTGGCCAGTTCGGCAAACCGCTTGGGAGATTGCTTGAGCGTGTCCAGCACCTGCTTGGCCTGTGCCTGGACCTTGTCGCGCTCAGCCTGAGGTGCCTTGGCGTCCACGGTGAAAAGAATGTGACTGGCGCGCCGCTCTTCCTTGGATTGGAGCCGCGCCTGGTTTTGCTCGAAATAGGTGCGCACATCCGCGTCATTGAGCACCACGCCCTTTTGGGCCACCGTCAGATCAAGCATCACATACTCGATGTCCACCGATTCCGCCGTTTGATAGCGGGCGGACTGCTGCTGGTAGTGCGACTGCAGGTCCTGCTCGGAGGGCTTGAGGCGTGCCGCAAAGTCGGCGGGTTTGAAAACCGTCCATTGCGCTTCGCGCTGCTGGAAATAGGCGTCGAGTGCCACACCCGACAGCGAGGGCGGTGCAAAGCTGGAACCGATCGCCCCGTTCACCACTTGTCGCATGGCCAGTTCGGCGCGCAAACGGTTTTCGTACATTTCGGGAGACATGCCCTGCGCCCCCACCAGCTGACGATAACGTTCCATGTCCAGGGTGCCGTCCGGGCGCCGCAGCGATGCAATGGCGGGAGATTGCTGCAATTCCGTGGCCAGGCGCTGGTCGCTCACGCCCATGTGCATCTTCGTGGCGGCGGCCTGCAACAAGCGCTCTCTGACCAGACGGTCAAGCGTGCCAAAGCGGGCCTCCGGCGAATCGAAGAGCTTGGCGTCAACACCAGGCATGGAGACACGCAGTCGTTCGACTTCGTTGCGGTGGGCCGCATCCCACTCGGCACGGGTGATGTCGTGACCATCCACGACAGCCACCGCCTCGCCTTTTTCAACAAACCGGTTGTAGCCATCAATACCGAACAGCACGAACGAGGGAAAGATGAGCAGGAACAGCAGGAACTGCATGATCCTGTTGTGCTTGCGGACGAAATCAAACATGGGCGTCTTCTGTGGGGTTCAACAAAAAAGGCGAACCAGGTTCGCCTTCATTGGGTGGTGGGTGCTGACGGTCTCGAACCGCCGACCTACGCCTTGTAAGGGCGCCGCTCTACCAACTGAGCTAAGCACCCCACCTGCAATCAGTTCAGGGCGTCTTTCAAAGCCTTGCCGGGACGGAACTTCGGAACCTTGGCCGACTTGATTTTAATCGCGGCGCCGGTGCGGGGGTTACGACCGGTGCGGGCTGCACGCTTGGTCACGGCGAACGTACCGAAACCCACCAGCGACACAGAGCCGCCCTTTTTCAGCGTGGTCTTGACGGCACCGATGGTAGCCTCGAGTGCACGGGTGGCAGCAGCCTTGGAAATGTCGGCGTGCTTGGCGATATGTTCGATCAGTTCTGACTTGTTCACAAAGATCCCCTTGTTGTAAGGCTTGATGTGTTTCCGATATTGAGTTGACCTGACCACCGTTGCCTGCATGAAGCAAAGGCCACGGTGTTCAGACGATGCAGTTCATCGCTGCTCTCAAGGATTTGATCCAAGGGTTGAAGCGCTGTCAATGATGACAAACAATCATTGGCGACGGCGCTGCAACAGCAACGTGGAAAAGGATTCTATCCGTTTTTAGATGAATCACGCCCGAACCCGCATCCTTGCTGGGCTGGCGCGAGACTTACAACGCCTGCTCGATGGCGCGACCCAGATCGCTGGTGCTGGCGGTGCCACCGATGTCCGGCGTTCGAGGTGCACCACTTTTGGGATCAAGCACTTTCTCGATGGCCGCCAGGATGGCGTCATGTGCAGCCTTGTAGCCCAAAAACTCCAGCATCATGGCACCACACCAGATCTGGCCGATGGGGTTGGCAATGCCACGACCCGCAATGTCGGGGGCCGAGCCATGCACGGGCTCGAACAACGAGGGGAACTTGCGGTCGGGGTTGAGGTTAGCGCTGGGCGCGATACCGATGGTGCCGGTACAGGCCGGGCCCAGATCGCTCAGGATGTCGCCAAACAGGTTGCTGGCCACCACGACGTCGAAGAAATCGGGACGCTGCACAAAGTGCGCGGTCAGGATGTCGATGTGGAATTTGTCCAGACGCACACCGGGATAGGCCTTGGCCATTTCAGCCACCCGCTCGTCCCAATAGGGCATGGTGATGGCGATACCGTTCGATTTGGTGGCACTGGTCAGGTGTTTCTTCGGTCGTGACTGCGCCAGATCAAAAGCAAATTTCAGCACACGGTCCACCCCCACGCGCGAGAACACCGACTCCTGCATGACGATTTCGCGGTCGGTGCCGGGGAACATCCGCCCGCCGATGCTCGAATACTCTCCCTCGGTGTTTTCACGCACGATGTACATGTCGATTTCACCGGGCAGGCGGGGGCTGCCGTCCCGCCGTACCACCGGGGCAATGATGCCCGGCATCAGACGCGCAGGACGCAGGTTGATGTACTGGTCGAATTCACGACGGAACAGCAGCAGCGACCCCCACAGCGACACGTGGTCGGCGATCTTGTCGGGCCAACCCACCGCGCCAAAGTAAATGGCATCGTGACCACCGATCTGGTCTTTCCAGTTGTCGGGCATCATCTTGCCGTGACGTTCGCAGTAATCCCAGCTGGAAAAATCGAAATGATCAAACGCGAGGTCAATGCCGAACTTGCGCGCGACCGCATCCACCACGCGAACGCCCTCGGGCATGACTTCCTTGCCAATGCCGTCTCCGGCGATGACGGCGATTCGATGTTTGCTCATGGTGGCTCCGAAAAAAATCTGATCGGGATTGTCGACCGAAAGCCCGCAGCGACGGGATCAGGCACGTGAAACTATGTCGCTCGCGTGACCACGGGGGCTCGCACCACCAGGCTCACCCCCAAGGCAGTGAGGGCAATACCGACCAGGGTCAGCGCCGTGATGGGCTCATCAAACAGAAACCAGGCGATGGTGGCCGTGCACGGGGGCACCAGATACATGAGGCTACTCACACTCGCCGCGGCGCCACGTTGTATGAGCAGATACAGCAGGGAACTGCCCCCCAACGTCATGCCCAGGACCGACCAGGCCATGGCGCCCATCAACTGCGGGTGCCAGACCATGGAGTCGGTTTCCAGCCACGCCAGGGGCCAGGTGACGAGCGCCGCGGCGGCGAGTTGCACCGTGTTGGCAGTGCGGACATCGCAGGGCTGGACGTGGCGTTTCTGGTAGAGCGTGCCGGTGGTGATGGACAACAGGGCCGTGGTGGCACACACCAGCGTCCAGGCAGAGACCTCGAGGCTGCCCAGTTTGTGCCACACCACCAGGACCAGGCCAGCCAACCCCAGCCACAGGCCCAGCCACTGTCGGCGACTCACCGAGCCGCCGCGTGAAGACAACCAGACCGCGGTGAGCACCGGCTGCAACCCGACGATCAGCGCCGTCAATCCGGCCCCCATGCCGGCCTTGACCGAGGACCACACACCGGCCAGGTAGCCCGCGTGCATCAGCACTCCCGTGACACTCAGGTGCCACCACTGGTCACGCGTGCGCGGCCAGGCCACACGGGCGACGCGGATCCACACCAGAAAGCACAGGATGGACAGCGCGTAACGCCACATCAGGAAACCCAAGGGTGGTGAGTAGGGCATGCCAAATCGCGCGACGATAAAGCCCGTGCTCCAGATGAGCACGAACACAGCCGGCATCAGATGCACCCATTCCGCGCGAGCCGGTGCGCCCGTTCCGGGCGAAGTCGGGTTCATCGGGCGTGCTGACGAATGGCGGGCAACGCCTTTTGCAGGTAGTACACCATGGACCACACGGTCAACCCGGCCGCAATCCAGATCATCACCTGACCCCACCACAAGGTGTCGATGACGCCGAAGAGGCGCCCTTCAAACAGCAGGAAGGGAATCGCCACCATCTGCACCATGGTCTTGAGCTTGCCCAGCATGTGCACCGCCACACTGCGTGAGGCGCCAATCTGCGCCATCCACTCGCGCAGGGCCGAGATGGCAATTTCGCGACCGATGATGATGAGCGCCACAAACACATCGGCACGCCCCAGGTGCACCAGCACCAGCAGGCTGGCACAGACCAGAAACTTGTCCGCCACCGGGTCCAGGAATGCGCCAAAGGACGAGGTCTGGTTGAGCTTTCGGGCCAGGTAGCCGTCCAGCCAGTCGGTCAGCGCAAAGACCACGAACATCACCGTGGCCGTGAGATTGCGCATCTCGGGGGCCAGCGGGAGGTAAAACACCGCCACGATGAGCGGAATGGCCGCAATACGCGTCCAGGTCATCAGGTTGGGCAGTGTGAAGAACATGGGGCTCAATCGTAGACGATACGGGCTTGCCCGTTGTGGGCCTGTGCCATCCAGCTGGCCAGGGCTGCGTCGCTGGGGTAAAAACGCGCGGCCTCCCCCAGTTGCAGTTCGGCCTGCGCGCCCTCGCGCAGCACATGCAGACGAACCCCCAGGCCACGGCTCAGCTCGCCTTGCTCGGAGCTTTCCGTGCGCACCGGATGCTCGCGCACCACGCGCGCAATGTCAGGGACTTGGCCATTGACTTCCACCCGCAGGTATTTGCCAAAGCGGCAGCGCGCCTGGGTCAGGTCCCACACCTGTTGCACCTGCAGGCGCAGCCCCCCCGAGAAACGGTCGGGCTGTGCACGCGCCATCACCACCACCAGCTCATCGTCACGCAACAGGTGCTTGTGGGCATTGAACAAACCCTCGTCGGCGGAGGCTTCGATCACCTGGCTCTTGTCGTCGAGTTTGAAGAGGGCAAGACGACCGCGCTGCCCATTGATGATGCGGAAATCGGACACCACACCGACCAGCAGTTGCGGTTCGCGCGAGTCCATCAATTCGTCGAGCCGGCGCTTGACGAATTGCCGCACCTCGCGCTCGACCTCGTCGAACAAATGGCCGGAGAGGTAAAACCCCACCGCGGTTTTTTCCAGCGTCAACCGCTCCTTGACACCCCAGGGCATGGCGCGCACCAACTCGGGTTCCTGCGTGCTCGATCCGTGGTCATCGCCGCCATCAAACAAGCCGCCCTGGTGGGCGTTGGCCTCGCAGGCCTGCGCAAATTCAAACGCACGATCGATGGAGGCCACCAGCGCGGCACGGTTGCGTTCCAGGGCATCGAAAGCCCCGGCCTTCACCAACGCCTCGACGGTGCGCTTGTTCAGGCGTGTGCGGTCCACGCGGCGGCAGAAGTCGTACAGACTGGTGAAGGGGCCGCCGCTCTCGCGCGCGGCCACGATGGCTTCGATGGCCTGCTGGCCCGTGCCCTTGATGGCCCCCAGGCCATAGCGGATCAACTGGTCGGCCACCGGCTCAAAGCGGTAACGGCCACGGTTCACATCCGGCGGCTCGAAGGTGATGCCCATGGACACCGCGTCCTCGTACAACACCTTGAGCTTGTCGGTGTCGTCCATCTCCACCGTCATGTTGGCGCAGAAAAACTCGGCCGTGTAGTGCACCTTGAGCCAGCCGGTCTGATAGGCCAGCAGCGAGTAAGCGGCAGCGTGCGACTTGTTGAAACCGTAGCCGGCAAACTTCTCCATCAGGTCGAAGATTTCATCGGCCTTATGCTCGGGGATGTTGTTCTTGGCCGCGCCCTCGCGGAAGATTTGCCGGTGCTCGGCCATCTCCTCGGCTTTTTTCTTGCCCATGGCCCGGCGCAGCAAATCGGCGCCACCCAGCGAGTAGCCACCCAGCACCTGCGCGGTCTGCATGACCTGCTCCTGGTAAACCATGATGCCGTAGGTCTCGGCCAACACGGATTCCACCAGAGGGTGCGGATACTCCACCGTCTCGCGGCCGTGCTTGCGCGCCACAAAGCTGGGGATCAGGTCCATCGGGCCGGGACGGTACAGGGCGTTGAGCGCGATCAGGTCTTCGAGTCGCGTGGGTCGCGCATCGCGCAACATGCCCTGCATGCCGCGGCTTTCAAACTGGAACACGGCTTCGGTCTTGCCATCTTGGAACAGCTTGTAGGTGGTGGCGTCATCCAGCGGGATGTCATCGAAACTGAAGTTGACCTGTCCAGGGTGCCGTGCGCGGATGAAGTCGCGTGCAATTTCCAGGATGGTGAGCGTGGCCAGTCCCAGAAAGTCGAACTTCACCAGACCCGCGGCCTCGACATCGTCCTTGTCGAACTGGCTCACCGCCGACCCGCTGCCCGGCTGCTGGTAGAGCGGACAAAAATCGGTGAGACGCCCCGGGGCAATCAACACACCGCCGGCGTGCATGCCCACGTTGCGTGTCATGCCCTCGAGTTTTTGCGCCATGGCCAGCAAGGTCCGAACCTCGTCCTCCTTGGCCTGGCGCTCGGCCAGTTGCGGCTCCACCTCCAGCGCGCCCGCAATGGTGATGTGCTGGCCAGGCTTGTTGGGGATGAGCTTGGAGATGCCATCGCAGAAGGTGTAGCTCATGTCGAGCACCCGACCCACATCGCGGATGGCGGCTCGCGCCGCCATGGTGCCGAAGGTGGCGATCTGGCTGACCGCGTTGCGGCCATACTTTTCCTTGACGTAATCGATGACGCGGTCGCGGTTGGTCTGACAGAAATCGATGTCGAAGTCGGGCATGGACACCCGCTCCGGATTCAGGAAACGTTCAAACAGCAGCTTGTACTGCAGCGGATCCAGGTCGGTGATGCTGAGCGAATACGCCACCAGCGAACCCGCCCCCGACCCCCGTCCCGGCCCCACCGGGCAGCCGTTGTGCTTGGCCCAGTTGATGAAGTCGCTCACGATCAGGAAGTAACCCGGAAAGCCCATCTTGATGATGGTCTGGATCTCGAACTCCAGCCGCTCGACGTAGGCGGGACGCTGGCGCTCGCGCTCGGCCTCGTCAGGGAAACGCTGACGCAACCGCGCCTCCAGGCCCTGGTGCGAGGCGTGACGGAAATACTCCTCCATGGGCAACTGCCGCCCGTCCACCGGGGGCGTGGGGTAGTCCGGCAATTGCGGCTTGCCCAAGGTGAGCGTGAGGTTGCAGCGACGGGCAATTTCCACCGTGTTGGCCAGGGCCGAGGGTACGTCGGCGAAGAGCGAGCGCATTTGATCGGCCGACTTGAAGTATTGCTCGCGGGTGAACTTGCGCACACGCCGCGCATTGCCCAGGATCTCGCCTTCGGCAATGCATACGCGGGCCTCGTGGGCCTCGTAGTCGTCGGGTTGGGTGAACTGCACCGGGTGGGTGGCCACCACCGGCAGCTTGAGACGTGCCGCCAGTTGCACCGCCGCCATCACATGGGCTTCGTCATCGGCACGGCCGGCGCGCTGCAACTCGAGGTAAAAACGATGCGGGAAGATGGACGCCAGCAACAACGCCACTTCACCGGCCTTGGAGGCATTGCCCTGCATCAGCGCCTGCCCCACGGCCCCGGCCTGAGCGCCCGACAGCGCGATCAGGCCTTGTGCAAGTTCGCGCAGCCAGGCCTGCTTGACCACGGCCTGATCACGCACCACGTTCTGAGTCCAGGCACGGGCCAGCAGTTCGCACAGGTTCAGATAACCGGCGTGGTCTTGCACCAGCAACAACATGCGCGAGGTCTGCGCCAGGTCGTCCGACAACCCCTCGACCACCACTTCTGCGCCCAGCACAGGCTTGACCCCGGCACCCCGCGCGGCTTTGTAAAACTTGATGCCGCCAAAGAGGTTGTTGAGGTCGGTGATGGCCAACGCCGGTTGCCCGTCACGGGCTGCCACCTGCACCGCATCGTCGATGCGGTTGGTGCCATCGACCACGGAAAACTCGGAATGCAGGCGCAGATGAACGAACATGAAGAGATTGTAGGCACGGCCACGGCACGCCGCCTCGTAAAATGTCCGCGTGAAGGACATTCTGAACATTTCAGCCTACAAATTCGTCGACATCGACGACCCCCAGGGCCTGCATGAGCCCTGGCTGGAGCGTGCACGCGAGGATGGCCTCAAAGGCACCATCCTGCTTTCACCCGAGGGAATCAACCTGTTTCTGGCGGGACCCGAAGCGGGTGTACGCGCTTTTGTCGGCTTCATGCGTCAAGATGCGCGTTTTGCCGACATCGCCCCCAAGGAAAGCTGGTCGGACACACAACCCTTCCAGCGCATGCTGGTGAAGTGCAAGCGCGAGATCATCCGCATGAACCACCCGACCATCCGTCCGGCAGGTGGACGGGCGCCCTCGGTGCGCGCCGATACCGTCAAGCGCTGGCTGGACCAGGGCCATGACGACGAGGGGCGTGCGGTGGTGACGCTCGATACCCGCAATGCCTTCGAGGTGGATGCAGGCGCGTTCGAAGGCGCCATCGACTGGCGCATCAGCCGGTTCAGCGAATTCCCGGCGGCCGCGCAAGCGCACCGCGCTGAACTGGAGGGCAAGACCGTGGTGAGTTATTGCACGGGGGGCATCCGGTGCGAGAAAGCCGCCATCTATCTGCGCGAGATCGGGCTCGAGTCGGTGTATCAACTCGAAGGCGGCATCCTCAAGTACTTCGAGGAAGTGGGTGGCGCGCATTACCGCGGAGACTGCTTCGTGTTTGACGAACGGGTGGCGCTGGCACCCGATTTATCCGCCACCCCTTGAGCCTGCACACGCCTGGCGTGTCAGACGCCTGGCACCTGCCAGGCATCCAGCCTTCGCTCAACCGCGCAACTTGGCGGCCACCTCGGCCACCCGCTGGCCATAGGCCTTGGCAGTGTCCAGATCACCTTGTGGAATCTCGCTCGCCGGGCTGGTCGGGCCCACCTGCGCCATCAGCCCCGAGTTGGAGCCCAGCCGGTTGAGGGTGCCGTCATTCATCGCCGGTTGACCTACCCAGATCATGCCGTTTTGCATCGCCAGCGTGATGAAGTACTGGATGGTGGAGAGTTTGTCGCCGCTCGGGCTGGCCGAGATGGTGAAGCCGCCGGCCACCTTGTCTTTCCAGGCACTGGTGAACCAGCGCTTGGACGAGGCGTCAGCAAACTTTTTGAATTGCCACGACGCCATGCCCATGTAGGTGGGCGAGCCGAAGATGATGGCGTCCGCCGCATCGAGTCGGCTCCAGTCGGCGTCGCTCACGTTGCCATCGGCATCGATGACCACCAGCTCGGCCTTGGCACCATCGGCCACAAAGTTGGCCACGCGCTCGGTATGACCATAGCCGGAATGAAAGACCACAACAGTTTTAGCCATGAAAGTACTCCTAAAAAAAGAACGAAGGGAAAAGGGCAATCGGGAAAAACTGGCCCCGCAGAAACCGTTCCTCAGGAACGAGGAACATGAACCTCACTCAACGGGCCAGGTCAAACACCAGTACTTCGGCATCCTGCCCCTGTTCGAGCCGGATCGACGGTTCTTCAGCCAACAACAGCGCGTCTCCGGCCTGCAAGGCCTGGCCGTTCACCTGCAAGGCGCCACGCACCAGCTGCACATAGCCCAGGCGTCCGGCTGCCAGTTCCAGCTGCGCAGACTCCTGCGCGTCAAACAAACCTGCATACAGCGTCGCATCCGCATGAATTCGCACGGCCCCCTGCTCAGGCGCTGCGATGCGCGCAAGTCGCCCTCGCTTGTCTGCCGCAGCCACGCTCACCTGCTCATAGCTCGGCTCGATGCCCCTCACGTTGGGCTCGATCCAGATCTGGAAGAAATGCGTCATCTGCCCGGCGGCATGGTTGAACTCGCTGTGCTGCACCCCCCGGCCCGCACTCATGCGCTGCACATCGCCCGGCGGAATGCCCTTCACGTTGCCCATGCTGTCACGGTGCGCCAGTTCACCGGTGAGCACGTAGCTGATGATTTCCATGTCACGGTGCCCGTGGGTGCCAAACCCGGTGCCCGGCGCGATGCGGTCCTCGTTGATCACCCGCAGGTTGCCCCACCCCATGTGGTCCGGGTCGTGGTAGCCGGCGAAGGAAAAACTGTGGAAAGACTTGAGCCAGCCGTGGTCCGCGTAGCCGCGGTCCTGGGAACGTCGGAGGGTGATCATGCGAATCTCCTGAACAAAAGTGAACGCCAACAGGCACGAATGTACGGAAAACCTGTGCGATTTCGATGGCATATGATTGATGTCATTGTTCAAATTAATTGAATGGACTGTCCGATCCTGGCGCCGTGACGATGGTGACGGCTTGGTGCCGTCCCGTCCTTCAGCCTCTGCAAAGCCCCATGACCAATACCCGCGATGTCCTGACCCCCGAAGCGCTCTCGATGCTCCAGACCATCGCACGCTGTGGCAGCTTCGCCGCCGCCGCCCGGGCCCTCCACCTCGTGCCGAGCGCCTTGACCTACCGGGTGCGGCAACTCGAGGAGGCTCTGGATGTCCTGCTGTTTGATCGCCGCTCGCGCCAGGCCCGCCCCACGGCTGCGGGCCAGGAACTGATGGATGAGGGCCAACGCATCCTGGCCGAACTGGAGGCGGTGGCACAACGGGTGCGCCGGGTGGCCACGGGCTGGGAGAGCGAGCTCACGATTGCCGTGGACAGCCTGATCGACCCCACCACCCTGATGGAGCTGTGCGGGGCCTTCCTGGAGTCCCGACCGCCCACCCGGTTGCGCCTGCGCGACGAGGTGCTCAGCGGCACCCTGCAGGCCCTCGCCTCCGGTCAGGCCGATCTGGCGCTGGGCGTGAGCGTGGAGACGAGCACCGGGCCGCATGGCGTGCAGTTTGCACCGCTGGGTCAGTTGCCGTTTGTCTTTGCCATCGCCCCTCACCACCCCCTGGCTACCCACACGGAACCGGTGCCCGACGAGTTGATCCGTCAGCACCGGGCCGTGGCCGTGGCCGACTCCACCCCGCAGGGCCGGGGCATGACCGTGGGCTTGCTGGCTGGCCAGGACGTGTTCACCGTGCCCTCGATGTCAGCCAAGTTGCAGGCCCAGTTGCGCGGTCTGGGCGTCGGGTTTCTGCCCGAGCCCCTGGCACGCCCTTACCTGACCTCGGGTCGACTGGTGGTGCGCGAGGTGCAGCGCCCGCCTCGCATCACCTCGGTCGGCTATGCCTGGCGTCGTGGTGGCGTGGGCAGCCTTCCCGGGGGGGCCAGCGAGACCAGCGCCGCTGAGGGCGGCCCGCGCACCGGCCGCGCCCTGCAATGGTGGCTGCGGCAACTGCGCAGCCCCGCCACCCGTGCCGCGCTGTTGTGCCACCCGGGACGGCAAGCGCACTTGGGTGTAGAGTCGATCCCATGAAACACTTTGCCATCCTCGGGGCCGGCATGGCCGGCGTCACAGCGGCCCGTACCCTGGTTCAAGCCGGGCATCAGGTCAGTGTGTTCGAACAAGCGCCCTATGTCGGCGGTCGCATGGCCACGCGCGAAACGCCTTGGGGGACGTTTGACCACGGCGCGCAGTACTTCACCGTGCGCGACCCGCGGTTTGCCCTGGCCCTGCAGCAGGTGCCAGGCACCTCATCCTGCGTCCGACCCTGGAGTGCCAATGCCGTGCGGGTGCTCGACCCGTTGGGTCATGTGGTGGAGGCTGCTCTGCCCACCCGCGAGCCGCATTACGTGCCCACTCCCGGCATGCGTTCACTGGTGGCCCACTGGGCGTCCCCGCTGCAAGCAGCCGGGTGTCTGCACCTGAATGCACGGGTCGAGCGCCTCACGCGCGACCGGCTCAATCCCAAGCGTTGGCAATTGCAGGTACAAGGGGAAGAAGCCGTGGTCGCCAGTGGCTTTGACGCCGTGCTGCTGGCCTTGTCGCATGCGCAATCGCTGCAGTTGTTGCGACAGTCCGCCGCCGAGGCTTCGGTCAGTGAATTGATGGCCGCCATGCAAGGCGTGGAAGTGGCCCCCTGCTGGACACTGATGCTGGCCTTCCCCCAGGCCAACCAGCCCAGCCTGTCTTACCTCGGGCCGCAATGGAATGTGGCGCGCAGCACCCACCACCGCATTGCCTGGCTGGCACGCGAGTCCTCCAAGCCGCGCCGTTCGCCCATTGAACGCTGGACCGTGCAGGCCAGCCCCGAGTGGTCACTGGAACACCTGCAGGACGACCCTGCGCGGGTGGAGGCCAAGTTGCTCAAGGCCTTTGCCGAACTCACCGGCATTCGGACCGCCCCCACCCAGGCGATCCTGCACCGCTGGGGACAGGCCAAGACCCTGCGCGCGCTGGGCACATCGCACCTGTACCAACCAGCGCTGGGGCTGGGCACCTGCGGCGACTGGCACCTGGGCCACCGGGTCGAGGATGCGTTTGTCAGCGGCCTGTCGCTGGCCCTGGCTGCCGCCTGAGCCGGAGCGCGCGGTGGCGGGATACCGGGGTCGCTTTGCGCCCTCGCCCACAGGTTTGCTGCATGCAGGCTCCCTGGTGGCGGCACTGGCCAGTTGGCTCGATGCACGCGCGCACCAGGGCGTCTGGCTGGTGCGCATCGAAGACGTGGACCTGCCACGCTGCGAGCCAGGAGCGGATCAGCACATCCTGCGGCAATTGGCCGATTGCGGCCTGCACCCCGATGAGCCCCCCACCTGGCAGTCACGTCAGGTGAGCGCGTACGACCAGGCGCTCGCACGCCTGATCGAACGGCAGTCGGCCTATGCCTGCCACTGCTCACGCAAGGACATCGAGCAAGCCTGGGCGACTCGCGGCGTGGTGAGGGCACGTCACCAGGAACTGGTGTATCCGGGCACGTGCCGACCCGCGCGGCTGGCTGCGCGCCTGGCCGACCCAGCGATACCCCACCCACCTGCCCGCGAGCCGGCCTGGCGGTTCCGCGTCCCGGATGACAGCCTGGTCAGCTGGTGTGATCGCCGGCTGGGCGCGAGCGCTCAACAGGTCAGCACCTCGGTGGGCGATTGCGTGCTGCGTCGGGCCGATGGGGTGTGGGCGTATCAACTGGCGGTGGTCACCGACGATGCCCGTCAAGGCATCACCCATGTGGTGCGGGGCGAAGACCTGGCCGACAACACCCCGCGCCAGATCCTGCTGCAACAGGCGCTTGAATGGCCCACCCCGGTGTACCTGCATACCCCGCTGGTGCTCAACGCAGCCGGTGAGAAGCTGTCCAAACAACATGGCGCCGCCCCCATCGACACGGGGCGCCCCTCCGATGCCTTGGCCGCGCTGGCAGCCGCTGCCCGGACACTGGGCCTGTCACGCCTGTCTGCGCCGGGTCACACAACACCCGCCGATGCCTTGCTGCAGTGGACGCGCGAATGGCATCACCGCTGGGTGGTCTCTCTACAATCCGGGTCACAATGACTCGACCCGAACACTCCCCGCCCCCCGGCGTTGCCCACCCCCAGAAAATCCGCACCTTCGTCAAACGGGGCGGCCGCACCAGCAGCGGACAGGCCCGTGCCATCGAGGCGCTGGGCAGCGAGTTCATTCATCCCTACACCGCAGCGCCCGTGCGCTGGCCCGCTGTGTGGGGGCCCGACTGGCGCGATCAACCGGTGGTGCTGGAAATCGGCTTTGGCATGGGCGACGCCACGGCCCACATTGCCCAGGTGCTGCCTGACACGGTGTTCCTGGGTTGCGAGGTCCACGAACCTGGCGTGGGCGCCCTGCTCAAACTGATCGGCGAGCGTGAGTTGCGCAACCTGCGCATCCTGCAGCACGATGCGGTCGAGGTTCTGGAGCACATGATTCCTCCCGCCAGCCTGGACGGCGTGCACATTTTCTTTCCCGACCCTTGGCACAAGTCACGCCACCACAAGCGCCGGCTGATCCAACCGCCGCTGGTGCAACTGCTGTGCTCACGCCTGAAGCCCGGTGGCTATGTCCATTGCGCCACCGACTGGGCCCCATACGCCGAGCAGATCCTGGCCGTGTTGCACGCAGAGTCGATGCTGCGCAACCGCTCCACGCGTGCCGATGGGTATGCTGATCGGCCGGCCTACCGGCCGGTGACCAAATTCGAGCGCCGAGGCCTTCGCCTGGGCCACGGCGTGTGGGACCTGGTGTTCGAGCGGGTCTGACCGCGACGCGCGTGCGTCAGACGCGCTGCTCAACCCACGCTGCCACGCTGGCCAGCGCCTGGGGCAACGCCCGCGCATCAGTGCCGCCGGCCATGGCCATGTCGGGCTTGCCACCGCCCTTGCCACCCACTTGCAGGGCCACAAAGTTGACCAGTTCACCCGCCTTGACCTTGCCCACGCTGTCGGCGGTCACACCCGCGGCGATCTGCACCTTGTCGCCATCGACAGCAGCCAGCACGATGGCAGCAGTTTTGAGCTTGTCCTTGAGCTTATCCAGGGTGTCGCGCAAGGTCTTGGCGTCAGCGCCGTCGAGTTGGGCGGCCAGCACCTTCAGGCCTTTCACCTGCACCACCTGCGACACCAGCTCATCACCTTGTGCGGACGCCAGCTTGCCCTTGAGCGAGGCCACTTCTTTTTCCAGCGCACGCACCTGATCCAGCACCTGGGCGATCCGGCCGTTGAGCTCGGCCGCCGGCGCCTTGAGCGAACCCGCCGCCTGAGACACCGTGTCTTCGAGCGACTGCAAATAGGCCAGGGCGTTGGCCCCGGTGACGGCTTCAATGCGTCGCACACCTGCAGCCACACCGCTTTCGGCCACGATCTTGAAGAGGCCGATGTCACCGGTCGCGTTCACGTGCGTACCGCCACACAACTCTCGGCTGGAGCCGATATCGAGCACGCGCACCGTCTCGCCATACTTCTCGCCAAAGAGCATCATGGCACCGGTTTTTTGCGCGGACTCGATGTCCATCACACGGGCCTGTGCCGCCGCGTTGGCCAGGATTTCCGCATTGACGAGGGTTTCAATGTGACGGATTTCTGTGTCCGTGACTGGCGCGTTGTGGGCAAAGTCAAAGCGCGTGCGGTCCGCGTTCACCAGCGAGCCCTTCTGCTGCACATGGCCGCCCAGCACTTCGCGCAAGGCCTTGTGCATGAGGTGGGTGGCGGAGTGGTTGCGCACCGTTGCTGCGCGCAGCGCCGTGTCCACGTGGGCTTGCACCGCATCGCCCACGCGCAGACAACCGCTTTGCAATTCGCCATGGTGGCCAAACACATCGGCCTTGATTTTGTGCGTATCCATCACATGGAACTGGGCACCGCCGTGGTGGATCAGGCCCTGGTCGCCCACCTGGCCGCCCGACTCGGCATAGAACGGTGTGGTGTCGAGCACCACCGCGCCGGACTGTCCGGCCTGGAGTTCCTGCACCGGCGTGCCGTCTGCATACAGGGCCAGCACCTTGGCGTGGGTCATCAGCGATTCGTAACCGACAAAGTGGTTACCCGCACCGGTGTACTCCAGGGCCTTGTCCATCTTGAATTTACCGGCCGCACGGGCTTGGGACTTCTGCTTGTCCATCGCCGCCGCAAAGCCCGCCTCGTCCACCGTGAGACCGCGCTCGCGACAGACATCGTTGGTGAGGTCAAGCGGGAAGCCGTAGGTGTCGTGCAGCTTGAAGGCCACTTCACCGGGCAGCACCTTCACGCCGCCCTCGAGGGCGCTGTCCAGAATCTGCATGCCGATTTCGAGCGTCTCGTAAAAGCGCTCTTCCTCGGCCTTGAGCACATCGGCCACACGATCGGCGTTCTCGCGCAGGTTCGGGTAGGCCTCACCCATGAGCCTGACCAGATCGGGCACGAGGCGATGGAAAAACGGCGTCTTCTGGCCCAGCTTGTAGCCGTGACGGATCGCGCGGCGGATGATGCGGCGCTGCACATAGCCACGGCCCTCATTGCTGGGGATGACCCCATCGGCCACCAGGAACGAGGTGGCGCGCAGGTGGTCGGCGATCACCCGCAACGACGGGATGCTCAGGTCGGTGCAACCGGTCTCACGCGCGGCCGCCTTGATCAGGTTGTCAAAGAGGTCGATCTCGTAGTTGCTGTGCACATGCTGCAGGATGGCGGCCAGGCGCTCGAGGCCCATGCCCGTGTCCACACAGGGGGCGGGCAGTTTCGTCACCGAGCCGTCCTCATGCATTTCAAACTGCATGAACACGTTGTTCCAGATTTCGATGAAACGGTCGCCGTCTTCCTCGGGGCTGCCCGGCGGGCCGCCGGGGATGTGGTCACCGTGGTCGTAGAAGATTTCACTGCACGGGCCGCAGGGGCCGGTGTCCGCCATCATCCAGAAGTTGTCGGATTTGTAGCGTCCGCCCTTGTTGTCGCCGATACGGATCACGCGCTCGGGGGGCAGGCCGATTTCCTTCGTCCAGATGTCGTAGGCCTCGTCGTCTTCCTGGTAAACGGTGGCCAGCAGGCGTTCCTTGGGCAGTCCGTACACCTGGGTCAGCAGTTCCCAGGCCCACTTGAGCGACTCGCGCTTGAAGTAGTCCCCAAACGACCAGTTGCCCAGCATCTCGAAGAAGGTGTGGTGGCGTGCGGTGTAGCCCACATTCTCCAGGTCGTTGTGTTTGCCGCCCGCGCGCAGACACGCCTGCACCGAGGCGGCGCGCACATAGCTGCGACGGTCCGCGCCCAGGAACACGTCCTTGAACTGCACCATGCCGGAGTTGGTGAACATCAGGGTGGGGTCGTTGCCAGGCACCAGGGGGCTGGAAGCCACCACGGTGTGTCCTTTGGCCGCAAAAAAGTCGAGAAAACTCTGACGGATCTCGGCAACGGAAAAGATGCGTGTGGTCATGGCTGCGAACGCGGGCAAAGGCCGGCTAAAAAAGAGTCGGTGATGAAGGGAAGACACCCGGCGCGAGCCCTTGGCTTGACCTGATGCAATCAAACTTTTGATTATAAGTGGGGGCTTCACTGGCGTGACTGGCAAGCGCCAACACCCGGGGTATGCTGTGCGCTTTGCAGGAGACCGACCATGGACATGAAAACCGCCCCCCTCTCGCTTCTCAACGACCCCAGCCTGCTCAAGACCGACGCCCTGATCAACGGCCAGTGGGTCCCGGGTACCGCGCGCTTTGACGTGCACGACCCTGCGACCGGCCAGAAGCTGGCCGATGTCGCCAACCTGGGCCCCGCCGAGGCCGAGCAGGCCATCCACGCTGCCAACGCCGCCTGGCCCGCCTGGCGCAACAAAACGGGCAAGGAGCGCAGCATCATCCTGCGCAAGTGGTATGACCTGCTGATGGCCAACGTGGAAGACCTGGGTCGCCTCATGACAGCCGAGCAGGGCAAGCCGTTTGCCGAGGCCAAAGGCGAAGTGGCCTATGGTGCGAGCTTTGTCGAGTGGTTTGCCGAAGAAGCCAAGCGCGTCAATGGCGAGACCCTGCCCCAGTTCGACAACAACCGCCGCTTGATGGTCATCCGTCAGCCCATTGGCGTGTGCGCGGCCATCACGCCGTGGAACTTCCCGCTGGCCATGATCACCCGCAAGGTGGCCCCGGCGCTGGCCGCCGGTTGCCCGGTGGTGATCAAACCGGCCGAACTCACGCCGCTCACGGCGCTGGCCGCGGCCGAACTGGCCGTGCGCGCCGGCATCCCGGCCGGTGTGCTCAACGTGCTCACCGCGGACAGTGACAACAGCATCGCCGTGGGCAAGGTGTTCTGCGCCAGCGACATCGTGCGTCACATCAGTTTCACTGGGAGCACGGAAGTGGGCCGCATCCTGATGGCGCAGTCGGCCCCCACGGTGAAAAAACTGGCGCTGGAACTCGGCGGCAATGCGCCCTTCATCGTGTTTGACGATGCCGACATCGACTCGGCCGTGGAAGGCGCCATCGCCAGCAAGTACCGCAACGCCGGGCAGACCTGCGTGTGCGCCAACCGCCTCTATGTGCAAAGCGGCGTGTACGACGAGTTCGTGCAGAAATTCGCGGCCAAAGTGCAAGCGCTCAAGGTGGGCAATGGCTTTGAAGACGGCGTGATGCAAGGCCCGCTGATTGAACCCGCTGCAGTGGCCAAGGTGAAGCGCCACCTGGAGGATGCCCTTCAACGCGGCGGCAAGATCGTCACCGGCGGTCAAGCCCTGCAAGGCCAGTTTTTCCAGCCCACAGTGGTGGCCGACGCCAGCGCTGACATGCTGTGTGCCAAAGAAGAAACCTTTGGCCCCTTTGCACCGGTGTTTCGTTTCAACACCGAGCAGGAAGCCATCGACGCGGCCAACAACACCGAGTTCGGCCTGGCCAGTTATTTTTACAGCCGCGACGTGGGACGCATTTTCCGTGTCAGCGAGGGACTGGAATACGGCATGGTGGGGATCAACGTGGGCATCATCGCCACCGAGCATGTGCCCTTTGGTGGCGTGAAGCAGTCGGGCCTGGGCCGCGAGGGTTCGCACCATGGCATGGATGAATACGTCGAAATGAAGTACCTGTGCATTGGCGATGTGCTGAAGTGACGCGGGTGACAGACCTGGCACTCGCCAGGATCGGAGGGTCCGCATCTGGTTAGAATGCCGACACTTCGCGGGTGTAGTTCAATGGTAGAACGGCAGCTTCCCAAGCTTTAGACGAGGGTTCGATTCCCTTCACCCGCTCCAGATTCGATGATCCTCTCGCCACACGAGACTCTCCCAACCCGGCCCCGCCCAAGGGTCCGGGTTTTTTTGTCACGGCTCCCGGCATGACCCCCCGCGCAGCGCCGTCCCCCGGAACCATCGTCCTGATCGGACTCGTGGCGCTGGCCGTTGCCATGGGGGTGGGGCGATTTGCCTTCACACCGCTCATGCCCCTGATGGTGCGCGACGCCACGCTCGATGCCTCCACGGCCGCCGAGTGGGCGGCGGCCAACTACCTGGGGTACCTGGTCGGCGCACTGAGTGCTGCTAGGTTTGCACATCAACCCAAAACCGGGTTGCAGCTCGGCCTGCTGGGCGTGGCCGCCTCGACCCTGGGGATGGCCTGGGTCGACCTGACGCCGGCCTGGCCTGGCGCTTGGCTGCGTGGTGTGTCCGGTGTCTGCAGCGCCTGGGTGCTGGTGTGCGCCAGCAGCTGGTGTCTGCCCGAGCTCGCGCGTCGGGATGCTGCTTCGATGGGCGGTTGGGTGTACACCGGCGTGGGCGCCGGCATTGCCCTCACGGGTACCCTGACCTGGCTGGGCGGACATCAGCCGGCCTGGGTGCTGTGGATCGGGCTGGCCCTGCTGGCGGCCCTGGGCGCGGCCACGGTCCGGGGGGCCTTGCCCTCTCCAGCGATGGTCACACCCGGCATCGCCGCCCATACCGATCCATCAATTCACACCGCCCACGTCAGCCACCTCAGCCCCCCGGACAACACGGGCCCCTCGTTCGGGCTCATCCTGTGCTACGGCGCGTTCGGGTTCGGGTACATCGTGCCGGCGACCTTTCTGCCCACCATGGCACGCGAACAGATCGATGACCCATTGATCTTCGGCCTCACCTGGCCGCTCTTTGGACTGGCTGCCGCCTTGTCCGTGGCACTGGCTTCACGCTGGCTGGCTGGCTGGCCGCGCAGACAGGTCTGGGCGATGGCTCAATCGGTGATGGCTGTGGGCACGCTCATCCCCCTGTTGCTTCACAGCCTGTGGGCCCTGGCGCTGTCCGCGGTGTTGGTGGGCGGCACGTTCATGGTGGCCACCATGGCCGGACTGCAACTGGCGCGTGAGCGCATGCCCGACAACCCCACCCCCTTGCTGGCGCGCATGACGGGGGCTTTTGCCGCGGGTCAAATCGCGGGCCCCCTGCTGGTGCGACTGTTGGCATCCCGGGACATGGCACAGGCCGAGGCCTTGCATTGGGCCAACGGATCGGCGACGCTGATCCTGCTGGTCACGTCGCTCTGGTTGTGGCGTGCCAAGTGACGCTGTGTTCAGTGACGCCTGATCTGTTACGCCAGAACTGTGCGTGACGATGGCGAGCGCTGTGTGAATTCAAAACTCGGCATGAAATCGCACCGCCAGCACATTCACCGGCCCACGCGCCGCGTTGTAGGCCGGGTTGGCCACATGCTGATAGTCCAGGGTGATCCACGTATCACGCGCCACTGACCGGCTGTAAAAGGTTTCGACGATGGTCTCGGGCTTGTAGTCCAGGTAGCCATCGCCAATGAAGAACGAGGTGCCGCGATTGGACAGAAATTGACGCCGCTGCGCAGACAAGGTGTTTTGCATGAAGGCCACCCCCATGCTGTCGTCGGCCCGATTCCAGAGGGTGCCATTGAGCAACAGCCCGGTGGCCAGTGAACCATCGGCCTCGGTGAAGGCGTGAGTCTCGGTCTTGCCGTCGGCCTTCATCCAGCGCAGGAAAAACCCCACCGAGGGGCTAAAGGCTTGCTCGATATTCAGACCGAGTCCGAACTTGTCTTGTTCGCCAGCGCGAACGTTGATGAGCGCACGCGGATCAGCATAGACACCCGGATTGGCGAGATGCCATTGCGTGGCATCGTCAAAGCGCGCCAGCACCGCGCGGTTGTGGAACCACAGCAGGCGCACCTTGCCGGGCTGTCCGCCCAGCAGGTGCTCGCGCTCGATTTCAGCCTGATCGCCGTAGTGCTTGTGAATCGCGAAGTCCGTCGGCAAGCCGTTAGGGTCCTTGGGACCGGTCATGCGGCCGATGCGAAACGCCCATTCGTCCTGGTACCACTCCAGCGCAGCCCCCCAACCATAACCGCGTGAATCGGCCGCATAGTCGTATGCCGCGTAAGTCCAGCTGCCCCAGTTCATGAACTGGGTTCGCGGGTCCTTGGCATAGGCATTGTTGTCAAACACATCCAGTGTTGAAAAGTTGCCGGCCGTCAGCACCACACGGTTGCGGTCAACCATGCCGGCCAACTGGTTGGCCCCGGCCTCCACCACCTCGGTGCCGCCACCACGGTTCCAGGTTTGGCGCAGAAACAGGCGCTGCCGGTAGAAAGTAGGCGTCGACCCGGCGGCACGCGTGATTTCCCCGTTGGTGAAGCCCCCCAGCCCAACCAGGTTGCCACTGAAAGGCACACCGAGTGCCATCTCCGGGTTGAAGTACAACTCACCATTCGCCCAGGGCCGCATGCCCAGGAAGGCCGTGCTGGTGAAGGTGTACATCTTGTCGGCCGAAGAGGTCAGGCTGTTGACCCCGGCACCCCGAGGGTCCGAGAAGCCGCCGTGGCGTTGCCAGTTGTAGGTCGCCTGCCCGTGGATTGAGACGGACTCGGGTTCGTTGGCCGCTCCCTGCGTGGCGTCGGCCGCACGAGCGCCCAGGCTTGTGCACACGGCCAACCACAGGCAGTGCAGGGCAATCAGTGCGCGACGGTTCAACAGGGAAAGCATCAACGGTGGCAACCAGGATCGACGAAGCAGTCTAGGATGAGATTGTGACAGTTGGGCGACATGGCTGTCGACGCTGCGCGCCGCCACCGCCCCTCTGGCGGGCCGCGAAGCACTGACATCGCGATCACGCGCGATCAAAGGGTTGGGCGCAGGGTCTGCATGGAGAGCCGCCCAGGCGAGTCTGTATAGCGCGTCTTTGTGGCGAGTCTCGATGGGGACGAGTCTCTATGGGGGCGAGTCTCTATGGCGAGACCCCAGAAAAAAGGCCCACCGAAGTGGGCCCTGTTCGCCGAGCAGTGCAGCGCTTAAATCAGCGTCACGCCTGTCTTGCTCTGCACAAACTCACGCGTCACACCAGGTGCCAGTTCGATGATCTTCAGCCCCTGGGGCGTCACATCCATCACGGCCAGGTCGGTGATGATGCGGTCGACCACGCCCACGCCGGTCAGCGGGAGGTTGCACTCGGGCAGGATCTTGAGGTCTTCCGTGCCGTCCTTCTTGCGCGCCACATGCTCCATGAGCACGATCACGCGCTTGACACCGGCCACCAGGTCCATGGCGCCGCCCATGCCCTTGACCATCTTGCCCGGAATCATCCAGTTGGCCAGGTCGCCCTGGGCGCTGACCTGCATGGCGCCCAGGATGGACAGGTTGATCTTGCCGCCACGGATCATGGCGAAGCTGTCGTGGCTGCCGAAAATCGACGAGCCCTTGATGGTGGTGACGGTCTGCTTGCCGGCGTTGATGAGATCGGCATCAATCTCGTCCTCGTATGGGAAGGGGCCGATACCCAGCATGCCGTTCTCGCTTTGCAGCCAGACCTCGATGTGGTCAGGCACATGGTTGGCCACCAACGTGGGGATGCCGATGCCGAGGTTCACATAAAAACCGTCCTGCAATTCCTGGGCTGCGCGGGCAGCCATCTGATCTTGGGTCCAGGGCATGATGAAATTCCTTGTTGACGAGGCTGCGGTTGTCGCGGCCTCAGATGACAGTCAGACTTTGCGGTCGCGGGTGGTGCGTTTTTCAATACGCTTCTCAGGCGTCGGGTTGTGCACGATGCGGTGCACGTAGACGCCCGGCAGGTGGATGTCGTCCGGGGCCAGTTCGCCAGTGGCGACGATGCGCTCGACTTCCACCACACAGATCTTGCCCGCCATGGCGGCAGCCGGGTTGAAGTTGCGCGCCGTGAGGTTGAAGCGCAGGTTGCCGGAGCGGTCTGCCACATCGGCCTTGACCAGGGCCACATCAGGCACCAGCGAGCGCTCCATCACATAGGTCTCGCCGTCGAAGTCGCGCAGCTCCTTGCCGTCGGCCACGATGGTGCCCACCCCGGTCTTGGTGAAGAAGGCGGGGATGCCCGCACCACCGGCACGCAGCTTCTCGGCCAGCGTGCCTTGCGGGGTGAAGTCGAGCTCGAGCTCTCCGGCCAGGTACTGGCGCTCGAACTCCTTGTTCTCGCCCACATAGGAAGAGATCATTTTCTTGATCTGGCGGGTCTGCAGCAGCAGACCCAGACCGAAGTCGTCCACGCCGGCGTTGTTGGAAATCACGGTCAGGTCCTTGACGCCCGTGTCACGCAGCGCCGCAATCAGGGCCTCGGGAATGCCGCACAGGCCGAATCCACCCACGGCCATCAGCTGACCGTCGGCCACGATGTCCTTGAGCGCCTCGGCAGCGGAGGGAAAAATCTTGTTCACGTTGAACTCCAGTCAGGTACCTTCGATCCAGCGGCGATTTTAAGCGCTGGTGGCAGCGCGATGCTTCAAGCGGCTCGCGGGAATCCCGGGGGCCAGTCGAGCGGGGGACAGCGCCATAATGAATGCCAGCGCCATGGCACAGCCCTGGCCCATCGAGTTTGCCCCCTCAGCCAGGAGACCCCATGAGCCGTTATCCCGCCCCGGAGATCCACGACCTGCCCGACGACATCCGCGCCAAGGTGCTGGACGTGCAGGAGAAAGCGGGCTTTGTCCCCAACGTGTTCCTGGCCCTGGCACGTCGGCCTGCCGAGTGGCGCGCCTTCTTCGCGTACCACGATGCCCTGATGCTCAAAGAAGAAGGCAGCCTCACCAAGGGCGACCGCGAGATGATCGTCACGGCCACCAGCGCGGTCAACAACTGCCTGTACTGCGTGGTGGCCCACGGCGCGATCCTGCGCATCTACGAGAAAAAGCCGCTGGTGGCCGACCAGGTGGCCATCAACCACCGCAAGGCCGACATCAGCCCACGTCAGCGGGCCATGCTCGACTTTGCCTTGAAGGTCTGCCAGCACAGTGACGCGGTAGAAGACGCCGACTTCAAAGCCCTGCACGCCCATGGCTTCAGCGACGAAGACATCTGGGATATTGCGGCGATCACCGCCTTCTTCGGCTTGTCCAACCGCATCGCCAACGTCACGGGCATGATGCCCAACCCCGAGTTCTATGTGATGGGCCGGGTGCCCAAGAAGAAGGACTGAACAAGGCCCCTGAAGGCTCGGTGGCCTGCATCGGTCAAGAGGACCTAAGGGGCAATGAATTTAACCGGGACCGTTACAGCGCGAACCCGTCATCGGCGGCAATGATCGCGCCGTTGATGAAGCCACTCTCGGGACTGGCCAGCATGACCAGCACGGCGTCCAGGTCACTGGGATGACCGATGCGCTTGCGCGGCAGCATCTGCACCAGTTTTTGTCCCTGCTCGGTTTGCCAGTGGTGGTGGTTGATCTCGGTGTCGATGTAGCCCGGGCAGATCGCATTCACATTGATGCCAAAGCGTCCCCACTCCAGGGCCATGGCCTTGGTCATGTGAACAACCGCTGCCTTGCTCATGCAATACACGCCGATTTGCGGCAACACCTTCAGGCCCGCCATGCTGGCGATGTTGATGATGCGCCCCCCCGTGTAGGTGCCCGGCGCAGCACCTTTGGCTCTCGCGATCATGCGCTTGCCCACCTCCTGGGCGACAAAAAAGGCACCGCGCACGTTGGTGTCGAAAATGAAATTGAAGTCCTCCTCTTCCACGTCCTGCAGGCGCTGGGTATTGCTCACGCCTGAGTTGTTGATGAGGATGTCGATGGGGCCCACCTCGGTTTCCGCATGGGCCACGGCCGCGTGGATGCTGCCGATTTCCGTCACGTCGAGCGACACCACGTGCGCGTTGCCGCCCTCGGCCTCGATGTGGGCGCGCAGTTCCTTGAGCCGTTCCACCCGACGGCTGGCCAGCACCACCGCAGCGCCGGCCTTGGCCAGGGTGCGTGCAAACTGGGCCCCCAGCCCGCTGGAAGCACCAGTCACCAGGGCCACGCGGCCAGAAAGATCCAGTTGATAGGCCATGTGGCTCTCCTTGCAGTTCGAATCCTGAAGACCCATTATCCTGCCAGCCGCCAGACTCAGCGCATAGAATATTTGTGGGTTGGACAACCAACCCGCCGATGAGCCTTTTTTTCTTAGCCGACACACCCCTATGAGCCCAGAACAGATCCTCGAGCAATTCGGTCCCCGCGAGTCCATGGACTACGACGTGGTGGTGGTGGGCGCTGGACCGGCAGGCCTGTCCACCGCCATCCGGCTCAAGCAGCTGGCCACCGAGCAAGGCCGGGAGGTGTCGGTGGTGGTGCTGGAAAAGGGCTCCGAGCCAGGCGCACACATCCTGTCCGGGGCCATCATGGATCCGATCGCCCTGACCGAACTGTTCCCCGACTGGAAAGCCATGGGTGCCCCCCTCAACCAGCCGGTCACCGACGATGCCTTCATGTTCTTTAGCGAGAACGGGGCCACCCGCACGCCCAACTGGCTGCTGCCGCCCTGCTTTCACAACGAAGGCAACTACATCATCAGCCTGAGTGAACTCACCCGCTGGCTGGGGCAGCAGGCCGAAGCCCTGGGCGTGGAAATCTTTCCGGGCTTCACCGCCGCTGAGGTGCTGTACGGCGAGAACGGCGCGGTCAAAGGCGTGGCCACGGGCAACATGGGCGTGGGCAAGGATGGCGAACCCACCGAGAACTTCCAGCTCGGCATGGAACTGCACGCCAAGTACACCGTGTTTGCCGAAGGCGCGCGCGGCCATCTGGGCAAGCAGCTCATCGCGCACTACCACCTCGATGCGGGCCGTGATCCGCAAAGCTACGGCATCGGTATCAAGGAGGTGTGGGAAATCGACCCGGCGCGCCACCAGGCCGGACTGGCACTGCACAGTGCCGGCTGGCCGCTCGATGCCGACACCTACGGCGGTTCGTTCGTGTACCACCTGCCTAACAACCAACTGGTGATCGGCTTTGTGGTGGGACTGGATTACAGCAACCCGTGGCTGAGCCCCTTCGAGGAATTCCAGCGTTTCAAGACCCACCCCAACATCAGCTGGTACCTGGAGGGCGACGAAGCCCATGGCGTCAAGCCTGCCAAGCGCCTGGCCTATGGTGCACGCGCCATCACTGCGGGAGGCTTGCTGAGCCTGCCCAAGACCGTGTTCCCCGGGGGCGCCCTGGTGGGTTGTGACGCCGGCTACCTGAATGCCAGCCGCATCAAGGGCTCGCACGCCGCCATCAAGACCGGCATGCTGGCGGCCGAGGCCGCCTTTGACGCGCTGGGCGCGGGCCGCTCGCGCGATGAACTCACCGCCTACCCCGAGGCTTTCGAGAAGAGCTGGTTGCACACCGAGTTGAACAAGGCGCGCAACTTCAAGCAATGGTTCAAGAAAGGCCGCACCGTGGGCAGCCTGATGACCGGCATCGAGCAATTCGTGCTGCGCGGTCATATTCCGTGGACGCTGCACCGCGAGAAGGCTGATCACACGTACCTCAAACCTGCCGCCGAGTGTGCGGTCATTGAATACCCGAAACCCGATGGCAAGATCACCTTTGATCGCCTGAGCAGCGTGTTCATCAGCAACACCAACCACGAGGAAAACCAGCCGGCCCACCTGACGCTCAAGGACGCGTCGGTGCCGGTGCAGATCAACCTCGCCAAATTCGGTGGACCCGAAGCACGCTACTGCCCGGCCGGCGTGTACGAATTCATCAAGTCGCCCGAGGGCGCGGACCAGTTGCAGATCAATGCCCAAAACTGCGTGCACTGCAAAACCTGCGACATCAAGGACCCGAGCCAGAACATCGTGTGGGTCACCCCGGAAGGCGGCGGCGGCCCCAACTACGGAAGCATGTGAACATGAACATCGTCATCACCGGCGGCGCCGGATTCCTCGGCGCGCGCCTGGCGCGCACCCTCCTTGCCCAAGGCAGCTTCCGCCTCAATGGCGCGGCAGCCCAACCCATCCGCTCGGTGCTGCTGGTGGACCGCGCGCCCGCCCCGGCCGATCTGGCCGCCGATGCCCGCGTGCATTCGCTCGTGGGAGACCTGAACGATCTGTTGGCCCCTGGCCCGCAAGGCGTTCCCGCCATTCCGGCGGGCACCGATGTCGTCTATCACCTGGCAGCGGCCGTGAGCGGCGAATGCGAAGCCGACTTCGATCTGGGCATGCGCAGCAACCTGGCGGCCACCGAAGCCCTGCTGTCGGCCTGTCGCGCGCTCGGCACCCAGCCCACGGTGGTGTTCACCAGTTCCCTGGCCGTGTTCGGTCTGGTGCACGACCAACCCGCCCTGCCCCCGCCTGACGTCATCACCGACCTCACCCTGCCCACGCCGCAAACCAGCTACGGCATCCAGAAATTCATCGGTGAACAGCTGATGGCCGACTACGCCCGCAAGGGCTTCATTCGCGGCCGCAGCGTGCGTCTGATGACGGTGAGCGTGCGCCCGGGCAAACCCAACGGCGCCGCCTCGAGTTTCTTCAGCGGCATGGTGCGTGAACCGCTCGCCGGCGTTCGTGGTGCCTGTCCGGTCACCCCTGACACCCCGGTGGCCCTGGCCTCGCCGGGCAACACCATCGCCGGTCTGGTCCGCATTGGTCAGACCAGCGATGCCGAGTGGGGCCCGCGCACCGCACTCAACATGCCGGCCCTGGTGACCACTGTGGGCGAGATGGCACAGGCCCTCGGCACCGTGGCTGGCAAGGCTGCCACCGACCTCATCGACTGGACGCCGGACGAGAACATTCGTCGTATCGTCAAGTCCTGGCCGGGCCGCGTGGAATCGGCACGGGCGCGGGGCCTGGGCCTCTCCTCGGACCCGGATTTTGAAACCATCATCCGCGACTACATCCGCGAAAACCCGCAGGCGATCAAAATTACCTTGCCCAAGGGCTGAGGCTGGCCCGCTTGCGGCTAGAATTGACCGCGTCAGGAGAGAGTCGCAAGACCGCCGAAGGCTGAACGCTCAGGCAAAAGGACTGACGCAAACGATTCTGTTGGAGAGAGACGCTGGTGCGCAGACACACGGCGTCCACCGAAGGGGCAAGACGGCACGATGACGTGCCGTTGAATCTCTCAGGTAAAGCGGACAACAGGGTTCCCGACGTTTCATGTGAGACGCCGATAACCTTGGAGCCCTCCATGTCAGATGCTTCGTCTGCAACTGCCCCCCTGCAGACCACCCCGCTCAACGCATTGCACCTCGAACTGGGTGCACGCATGGTGCCGTTTGCCGGCTACTCGATGCCGGTGCAATACCCCAGCGGCCTGATGGCCGAACACGTCCACACCCGCACCCAGGCCGGGTTGTTTGATGTGTCGCACATGGGGCAACTCACCCTCGCAGGCCCACAGTCGGCACTGGCGTTCGAAAGCCTCATGCCGGTGGATGTGGTGGGCCTGGCGCCCGGGCGTCAACGCTATGGTGTGCTGCTGAATGACCAGGGTGGCATCCTCGATGACCTGATGTTCGTGAACCGCGGGGAAGACTTTTTTGTGGTGGTCAACGGCGCGTGCAAAGTGGCCGACATGGCCCACCTGCAGCAACGCATCGGCACGCAATGCACGATCACGCCACTGCCCGATCAGGCCCTGCTGGCGCTGCAAGGGCCGATGGCCGTCACGGCCCTGGCACGCCTGGTGCCCGGGGTCACCTCGCTGGTGTTCATGACGGGCGCCGCCTTTGAATGGGACGGGGTCCCCCTCTTCATCACCCGCAGCGGCTACACCGGCGAGGACGGCTTCGAAATATCCCTCGCGGCGGCCCAGGCAGAAGCCTTTGCGCGTGCCCTGCTGGCCCAGCCCGAAGTGCTGCCCATCGGTCTGGGCGCCCGCAATTCTTTGCGCCTGGAGGCCGGCTTGTGCCTGTATGGTCAGGACCTGGACACCACCACCTCGCCGGTGGAGGCCGGCCTCAACTGGGCAATCCAGAAATCACGCCGGGCGGGCGGCGAACGCGCCGGCGGATTTCCAGGCGCCGAGCGCGTGTTGCATGAGCTGGCGCAGGGGCCGACACGCTGCCGCGTGGGGCTGGTGGCGCAAGAACGTGTCCCGGTGCGCGAACACACCCCCTTGCAGACACCGGAGGGCGCACCGGCTGGCGAAGTCTGCAGCGGCTTGCTCGGCCCCACCTTCAACCAACCCATTGCCATGGCGTATGTGCCCCGCGAACTCTCGACCGCCGGCACCGTGTTGCACGCCCTGGTCCGCGGCAAGCCCGTGCCCATGGTGGTGCAGGCCATGCCCTTTGTTCCCACCCGCTACTACCGAGGCTGATACGCTCGGTCCACCGACATTCAATTTCTCTGAAAGGAAGCCACCATGAGTCTCAAATACACCGCCGAACACGAATGGGTTCAATCCGGTGCCGACCACGTCACCGTCGGCATCACCCACCACGCCCAGGATGCGCTGGGGGATGTGGTGTTTGTCGAACTGCCCGAGGTGGGCAAGCATTTCAAGGCCGGTGATGTGGCCGGTGTGGTCGAGTCGGTGAAGGCGGCCGCTGACGTGTACATGCCGCTGGGCGGCACCATCACCGAAGTGAACGAAGCCCTGCGCGATGACCCGGCGCTGGCCAACACCGATCCGCTGGGTGCGGGCTGGTTTTTCAAGGTTCGTCTGGACAATGCCGCCGATGTCGACGGACTGATGGACGAAGCCGCCTACCAAGCCCTCACTGCCTGAGAAAGACCGCCATGCTGATGTCGAGCCTCACACCGCTGGGTGAACTGGAGAATGCCTGCGAGTTCGAATCCCGCCATATCGGTCTGACCGAGGCCGACCAGGCGCACATGTTGTCGGTGATTGGTGAGGCCTCGCGCCGCAGCCTGATCGAAGGCATCGTGCCCGCCAGCATCGCGCGCAGACAGGGCATGCAACTGCCCGCACCCGTCACCGAGGCCCAGGCACTCGAAGAGTTGCGCGGCATTGCCGACCGCAACGTGTTGCTGAAAAGTTGCATCGGCCAGGGCTATTACGGCACCCACACCCCCGGGGTAATCCTGCGCAACATCCTGGAGAACCCGGCCTGGTACACGGCCTACACCCCCTACCAGGCGGAGATCAGCCAGGGCCGGATGGAAGCGCTGGTGAATTTCCAGACCATGGTGTGTGATTTGACCGGCATGCCCATCGCCAATGCCTCCATGCTCGACGAAGCCACGGCAGCGGCCGAGGCCATGACACTCGCACGGCGCACCGTCAAAAGCACCAGCCAGGTGTTTCTGGTGGACCAGGACTGCCACCCGCAAACGATTGAAGTGGTGCAGACACGGGCACGCCCGCTGGGCATTGAGGTGATCGTGGGTGATGTGGTGGCCCTGCTGCCCAACCAGCCCTGCTTTGCCGCACTGGTGCAGTACCCCGGGTCCACCGGCGGGGTGCACGCCTGGGCCACCCAGGCAGAACAGTTGCATGCCCAGCAGGCCGCGCTGTGCGTGGCGGCTGACCTGCTGGCTTTGACCCTGCTCACGCCTCCGGGCGAATGGGGCGCCGACATCGTGATCGGCAGCACGCAGCGCCTGGGCATGCCCATGGGGTGCGGCGGCCCGCATGCCGCCTACCTGGCCTGTCGAGACGCCTACAAGCGCTCCATGCCCGGGCGTCTGGTCGGGGTGAGCGTGGATGCCCACGGCCAACCCGCCTACCGCCTGGCCTTGCAGACACGCGAACAACACATCCGCCGCGAAAAAGCCACCTCCAACATCTGTACCGCACAGGTATTGCCAGCGGTGGTGGCGAGCATGTATGTGGTCTACCACGGGCCTCGTGGCTTGCAACGCATTGCGCTGCGCATCGCCAGTTTCACCGCGCTGTTGGCGCGCGGGTTGCGTGAACTGGGCTACACGCTCGAGCACGACACCGCGTTTGACACGGTGAGTGTGAAAACCTCAGACCGCACCCACGAATTGCTGGCGCGCGCGCGTGACAGCGGCTACAACCTGCGCCGCGTGAATGCGGTCACGCTGGGCGTGTCGCTCGACGAAACCACCACGCGTGCCGATCTGGAGGCCCTGTGGGGCGTCTTTGCCACGGCTGGCCAGACCCTGCCGACAGTGGCCAGCGCAGAAACGGGCATTGACACGCTGCTGCCCTCGACGCTGCGCCGACACAGCGCGTACCTCACCCACCCGGTCTTCAACGCGTACCACAGCGAGACCGGCATGCTGCGCTACATCCGCGCCTTGAGTGACAAGGACCTGGCGCTGGACCGCAGCATGATCCCGCTAGGCAGTTGCACCATGAAGCTCAATGCCACCAGCGAGATGATCCCCATCACCTGGCCGGCGTTTGCGCAACCGCATCCGTTTGCACCGGCGGATCAACTGGAAGGCTATCGCCTGCTGGATGAGCAGTTGCGTGCGTGGCTGTGCCAGGCCACCGGCTATGCCGGCATCAGCCTGCAACCCAACGCCGGCAGCCAGGGCGAATACGCGGGCCTCCTGGCCATCATGGCCTTCCACGCGGCGCGTGGGGACAGCCATCGCAAGGTCTGCCTCATCCCGGCTTCCGCGCACGGCACCAACCCGGCCAGCGCGCAGATGGTGGGCATGGAGGTGGTGGTGACCGCCTGCGATGAGCAAGGCAACGTCGACCTGACCGATTTGCAGGCCAAGTGCGAGCAGCACAGCGACCGACTGGCGGCAGTGATGATCACCTACCCCAGCACGCACGGCGTGTTTGAAACGCAGGTGAAGGACTTGTGCGCCCTGGTACACCGCCATGGTGGTCGCGTCTATGTGGACGGAGCCAACATGAACGCCTTGGTGGGCGTGGCCGCACCGGGTGAGTTTGGCGGCGATGTCAGCCACCTCAACTTGCACAAGACCTTTTGCATTCCCCACGGTGGTGGCGGACCCGGTGTCGGGCCGGTGTGCGTGGTCGAAGACCTGGTGCCGTATCTGCCGGGTCACGCCACGGCAGGCGTGCCGGTGAATGGGGTGGGCGCCGTGTCGGCCGCGCCCCTGGGGAATGCCGCCGTGCTGCCCATCAGCTGGATGTACTGCCGCATGATGGGGGCCGAGGGGTTGCAACACGCCACCGAGGCGGCCATTCTGGCGGCCAACTACATCAGCGTGCGACTGCGCGATCATTACCCGACGCTCTACACCAGTGCCAATGGCCGCGTCGCGCACGAATGCATTCTGGACCTGCGCCCCTTGAAGGACAGCAGCGGCATCAGCGCCGAGGATGTGGCCAAGCGCTTGATGGACTACGGCTTCCATGCGCCCACGCTCAGCTTTCCCGTGGCGGGTACGCTGATGGTGGAACCCACCGAGAGTGAAACCCTGCAGGAAATCGATCGTTTCATTGACGCGATGATCGCTATCCGCCATGAGATTCGCCAGGTGGAACAAGGCACATGGCCGCGCGAGGACAACCCGCTCAAGCACGCCCCACACACCGCGTCGGCCGTGCTCGCCGACGGGTGGTCACACGCCTACTCGCGCGAACTGGGGGCGTTTCCGTTGGCCTCACTCAAGCGGCAGAAGTACTGGCCGACCGTGGGCCGGGTGGACAACGTGCACGGTGACCGCAACCTGTTTTGCAGTTGCGTGCCCCTCTCGGCCTGGGAAGAGGCGTCCGCCTGACCCGTTCAACACGCGAGCGCGTGGGCTTGCCTGTCCGAACCCGGACAACCGGCAGTTCGGTGGTCCGACATTCACCGGCCAGGACTCAGCCCTGCTGGCCTCAGCCTTTCAGGGCTCGGCCCAGGCGCGCGATACCTTCTTCGATTTTGGGCACATCGGCGGTGGCGAAACTCAGGCGCAGGGTGCTGGCGTCGGGGTTGTCGGCATAAAAAGGCGCGCCGGGCACAAAGGCCACGCCTTGCTCGATGGCGCGTTTGGCCAGTTCGGCGCCATCACGGACAGCCCCTCCCGCGCCGGTGAGACGGGCCCAGAAAAACAGCCCGCCCTGGGGTTGATCAAAGGCAATCGCATCACGCAGGTGCTGGCGCAGGGCTGCGCCCATGGTGCTGGCACGTTCGGCGTAGACACGTCGAACCTCGGCCAGCGTGTTGGGCATGCGACCGGACTGCAAGTATTGCGACGCCGTCGCCTGGGCGAAGGTGGAAGTGTGCGCATCGCTGAACTGCTTGCACATGGTGGCGCGCGACAGGATGGCGGCGGGGGCAATCAGCCAGCCCACACGCAAACCGGGGCTCAGCACCTTGCTCATGCTGCCGCAGTAAGCCAGCCAGTCGCGGCTGCCCGGTACCTCATGGCTCAGCGACAGCAGGGTGGGCGGCGGCGCTTCGCCAAAGTACAGGTCGCCATACGGGTCGTCCTCGATCACCAGCGTCTGGTGCTTCACCGCCAGCTCCAGCACCCGGCGGCGACGCGCCAGGCTCAGCATGCTGCCGCTGGGGTTGCCAAAGGTGGGCACCAGGTAGACCAGCTTGGGGCGATGCTCAATGATCATGCGCTCGAGTGCCTCCACATCCACGCCCTGTGCATCCACCGGCACGCCCAGCACGCGGGGCCCATACAGACGGAAGCATTGGATGGTGGCGAGGAAGGTGGGGGCTTCGACCAGGGCCACATCGCCCGGGTCCAGCATGACCTTGGCCAGCAGATCCAGCGCCTGCTGGCTGCCGGTGGTGACGATCAATCCATCGCTGGAGAGGTCACGCACGCCCTTGCCGGCCATGAACTGCGCCAGTTGTTCGCGCAAGGGGTTGTAGCCCTCGGTGGCACCGTATTGCAGCGAGGGGCCAGCCTCGTGCTCCAGGGCTCGTGCGCTGGCCTGGCGAATGCCCTCGACATCGAACATGGCACTGTCCGGAAAGCCGCCGGCAAAACTGATGATGCCGGGTTTGCCCAGGAGCTTGAAGAGCTCGCGGATGGCGGAGGTTTCAACATTGTTCAGGCGTTGTGCAAACTGCATGGTGTTCTCGACGTTGTTCGTGCCCGCCCGCCGACAGACGATGAGCGAAGGTCAGCGGACTGCGATCATGGAATCAGTCCCCATTGTAGGCGTCGGGTCCGCGCACTGCATCGATAATGCGCCCAGAACCACCACGGCTCCAACCCCATGACTCCCGAGAAGATTCACACCTTTTTCGCCACGCTTGAGCGAGCCAATCCACACCCTGTCACCGAGTTGGCCTACACGAGTGTGTTCGAGTTGCTGGCTGCCGTGCTGTTGTCTGCCCAAGCCACCGATGTGGGTGTGAACAAGGCCACCCGACGCCTGTTCCCGGTGGCTAACACGCCCGCTCGCATCCTGGCGTTGGGACAGGACGGGTTGGAGTCCTACATCCGCACCATCGGGCTGTACCGCAGCAAGGCCCGACACCTGCTCGAGACCTGTCGCATCCTGGTCGAGCAGCATGGCGGCGAAGTTCCGCGCTCACGCGAAGCCCTGGAAGCCCTGCCCGGCGTGGGCCGCAAAACGGCCAACGTGGTGCTGAACGTGGCCTTTGGCGAACCCACCATGGCGGTGGACACCCATATTTTTCGTGTGAGCAACCGCACCGGCCTGGCGCCAGGTGCCACACCACTGGCGGTGGAATTGAAGTTATTGAAACGAGTGCCCCAACGCTTCATGGTGCATGCGCACCATTGGCTGATTCTGCATGGTCGCTATGTGTGCCAGGCGCGCAAGCCGCAGTGCTGGCAATGCCAGGTCGCAGCCTGCTGTGACTTCAAGCCCAAGACCGCAGCGCCCTGAGGCACCTGCTTCTAGCCCCACCCACGCTCACACCACGTCTTCGCGAGCCGTGGCAATGAGCGCCTTGAGTTGCGACACATCCCCGACCTGGTTGGCCAGCAACAGGATGAGCCGTGCATTCAGCAGATGGCTTTGGTCCTCGCTCAAGCCTTGATGCGCATCCATGAGGCACTCATAGAACTCATCACTGGCCGCAGGATCGGCCAGGGGGGCCTGACCAGGAAAATGCAGGTGCGGGTTCAACTTGAGGTCGGCCATGAAATCTCGCTGTGTCAGGGGTCAACGGGGGTCGGGCTCGACACTCAGTCGGCGTAGATGCCCGCCTTCTGGATCACAGGGCCCCACTTCTTGATCTCGGCCTCGAGGTGGGTCCTGAGTCCTTGCGGGGTGATCTTATCCATCGGGGGCACGTCCGAACTCAACTCGGTCAGACGTTGTTTGACCGTGGGGTCCTGCACCGCCGCGCGCAGGGCCGCCACCAGCTTGTCGATGACAGCGGGCGGGGTGCCCTTGGGTGCGTACATGCCGTGCCACACCTTGACCTCGAAGCCCTTGAGGCCTTGCTCGTCCAGGGTGGGCAGGTTGGGCAGTGCCTGCAAGCGGGTGAGCGTGGTGGCACCGAAGGCCTTGACGCGTCCCTCGCGGATCATCGGCACGGTCTGCGTGGTCTGGTCGCACAGCAAGTCGACCTGTCCGCCCAACAAATCGTTCATGGCAGGACCCGTGCCTTTGTAGGGGATGGTCTGCAAATCCACGCCAATCTGGCTGGTGAAGAGCAACCCACACAGGTGAGACACCGCGCCGAGACCGGCGTTGGCCAGCGACACCTTGTCCTTGTTGGCCTTGATGTAAGCCAGCAACTCGGGGTAGTTGTTGGCCGGGAAGTCCTTGCGCGCCAGCAGGGTCATCGGCACGTCCACCACCTGGCCGATGTATTCGAAATCCTTGAGCGGATCGAAGCCAAGTTTCTTGTACAGGGCCGGGGCCGTGGACATGCCCATGTGGTGGATGAATAGCGTGTGGCCGTTGGGCGCGGCACGGGCCACGCGTTGCGCGGCGATGGTGCCGCCCGCCCCCACCGTGTTTTCGACCAGCACGGGCTGGCCCAGGGCGCGGCCCATGGGGATGGCCAGCATGCGGGCCACCACATCGGTGGGGCCCCCGGCCGCAAAGGGCACGACCAGCGCAATCGGCTTGTCAGGAAAGCCCGTCTGGGCCGTGGCCTGCAAGCCCGTGAACAGGCTCAGCAAGGCCAGTGCGCCCCGCAGGGAACGGGGCCAGTTCGTCATGGTCTTTGGCATGTGTCGACTCCTCTTGTTATCTGTGAACAGCCACGCGTCGGCGTTGTGCCTTGACGCTTCGCCCGACATTGTCGTGCAAAAGTCGTAGAACCAAAGATACCCCTCAGGTCGGTGAGGGCGTCGGGGGAAGGAGTCCGGCCATGCGGTGATCGTCCCACCCCAGTTCGCGCAACAGGGCTTCGGTGTGCTCGCCCACGGCAGGGATGGCATCCATTCGCGCCTCGAAAGCACTGTTGCGCCCCGGAGGCAGCAACGCGGGCACCGGTCCTGCCGGCGTCTGGATGTCACGCCAGCGTCCTCGCGCCTGCAGTTGGGGGTGCGCCCAGACGTCAGCCATGTCGTTCATGCGGGCATTGGCAATCTGCGCCTGCTCCAGGCGATCGACCACTTGCTGCGTCGTCAAGGCGGAAAAGGCCTGGGCAATCAGGGCCTGGAGTGCATCGCGGTGTTCATGGCGGTGCTTGTTGCTGTCAAAACGCGGATCCCCTGCCAGCGCGGGTTGCAGCAACACCTGCTCGCAAAACACCTTCCATTCGCGCTCGTTTTGCAAGCCCAGCATCACGGTGCCGCCATCGCCGGCCGGAAAGGGTCCGTAGGGGTAGATGCTGGCATGCGAAGCCGCCGCCCGCACCGGTGCAGGCGCGCCGTCAAAGGCGTAGTACATCGGGAAGCTCATCCACTCGGCCAAGGCCTCGAGCATGGACACGTCGATGTGACTGCCCTCCCCCGTGGTCTGTCGCAGCAACAAGGCCGAGAGGATGTTGGTGTAGGCATACATGCCCGCGGCGATGTCAGCCACCGAGATGCCCGCCTTGCTCGGCGCGTCAGGCGTACCGGTCACGGACAGGAATCCGGCCTCGCTTTGAATCAGCAGGTCGTAGGCTTTCTTGTCACGGTAGGGACCATCGTCGCCGTACCCGGAAATGTCGCACACGATGAGGCGCGGGAACTCGGCATGCAAGGCCTCAAATGACAAGCCCATGCGGGCGGTGGCACCGGGTGCCAGGTTTTGCACCAGCACATCGGCGCGCGCCAACAACTCGCGCAAGACCTCCTGGGCCAGCGGTTGCTTGAGGTCCAGCGCCAGGCTTTCCTTGGATCGGTTGGTCCACACAAAGTGCGACGACTGACCCTTCACCCGCGCGTCGTAGGCGCGGGCAAAATCGCCCACGCCGGGGCGTTCAATCTTGATGACCCGGGCCCCGAGGTCGGCGAGTTGCCGCGTGCAAAACGGCGCCGCAATCGCGTGCTCCAGGGACACGACGGTGATGCCGTCCAGCGGGCGAGGCATGGTGAATCCCTTCAGAAGGAGCGCGGCAAGCCCAGCACGTGCTCGGCGATGTACGAGTACACCATGTTGGTGGAGACCGGCGCCACCTGGTACAGGCGGGTTTCACGGAACTTGCGTTCGACATCGTATTCGCAGGCAAAGCCGAAACCGCCGTGGTACTGGATGCACACGTTGGCCGCCTCCCAGCTGGCCTTGGCCGCCAGGTACTTGGCCATGTTGGCCTCGGCGCCACAGGGTTGGTGCGCGTCAAACAGTTCGCAGGCCTTGAAGCGCATGAGGTTGGCGGCCTCCACTTCGATGTAGGCGTCGGCGATCGGGAACTGCACGCCCTGGTTCTGACCGATGGGACGACCAAACACCACACGCTCGTTGGCATAGCGGCTCACACGGTCGATGAACCAGTAGCCGTCGCCGATGCATTCGGCGGCAATGAGGGTGCGCTCGGCGTTCAATCCGTCGAGGATGTACTTGAAGCCCATGCCCTCCTGGCCGATGAGGTTCTCTTCGGGAATTTCCAGGTTCTCGAAAAACAGTTCGTTGGTTTCGTGGTTGACCATGTTGGCGATGGGCCGCACCGTCAATCCGTTGCCAATGGCTTGTTTCAAGTCCACCATGAAGATCGACATGCCTTCGGACTTTCGCTTCACATCGGCCAGCGGGGTGGTGCGCGCCAACAGAATCATCCAGTCGGAGTGCTGGACTCGCGAGATCCAGACCTTCTGGCCATTGACCACGTAGCGGTCGCCTTTCTTCACGGCGGTGGTCTTGATCTTGGTGGTGTCGGTGCCCGTGGTGGGCTCGGTCACGCCCATGGATTGCAGGCGCCATTCGCCGGTGGCAATCTTGGGCAGGTAAAACTCCTTTTGCTGCTGGGAGCCATGGCGCAGCAGGGTCCCCATGTTGTACATCTGACCGTGACAGGCGCCGGCATTGCCGCCATTGCGGTTGATTTCTTCCATGATGACCGAGGCTTCGGCCAGGCCCAGCCCCGAGCCACCGTATTCCTGGGGAATCATGGCGGCGAGCCAGCCGGCCTGGGTCAGGGCATCGACGAATGCTTCGGGGTAGGCGCGCTGCTCGTCAATCTTTCGGAAATACTCATCCGGATATTCGGCGCACAAGGCCCGAATGGCTTCGCGGATTTCTTGGTAGGCGTCTGGTGTTTGCAGCATGGGGGTTCTCGTGATTCAAAAAACTGGAAAGCTCCATCCGGTCGTGGAGCGCGGGCTGGTCGTGTGGGGTCGTGTTTTCAACTGCGTCAATTATTGCGAAGTTGGCGCGTGGCCTGGCCTTCAGCTGTCACGCGGGATGCAGGCGCTTTCTGTGGGCCATGCGCACTGCCAGGCACTGCCCCCTGAACCCGGCCGGTCACCCCTGCGAGGTAGTTATCCACGGGACGCCACCCAGCGGGCACACAGACGATGCATCTGCTCCACCCCGTCGATCAGGGCGGCGGGCCCGGGCTGCAGGATGGTGGCCGATTTAATTTCGTGCAGCTCGCCGTCCCGCACGGCGGGCACATCCGACCAACCGGCACGGGCAGCGACTTGTTCAGGCCGGAATTTCTTGCCGCACCACGAGCCCAAGATCAGGTCGGGAGAACGCGCCACCACCGCCAGGGGGTCGGCAATGATGCGGTCCTTGCCCAGGGCCTGCTGCGCCAGCTCGGGAAAGCAATCGTCGCCGCCGGCGATGGCCAGCAACTCGGACACCCAGCGGATGCCGCTGATCGCCGGCACATCCCACTCTTCGAAATACACGCGGGGTCGACGCGGCCAGTGGCGTGTGAGGGCCGCCATCTCGTCCAGCCGCCGGCGATAGCCCTGCAGCAAGATTTGTCCGCGCTCGGCCTGCCCCACCATGGCTGCCACCTGAAACAGCATGGCAAAAATCTGGTCCACGCTGCGCTGGTTGAACACGGTGACCTGCACCCCGGCCCGGATGAGTGCCGAGGCTATGTCGGCCTGCAGATCGGAAAACCCGAACACGCAATCGGGCTCGAGCGCCAGGATGCGATCAATCTTGGCGGTGAGAAAGGCACTGACCCGTGGTTTGTCCCGCCTGGCTTGGGGCGGGCGCACGGTGTAACCCGAAATGCCGACAATGCGGTCCTGCTCCCCGAGCAGGTACAACCACTCGGTGGTCTCCTCGGTCAGGCACACGATGCGGGAAGGCAACAAATTCATGGTGTCCCGATTGTGATCGAAGCCGACAGAGACCCCGGTGTCGCCGTAGAATGCCACCATGGCCGCCCCGTCCATCCTGGAACAACTCGCTGAGCGCGTCGAGCGTTTGTTGCTGCGCCATGGCGAACTGCAGCGCACCAACGTCTTGTTGCAAGCACAGATCGAGCAACTCTCCCGCGAGCGTGACAACCTCAAATCCCGACTGGGCGCGGCGCGCAACCGCATTGACGCCCTGCTCGACCGCTTGCCCCAGGAAGCCAGCGCGAAGGAGAGCGAATGAAGCAGGTCGAGGTGCAGATCATGGGACAGGGCTATTTGCTCGGTTGCCCTGAAGGGGGTGAAGCCCGCCTGCAGGCCGCCGTGGACCGTGTCGACGCGGCCATGTGCAAGATTCGCGACGCGGGCAAGATCAAGGCGCGCGACCGCATTGCCGTGCTGGCCGCACTCAACCTGGCCTTCGACCTCACCGAGCGCTCCACCGCCCCCGCCGACGTCCCGGCCGACAGCCAGGCGCAATTGCAGTCCCTGCTGGAGCGGCTCGATACCGCGCTGGGACACGACGGCCAGCTGCTCTGACCCCTGACACCCCCGCGTCGTCCCGCGCAGTTGACGCCGGGTTCTGACCCTTCCCCTACAATGGACGGGTCTGCAAAACCGTCGGACTTTATATTTCCTTGAACCAATGCTCATATGAGCCAGGGCTTGGAACATCGGCTGGTGAGCGTGATCGTCTCGCGTCAGATGAACCCAACGCCAGTCTGACCTTGCCCACCTGAACCCCACCGTTCAGGATGACGGTCCGGTGGCTTTTGCAGACACCTTTTCGCTCACACATCTCCCCCGCATCATGACTCTTGACGTTACCCTGATCCTCGAACTGGCCGTGCTCGGTCTGTGCACCGGCTTTTTGGCTGGGTTGCTGGGCATTGGGGGCGGCATGGTCCTGGTGCCCTTCCTGACCTGGATGCTGGGGCAACGTGGTGTGCCAGCTGACCTGGCGGTGAAGATGGCCATTGCCACCTCCATGTCCACCATCCTCTTCACCAGCGTGTCGAGTGTGCGCGCGCACCACAAGAAAGGCGCCGTGCGCTGGGACCTGGTCAAGGGCCTGGCCCCGGGCATCGTGCTGGGCAGTCTGGTGGCGAGTCTGGGTATCTTTGCCGTGGTCAAGGGCAGTTCGCTGGCGATTTTCTTTGGCGGCTTTGTCGGCTTTTCGGCCACCCAGATGTTTCTGGACAAGAAGCCCGCGCCCTCGCGCCAGATGCCGGGTTTTGTGGGCCAGTTGGGTGCGGGTGGGCTGATCGGACTGCTGTCGGGCCTGGTGGGCGCTGGCGGGGGATTCATCAGCGTTCCCATCATGACGTGGTGCAATGTGGCCATTCACAACGCCGTGGCCACCAGCGCTGCGCTGGGTTTCCCGATTGCCCTGGCCAACGTCACCGGGTACGTCATCAGTGGACTGTCCCTGCAGGAACTGCCCCCCTACACCGTGGGTTATCTGTGGATGCCTGCGCTGGTGGTGATTGCGTTCTGTAGCGTGTTCATGGCGCCGGTAGGCGCCGCCACCGCACACAAACTGCCGGTCAAGCAACTCAAGCGCGTGTTTGCCTGCATGCTCTACCTGCTGGCGGCCTACATGCTCTACAAAGGTCTGGCGAACTGAGCCACCGGCGCGCAACCTCTGCGCGCATGATCCTCCGCGCGCGACTTGATGCTGGCGTCATCACGCCCACGCCGTCACCCCGCCTGCATCATCCTGGCGTGATGCACCACGGCGCCTGCTGATGCACCAGCCCCATCCACAGACCCCAGGCAGACACGCCTAGCAGGGCCAGGCCTGCGAGCCGCATACCCCAGGCCCCATCGCCCAGGCTTTGCATGCGCAGCCACAGCCACGGGCCCGCCCACAGGCCCACGCTGCTGCCCAGGGCAAAGAGAGCCATGGTCAGGCCCCCTTCCAGCGGTGTGCTGGTGAGCGCGGCCACCATCAGGGCCGAGTACAGCAGACCGCACGGCATCAAGGCCCACAGCGCCCCAAGGATGTAGGGGGCCGAGCGCGTACGACGGTCCTGGAAGGCTCGCACGCGCTGCCACAAGCGGCGCGCTGACTGGTCCAGCCACACCGGCTGACGTGCCTGCAGCATCAGCAACAGACCCAGCAGCATGGCCGCCACGTGCAGCATGGTCCACACCGGTCGCAGGGCCGCTGACTGGATGGTCAGCCAGCCCAACGCCTGCATGCCCCCGGCCGCCACAGCGCCCAGCGTGCTGTAGCCGGCCAGGCGGCCGATCTGAAAGGCGGTGAGGGCGTGACGTCGACGCGGGCCCGCCGCTTGCGCCAGCCCGGCGCAGGCCGCGCCGCACATGGCCACGCAATGGGGCCCACCCGCCAGCCCCATCAGCACGGCCGTGACCGCGAGTGAGCTTTGCATGGGAAAGAAAAAGTCAGGATCAAATGATTTTAGAGAAGCGGGCGCGGTCGCGGTCGGCCTGCAGATAGCGGTCGAACATCATGGCAATGCCGCGCACAAAGAACCACCCCATCTCGGTCACCTGAATGCCCGCGTCATCCACCACCACCAGCCCCTGCGCCTGCAAGGGCTCGAGGCGCTCCATTTCGGCCGCGAATGCGCTGTTGAAGTGGACCAGGTGCGCGAGTTCGATCGACTCGAACAGCACCGCGCCCTGGCACATGAGGGCCATGATGATGCTGCGGCGCACGATGTCATCCCGGCTGAGCGCCAGCCCGCGCACCACCGGAAACCGCCCCTGGTCCAGCAAGTCGTAGTACTCGTCCAGGGTTTTGGCATTCTGGCTGTAGGTGGCACCGACACGGCCGATGGAGGACACGCCGAGGGCGATCAGGTCGCAATCGGGCTGCGTGCTGTAGCCCTGGAAATTGCGGTGCAAGCGGCCTTGCCGCTTGGCCACGGCGAGCGCATCGTCGGGCAAGGCAAAGTGGTCCATGCCCACATACACATAACCTGCGTCCATCAGCACGGCGAGTGCGTCCGAGAGCATCCCTACCTTGTCGGCACCCGACGGCAGTTGATGCGCATCGATGCGGCGCTGGGGTTTGAAGCGTTCGGGCAGGTGCGCATAGGCATACAGCGCGATTCGGTCCGGGCGAAGCGCACACACCTGCTGCAACGTGCGGGCAAAGGTCTCCTGGCTTTGCATGGGCAAGCCGTAGATGAGGTCAACGTTGACCGATTCGAAACCGATCTCGCGCGAAGCCGCCACCAGGTCAAACACCTGCTCGGCCGGCTGGATGCGATGCACCGCCGCTTGCACCGCCGGTTCGAAATCCTGCACGCCAAAGCTCAGGCGGTTGAACCCCAGTCCGAACAAGTGGGCCAGACGCTCGCGGGTCACCGTGCGCGGATCGATTTCGATGGAATACTCCCCCCCGGGCACAAAGCTGAACGATTCGCGCAGCACCGCCAGCAAACGTTCCAGCTCCGCATCATGAAGAAAAGTCGGACTGCCTCCCCCCAGGTGCAACTGCGAGACCGCATGCCCTTTGCCGATGCGGTCCGTGTGCAGGGCAATTTCACGCTCCAGGTATTCGAGGTAGGTCACCGCCTTGTCATGGTGTTTGGTGATGATCTTGTTGCAGGCACAGTAATAGCACAGTGACTCGCAAAAGGGCACGTGGACGTACAAGGACAAGGGCAACCGACGCGAGACCACGCCCTGGCGTCGCTGCTCCAGGGCCTGGATGTAGTCCTGTTCGCCAAATGCCTCGACGAAACGGTCCGCCGTGGGATAGGAGGTGTAGCGCGGCCCCGGCACGTCATACCGTTGCAGCAGATCTGGGGGCAGGTGTTTCATGGCGGAAGGCTTTTGTTCGCGATAATGTGCCTGCTATCGCTCATGAAGCCCTTGATCTGGGTCAAGAACGGCGCTCGCCGACATGACCATAATCAAGTCCGAGGTCACCAGACATGAATCCGTCCGCCATCAAAGTCGCCTGTTCCAACTGCAACCTGCGTGAGTTATGCATGCCTGTCGGCCTGAGCGACTCCGACATGCAGCGCATTGATGACATCGTGGCCACCCGGCGCAAGATCAAGCGCGGCACACCGCTGTTTCGCCATGGCGAGCGCTTCACCTCGCTGTATGCCATCCGCACCGGCTTTTTCAAAACCTGCGTGGCCACCGAAGACGGCCGCGACCAGGTGACCGGTTTTCAAATGGCGGGCGAAATCATCGGCCTGGACGGTATCGTCAACGACCACCACACCTGTGACGCCGTCGCCCTGGAAGACGCCGAGGTCTGCGTCATGCCCTTTGAGCGCATCGAGGACCTGTCCCGCGAGGTCACCTCGTTGCAGCACCATGTCCACAAGATCATGAGCCGCGAAATCGTGCGCGAACACGGCGTCATGCTGCTGCTGGGCAGCATGCGCGCCGAAGAGCGTCTGGCCGCCTTCCTGCTCAACCTGGTGCAGCGTCTGCATGCGCGCGGGTTCTCGCAATCCGAGTTGATTCTTCGCATGACCCGCGATGAAATCGGCAGTTACCTGGGTCTCAAACTGGAAACCGTCAGCCGCACTTTCTCGAAATTTGCCGAGGAACAACTGGTGGAAGTCAAGCAGCGCTATGTGCGCATCCTGAATGCCGAGGGTTTGCGACAGATCGTCAACAACCCCTCATGCCACTGAGCGCGAAGCCCGGTCTTCCCCACCCATTCCTCCCGGTGCGGACCGGGTGTCAGTGACCGCCGGGGTGGTGTCCACACACCTGCTTCGGACAGCCATCCGGCCGCTCATGGCCTGGCAAGGGACAACGGTTCACCTCGAAGGGCGAGACAGACAGCAATGTCGTCAACGCACTGGAACCCGCCGCCATCAACCAGAACCCAAAAAACGCCAAGGTGTAGATACCTTGCCTGGGCAAGCCGATGGGCTGACCAAACCAGTGCAAGTCCTCCGGGTCGACGAAGGCGAACACCGCCATTTCCATCACGCCGGCCACCAGGAAGGCTGGCCACAGAATCCACAGGATGCGCTGAATCAACATGGGGGTCTCCTCGGTTCAGCTGGACGGGTCCATCTCACGGCGCACGGCGCACAGGCGCATCGGCGGGCGTGGCCGCATGATTGCGAGCCTGCTGCGCGGGCATCAGGCTGCGCTCAGTGTCCTGACCCCGGGTCTTGTTGATCTCCAGGCCCTGCCGGATCTCCCCGCTGGGCAGTACCGGGTCGGGGTGGCTGATGGCAATCCACGCGGTCACCAGAGCGGCCACGATCACCAGCGCCGGACCGGCAATGAGCAGCCACACGTGTCCAAATCGCCACCAGGACGGGTTGTCAGTATTCATGCGAAGGCCTCCATCGTCTTCACCGCGGGACCAGGAAGACCGATTTTTCGGTCACCCGGATATGCTCTGCGGGGGAGCTTATCTCAAATGAGATGGGATGCGAACCCGCGGTGGCCGAACCGTACGGGATGTCCACCCGCACCACCACCCAGCGTGACTGTGCCGGATCAACCAGCACCTGGTCGTCGGTCTTGATCTGGATGTTCTCCAGGCCCTGCACCTGGAGCCGGTAGGTCTGGGACTCCTCGGTGGCGTTCATGATCTGCAGCCGGTACACATTCTCCAGCGTCCCCACCTCGGTGATACGCGCCAGCGAGGCGCGGTCACGCACCACATCCACTTTCAACGGCGTGCGCAATGCCAGGCTGAGGAACAGACCGAGCGTGATCAGGCTCAGCAGCCCCGTGTAGATCAGCACACGCGGGCGCAGCACGCGACGCCACATCTGTGGTGAGGTCCAGCGGTTGTCCAGCGCATGCTGGGTGGCATAGCGCACCAGGCCACGCGGGTAGTTCATTTTGTCCATGACGTCATCACAAACGTCGATGCAGGCACCGCAGCCGATGCACTCGTATTGCAACCCCTGGCGGATATCGATGCCAGTGGGACAGACTTGCACGCACAAGGTGCAATCCACACAGTGACCGAGATCCAGCTGGCTGACATCGGCCTTGCGCGAACGCGCCCCACGCGGCTCACCGCGTGCAGGATCGTAGGTGACGATGAGGGTGTCGTGGTCGAACATGGCACTTTGAAAGCGCGCATACGGACACATGTACTTGCACACCTGTTCACGCATGAACCCGGCATTGCCATAGGTGGCAAATCCGTAGAACAGCACCCAGAACAACTCCCACGCACTCATGTGCGTGGTGAAGAACTCCAGGGCGAGTTCGCGAATGGGGGTGAAATAGCCCACAAACGTGAAACCCGTCCAGAGGGACAGGCCGATCCAGACGATGTGCTTGTACCATTTCTTGACCAGTTTCTCGAGTGAGAACTCGCCGGCATCCAGCCGCATGCGCGCCACGCGATCGCCCTCGATCTTGCGCTCGATCCACATGAACAGCTCGCTGTACACGGTTTGCGGACAAGCGTAGCCGCACCACAAACGCCCGGCCACGGCGGTGAACAAAAAGAGCGAGAGCGCGGAGATGACCAGCAGGCCCGTCAGGTAAATGAAGTCCTGCGGGTACAGGACCAGGCTGAAGATGTAAAAACGACGTGAACCCAGATCGAACAGCACCGCCTGGCGCTGCCCCCACTCCAGCCACGGCAGTCCGTAAAACAGCAACTGGGTGAGCACCACGAAGCCCCAGCGCCAACGGGCAAAGAGCCCCTGCACGGTGCGGGGGTAGATCTTCTTGTGGGCCGCGTACAGCGACACCAGTTCCTCGTCGGCCTCAACCGGCACAATGGGGATGGTCTTTCGGTCAGCGTCGTTCACGTGTCAGGCAGGCAACATCGGGCGGAGGGTTTCGCTCAGTGCTTGGCCGTAGCTGCAACCGATGAAGCAGGCGCTGCGGCCGCCGCCACGGGCTTGTTGGACAGGCCCCAGACATAGGCGGTCAGCACATGGATCTGGGAAGCCGTCAAACGGCCTTCCTGGGCAGGCATCTGGTTGACCTTGCCGCCGTTGACCATGGCCACGATGGCTTGCTCGCCCCATCCGTGCAACCAGACCTTGTCGGTGAGGTTGGGCGCGCCCAGCGCCTGATTGCCCTTGCCATCCATGCCGTGACAGCCGGCGCAAACACCGAACTTGGTCTTGCCCAGCGAGGCACGCAAGGAATCGTTGGGGCTTGCGGAAAGACTCAACACATAGTGTGCGACGTTCTTCACATCCTCCGGCGATCCCACGGCTGCCGCCATCGAAGGCATGTTGCCCTGGCGGCCCTTTTCGATGGTTTCCCGGATCTTGTCCGGCGTCCCGCCGTGCAACCAGTCTGCATCGGTCAGGTTGGGGAATCCCTTGGAGCCGCGCGCATCAGAGCCGTGACACTGGGCGCAGTGGTTCATGAACAAGCGTTCACCCATGGCCATGGCCTGGGCGTCTCCCGCCACTTGCTCGGGCGGCATGCCGTTGAAGCGCGCATACAGGGGTTCGATGGCTTCCTGGCCCTGGGCCAGCTCCTGTTCGTACTGCCCCTTGGAGCTCCAGCCGAACTGGCCGGCCGAGTTGCCCAGACCCGGGTAGAACGCCAGGTACACCGCCGCGAACACGATGGTCAGGATGAACAGGCCCACCCACCACATGGGCAGGGGGTTGTTCATTTCCCGCAGGTCTTCGTCCCAGACGTGACCGGTGGTGTTGTTGGCGTCGCTGGGGACTTTCTTGCGGGCCGTGACCCACAGCAGGACCACACACGCCACGATGCTGAGCACCGTGATCACGGCCACATAGTTGGACCAGAAGGGGTTGATGAAATCACTCATGATGGGTTCTCAATCTTCTTGAAAGGGCAGTTGGGCGGCTTCCTCGAACCGCTGCGTCTTGCGGCGGTCCAGCACCCAGATCACGATGCCGATGAAGGCGGCGAAACTGACCAGCGTGGCCACGATGCGCATGGTGGTGATGTCCATGTTGCGCCCCTTATTTGAGCGCGCGGCCCATGGATTGGAGATAGCCGATCAGCACATCCAGTTCGGTCTTGCCCTGGACATCGTCGGCGGCCTTGGCAATTTCGTCGTCGGTGTAAGGAACTCCCACCATGCGCAGCGCTTTCATGCGCGGCGCCATGACAGCCGGGTCCACGGCCGTCTTCTCGAGCCAGGGATAGGCCGGCATGTTGGACTCGGGCACGACATCGCGCGGATTGACCAGGTGAATGCGATGCCATTCATCGCTGTACTTGCCGCCCACACGGTGCAGGTCCGGCCCGGTGCGCTTGCTGCCCCACTGGAACGGGTGGTCATACACAAATTCACCGGCCACCGAGTAGTGGCCATAGCGCAGTGTCTCGGCACGGAAAGGCCGGATCATCTGCGAGTGACAGTTGTAGCAACCCTCGCGGATGTAGATGTCCCGCCCGGCCAGTTGCACCGCGGTGTAAGGCTTGACGCCCTCGAGCGGTTCGGTGGTGGATTTCTGGAAAAAGAGCGGCACGATTTCCACCAACCCGCCCACGAGGACGACCAGCAAAATCAGCACGATCATCAGGAAGTTGTTGGTCTCCACTTTTTCATGCGTGAAGCCCGAAGGGTTCTGATTGGACATGACGGGTTCTCCTCAGGCGTGGGCCACAACAGCGGGAATCGCGACGGGCACCGAGCGGCCACGGGTGGCCGTCATCAGCACGTTCCAGAGCATGACCAGCATGCCCAGCAGATACAGCAGACCGCCGATCACCCGCACCACGTAATAGGGATAGGTGGCCTTGACGCTCTCGACAAAGGTGTAGGTGAGCGTGCCATCGGCGTTGATGGAGCGCCACATCAGACCTTGCATCACGCCGGCAATCCACATTGCCGCGATGTAGAGCACGATGCCCACCGTGGCCATCCAGAAGTGCAGTTCGATGGCGGGGACGCTGTACATTTTTTTCTGCCCAAACAGTCGCGGGATCAGGAAGTAAATGGAGCCCATGGACACCAGACCCACCCAACCCAGCGCCCCGGAGTGCACGTGGCCCACCGTCCAGTCGGTGTAGTGCGACAGGGCGTTGACCGTCTTGATCGACATCATCGGGCCCTCGAACGTGCTCATGCCATAGAAGGACAGCGACACGATCAGGAAGCGCAACACCGGGTCGTCACGCAGCTTGTGCCAGGCGCCCGAGAGCGTCATGATGCCGTTGATCATGCCCCCCCAGCTGGGGGCCAGCAGGATGAGGGAAAACAGCATGCCCACCGACTGGGTCCAGTCCGGCAAGGCCGTGTAGTGCAGGTGGTGCGGGCCTGCCCACATGTAGGTGAAGATGAGGGCCCAGAAGTGCACGATCGAGAGGCGATACGAGTACACGGGACGCTCGGCCTGCTTGGGGATGAAGTAATACATCATGCCCAGGAAGCCGGCCGTGAGGAAAAAGCCCACGGCGTTGTGGCCGTACCACCACTGCACCATGGCGTCTTGCACGCCGGCATAGGCCGAATAGGACTTCATGAAGCCCGCGGGGATGGCCGCACTGTTGACCAGGTGCAGGATGGCCACGGTCAGGATGAAGGCACCATAGAACCAGTTGGCCACGTAAATATGCTTCACCCGGCGCGTGCCCACGGTCCCGAAGAACACCACCGCGAAGGACACCCACACCAGGGTGATCAGGATGTCGATCGGCCACTCGAGCTCGGCGTATTCCTTGCCGCTGGTGTAGCCCAGCGGCAGGCTGATGGCAGCGGCCAGAATGACCAGCTGCCACCCCCAGAAAGTGAACGACGCCAGCGCCGGTGCAAACAGCCGGGTCTGGCAGGTGCGTTGCACGACGTAGTAACTGGTGGCAAACAGCGCCGAGCCGCCAAAGGCAAAGATAACGGCGTTGGTATGCAGGGGACGCAGGCGCCCGTAGCTCAACCAGGGGATGCCAAAGTTCAGTTCGGGCCAGGCGAGCTGGGCGGCAATGAATACGCCAACCAGCATGCCCACCACGCCCCACACCACCGTCATGATGGAGAACTGTCTGACAACGGTGTCGTGGTAGACCTGGGGGGACGAAGAGGTGTTCATCGTGTGCCTTTCTTTTTTCTCACGCGAGTATCCGGGTTAACGTCAGGGACATCCTTGATGCAAGTCAATCGTCCTGAAGAATCCGCAGGCCCTCCTGCTCGACCGCCTCGAACTGACCGCTGTGAATGGCCCACCACAAGCCGCCCAGGATGAGCAGCACCAGGGCCACGGACAAGGGAATCAGGAGATACAAAATATCCATCGAGGACTCTTTTCAGACGATGAGCGGTTTCAGCGGCGCTGAACGGGGTGGCGACAGCGGAATCGGCGAGCGTGCCAGCGGACGCCCCAGACGCAGGGAATGCAGCACCACCGCGATGGAACTCAGGGCCATCCCCAGACCGGCCAGCCAGGCCGGCAACCAGCCCGCCATGGCCAGGGGCACACACAAGGCGTTGTAGAGCGCCGCCCAGACCAGGTTCTGGCGGACCACCCGCAAGGTGCGACGCGAAAGCTCCAGGGTCTGCACCACAGGGGCCAGCCGCTCGCCCATCAGCACCAGGTCGGCACGCGCCTGGGTCAGCGGCACCGCAGCACCCACCGCCATGGAGACATGTGCAGCGGCCATCACCGGACCATCGTTGAGTCCGTCCCCCACCATCAGCACCCGGTGACCGGCCTGCTGCCAGGATTGCAGATGAAGCAGCTTATCGTCGGGGCTGCAGCCCCCGCGTGCGGCCTCGGGGGGCAAGCCCATGCTGGCGGCGAGCGCGGCCACAGCAGCAGGCCGGTCACCCGAGAGGATGTGCACGGACAGGCCGAGTCGACGCAACCCGTCCAGGGTGGACCGGGCATCCTCCCGGAGCTCTTCGCTCAACGCAAAACTGGCCAGCCAGCGGGGACCGTCAAACAGATGCACCTGCGCCTGCCTGGCCTCGAGAGGGACCTCGGGACAGGCCTCGCCATGAACCTCGACGGAGGCCAGGGTTGCGTTCGCCCCCTCATGGCCAAACGCCCAGGAGCCCAGACGCACACGATGCCCCACTTGCAGGCCCGGCCTGTCCTCGTCCGCAGACGGGGATGGCCCTGCGGGGTCGTGCTGCGCGGGTGTCATCACGGCTTCCAATCCCCAGCCTGGGATTTCCACCACCGAGTGCCAGCCGGGCATGGGTGGCTCCATCGCTGTCGCCGAAGCCGCGGCCACCGCCTCCCAGGCCTGAACCAGCGCGCGTGACAAGGGATGCCAGGAATGCGCAGCGAGTGACGCGGCGCAGCGCAGGACCTGGCGTTCATCCACACCGGGCGCGGTCCACTGCTGGTCCAGCCGCTGACCGTCCCGCGTGAGGGTGCCGGTTTTGTCGAACACCACCCTATCCACCTGGGTCAGTGCTTCAAAGGATTGCAACTCGCGCACCAGAATGCCCTGGCGCGCGAGTTGCCCCGCCGCTGCCAGCATGGCCGCTGGCGTGGCCAGTGACAAGGCGCAGGGACAGGTCACGATGAGGACGGACACCGCCACCATCAGCGCATGGGCCGGGCTGTCGGACCATCCCACGGCGGCAGCCCCCAGCGCGGCACACAGCACCGCCAGCAAAAAGGGACGCGCCAGGCGGTCAGCCAGCTGCGCCAGCCGCGGCTTGACCAGGCTGGCATGGTCCATCAGCGCCACGATCTGGGCGTAGCGGGTTTCCTCGCCGATGGCGTCGACACGCATCTCCACCCTGGCCGCCACATTCAGACTGCCCGCCAGCACAGCCTCGCCCGGGCCACGGGCCAGGGGACGCGACTCGCCGGTCAACAAGGCCTCTTGCGCGAGTGTCTGCCCCGCCAGGACCTGGCCATCGGCCGGAAATGATTCACCCGGCAACACGCGAACCCGGTCGCCGACACGCAGGCGGTGCACGGCCACGCGCACCCAGGCACCGGTCTCCTCCAGGCGCTCGACGCTGTCAGGCAAGCGGTTCATCAGCGCCTCCAGCGCGCCCGCCGTGCGCTCACGCAAACGGCCCTCCAGCCATCGGCTGCTGAGCAGGAAAAACACGAACATGGTGAGCGAGTCGAAATAGACCTCTGCGCCCCACGGCCCCTCGGGTTCGAAGGTGGCGACCGAACTCACCACAAAGGTGATCGCCATACCCAGGGCCACCGGCAAGTCCATGCTGACACGGCGCAAACGCAGATCGCGCCAGGCGTTGGCCCAGAACGGCTGACAGGAAAACAGCACCACCGGCAAGGTCAGCACCCAGCTGGCCCAGCGCAGCAGTTGCGCCATGTCGGCGCTCATGTCGCCTGCACGGGTGACGTAGGCGGGCGTGGCATACATCATCACCTGCATCATGCAGCAGCAGGCCACCAGCCAGCGCCACAACACGGCCCGCTGCGCCAGGCGCTGTGCCGCGCGACGACCATTGTCTTGCGCGGGCACAGCGCGGTAGCCCGCGGCCTCCACCGCCTGAAACCAGGCCGAGGGTTGCACGCGGTCCGGTGACCACACCACCTGGGCCCGGTGCGTGGCCGCATTGACCGTGACCTCACGCACACCGGGCACGGCCAGCAGGGCGGATTCGATGTTGAGTGCGCAGGCGGCGCAATGCATGCCCTCGAGCATGACCTGCGACGACCAGACACCGGCCTCAGACGTGGGGGGCGTCTGCTTGTCCAGGGGGTGACTGAATTGCTGCCAGGTCTGCGGGTCGTCAAGGAGCGCGGTGCTCATGGGGGTCAAGCGTAGCGTCAACTGCTTACGTGGAACTTGACGAAGATCAAGGAGTCCCCGGAACCACCTGATTAGGATGAAACCATGTCGCTCACGCTCGCTGCTGACACCGAGCGCGATCGTCAGGGGTTCAGTTCATCTCAACGAAGGAGGTTCTCATGTACAAACGCATTCTGGTGACGACCGATGGCTCCAGCCTGTCCAAAAAAGCGGTGGCCAGCGCGGTTCAACTGGCGTCCCTCACCGGCGCCGAACTGGTGGCCGTGCGCGTGATTCCGCGTTACCCGCAGAGCTACTTCGAAGGCTCGCTGCCCCTGAGCATGCTGGAGATCGGCAAGATCGAAAAGCAATGGGCCGAAGACGCCCAGTCCGCGGTGGATGCCGTCAAAAAGGCCGCCGACGCCAAGGACGTCAAAGTCAAGACCGTGGTGGTCAAGTCCGATGTGGTGTCTGACGCCATCATCAGCACGGCCAAAAAACAAAAAGCGGAACTGATCGTCATGGCCTCGCATGGTCGACGCGGCATCAAGCGTCTGCTGCTGGGCAGCGAAACCCAGCAAGTGCTCACGCACTCGGAAATTCCGGTGCTGGTGTTGCGCTGATCCGGGTCCGCTGCAGCGGCTTGTTGCAGCAGCCAGACCGCCTCGCGCTGGTTCACTGGGCCAGCGCCCAGCGCACATGCTCACGCACCAGATCACTGGGGTGCGCCAGGCGTTGTGCCAGTGCTGCCCGCAAGTCCGTCGCCTGGGCGGAGGCGGCACCACGCAGCGCATTGCCCAGCGCGACCGCGAGGTTGCGCAGCCAGCGTTCGTGACCGATGCGACGGATCGGGCTGCCCTCGGTGGCCGATAGAAAGGTGGGCTCGTCCCAGGCCCACAACTGCAACAGGGTCGCCGTGCCCAACGGGTGTCGTTGTTCGAAATCCGGCAGCGTCGCGCGCTGGGCGTATTTGTTCCAGGGGCAGACCAACTGACAGTCATCGCAACCGTAAATGCGATTGCCCATCAGGGGGCGCAGTGGCTCGGGGATCGCCCCGGGGTGTTCAATCGTCAGGTAGGAAATGCAGCGACGCGCGTCCAGACGGTAGGGCGCCACGATGGCCTGGGTGGGACAGGCCTGCAGGCAGGCCTGGCAACTGCCGCAGTGGTCTGTGACGGGCGTGGTGGGGTTGAGGGCGCGGTTGACAAAAATTTCACCCAGAAAAAACATCGACCCGGCTTGCCGGTCCAGCACCAGCGTGTGTTTGCCGCGCCACCCCAGGCCGCTCTGCACCGCGAGCTCGGCCTCCAGCACCGGGGCCGAATCGGTGAAGACACGCGAGCCGAGGGGTCCGAGTTGTTGTTCGATGCGCGTGGCCAGTTGTTGCAGCCTCGCTCGGATCACCTTGTGGTAGTCACGCCCTCGGGCGTACAGCGAAATCACTGCCTGATCAGGATTCGCCAGCCGTGCGGTTTCCCGCTCCACCCAGTCCTCCCCCACCGAAGCGGGCAGATAATCCATGCGCGCGGTGATCACGCTCAGGGTGCCCGGCACCAGCTCCGCCGGACGGGCCCGGCGCAGGCCATGTCGCTGCATGTAGTCCATCTCGCCGTGGCACCCGGCCTGCAACCAGGCCAGCAAACCAGGCTCTGCCGCGGACAGATCCACCGGGGCCACCGCAATTTGGGAGAATCCCAACTGTTGTGCCCAGTCCTGCCACTGGGCGCGCCATCGCTCCTGTTGCAACGCGTCGGAATCGTCTTGGACCATACGCCCATTGTAGAAACCTCCACCGGCACGCCCGAGCCGGCTTCCTGGTCCCGCACCCTGGTGTGGGCCGATGAAGACGGCACGGCGGCTTTTGCGCGCTGGCTGTCGCAACAAACCGCGGTGCTCGACGCCGTGCTGGCCTTGCGCGGCGACCTCGGCGCAGGCAAGACCACCCTGGTGCGTCATCTGTTGCGTGCCCTGGGCATTGCCGGTCGCATCAAGAGTCCGACCTATGCGGTGGTGGAACCTTACTGCATCGAGGGGAGGCCTGATCAGCCGGGGCACCCTGCCTACCACTTCGACTTCTACCGCTTCAGCGATCCCCGAGAGTGGGAGGATGCCGGCTTTCGCGACCTGTTCGCCGGCCCCGGCCTGAAACTCTGCGAATGGCCCGACCACGCCGCCGGCCTGATGCCCGTGGCCGATCTGGACATCACCCTGAGCGTGCAGAATGATGATCATCGCCTTGTGCAACTGCAAGCCCACACCCCGGTGGGCGTCCGTTTGCTACCGCCCGCATGAAACGCCGTCACCTGTTGCAATCCACTGCCACCGTGCTGCTCCTGGGCAGCGCGCAGATTGCGCGCGGCGCCTCCATCCTGGCGGTCCGCGTGTGGCCGGCGGCCGAGTACACCCGGGTGACGATCGAGGCGGACACCCCCTTGAACACCCAGGCCCAGTTCGTGGCCAATCCGCCCCGGTTGGCGCTGGACATCGAAGGCATTGAACTCAACCCGGCGCTGCGCGAACTGGTGGGCAAGGTGCGATCGGACGACCCCTACATCACCGGCGTGCGGGTGGGGCAGTTCAACCCCACCACGGTCCGGCTGGTGCTCGACCTGCGACAGATGGTGCAGCCCCAGGTGTTCTGGCTGGCCCCGGTGTCGGCCAGCGGCAAGGGACAGTCGACCTATCAGCACCGTCTGGTGCTGGACCTGGTGCCCAGTCAGATCGCCGACCCGCTGGAAGCGCTGATTGCCCAGCAACACGCTGCGTCCACACGCCCGGGCGCCGACCCCCTGGGCGACTGGATGGCGCGCCAGCAAGCCGCAGCGCCTGCGTCTGGTGCCGCCATCCCCCCCGGCACCGCACCCGCAGCGCCGCCAGGGTCAGGCCGTGCCACGAACGCGCCCGGCGCCTCGCCCGCCGCCGTGACGCCGCCCGCCGTCGTCGCAGCGCCGGCCATCGTGTCGCCCCCCCCCTCTGCAACAGCGTCAGCAGGCGCCGGCCCCGACACCGCCGAGCGCTTCATTGTGGTGGCCCTCGACCCCGGCCATGGCGGCGAGGACCCGGGTGCGATCGGGTCTCGCGGCACGCGGGAAAAGGATGTGGTGTTGCAGATCGCCCATCGCCTGCGCGACCGCATCAATGCCACCACCCTCAACACCCGTCATCACCGCCTGCCCATGCGCGCTTTTCTGACGCGGGATGCCGACTTCTTTGTGCCGCTGCATGTGCGGGTGCAAAAAGCACGACGGGTGCAGGCCGATATCTTCATCAGCCTGCATGCCGATGCTTTTTTCACGCCGGAGGCGCGCGGCGCCAGCGTGTTCGCACTGAGCCAGGGCGCCGCCTCCAGCGCGGCCGCACGCTGGATGGCGAACCAGGAAAACCGCGCTGACGCCATTGGCGGGCTGAACATCCAGACACGGGACGCCCATGTGCAGCGCGCCCTCTTCGACATGAGCACCACGGCGCAAATCAACGACAGCCTGAAGCTCGGCGGCGAAATGTTGGGCAACATCCGACGCATCGGCAAATTGCACAAACCGGCGGTGGAGCAAGCCGGTTTTGCGGTGCTCAAGGCACCGGACATTCCCAGCGTGCTGGTGGAAACCGCGTTCATCAGCAATCCGCAAGAAGAAGCGCTGCTGGTCAGCGAGGAGTACCAGAACAAACTGGCCGATGCGCTGATGCAGTCGATCGAGCGCTATTTCCTGCGCAATCCGCCCCTTGCGCGCCAGCGGGTGGCGAGCTTGCCGCCGCTGCCCGAGACCTGAGACAACGGCGGCCGGGATGCCTGGCCCGATGCCGTGCTTGGCATCGGCAGTCAGGCCTTGGCTCAGCCTGTCGCGTTGGCCGACCCTGAGCGCCCGGCACGCCAGGCCCCGAACAGGGCCAGACAGCCGGGCACCAGGATCAAGCCCCAGATGATTTTTTCCAGGTGCAGCTTGACCCATGGGATATTGCCAAACCAGTAGCCCGCCAAGCCCACGCCCACCACCCAGAGCACCGCGCCGGTGACGTTGAAGAGCGTGAAGCGGCCCCGGTTCATGTCAGCCACCCCGGCCACAAAGGGGGCGAAGGTGCGGATGAACGGCATGAAGCGCGCCAGGATGATCGTCACGCCACCATAGCGCGCATAAAACGCATGGGCCCGGTCAAAGGCCTGGCGGTTGAACCAGCGCGACGTTTCCCACGCAAATACGCGCTGCCCGATGCGACGCCCGATCAGGAAGTTGCATTGATCGCCCGCGATGGCGGCCACCAGCAACACCCCCAGCGCCAGCCGCAAGTCCATCAGGTCATTGGCACACAGGGCCCCGACCACAAACATCAGCGAGTCACCGGGCAGGAACGGCATGACCACCAGGCCGGTTTCGACAAACACAATCAGAAAGAGCAGCCCGTAGACCAGCACACCGTACTGCTGCACAAAGGTTTCGATGTAACGGTCAATGTGCAGGATGAAATCGATCAAGAGAGCAAGCAGTTCCATGCGGACATTATCCCCCTCCCCTAGAATCTCATGGGTGAACCGACTTGCCCCCCTGCGCCCTATCCTTGAACTGCCCGACGAGCTGATCAGCCAGATCGCCGCCGGCGAAGTGGTGGAACGCCCGGCCTCGGTGGTGCGCGAGTTGCTGGACAACGCCCTGGACGCCGGCGCCACCGACATCGTGCTGCGACTGGCCGGTGGCGGTGTGCGGCTGATCAGCGTGGAAGACAACGGCGCGGGCATTCCCAGCGCCGAATTGTCGGTGGCCTTGAAGCGCCACGCCACCAGCAAGATTCGTGACCTGCTCGAACTCGAAGGCGTCGGCACCATGGGCTTTCGTGGTGAAGCGCTGGCCGCCATCGGCTCGGTGTCGGAGCTCACCCTGCTGTCGCGACCCGAGGGGCAGGCCACGGCCATGGCCCTGGATGGGCGCAGTGGCGAGTTGCGGGCAGCCGCCCGCGCCACCGGCACCACGGTGGAGGTGCGTGAACTGTTTTACAGCACCCCCGCGCGGCGCAAATTTCTCAAGACTGACGCCACCGAACTGGGCCATTGCGTGGAAGCGGTGCGTCGCCATGCGTTGGCCCGTCCGCAAGTGGGCTTTGCCATCTGGCACGACGGCCGCTTGCTTGAGCAGTGGCGGGCCCACAGCGGCGACGATGCCATGGACCGGCGCCTGGCCGATGTCCTGGGCAGCGGCTTCATCGACGACTCGGTCCCGGTGAACTTCACGGCTGGTCCGCTGGTGGTGCGCGGCCGTGCCGGCCTGCCCGACGCCGCGCGCTCGCGCGCGGACCAGCAATTCGCCTATGTGAACGAGCGCTTTGTTCGAGACAAGGTGATCAGCCATGCCGCCAAAAGCGCCTACGAGGATGTGCTGCACGGTCAGCGTCAGCCCGTCTATGTGCTGCACCTTGACATCGATCCAACGCGGGTGGATGTCAACGTCCACCCCACCAAGATCGAGGTGCGCTTTCGCGACGGGCGCGAAGTGCACCAGGCCATCCGCCATGCCATCGAGCGGGCCCTGGCTGCGCCTCGGGCGGGTCAACCGGACGCGACCGGCGGTGCTGGACTCGCTGGTTCTGGACTCGCCGGTGCCGGGCTCACCTCGGCCACCGCTGCACACGCCACCGCCACCTCGGCCCTCTCCGCCGACACACCCACCCCACCCAACGGCTCCTCCGGGTGGGCCCACACAACGGCGTTGCCCGAGCGCGCGGGCACGGCGGTGCGAAGCGCGTCGCCCAACCTGCCGACCTGGCGGCAATCCCGCATGGACATCGGACACCCGATCGCCGATCTGGCCGCCTTGTGGCGACCGGGAGAAAACCCGTCTCAACCCGCCGCGCCTCACACCGTGAACGACGTGGCGCCGGCCCTTCAGTGGACGCCGGCCAACGCTGCCGGGACCGGGCCCGACCGCACGCCATCCGACCCAACGCACGACCCTGTTCACGCGTCCACCCACGATTCGCCGCCAGACACCGCCGTCTGGCCGCTGGGTCGCGCGCTGGCGCAACTGCAAGGCGTCTACATCCTGGCCGAGAACGCCCAGGGCCTGATCGTGGTCGACATGCATGCTGCGCACGAGCGCATCGTGTATGAGCGGCTGAAGCTGCAACTGGACGAGGCCCGGCTCGGCAGTCAACCCTTGCTGATACCCGTCAGCTTTGCCGCCACCCCCGAAGAGGTCCTCACCGCCGAGACCCACGCCGAATCGCTGAACGAACTGGGTCTGGATATTTCCACCCTGTCGCCGCGTACCTTGGCCGTCCGCGCCGTGCCCACCTCGCTCTCGCAAGCCGATGCGGTCGAACTCGCGCGCAGCGTGCTGGCCGAACTGGCCCAGCACGACGCCAGCACCGTGGTGCAACGCGCCCGCAATGAGTTGCTGGCCACCATGGCCTGCCATGGTGCAGTGCGTGCCAACCGGCAACTCACCCTGGACGAGATGAACGCCTTGCTGCGCGACATGGAACGCACCGACCGGGCCGACCAGTGCAACCACGGTCGCCCCACCTGGCGTGCCATCAGCTTGCGTGAACTCGACGCGCTGTTTTTGCGTGGGCGCTGAGGCGTCGCGCGGGCATGGAGACGCCCTTGAGCCCTGACACCTCCCTGCCCTGCCTGGCGCTGGTGGGCCCCACCGCCAGCGGCAAAACTGCCTTGGCCCTGGACATTGCGCGCCGTTGGCCGGTGGAGATCATCAGCGTCGACTCGGCGCTGGTGTATCGCGGCATGGACATCGGCACCGCCAAACCCAACACCGCCGAACAGGCCCAGGTGCGGCATCACCTCATCGACATCCGGGACCCCCTGGACGCGTACAGTGCAGCCGATTTCGCTCGCGACGCCCAGGCCTTGATCGACGACATCCGTGCGCGCGGGCGCCACCCCTTGCTGGTGGGCGGCACGATGCTCTACCTCAAAGCGCTGATGGACGGGCTGGATGAGTTGCCCAAGGCGGATGCACGCGTGCGCGCCGAGATCGAGTCGCGCGCACAGGCACGGGGCTGGCCGGCCCTGCACGCCGAGCTCGCCCAGGTCGACCCCGACAGTGCTGCCCGGCTGGCCCCGCGTGATGCCCAACGCATCGGGCGCGCACTCGAGGTCTGGCATCTCACCGGACAGCCCCTGTCCGCGCTGTGGGGGCAAGCCCGCACACAGCACCACAGCCCGCTCACCCCCGCACAGCTGATCTCGCTGGAACCCCACGACCGCGCCTGGCTGCACGCACGCATCGAGCGACGCTTCGAACTCATGCTGGCGCAGGGCTTTTTGCAGGAGGTGCAACAACTTCGCGCCCGCGGTGACTTGCACCCTGAGTTGCCATCGATGCGGTGTGTCGGTTATCGACAGGCCTGGGCCTGGCTCGACGAATTGCACACGCAAGGTCAGTCTGTGGCCGATGCAGACCCAGGCGAAATGATCCGCCAGGGACAGGCTGCCACACGCCAACTGGCCAAGCGCCAGCTCACCTGGCTACGCAGCCTGCCCGAACGTCAGTGTGTCGCCTGTGACGCCGAGGATGTCGAGCACCAGGTGCTGGCACGGGTGTCGCAGGCCTGGGGACCGCCTTGATCCCGATCCTCCATGAGGATGACCACCTGGTCGTCGTCAACAAACCGGCGGGGCTCCTGTCCGTCCCCGGCCGCGGCCCGGACAAGCAGGACTGCGTGTGGCACCGCGTGCAGGCCCGGTTTGCCGATGCCCTGGTGGTGCACCGTCTGGACCAGGCCACCTCGGGCCTGCTGGTGCTGGCACGGGGCATCGAGTCCCAGCGCCGACTCAGCCGCGCCTTCGCCCAACGACAGGTGGACAAACGCTACCTGGCGTGGGTGATGGGCGTGCCGCAAGACCGGTGCGTCACCCTGCCGCTGCCTCCAGGACAGGAGGGCGCAGACAGTCACACGCACACGCACACGCACACGCACACGCAATCGCAATCGCAATCGCAATCGCAATCGCAAACGCAAACGCAAACGTATTCGCATTCAAATTCGCAATCGCTCTCGAACACGACGGCTCACCGCCTCCAAGGTTCGCATGGGTGCACCGAGACGGCCGCGGCCATGCCGGGGTGGAACCGCATCGATCTGCCCATCCTGCCCGATTGGCCCAACCGGCCGCTGCAAATCATCAGCCCCGATGGGCGTCCGTGTCTGACGTATTGGCGGCGGCTGGAGCACCAGGACGCCCCCGAACGCGCCCTGCTGGAACTGCAGCCCCAGACCGGTCGCTCCCATCAGTTGCGGGTTCACCTGCAGGCCTTGGGCCACCCCATCCTGGGTGACGTCTGGTACGGCTCACCCGCTGCCCCGGCCAGCCCGGCCTTGCAACTGCACGCCTGGCAACTGACCCTGCCACACCCCGCAGAGGACCGGACCTTGACGTTGCAGGCGCCTGTGCCCCCCCATTGGGGCCAGCTCTCACCGTGAACGGGCGTCGGGCCCGTGGATCGCCGTCAGGCATTTGTAGCCGAGTTGGTCGAAAATAGGCCGGTTGACAGCATATTTGTCCCACCTCATTTCAGGAGACCCCCATGCGTGAAGTCGTCGTCGTCAGCGGTGTGCGCACCGCCATTGGTACCTATGGCGGAAGCCTCAAGGACATCCCCCCCACCGAGCTGGCCGCGCTGGTTGTGCGCGAGTCACTGGCCCGCGCCCACACCGAGGGCAAGGACGTCGGCCATGTGGTGATGGGGCATGTGGTGAACACCGAACCCAAGGACATGTACCTGTCCCGCGTGGCGGCCATCAACGGCGGCTGTGCCGAGACCACCCCGGCCTTCAACGTGAACCGCCTGTGCGGCTCGGGCTTGCAGGCCATTGTGAGTGCCAGCCAGTCCATCCTGCTGGGTGACTGCGACATCGCCATTGGCGGCGGCGCCGAGAACATGAGCCGCGGCCCCTACGCCAACCTGACCCAGCGCTGGGGCAGCCGCATGGGCGACGCCAAGCTGATCGACATGATGGTGGGCGCCCTGCACGACCCCTTCCACAACATCCACATGGGCGTCACCGCCGAGAACGTGGCCGCCAAGTACGGCATCACCCGTGACATGCAGGACGCGGCTGCGGTGGAAAGCCACAACCGTGCCGAGCGCGCCACGGCTGCGGGCCTGTTCAAGGACCAGATCGTGCCCGTCATGCTCAAGAGCAAAAAGGGCGAAGTGGCCTACGTCACTGACGAACATTTCCGCCCCGGTGCCAAGCTGGAGGACTTCTCCAAGCTCAAGCCAGTGTTCGCCAAAGAAAACGGCACCGTCACGGCGGGCAACGCCTCGGGTATCAACGACGCCGCCGCAGCGGTGGTGTTGATGGAAGCCAAAACCGCCCAGGCCCGTGGCGCCAAGCCGCTGGCTCGCCTGGTGGGTTACGCCCACACCGGCCTGGACCCGAAGATCATGGGCGTGGGCCCCATTTCTGCCACCCAGGCCGTGCTCAAGAAGACGGGCCTGTCGGTCAACCAGCTCGATGTGATCGAGGCCAACGAGGCCTTTGCCGCACAAGCCTGCGCGGTGACCCAGGAACTGGGCCTGGACCCGGCCAAGGTCAACCCCAACGGTTCCGGTATTTCGCTGGGTCACCCCATCGGCGCGACCGGCGCACTCATCACCGTCAAGGCCCTGTACGAGCTGCAACGCATCCAGGGACGCTACGCACTGGTGACGATGTGCATCGGCGGGGGTCAGGGCATCGCGGCGATTTTCGAACGCGTTTGATCTTCCTCTGCGGCGGGACCCGATCTGGGCCCACGTCCCACACGACACGGGCCCGGAGTGGGCCCGTTGTTTGGTGTGCCGCGCGTGTTCACAGCACGGGCGTGACCCACGGCACAACGCCCGTCGGCATCAACCCCAACGCTGGCGCGCCAGCGCCGCGCCCTGTGCCAGGGCCTTGAGCTTGGCCTCGGCCACCGCGCGGTCCATCGGCGCGAGACCGCAGTTGGTGCACGGCAGCACACGCAATTTCGGCACAAACTGCATGGCCCGTCCGATGGTGTCGGCCACTTGCTCGGGTGTCTCGATCACATCGCTGGCGACATCGATCACACCCACCAGCACGTCCTTGCCTTCGAGCAGCGCCATCAGGTCCATCGGCACGTGCGACTGGAAGCACTCCAGGCTCACTTGCTGGATGCTGCTCTTGGCGAGCGCGGGAAACACTTTTTCGTACTGGCGCCACTCGTGCCCCAGCGACTGCTTCCAGTCGATGTTGGCCTGAATGCCATAGCCGTAGCAGATGTGCACGGCGGTGGTGCAGGTCAGCCCCTGGGCGGCGCGCTCCAGGGCTTTCACCCCCCAGTCTGCCGCCTGGTCAAGGTAGACGTTGAACGCGGGCTCATCGAACTGGATGATGTCCACGCCATCGGCCTGCAAGGCGAGCGCTTCCTGGTTGAGCAGTTCGGCAAATGCGAAGGCCATCTTGATGCGTCCTTCCTCGCCTTCGCCGTAGTAGCGGTCCGCCACGGTGTCCACGATGGTCATGGGGCCCGGCAAGGTGAACTTGAGTTGGCGGGTGGTGTGGGCGCGCGCGAGTTGTGCCTCGAAGGCATGCACGCGCCCCTTCAGACGCAACGGGGCCACCACTTGCGGCACCATGGCGTCGTAGCGGTTGTTGCGGATGCCCATCTTCACCTTGTTGGTGAAATCGATGCCCTCCACCTGCTCCAGAAAGCCGTGGACGAAGTGCTGGCGCGCCTGTTCGCCGTCGCCAATGATGTCCAGGCCGGCATCCTCCTGGGCCTTGATCCACAGCAGGGTGGCATCGGCCTTGGCTTGCTGCAGTTCTGCCCCCTGGGCACGCCATTGCGGCCAGAGCTTGTGGGTCTCAGCCAGCCAGGCGGGTTTGGGCAGACTGCCCGCGATCGAGGTGGGGAACATTCAGAGCATCTCCTGTGCGAGCAATTGGTAGGAACGGCGTTGGGCCTGGGGGTCGTGGGTCCAGGTGATGAGGGCCAGCTCGTCCACCTCGAGCCGCTTGGCCAGCGCACGCAGCTTGGCGGCCACCTGCGGGGCGGTGCCGACCAACGCGTTGGCGCGCAGGGTCTCCAGCGCGTGTTGTTCTGACAAGGTGTAATCACGAACCGCCTCCTCCGGCGGATACAGCGCGGTCAGGCGGCCCACATTGCGGTCCATGCGCCAGCGGGCTCGACTTTGGAAGAGGCGCCAGGCTTCGTCCTCGGTGTCTGCCGCCAGGGCCCACACGCAAATCGCGGCATGCGGCTTGGGAAACGCGGCACTGGGACGGAAGTTGTCTCGGTACAGCTCCAGGGCTTGCTCCACGCCCTGCCCCTCGGTGATGAAGTAGGCAAAGGCGTACGGCAAGCCCAGGTGAGCGGCAAGTTGCGCGCCGTAATCGGAACTGCCCAGCATCCAGACGGTGGGTGCGGTGTCGCCACTCGGGCAGGCCCACACGCCATGGCCTGGGTGGCCCGCGGGCATCGGCTGACCGGTGACCCAGGCTTGCAACTCCATGACCTGCTGCGGAAAGCGCTCGGAGGCGTAGCGGTCCGGGTTGAGCACCTGCGCCGTGCGACCGTCACTGCCCGGCGCACGCCCCACACCCAGGTCGAGTCGACCGGGGGCCAGCGCGTCCAGCACGCGAAATTGTTCGGCCACCTTGTAGGCGGCATAGTGCGGCAACATCACGCCCGCACTGCCCAGGCGGATGCGCGAGGTGCGTGCCGCCAGGGCTGCCAGCAAGACCTCCGGGGCCGAGCCCACGATGCTGGGGTGGCTGTGGTGCTCACTGACCCAGAAGCGGTGGTAGCCCAGCGACTCGCACCAGGGGCCGAGTTCCAGGGTTTGACGGATGGCGTCGGCCTGGGAGCGTCCCATGGCTGCGACGGATTGGTCCAAGGCAGAAAGTTTGATCACGGCCAGAGCATACCCGCAGGCACAAATCCCCGGAGCGTGACGGGTGTCATGTCGATGACCCGGGTGAGGGGCTGAGGCCTGAACTCAGGCACGCGTGGCGCTTTCCTGCTCCTGCAGGGTGCGCCACATGACCTTGCCGCTGCCGCTCTTGGGCAGGGTGTCGACAAACTGCACCTGACGCGGCGCCTTGTAGACCGCCATGTTCTGGTGGCACCAGTCGATGATGTCCTGCTCACTCACCTGCCCCTGGTGGCTGGCGCGCAGCACCACCACCGCCTTGACCGATTCACCGCGGTAAGCGTCATGGGTGGCGATGACACAGGCTTCCTGGATGGCCGGGTGGCGGAACATCAAGGCCTCGACCTCCGCCGGCCAGACCTTGAAGCCGCTGGCATTGATCATGCGCTTGAGCCGGTCGGTGAGGAAGAAGTAGCCGTCCTCATCCATGCGCCCGAGGTCGCCACTTCGGAAAAAGCGCTTGCCGTCCAGTTCAAAGAACACCTGCGCGGTGGCGTCCGGTCGCTGCCAGTAGCCCTCGAACACCATGGGCCCGTGGATCACGATTTCACCTTGCTCCCCCACGGGCACTTCCTGCAAGGTATCCGGATCCACCACCCGGGCATCGGCGCTCATGTAGGGAACACCCAGGCACTGTTGCTTGGGCCGGTCGGGCGGGTTGCTGTGCGAAGGCGCGGCGGTTTCGGTCAGACCATAGCCCTCGACATAGCTCAGGCCATAGAGGTCCAGCAGTTTTTGCGCGACGGCCTGCGGCATGGCAGCGCCGCCGCCCCCGATGTAGACCAGACTGCTGAGGTCGTACTGGTCAAAGTGGGGGCTGCCCAGCAGATCGATCACCATGGTGGGGATGTTGGTCCAGTGGGTCACCCGCCGGCGCGAAATCAGCTTTCCCGCCAGCTCGCGGTCCCAGCGCGGCATGAGCACCATGGTGCAGCCGTTGCTGAAGCAGCCGTGCATGACCATCACGATGCCGGTGATGTGGAACATGGGCACCACGCCCAACACCACGTTTTCGTGGGTGCTGTTGGCCCAGTAGCTGCCGGCCAGCTGGTTGTGGTTGATCTGCTTGTGCAAATGGACACAGCCCTTGGGCAGACCGGTGGTGCCGCTGGTGTAGGGCAACAAGGCCATGTCGTGGGCCGTCACCGTGAGCTCGGGCGGGGCGTCACCGCCATGCATCGCGCGGGTCCAATCACTGACCTCGCCGCCGTGCAACACGGCTCTGGGTTGCGGATCGATCAACCAGTTGTGCCAGGATGCAGGCGGCGACTCGTCGCCCGCCTGGGAGGGGTCAAAGGCATCGGTGTAGTGGGTGACGATCAGGTGTTGCAGGCGGTCTGCCGCTGGCAGTTCATTGCTGGCCTGGGCCAGTCCGGCGGCCAGGTCCGCGGTGGCCAGTGCCACGCGTGCCTGCGGATCGGTGATGTAATGTTTGAGCTCCTCGGGACGGTTCATCGGATTGACCGGGACCACCACGGCGTTGGCGCGCAGGATGCCGTAGTGCGCAGCGACGAGCTGCGGCGAGTTTTGCATGAGGAGAATGACGCGGTCGCCCCGACGCACGCCCAGCGCGTGCAATCTGGCGGCCACACGTTCGGCTTGTTGCACCAACTCGCGGTAGCTGATGGAACGCCCCAGAAACACAATGGCCGTCTTGTCCGGGAAGCGCCGCGCCTGGAACGTCAGGTTGTCCCACAGCGAGCTGTCGGGCACTTGGATCTGATGGGGCAGGCGCGCGGGCCAGAAGCGGTGGTGCGGTCTCATGACCGTGAGCCTACCAAAGTGGCCAGGGACCGGGCATGGGGAATCCCCCACGCGGCTGGCCTATCATGCGATACCCAAGGAGCGGCAAGTTGCGTTGCCCCCAGACGCCCGCCGCTGTCGGTTGTTCCCCCTTCGCCCACCCTGCGTCAATCGTCCCGCTTCAACCGTCCAACTTCACGCCTCCCACTTCGCCGACCCCATTTGGCCCTCACCCCTCGACCCGCCCGATGAACGCCCCCACCGCCCTGACCTTGACTGCCGTGCCCGGCCTGGAAGTCGGCCATGACACCGACACACGACGCCCCACCGGCTGCACCGTGGTGCTGTGCCGCGAGGGCGCCACCGCAGGGGTGGACGTGCGCGGCGCAGCCCCCGGTACCCGCGAGACCGACCTGCTGGCGCCGCACAACACCGTGTCCCAGGTGCACGGCCTGTTGCTCTCGGGGGGCAGTGCTTTCGGCCTGGATGCTGCCGGTGGTGTGATGCGGTGGCTGGACGAACACGGCATCGGGTTTCCCGTGGGGCCGGTGCGTGTGCCCATCGTGCCGGGCGCGGTGGTCTTTGATTTGCTGGTCGGCGACGGGCGTGTGCGTCCCACGGCCGAGTCGGGCTTTTGCGCGTGCGAGCGTGCGTCGTCCGCGCCCGTCGAGCAAGGCTGCGTGGGTGCCGGTGCCGGCGCCACCGTGGGCAAATTGTGGGGGCCCTCGCGCGCCATGAAAGGCGGCGTGGGCAGCGCGGCCTTGCAGGTGGGTCCCTGGGTGGTGGGCGCGCTGGTGGTGTGTAACGCCATCGGGGACGTGGTCGACCCCCACACGGGTCAACTGATCGCAGGGGCCCGACGCTCGCCGCACAGCCTGGAACTCATGAACACGGTGCAATCGCAGTTGAGCGGTCCGGCCGGCGGCCCCGAGGGTGGGGCACTCGCCGGCGGCAACACAACGATTGGCGTGGTGGGCTGCAACGCGCGCCTGACCAAGTCCCAGGCCCAGCGCCTGGCGCTGGTGGGGCATGATGGCTGGGCCCGCACCATCCGGCCGGTGCACACGCCCCTGGACGGTGACACCTTGTTTGCACTGGCCACGGCTCGGGTGAACGACGAGCCCGACATGATGCTGCTCAGCACCTTGGCCGCTGAAGTCGTGGCGCTGGCCACCGTGCAGGCGGTGCGGCAGGCGCAAGGCTTGCGCCTGGCCGAGTCCTGGTGGCCAGCCGCCCGCGATCTGCTTACTTGAGCGCCTTGTAGCGCACGCGCTTGGGCTTGGCGCCCTCTTCGCCCAGACGCTTCTTCTTCTCGGCCTCGTATTCCTGGTAGTTGCCGTCGAAGAAGGTCCACTGGCTATCGCCCTCGCAGGCGAGGATGTGGGTGGCGATGCGGTCGAGGAACCAGCGGTCGTGGCTGATGACCATCACTGAGCCGGCGAACTCGAGCAGGGCGTCTTCCAGGGCACGCAGGGTTTCCACGTCCAGGTCGTTGGAGGGTTCGTCCAGCAGCAGCACGTTGCCGCCCTTGATGAGGGTCTTGGCCAGGTGCAGTCGGCCGCGTTCACCGCCCGAGAGCATGCCGACTTTCTTTTGCTGGTCGCCACCATTGAAGTTGAAGCGGCCACAGTAGGCGCGGCTGGGCATCTGGAACTTGCCGACCGTCAGGATGTCCAGGCCACCCGAGATGTCTTCCCACACCGTCTTGTCGTTGGCCAGGTCGTCGCGCGACTGGTCCACAAACGCCATGTCGACGGTCTTGCCCAGTTCCACCGTGCCGCTGTCGGGTTGTTCGCGACCGGCAATCATCTTGAACAGCGTCGACTTGCCGGCCCCGTTGGGGCCGATGATGCCGACGATGGCGCCCGCCGGCACCTTGAACGACAGGTTGTCGATCAGCAGACGGTCGCCAAAGCTTTTGGAGACGTTCTTGAACTCGATCACTTCGTTGCCCAGACGCTCGGCCACCGGGATGAAGATTTCCTGCGTCTCGTTGCGCTTTTGGTATTCGAAGTCGCTCAGCTCCTCGAAGCGGGCCAGACGCGCCTTGCTCTTGGCCTGACGGCCCTTGGGGTTCTGGCGCGCCCACTCCAGTTCTTTCTTCAGGGCCTTGGCACGGGCTTCCTCGCCCTTTTGTTCCTGCTGCAGACGCGCTTCCTTCTGCTCCAGCCAGGTGCTGTAGTTGCCCTTCCAGGGAATGCCGTGGCCCCGGTCGAGTTCGAGAATCCACTCGGCCGCGTTGTCCAGGAAGTAGCGGTCGTGGGTGATCGCCACCACGGTGCCGGGAAAGCGTTGCAGGAACTGCTCCAGCCAGTCGACCGACTCGGCGTCCAGGTGGTTGGTGGGTTCGTCGAGCAGCAACATGTCGGGCTTGGACAGCAACAGGCGGCACAGCGCCACGCGGCGCTTCTCGCCCCCGGACAGGTTCTTGATAAGCGCATCCCAGGCCGGCAGTCGCAGCGCATCGGCGGCGATGTCGAGTTGGTGGCTGGAGCCATCATCGGCCCCGGCCGCCGAGATGATGGCCTCGAGCTCGGCCTGCTCGGCAGCGAGTTTGTCGAAGTCGGCGTCGGGCTCGGCGTAAGCGGCATAGACCTCTTCCAGGCGCGCCTGCGCGGCCTTGACCTCGCCCATGCCGCTTTCCACCGCTTCGCGCACGGTGTGTTCGGGGTCGAGTTGCGGCTCCTGCGGCAGGTAGCCAATCTTGATGCCCGGCATGGGCGTGGCTTCACCTTCGATCTCGGTGTCCACCCCCGCCATGATCTTGAGCAGGGTGGACTTGCCCGAGCCGTTCAGGCCCAGCACACCAATCTTGGCACCGGGGAAAAAGCTGAGGGAAATGTCCTTGAGGATCTGCCGCTTGGGCGGCACGATCTTGCCGACGCGGTTCATGGTGAAGACGTACTGGGCCATGGAAAAGCTCTTTCTGAAAACAAACAGCCGGGAAAGCCAACACCCCCCGGCAACCCGCCGATTATCGCGGGTTCAGCCCTTTCAGGCGGTTTATGCGAGAATGCACCTGTTGCCGCCGCCAGTTGCCGCAACATCAGCATGTCTGCTGGAGCCGGGTCCGGACACCCCCTGTCCGTGATGTCACGTGCTCACTTACGAAAACCTGCCAACTCTTGACTGGGTGGCCCTCGGGCCAAGCGAGTTGGTGTCATGCGTCTGACCTTGACGCTCCACTATGAACTTTGAAGAACTGAAGTTGGCCCCGGCCATCTTGAAAGCCGTCCTCGAACAAGGCTACGAAACCCCCACCCCCATTCAGGCGCAAGCCATTCCGGCTGTTCTCGAAGGCCACGACCTGCTGGCCGGCGCGCAAACCGGCACGGGCAAAACCGCTGCCTTCACCCTGCCCATGCTGCACAAACTCACCATGAGTCGCAGCAGCGAGAACAAGTTTGGTGTCTACGGCATTCGTGCCCTGGTCCTCACCCCCACCCGCGAACTCGCCGCCCAGGTGGAAGAGTCGGTGCGCACCTACGGCAAATACCTGCAACTCAAATCGGCGGTGATCTTTGGCGGGGTGGGCATGAACCCGCAGATCAGCCAACTGAAAAAAGGCGTGGACATCCTGGTGGCGACACCGGGCCGTTTGCTCGATCTGCAGCAGCAAGGCTTCCTGGATTTGAGCACCGTGCAGGTGCTGGTGCTCGATGAAGCCGACCGCATGCTCGACATGGGCTTCATCCACGACGTGAAGAAAGTGCTGGCCCTGGTGCCGCAGCAAAAGCAGAGCCTGCTGTTCTCCGCCACCTTCAGCGACGAGATCCGCGAACTGGCCAACAACCTGCTGCGCAGCCCGCAAAGCATCCAGGTCACCCCGAGCAACACCACGGTGCAACGCATCACGCAGGTGGTTCACCCGGTGGGTCGTGGCAAGAAAAAAGCGCTGCTGGCCCACATCATCCAGCAAAACAACTGGAGCCAGGTGCTGGTCTTCACCCGCACCAAATTTGGCGCCAACAACGTGGCCGATTTCCTGAGCAAGCAGGGCATCACGGCCATGGCACTGCACGGCAACAAGAGCCAGACCGCACGTACCCAGGCATTGGCGGGCTTCAAGAGCGGCGACATCCGCGCGCTGGTGGCCACCGACATCGCTGCCCGGGGCATCGATATCGATGAGTTGCCGCACGTGGTGAATTACGAAATCCCCAACATCAGCGAAGACTATGTGCACCGCATCGGTCGCACCGGCCGTGCCGGCGCCTCGGGCGAAGCCATCAGCCTGGTGTCACTGGACGAGGAAGGTTTCATGCGGGACATCGAGTCCTTCACCCGCCAGTCCATTCCGGTCCAGGTGGTGGAAGGCTTTGGCCCTGAACCCGACGAGAAGGCCGAGCCCATCGCCATGGGCCGTCAAACCCTGTGGGGCGGGTTGGGCAAACCGCCCAGCCGTGAAGTGATGGCGGCGGCCGCCAAAGCGGCGCGCTCGGAAATGATGGACCGCATCCGCGAAAAGAAAGTAGCGAGTCCTGGCCGTGGCCCCAAGCCCGGCGGGCGTGGTCCGCGTCCCAATGCCAACGCGGCTCAAGCCCCGCGGGAACGCGCGCTCGATGAGAACGGCGAACCCGTGTCCCAGCGACCAGAAGGCGGCCCCAGGCCCGATCGGGACATGTCCCACGCGCCGAGCAACAACGCACCTCGTCGTCGCAACCGCAACCGTTCGCGCGGCAATGGCGGGGGCCAGAACTTTGAGGGCGTGCCGCGTGACGACGGCGATCGTGTCCGTTCCGAGGACCGAGATGACGACTTCCAGCCGCGTGCCAATGCCCATCTCGGGACGCAAAGTGGTGTGAATGCCTTCGGTCATCGAAACCAGAACAAACCGGTCCGGGCACCCGATCCGACTCGCACCAGCATCGACCTGATGTCGGACCGTCGCGGTGGCGGCGGGGGCGGTGGTGGTGGCAACCGTCGCCGTCGCGGTGGCAGCGGAGGCGGTGGCGGTGGTGGTGGGTTTGGGGGTCAGCGCTCAGGCGGCTTTTCGCGCTGAGTCAACGGCTCAAGCTGATGTGACGCCGTCGGGGTGAGCCCAGCGGCGTTGCAGTTGGTCCAGCATGACCGCCACGGGCTGATCGATGTCGAGCGACAGCACCGACTCGTCGGCAGACGGCATCTCCAGCGTTTGCAACTGGCTGGTCAGCAGCGAGGCGGGCATGTAGTGACCCTGCCGCTGTTGCATGCGCCGCTCCAGGCTCGCCACAGCCCCATGCAGATGCACAAAGCGCAGTCCAGGCGTGTGGCTGCGCAACATATCGCGGTAACTGCGTTTGAGCGCCGAGCACGACAAGACCAGGGCGCGTTGTTCCGCATGGGCTTGACCCAACAGGTCGGCCAGGGTCAGCAGCCAGCCACGGCGCAATTCATCGGTGAGAGGAATGCCTGCTGCCATGCGCGCCACATTCTCAGGCGAATGGTATCGATCGCCTTCAATGAAGTGACAGTCCCAGCGCTCAGCCAGGGCCTCGCCCAAGGTGGTCTTGCCACAGCCACTCACCCCCATCACCACCACCTGCAACTGTGCAGGCGGGGTGTGTCCCGTCGTCATGCCTGGGCGGCCTGACACTCAGGCACCGGCGAGGGCAAGGGCTTGCCCGCAAAGTGACACAACAGGTTGTCCATGGCACGGCCAGCCATGGCCTTGCGCGTCTCCACGGTGCCGCTGGCGCAATGCGGGGACAACACCACGTTTTGCAGGGCCCGCAGTTCGGCGGGCACACGCGGCTCATCGATGTACACATCCAGCCCCGCACCGGCGATCTGCTTGTGCTGCAAGGCATGGATGAGGGCCGTCTGATCGACCACCGAGCCACGCGCCACGTTGACGAAATAGCCCTGCGGGCCCAAGGCAGCCAGCACCTCGGCGCTGATCAGGCCGCGGGTGCCGTCGCCGCCCGGGGTAATGGCCACCAGAAAATCCACCTGGCTGGCCAGCTCGCGGGCGCTGTGCACAAAGGTGTAGGGCACCTCGGCGCGGGGTGAACGGGCGGTGTAGGAGATCTTCATGTCAAAAGCCTGCGCCCGGCGGGCAATGGCCTGGCCGATGCGACCCATGCCCACCAGGCCCAGGCGGGCCCCGGTCATTTTTTTGGTGAGCGGATACGGGCCGTCCACCCAGTCGTTGTTGCGCACAAAGCGGTCCGCCTGCGGCATCTTGCGCGAGATCGACAACATGAGGCCGATGGCCATGTCGGCCACGTCGTCATTGAGCACATCGGGCGTGTGGGTGACCACGATGCCACGACGCTTGGCGGCCTCGACATCCACCCCGTCATAGCCCACACCGCACACCGAGATGATTTCGACCTTGGGCAGCAGCGACAGCAACTTGTCATCCACCTTGCACTCGCCCCCGCCCACGATGGCGCGCACGCGCCCCAGGGCACCGGGGTCGGTGATGTGAGCGTTGTCGTGCATGATGAAATGCTCTTGCAACGCCGTCATCAAAAACGGCGGCACAGCCGACACGCGCAGCACTTCGACGGGGTTTTCCAGGGCGGTCATGGGGGAGTCTCCAGCAATCCAAATAGCAGGCCCGCTGGCACGGGCCCGAGGCAAGTGGCGGCCATCATACGATAGATAATCCTTCCATGAATGCGGTGGCCACCCCCTCTTTGCCGGCACAGCCTGCCAAGCGCTTTGACGTCGTCGCGCTGGGCGAGGCGATGGTGGAATTCAACCAGACGCGAGCGCAGGAGCCGCACTACCTGCAAGGCTTTGGCGGCGACACCAGCAACGCCATCATTGCGGCCGCCCGCGCTGGCGCCAACACCGCCTACCTCACCCGCATTGGCCACGACACCTGGGGCGAAGCCCTGCAAGGCCTGTGGCACCGCGAGCACGTGGACAGCGCCACCGTCGATGTCGATGGCGAAGCTCCCACGGCTGTCTATTTCGTGACACACGGGCCGCAAGGCCACGCCTTCAGCTACCTGCGCGCCGGTTCTGCCGCGAGCCGCATGTCGCCCCACAGCCTGGCCGACAGCGGCGCCAAGGCCGCCGTGCAGCAAGCCCGCTGGCTGCATGTGTCGGGCATTTCCATGGCCATTTCCACCAGCGCGTGCGATGCCGTGTTTGCCGCCATGCAGTGGGCGCGCCAGGCCGGCACGCGGGTGTCGCTGGATGCCAATTTGCGCTTGAAGCTGTGGCCACTGGCACGTGCCCGTGCCTGCCTGCAACAGGCGGTGTCGATGTGCGACTTGTTTCTCCCCAGCCTGGAAGACGTGCAACCCTTGTGCGGCCAGGACGACCCTCAGGCCATCATCGACTGGTCGCACCAACTCGGCGCCGCCAGCGTGGTGCTCAAGCGCGGTGCCCTGGGCGCCACCGTGAGCCAGGGGGGCACACAACGCCACGTGCCCGGTCATGCCGTCAACTGCGTGGACGCCACCGGCGCGGGCGACTGCTTCGCGGGCAACTTGCTGGCGCGGCTGGCCCAAGGCGATGACCTCGACCAAGGGGTGCGCTACGCCAACGCCGCCGCAGCGCTGGCCGTGCAAGGGTTCGGGGCGGTGGCTCCTTTGCCCCGACCCGACCAGGTCCGGGCCCTGCTGGGCTGATGCACATGAGCGCCCCCAACCCGGCCCTGCTGCGTCCCCTGGTGATGGTGGACTGGGGCACGAGCTCGCTGCGCGCGGCCTTTGCGCCCGCGCATGTCGTGATGGAGACCCGTCACAGCGACCAGGGCATCCTGAACGTGCCCGCCGGTGGCTTCCCCCACACCCTGCAGGCGCTGTGCGGTGACTGGCTGGACCAGCCCGACGCCTTGTGTCTGATCAGCGGCATGGCCGGCAGCGCGCAAGGGTGGGCGCTGGCGCCCTACTGCCCCTGCCCGGCTGGCCACGCCGAATTGGCCGGGCACCTGCACTGGGTTGACCCGTCTCGCATTGCCCTGGTGCCCGGCTTGAGCTGCGAGCACCGGCATGCGCCGGACGTGATGCGCGGCGAGGAGGTGCAAATCCTGGGGACCCTGCAACTGCAGGGCTTGCAGGACGCACAGTTGGTCTTGCCCGGCACGCACAGCAAGTGGGTCACGGTTCGCGCGGGTCGCATCGAACACTTCAGCACGTTCATGACCGGCGAGTTGTATGCGGTGATGCGACAGCACTCGATCCTCGGGCGCACCTTGCCCGCGATGGCCCATGACGAGCCGATGGACGAGTACCATTTTGATCAGGGCGTTCGCCTGGGCCTGCAAGGCGGCAGTGTGTTGCACCATCTGTTTGGTGTGCGCACCCTGGCCTTGATGCAACGCGCCACCCCCCTGGCCCTGGCCAGCTACCTCTCAGGGCTGGTGATCGGCGAGGAAGTGCGCGCACAAGATCTGGACGCCGAACGCACCGTGTGGGTGGTGGGTTCCAGCGCCTTGCAGACCCGCTATGCCCGGGCCCTGGCCTTGCGGGGTGTCCCGACCCAAGTCCTGGGCGACACCGCCACCTGGACAGGACTCCTGTCACTGGCCGCCCCACTACGCCAACACACACCATGACCACACCCCAAAGCCTTGAAATCCGCTGGCACCAGGCGCTCGCCCAACTGCCGCTGGTCGCCATCCTGCGCGGCGTGCAACCGCAGGAAGTGGTCGCCATCGGTCAGGCGTTGGTGGAGGCCGGATGGCGCCTGATCGAGGTGCCACTCAATTCGCCCGACCCGTTGCGCAGCATTGCCCTGCTGCGCGAGCATGTCCCGCAGGCCTTGATCGGTGCTGGCACCGTGTTGTCTGCGCAAGATGTTCGCGAGGTCAAGGCCGCGACAGGCGAATGGATCGTGTCTCCCCACTTCGACCCGGATGTGGTGCGCGAGAGCGTGGCACAGGGGTTGATCAGCGTCCCGGGCGTGAGCACCCCCAGCGAGGCCTTTGCCGCGCTGGCTGCAGGCGCCCACGGCCTCAAACTGTTCCCCGCCGAGATGATCACCCCGCTGGTGTTGAAATCCTGGCGCTCGGTGCTCCCCGCCACGCGCATATTGCTGCCGGTGGGCGGCGTGGGGCCCGATAACCTGCTGGCTTACCGGGCTGCCGGAGCCAGTGGTGCAGGATTCGGCTCATCGCTCTACAAACCCGGCATGGGTGCCCAGCAGGTGGGCGAACGCGCCCGCCATCTGGCGCAGCGCTGGCACTCGGCGATCTGATCGCCACCGCGACTGTTCACTTGCGTTACAGTTTTCCTCTGACTCCCTCACACACACCACCATGAGACTTCTACACACCATGCTGCGCGTTGGCCACCTGCAACGCTCGATCGACTTCTACACCCAGGCCCTGGGCATGCAGTTGCTGCGCACCACCGAACGCCCCGACCAGAACTACTCGCTGGCCTTTGTGGGCTATGGCAGCAACCCGGACCACGCCGAGATCGAACTCACCTACAACCACGGGGTGGAGCAGTACGAGATGGGCACCGCATTTGGTCACATCGCGCTGGGCGTGCCGGACGTGGTGGCGGCGTGCGACCAGGTTCGTGCCGCCGGCGGCCAGGTCACGCGCGAACCCGGGCCCGTCAAGGGCGGCACCACTTTCATCGCTTTCGTGGTGGACCCCGATGGTTACAAGATCGAACTGATTCAACGCACCTGAATCCCACCGGTGCGGTCACGAGACCCCGTCGATCACCACCCCGTCACCCCACCCGAACGGACTCCTGCAGCACCATGCAGTCTCCTGCCGCTCACCCCGTTATGCGCAACCCGGCTCCGTTGCTGGACGAGGCGCTGCGCACCTGGGGGGGCCAAGAGGACCTGTGGGTGTTTGCCTACGCCTCGCTGATCTGGCGCCCCGACTTCGAGGTGGCCGAGCAGCACCTGGCCCGCGTGCATGGCTGGCACCGCGCCCTGGCCATGTGGAGCCGCGTCAACCGGGGCACGCCCGAGCGTCCTGGTCTGGTGTTTGCCTTGCTGCGGGGCGGCATGTGCCGGGGCATGGTGTTGCGAGTGCCGCGCACGCAGGGTGAATCCGTGCTGCATCAACTGTGGGCCCGCGAGATGCCCTCCGGTGTCTACCAACCCCAGTGGCTGCGTTGCCACTTTGAGGCGGGACAGACTGAGCCCGTGCGGGCCCTGGCCTTCACCCTGCCCCATCGCAGCCCCAGCCACACCGGTGTGCTGAGTGCCGCGCAGTACCGCGCGATCTTCAGCGACCGGGTGGGCGGTCGCTTCGGGCACACGCTGGACTACGCGCGACAGACCCTGGAGAGCCTGCGCGCACTCGGCATCCGCGACCGGGCGCTGGAGAAGTTGCTCGCGCACGCCTCAGCGTAAACGGCGCGCCGCCTGCTCGAGCCGTTCAGGGGTGTCCACGTCCCACACCGCGCCCTCATCATCCACGTCCAGCAGGTGGGCGGGCCACTGACGTAACACGCTCCTCGCCCCTTCGTCACCCTGCAAGGCGCGCAGGGCCCCTTCGCAGGGCCGACGAAAGCCCACCGGATGTCCGCGCTGGCCCTGGTACTGGGGCTGCACGGTGGCCTGTCCGGGCGGCAAGGCCATGAGGGCCTCGGCCACGCGACGCAAGGTGTCGGCCCGGATCAGCGGCAGATCGCCGGGCAGGACCAACCAGGCAGCGGCATCTGCCGTGGCGGACACCCCCGTCGCAATGCTGTCGCCCATCCCCGCCCCTGGCATGTGTGCCAGATGCTGCGGTCGCACCACATGGCAATCCAGACCACTGCGATGCACCGCGTCCAGCACATGCGCCAACACCGGTCGGCCTGCGAGCATCGCTTCGAGCTTGCCCGTCTGTCCGCCCGCCGCGCGGAAACGGTCTCCGCGGCCGGCTGCCAGCACGATCACCACCGGGCGTTCAGGGCTCAAGGGTTGAGAGGTCATGGGCGGCCATCTTAGCCGTGTCGCCGCCGTCATGACCGCTGCCTGGCCTGGCGACGAAGGATGGCGCGCCCGCCTGTCCCGTGCGAGTCCCCGCCTACTGGAAATCCACACCCGGCGACTGCGCCAGTTCGACTATGCTCGCGGCTTGTCTTCCTGATCTCTCCGAGAAAACCCACCATGACTCGCAAGACCTACGACCAGTTGCGCAGCGCCCGCTGGTTCGCCCCCGACGATTTCCGCTCCTTCGGCCACCGCTCGCGCGCCATGCAGATGGGCTACGACCACAGCGACTGGCAGGGCAAGCCGGTGATCGCCGTGCTCAACACCTGGAGCGACATCAACAACTGCCACTCGCACTTCAAGGAGCGGGTGGAAGACGTCAAACGCGGCATCCTGCAAGCCGGCGGTTTTCCCCTGGAGTTGCCGGCCATCTCGCTGGCCGAGAACTTTGTCAAACCCACCACCATGCTCTACCGCAACCTGCTGGCGATCGAAGCCGAGGAGTTGCTGCGCAGCCACCCCATCGATGGCGCGGTGCTCATGGGCGGTTGCGACAAGACCACCCCCGGCTTGCTGATGGGCGCGCTCTCCATGGGCATCCCCGCCATCTACCTGCCCGCCGGCCCGATGCTGCGCGGCAACTGGAAAGGCAAGACGCTGGGCTCGGGCTCGGACGCCTTCAAGTACTGGGACGAACGCCGTGCCGGCAACATCACGCAAACCCAGTGGATGGAAGTGGAAGCCGGCATTGCGCGCAGCGCCGGCACCTGCATGGTGATGGGCACCGCCGCCACCATGATGGGCATCACCGAGGCCCTGGGCCTGGCACTGCCGGGCGCCTCCAGCATTCCCGCGGTGGACGCCAACCACGCCCGCATGGGTGCAGCCTGCGGTCGCCGCATCGTCGACATGGTGTGGGAAGACCTCACGCCCGCGCGCATCCTCACCCGCAAGAATTTTGAAAACGCCCTGGCCGTGGCCATGGCCGAAGGCTGCTCCACCAATGCCATCATCCACCTGGTGGCCATGTCGCGCCGCGCCGGTGCGCACTGCGCGCTCACGCTGGACGACTTCGACGCCTTCAGCCGCAAGGTGCCGGTGATCGCCAACATCCGCCCCAGCGGCGACACCTACCTGATGGAAGATTTCTATTACGCGGGCGGCATGAAGGGGTTGATGAGCCGACTGCGCGATGGCGGTCTGCTGCACCTGGACGCGCTCACCGTCACCGGCAAAACCACCGGCGAGAACCTGGAAGGCGCCGAGGTCTACAACGACGACGTGATTCGCCCGCTCAGCCAACCGATCTACCAGGAGGGCGCACTGGCCGTCTTGCGCGGCAACCTGGCGCCGGACGGTTGTGTGATCAAGCCCAGCGCCTGCAGCGCCAAGTACCAGCAGCACACCGGCCCGGCGATGGTGTTTGACGACTACCCCAGCCTCAAGAAAGCCATTGACGACCCGATCCTGGACGTCACCGAAGACCACGTCATCATCCTGCGCAACGCCGGACCGCAAGGCGGACCCGGGATGCCCGAGTGGGGCATGGTGCCCATTCCCACCAAGCTGGTGAAGCAGGGTGTGCGCGACATGCTGCGCATCAGCGACGCACGCATGAGCGGCACGAGCTATGGCGCCTGCGTGCTGCACGTGTCGCCCGAGTCGTACATCGGCGGACCCCTGGCCCTGGTGCAAAACGGCGACATGATCACCATCGACATTCCGGCCCGTCGCATCCACATGGAGGTGTCGGATGCTGAGCTCGCGCGCCGCAAAGCGGCCTGGCAGCCCCTGCCCAAGCGCTTCGAGCGCGGCTACGGCCACATGTTCAGCCAGCACATCATGCAGGCGCATGAGGGTTGCGACTTCGATTACCTGGAAACCAGTTTCGGCGCGCCGGTGAGCGAGCCGGTCATTTTCTGAAAGGCCTCCTCATGGCACTCACCCCCTCCACCCGCGAGCAACTGCGCAAGGTCAGCACCGCCACGCTGTGCACCGCCCTGTTCAAACGCGGACTGCGCAACCAGTTCATCCAGGACGTGCGTCCGCTCAACGGCCAACTGCCCAACATGGTGGGCGAGGCCTTCACGTTGCGCTACATCCCGGCGCGCGAAGACCTCAACCCCATCAGCGTGTTCCAGGACCGCAGCCACCCGCAGCGGGTGGCCGTCGAGCAATGCCCGCCCGGGGCGGTGATGGTGTTTGACAGCCGCAAGAACCCGCGCGCGGCTTCGGCCGGCTCCATCCTGATCACGCGGCTCCAGGTGCGCGGCTGTGCGGGCGTCGTCACCGACGGCGGGTTCCGTGACTCGCCTGAAATTGCCGAGATGGATTTTCCGGCGTACCACAGCCGCCCCTCCGCCCCCACCAACCTCACACTGCACCAGGCCATGGACATCAACGTGCCCATCGGTTGTGGTGACGTGGCGGTGTTCCCGGGGGATGTGATGGTGGGCGACCGGGAAGGCGTGGTGGTGATCCCGGCACACCTGGCCGATGAGATCGCCCATGAAGCCACCGAGATGACCGCCTTCGAGGACTTTGTCACCGAGAAGGTGCTGGAGGGTCGCACCATTCTGGGCCTGTACCCACCCACCGAGGAACAGTCCAGACTGGATTTCGAGGCCTGGCGCAAAGCCAAGGGGCGTTAGAGCGTTAGAGCGCTGAATCGCTGAGTCGCTGGGTCGCTGAGTCGCTGGGTCGCTGGGTCGCGTCATGCGGGGAACACAACCCCAAAACCTGTCGAGGCTGCATTAAGATGCCACCATGACTTCACTGGCCGACATCCGCAAAAGTTACGAACGCGCCGAACTCGACGAGTCGGCGTCCCACGCCGACCCCTTGCATCAGTTCCAGCAGTGGCTGGACGAAGCCATGCAGTCCCAGCTGCCCGAGCCCACCGCCATGACCCTGGCCACCGTGGGCCCTGACTTGCGTCCGAGCACGCGTGTGGTGCTGCTCAAGGGGTGCGATGCGCGCGGCCTGGTGTGGTTCACAAACTACGACAGCCGCAAAGGGCAGGAACTCGCGGGCAACCCGTATGCCGCCTTGCAGTTTCACTGGGTGGAGTTGGAGCGCGTGGTGCGCATCGAGGGCCGGGTGGAGAAAGTGGACGCGCACGACAGCGACGAGTACTACCGCAGCCGCCCGCTGGACTCACGCATTGGCGCGTGGGCCAGCCCGCAAAGCCAGGTCATCCCGTCGCGGACCGTGCTGGTCACCAATGCAGCGAAGTATGGCGCGCAATTCCTGTTGCAACCGCCTCGTCCGCCGCACTGGGGGGGCTACCGCCTGGTGCCCGAGCGTTGGGAATTCTGGCAAGGCCGCAAGAGCCGGCTGCACGACCGGCTGCGTTACCGCCGAGACGGTGCCCCCCCTGAAGCAACCGCCTGGGTTCGCGAGCGCCTCGCGCCTTGATGCGCGGTCCTGGCAGCCCCCTGCGGCGCAGACTGTCCTGGTGTCCGGCGCTCAGTCTTTCACCCAGCGGGCAAACGCCTTTTCCAGCTTGAGCACCTTGGGCGCCACCACAAAGGCGCAGTAGCCCTGGTTCGGGTGGTGCTCGAAGTAGTCCTGGTGGTAGGCCTCGGCCGCGGAGTACATCGCGAGCGGCTGCACCTCCGTGACGATGGGCGATGCATAGGCCCGCGCCTGTGACAGCGCCTGGATGAAGGAACGCGCCTGCTCGGCATCCTCCTCCGACTCGGTGTAGATGCCACTGCGGTACTGGGTGCCGACATCATTGCCCTGGCGGTTCAGCGTGGTGGGGTCGTGCACGGTGAAAAAGATCTCGAGCAGGCTGCGCAGATCGATCACGCGGTCGTCATAGCGCAACCGCACCACCTCCACGTGCCCCGTATTGCCCTCGCACACCTGCTCGTAGGTCGGGTTGGGTACCTGGCCGTTGCAATATCCCGACTCCACATCCAGGACACCCCGGACACGTACAAACACCGCCTCTGTGCACCAGAAGCAGCCCCCACCCAGTGTGATCGTGCGCTCAGTCATGCCGGCATCTTAATTCGGCCTTCATGCCCGCGCCGGCAGGCGGCCATCAACTTGACGATGCAGCACCGGACGGCGTACATTACTAACCAATCAGTCATTAATATGTCCACAGTTTCGCTGTCCCCTGATGCCCCGGAGGCCCCGCCCATTACGCGACGTGAACGCCGCAAGGAGGCGCGTCCGGGCGAGCTGATCCAGGCCGCGCTGGAGCTGTTTGTCGAGAAGGGCTTTTCGGCCACCCGCTCGGAAGAGGTGGCGGCCCGGGCTGGCGTGTCCAAGGGCACCCTGTTTCTGTATTTCCAGTCCAAGGAAGACCTGTTTCGGGAAGTCATCCGCACGCGGCTGGTCGACCATTTCCTGGCCATGGGCCAGGAGTTCGAGGACTTTCAAGGCCCCACCGAAGCCCTGCTGCGCAGTGGCTTGCAATCCTGGTGGGCGCGCATTGGCAACACACCCGCGGGCGGGCTCACCAAGTTGGTGCTGAGCGAATCCCACAATTTCCCTGAAATTGCCGCCTATTACCAGACCTCGGTGGTGCAACCCGGTCGCGAGTTGCTGGGCCGGATCCTGCAACGCGGCATCGACCGGGGCGAGTTTCGCGCGATCGAGGTCCCGCAAGCGGTGATGAGCCTGGTCAGTGCCATGGTCTTTGTGATGACCTGGCGACACTCCATCGTCCCCTGTACGCCACAGGATGCCTCGTTCGATCCGCTGGCTTTTTTGATGTCCCACGTGGACTTGTTACTCCACGGGCTTGTGACCCCTGCTGCCTCATGAAACTCTCACGCACTTCCCTGCTGGTCGCCCTGGGCGTTGTGGCCGTCGTGGTGGGCGCTGCCCTGCTCTTCGGGCGCAAGCCGTCCCCCACCCCGCCAGCCACTGCCAGTGCCACCGCCACCCAGCACATCGAAATTGCCCGCTCGGACATCACCATGACAGCACCGCAACGCTTGCAACAAGGCTTGCCGGTCTCGGGAACCTTGCGCGCGGTGCAGTCGGCCGTGGTCAGGGCACGCGTGGCCGGCGAACTGATGGACCTGCAGGTGCGCGAGGGCGACAGCGTCCTGTCCGGTCAGGTGCTCGCGCGCATCGATCCCACCGAGTTCCAGCGCCGCTTGCGCCAGGCCGAAGAGCAGGCAGAAGCGGCACGCTCGCAGATCGACATTGCCCAACGCCAGTTCGACAACAACCGCGCACTGGTGGATCAGGGCTTTATTTCCAAGACGGCCCTCGACACCTCGCTCGCCACCTTGCAGTCGGCACAAGCCACATTCCGCGCAGCCCAGGCCGGCGCCGATGTGGCACGCAAATCGCTGGATGACTCGGTGCTGAAAGCCCCCTTCTCCGGGGTGGTGTCGGCCCGGTTGGCCCAGCCCGGGGAACGCATGGCCATCGACGCCCGCGTGCTCGAACTGGTGAACCTGGCGCATCTGGAACTCGAAGCCACCCTGAGTGCCGCCGATTCCGTGGGCGTGCGCGTGGGTCAGACCGCACGCTTGCAGGTCGAGGGACGCCCCGACGCGGTGGTCGCTCGCGTGCAGCGCATCAACCCGAGCGCCCAGGTGGGCAGCCGCAGCGTGCTGGCCTATCTGCAGTTGCAAGGTGAGGCCGGGCTGCGGCAGGGACTGTTTGCGCAAGGCGTGATCGGCACCGACGTGCGCGAGGTGCTGGCCGTGCCGCTCAGCAGCGTGCGCACCGACCGCTCGCAACCTTATGTACAGGTGGTGGACAACGCCCAGGTGGTGCACCGCACCGTGCAACTGGGGCTGCGCGGCTCGCGCCTCGATCTGCCACTGGCCGAGACCTGGGTGGAGGTCATCGGCATCGACGCCGGCACCCAGGTACTGGCCGGCTCGGTCGGCGGATTGCGCCCTGGCCTGGCCGTGCAGATCACCCAGGGTCGCTGAGCCATGTGGTTCACCCGCGTCAGCCTGCGCAACCCCGTTTTTGCCACGATGGTGATGGCCGCCTTCGTGGTGCTGGGCCTGTTTGCCTACCAGCGGCTGCAGATCGACCAGTTCCCCAACATCGACTTCCCGGTGGTGGTGATCACCACCGAATACCCCGGTGCCTCGCCCGAGATCGTCGAGACCGAGGTCAGTAAAAAAATCGAGGAAGGCGTCAACTCGATCGCCGGCATCAACTCGCTCATCTCACGCAGCTACGAAGGCCAGTCGGTGGTGGTGATCGAGTTCCAGCTCCACATCAACGGCCGCAAGGCGGCCGACGATGTGCGCGAGAAAGTGGGACTGGTGCGCCCCTTGCTGCGCACCGAGGTGAAAGAGCCGCGCATCCTGCGCTTTGATCCCTCGAGTCGCGCCATCTGGTCGATGGCGGTCCTGCCCGATGCGGCCACCGCCCAGGGCCAGGCGCCCTCGGCCGTGGAACTCACCAACTGGGCCGATCAGGTGCTCAAGAAGCGCCTGGAGAACGTGCGCGGCGTGGGCTCAGTCACCCTGGTGGGTGGCACCAAACGCGAGATCAACCTGTACCTCAACCCGCAGGCCATGGAGGCCCTGGGTGTGAGTTCGGAACAGGTCGTCAACGCGGTGCGCTCGGAAAACCAGGACGTGCCGGTGGGCGCGATCCGCTCGCTGAGCCAGGACCGCGTGATCCAGGTGCAGGCCCGCATGCTGCGCCCCGAAGACTTTGGCCAGATCATCGTGGCGCGGCGCGGCACCAGCGTGGTCCGCCTCTCGCAAGTGGCCACGGTGAACGACGGCCCCCAGGAACTGGAGAATCTGGCGCTGTACAACGGGGAACGCACGTTGCTGCTGTCGGTTCAAAAGTCGCAGGACGAAAACACCATCGATGTCATCGATGGCCTGAACCGTCTCACCGAGACGATGCGCGCGCAACTGCCCCCGGGCGTGCGGCTCGAACCCGTGTACGACGGCTCGCGCATGATCCGCGTGTCGGTCAACAACGTGCGCCGCACGCTGGTAGAAGGCGCGCTGCTGACGGTGCTGATCGTGTTCCTGTTTCTCAACTCGTGGCGCTCCACCGTCATCACCGGTCTCACGCTGCCGATTGCCATCATCGGCACCTTTCTATTCATGTACATCTTTGGCTTCACCATCAACATGGTGACGCTGATGGCGCTCTCGCTGTGCGTGGGCCTGTTGATTGACGATGCCATCGTGGTGCGCGAGAACATCGTGCGCCATGTGCAGATGGGCAAGTCGTCCTACCAGGCGGCCCTGGACGGCACCCAGGAGATAGGCCTGGCGGTGCTGGCCACCACCTTCTCCATCGTGGCGGTGTTTCTGCCCATCGGTTTCATGCAGGGCATCATCGGTAAGTTCTTCCACGAATTCGGCATCACCATCGTGGCTGCGGTGCTGATCTCGATGTTCGTGAGTTTCACGCTCGACCCCATGCTCTCCAGCGTCTGGCACGATCCCAGCATCCACCGCAATCAGGCGGCTGCGGGGCACAGCCGCTACGACCGCACCATCGGTCGGCTGACGGCCTGGTTTGAAGGCGCCACCGAACGGCTGGCAGGTGCTTATCAGCGTGTGCTGCGCTGGGCCCTGGTGCACCCCTTGGCCACCCTGGGGCTGGCGGCGGCCACCTTTGTGGGCAGCATCGTGCTGGTCCCGCTGCTGGGCACCGAGTTTGTGCCCAAGGCCGATTACTCCGAGACCAACCTCAACTTCAACACCCCCATGGGCTCGTCGCTGGAAGCCACCGAAGCCAAGGCGCGACAGGTCGCCGACATCCTGCGCGAGTCACCCGAGGTGCGCTACACGCTGGCCACCCTCAACACCGGTAACGCCAACGGCAAAAGCTACGCGAGCCTCTACATCCGGCTGGTGGACCGTCACCAGCGACAACGCAGCATCGACGACCTGTCCGTCGCGTGGCGTGCGCGGCTGGCCCAGGTGCCGGGCATCACCGTGACCCACATCGGGCAGATCGACTCGGTGGGTGGCAACAAGCAGATCGAGTTTTCGGTGATGGGCACCGACCTGGCCGAGCTCGGGCGACTGAACACCCGCATCGTCGAGCAGTTGCGGCAGATTCCGGGCGCCGTCGATGTCGACTCCACCCTCAAGCCCGACAAGCCCACCTTCCGCGTGGACGTGCAACGCGAAGCCGCCGCCGACCTGGGCCTCAATGTGGGCAGCATCGGCGCCCAGTTGCGCAACCTGGTGGCCGGGCAAACCGTGGGCAACTGGCGTGCCGCCGACGACCAGACCTACGACGTCAATGTGCGCCTGGCGCCCGCGGCCCGCAACACCCCCGAGGACCTGGAGCGGCTTCCCTTTCCGGTGGCCACCGCCACCGATGGGGCGAGCCGTGTGGTCAAGCTCAACCAGGTGGCCCGCGTCAAAGAGGACACCGGCCCCAACCAGATCAACCGGCGCGACCTGATGCGCGAGATCACCTTCAGCGCCAATGCCCTGGGCCGCTCCACCGGCGAAATTTCCGCCGACATCCGCCGCATGATGACCGAACTGAACCTGCCCTCGGGCTACCGCTACCAGTTCGGCGGTTCCACCAAGAACATGCAGGAGTCGTTTGGCTATGCGGTGTCGGCCCTGGCGCTGGCCATCATCTTCATCTACATGATCCTGGCCAGCCAGTTCAAGAGCTTCCTGCAGCCCCTGGCCCTGATGACCTCGCTGCCCTTGACCCTGATCGGGGTGGTGCTCGCGCTCATGCTGTTCCGCTCCACCTTGTCCATGTTCTCAATCATCGGGGTGGTGATGCTCATGGGCCTGGTGACCAAAAACGCCATCCTGCTGGTGGATTTCGCCATCCGCTCGCGCGAGGACCACACCGATGCGAAGGGGCAACCCGTCGCCGGTCTGCCCCGCCACGAGGCCTTGCTACTGGCCGCCCGCGTGCGCTTGCGCCCCATCCTGATGACCACCCTGGCCATGATCTTCGGCATGGTGCCGCTGGCCTTTGCCCTGACCGAGGGCTCGGAGCAGCGCGCCCCCATGGGGCAGGCCGTGATTGGTGGGGTGATCACCTCCTCCCTGCTGACCCTGGTGGTGGTGCCCGTGGTGTACTGCTACCTGGACGACCTGGCCAACTGGTTCAAACGCCGGTGGCTGGGCCTCCCCGCAGCGTCAGACAGCGGGCAGGTTCGCCCCTAAAATCTGCCTTTCACCCGTTCAGTGTCCCGATGCAAGAGATCCCCATGAATTTCGAACAAGCCCGCTTCAAGATGGTCGAACAGCAGATCCGCCCCTGGAGGGTGCTCGACCCCCAGGTGCTGGCCGTGCTGGGCGCGGTACCGCGCGAACTGTTCACCCCCCCGGAGTACCAGTTCATGGCCTATGTGGACGAGGAAATTCCGCTGCCGGGCGGCCATGTCATGCTTCCGCCCCGGATTGACGCACGCCTGATGCACGACCTGGCGCTCCAGGGCACCGAGTCTGTGCTCGACATCGGCACAGGCAGTGGCTACCGCGCCGCCTTGTTGGCGCACCGCGCGCACGAGGTGGTGAGCCTGGAAATCGACCCCGTTGTGGCCGAGGCTGCACGGCGCCACCTGAAGGCGGCCGGTGTGCACAACGCCCGCGTCGTCGAGGGTGATGGCGCCACAGGGCCGACGGCCGGGGCGCCTTTTGACGCCATCGTGCTCGGCGGTTCGGTGGCCGAAGTGCCGCAACACCTGCTCGATCAGCTGAAGGTGGGCGGTCGTCTGATTGCCGTCGTCGGCACCGACCCCATCATGCAAGCCACCTTGTTCACCCGCACCGGTGAGCGTCAGTTCAGCAGCACCGCACTGTGGGACACCTCGGTCCCGGCTTTGCAGAACTTTGCACAGCCCAGCCGCTTTCACTTTTAAGGCCTTATGTTGACCCAAATCACTCCCGCCCAGCTCAACGAGTGGGCAGCGCAGCATGCCGGCGCCGGCCCTCTGATCGTGCTCGATGTGCGTGAGCCCTGGGAGCTGCAAACAGCCAGCGTCAAGCCCGCCGGCTTCGAGCTGCTGAGCATCCCCATGCAAGGGGTGCCGGCCCGCCTGAGCGAGCTCGATCGCACACGACCCGTGGCCTGCTTGTGTCATCATGGCAGCCGCAGCATGCAGGTCGCCTCGTTCCTGGTTCAGCAAGGCTTCGAGCACGTGGCCAACATTGCCGGCGGCATCCATGCCTGGTCATCGCAGGTGGATGCCACGGTACCCACCTACTGAGTCACCACACCTGCCTGCGTGGTGTTTTTTCTGGCCATTTCTGAAAGCGCTTCATGAAGTCGTTTCGTGTCAGTCTGATCGGTGCCGCTGTGTCGGGCCTGTTGAGTTCGCCCGCGTGGTCGCAGGGTCTGATCGACCTCTACAACATGGCCAAGGGCTACGACGCGACGTTCCAGTCCGCCAGGTCGCTGTATGAGGCCAACCGCTACCGCGCCGACCAGGGATTGGCGCAGATCATGCCGACCGTGGGTCTGGGGTTGACGGCGACGCGCTCGCAGGTGGATTTTCGTTATGACACGGCAACTGATGGTAGTCCCTACAAACGTTGGTTCATCCAAAACAACGCGACGCTCACCGCCAGTCAACCGATGTACCGCCCCGCCAACCTTGCCGTCTACCGTCAGGCCGCCAAGCAGTTGAGCCAGGCCTTTGCGCAGTTGATTGCGGCCGAGCAGGACTTGCTGGTGCGGGTCAGTCAGGCCTACTTCGATGTGCTCGCCAGCCAGGACAGCCTGAACTTCGTGCGTGCGCAAAAGGTTGCTGTGGCCGAGCAGCTCGCGTCGGCCAAACGCAACTTTGAGGTGGGCACCGCCACCATCACCGACACGCGTGAAGCACAGGCCCGCTACGACCTGGTCATCGCCCAGGAGATTGCGGCCGACAACGACTTGCGCGTCAAGCGACTGGCGCTGGACACCATCGTGGGCATCAAGAATGCTGCGCCCAAGCCACTCAACGCAGGCAGTGCGCTCAACCCCACCCTGCCGCAGGACGTCGAAGAGTGGGTCAAGCAATCCGAATCCTCACACCCCTCGGTGCTGAACGCCCAACTGGCGATGGACATTGCGCAGCTGGAAATTGAGCGCGCTCGCGCCGGTCACAAACCCACCGTGGATTTGGTGGGTTCTTACGCAGGCACCCGCAACCTGGGCGGCACCCCAACTTCGGGCGTGGCTTCTTTTAACTCACACGTGGTGAGTCCCGCCCTGCAAGTCGTCATGAACGTTCCCCTGTTTGCCGGTTTCGCCACCGAAAACCGCTACAAGGAAACCGTGCAACTGGAAGACAAAGCACGCCAGGACCTGGAAGCCGCCCGTCGCAACGTGGCGCAGGCCACGCGCACCGCCTACTTCGGTGTGGTCTCCGGACTGGGTCAGGTCAAGGCGCTCGAGGCCGCCGAATCCTCCAGCCAGGTGGCCCTGGACGCCAACAAGCTGGGCTATTCGGTGGGAGTCCGCATCAACATCGATGTGCTGAACTCGCAAAGCCAGTTGTTCCAGACCAAGCGTGACCTGGCCAAGGCGCGTTATGACGTGCTGGTGGGCAGCCTGAAACTGCGTCAGGCCAGCGGCATGCTGAAGGAAGACGATTTGCAAGGCGTCAACGCCATGCTCGAGCGCTGAACACGCTTCGCGCGACGCCAGCCCGCCCGCCCGTCAAACGCACCGTTTCTTGTCGCCTCCCGACCGGACTGGCGTCCAGGAGGGAGTTCGGGCCGGCCTCATCACTGGCCTTATCACTGACCTATTCACTGGTTTCCTAAGGGGTGTCCTGACCTGAGTCCCGGCTGTCGACCCGGGGCCTGACAGGCCCGAACGATCAGCGGTTGGACATCCAGGGGCCCAGTCGCTCCAGCGTTCTTGCCACGGCACCTGCATGGTGTTGCACGAACGCATGGCAGCGTTGCGAAGACGCTGGGTCTTGCGCCTGTTGCCGCGTCCAGTTCAACGCAGCTTGCACGCCATCAGCCAGGGTGTCCACCCGCACCGCCACCCCGGCCTGCAAGGCCTCCCGCGTGGCTTGCTCGAAATTGAAGGTGTGCGGCCCCACCACCACAGGACTGCCATAGGCCAGGGGTTCGATGAGGTTTTGCCCCCCCAGCGGCTCGAAGCTGCCCCCCATCAGGGTGGCTTGCGCCAGCGAGGCGTAAGCCCCCATTTCGCCCAGGGAGTCTCCCAGCATCAGGGTGCGTTCGTCACGCAGGGCCCATGCGGTGGCCGTCTGCGCCAGGCTCTCGAACTGGCTGCGCCGCAGCCATGAAAAACCCGCTTGCTGGACCAGGCCGGCCACCTCGTCAAACCGCTGCGGATGACGCGGCACGATGAGCCAACGCGCCAGGCTGAGTGCCTGGGGATGGCGTTGCAACGCCTGCAACAAGGCCTGCTCCTCACCCTCCCGTGAACTGGCCAGAACCACCACAGGACGAGTCAGTGGAGCACGTGCCTGCCACCCCGCCGCCTGCAAGGGCTCGTCGAGGGGCACATCAAATTTGAGGTTGCCCAGCACCGCCGTCACCGGCGCACCCAGCACCCGCAAGCGCCGGGCATCGTCCTCGGTCTGGGCCCAAACCTCGGTCAGCCCGGCGTAGGCGGCCTGCGACAACACGCGAAGCCGTTGTGCCTGGCGGCAGGATTTTTCACTCATGCGCGCGTTGATCAACAACAGCGGCACCCCATGCGTTTGACAGGCCTGCACCCAGTTGGGCCAGACCTCGGTTTCCACCAGCAGTCCCACGCGGGGCTGGAACTGGTGGATGAAGCGCTGCACCGCGGCCGGTGTGTCCCAAGGCTGCCATACCTGGACATCGCCGGGTTGCAACAAGGCGCGTCCCGCTTCGCGGCCAGTGGCCGTGCCGTGGGTCAACAACAACCGCAGATCGGGCCACTTCGCACGCAGATGCGGCAACAGCAAGGCCGCCACCCGCGTCTCACCCAAAGACACCGCGTGCACCCACACAAACCCCTGACCTGACGGCGAAGCGTAGTGGCCCCAGCGCTCGGGGATGTGCTGACCATACAGCGGTTCATCGCGGCTGCGCCGCGAGAGCTTGCGCATCACCAGCGGCTGCAAGGCCTGCATCAGGAGGCCGTAAAGCGTCAGCCAGACACGGCTGCTCATCACAGGCGCCTCCCGCACTCGCCGGGCCAGCCCAGCCACACACGCGGACTCATGGCGTGGCCTTTTCGCACGCCAGCCAGGCTGACCACACAGCCTCCACCGTGGGGCATGGCTGAGCAAACACGGCCTGCTGGTGGGGCACACCCTGTGGGCCGGTTCGCCAGGCCGTGTCGAAGTTGTAGAGCTGCACATGCGGCAGGTTCAGGGCCACGGCGAGATGGCTGGGGCCGCTGTCAACGCCCACCACCCCGGCACACTGCGACAACGGCCAGAGCATCTGGTCCAGTCCCAGACGCGGCCACACCGCCGCGCCGGGCAGCGACTGCGCAAGTGCTTCACTGCGCGCCAACTCGGCATCGTTGCCATGGAGCAGCGCCAACGATCGCCCGCGCGCCTGCAGTTGTTGTCCCAGCGCCACCCAATGCGAGAGGGGCCAGCACTTGTCGTCCCGCGACGTGCCATGCACCAACGCCACCGTGCCGGGCGGCACGATGACAGCGGTCGCGTTCGCCGCCCGGGATTCAGCTCGGCTGACCCGCAATCCAAAATCAATGTGGGCCGGCAGGCCATAGCCCATCGCCTGCGCCACCAGCAGGCGACCGCGCAGACAGGCGTGGCTGTGCCACGGCTGCGCATGGGTCACATCGGCCACCCAGCGGGTGGGCGCTTCATACCCAGAGCCCTCGGTCCGTTGCGCCATGGCATGACGTCGACCCGTGGGCGTCAGGCGCGCCAGCCAGGACACCAGCGCCGACTTGCTCAACCCCTGCAGGTCGATCACGGCGTCATAAGCCTGCGCCTGCAGATCACGCTTGAAGGCTGACCACTCACGGCGGGTCTGCGCCGAGAGCGGCGCACGACGCCAGCGCCGCAGATCGCACGGAATCACCCGCTGCACCGCCTCACAGGCCTGCACCAGGGGAGCAAATCCACGCTCCACCACCCAGTCAATCTGAACGTCCGGCACGCGGCGCCACACATCCATCGCGGCTGGCAGGGTGTGCACCACATCCCCGAGCGACGACAGCTTGACGAAGAGCACTCTCAATGAGCCGACTCCTGCAGCGTGGCACCGGGTTTGACGTCTTGCAACATGGCCAGCATGTCGTGACGAATGCGCGCCAGCGCCGACGCGGTCTGCCCTTCAAACCGGAGCACCAGCACGGGCGTGGTGTTGGACGCGCGGATGAGACCAAACCCGTCGTCCCAGTCAATGCGCACGCCGTCAATGTCGGACAGTGTGGGGTGGTGCTCGGGGGCCGGCAGGCCAATGCTTTGCACCCGCGCCAGCAGATCAGCGGTCAGTCGATGCGGTTCGCCTTCCTCGCACGCCACATTCAGCTCCGGGGTGGAGTGGCTGGTGGGCAAGGCCTTCAGCACCGCGTTGGCATCCGGACTGCGGCTGACGATTTCCAGCAACCGCGCACCCGCATACGTGCCGTCGTCAAAACCGTACCAGCGCTCCTTGAAAAAGATGTGGCCGCTCATCTCGCCACCCAGCGGTGAATCGAGTTCTTTCATGCGCGCCTTGATGAGCGAGTGACCCGTCTTGAACATCACGGCACGCCCACCCGCGGCCGTGATCGCCGGGGCGAGGCGTTGCGAGCATTTCACATCAAAGACGATGGCCCCGCCCGGCACACGCGACAAGACATCCAGCGCAAAGAGTTGCATCTGCCGGTCCGGGTAGATGGTTTCACCATCGCGGGTGACGATGCCCAGCCGATCGCCATCGCCATCAAAAGCCAGGCCGAGCTCAGCATCGTGCTGCGCGAGCGCGGCAATCAGATCGCGCAGGTTTTCGGGTTTGCTCGGGTCCGGGTGGTGATTGGGAAACTGGCCATCGACCTCGCTGAACAATTCAATCACCTCGCAGCCCAGTGCACGAAACAGCGCCGGGGCCGAGGCGCCGGCCACGCCATTGCCGCAATCCACCACGATGCGCAAGGGGCGCGCCAGGTGGACATCGCTGACGATGCGATCGCGGTAAGTTTCATCCACACGCGCCGGGGTGACACGACCGCCGTCGCGCAACACCCAGTCCTCACGCTCGATGCGCTGACGCAGCCCCTGAATTTCCTCACCATGGATGGCCCGCCCCCCCAGCACCATCTTGAACCCGTTGTAATCGCGCGGGTTGTGGCTGCCCGTGATCTGAATGCCACTTTTGCACAAGGTGTGGGCAGCAAAGTACAGCATGGGCGTGGTGACCATACCCACATCGATCACCTCGATGCCCACCGACACCAGACCGCGGATCAGCGCCGCACCGAGATCGGGTCCGCTCAGGCGACCATCACGCCCCACCGCCACCACCGACTCGCCGCCACTGAGTGCATGCGCCCCGAAGGCGCGGCCCAGCGCTTCGGCCAGGTCTGCATGGAGCGTGCTGGGCACAACGCCCCGGATGTCATAGGCCTTGAAGATGGACGGGTGAACTTGCATGGCGTCGATTGTAGGTTCGCGGCATCGGGCTATGATGGGACATCGTCCCTTGCGGCCCAGCACCCACCTGCCTTGCACGCGCCATGACTGACCCCCTGCACACCCTCCAGACCCCGCTGGGCCCGCTGCTGCTGTGTGCCAGTCCCACCGGCCTGCGTGGCGCGTGGTTTGTGGGTCAGCGGCATTTCCCTGACTTGCACCCCCCTGCGGTGCGTGCCAAAGCCCCCACGCATCCGCTGCTTGCGCGCGCCAGTGCGCAGCTCGATGACTATTTTGCGGGCCGACGGCAGCATTTCGACCTGCCCCTCGACCTGAGCTGCGGCACACCGTTTCAACAGCAGGTCTGGTCGGCGCTGCTGGACATCGGCTGGGGCCAGACCGCCCGCTACGGACAACTCGCGCAGCAGCTCGGCCGCCCGCAGGCATCCAGGGCGGTGGGCATGGCGGTGGGCCGCAATCCGCTCAGCATCATCGTGCCTTGCCACCGCGTGCTCGGCGCCAACGGCTCACTCACCGGCTATGCAGGCGGCCTGGATCGCAAGCAGGACTTGCTGCGGCGCGAAGGCGTGCTGTAGCGATCAGGCCAGCATCTGGGCGGCCAACGCATGCAAGCGATGACCCGGCTGCGTCAGCGCCTCCACGATGCTGAAGTGGTTCAGGCCCGGCAAGTCTTCGCACACGGGCACACGGGCTGTGCCCCAGGCTTGCTGGATCAGGTGGTTGTGGCGAATGAATTCCGGGCTCTCCTCGGCGCCGGCCACGGTGAACAAACGCCCTGTTGAGGGTGCCGGCAAATAAGCCGGGCTGGCACGCCGCGCATCGGCCGGGGTGAGCCCCAGTGACGATTGCAAGAACGGCGTCGTGAGCAGCGAGTCGAGTTCATACAAGGCCGAGATGGACAACACGTGCTGCACCAGATCGGCTGGCAAGTCACGTCCCACCTGCGTCCAGTCACAGGCCATCATCATGCTGGCCAGGTGCCCGCCCGCCGAATGCCCGAACACGCGGATGCGTGACGGGTCGCCCCCGAACTCGTGGGCATGACGCCAGGTCCAGGCCACCGCCTGCACCATCTGCATCACGATGTGGGGAATCGTCACGGCCGGGCACAAGGCATAGTTGGGCACCACCACCGCAGCGCCCAACTCATGCAAGGCAGGTGCCACGAAGGAATGATCCGCCTTGTCCAGTGAACGCCAGTAGCCGCCGTGGATGAACACCACCACCGGGGCGTTGCGACCGCGCGCCGGGAAAATATCCAGGGTCTCCATCGCCCCACTGCCATACGCCACATCGAGTTCGCAGCGCAGGCTCGCTCGCGCCGCCCGCGAGCGACTGTCCCAGCGGGCAAAGTAGTCGGCGTGATCCGGCACCAAGGCGCGGTTGTTGTACATGCGGTCGTACCATTCGGGCGATTGGGCGGGGGCAAGGGGGGTCATGCGGGGCTCCTTCTGGGCTGGGGACTGATCAGCGTGAATCTTGCCGCATTGCGGGTCACTCCGGCGTCTCCGTGGCGATGGCCGAAGGAAATCCTATGGTTTTCCCTGATCCACCATGACCCCAATCAATGTATTCTGTATACAATAATAAATCCCCCGCCATGACTGCCTCTTCCGTTCAACTGGTTCGCCTTGAATCCGCCCCCGACCTGGTCGATCAGGTCTACCGGGCGCTGCGCGACGGCATCAGCGATGGCTCCATCGCGCCGGGTGCGCGCCTCACGCAGGAAGACATTGCCCAGCAACTGGCGGTGTCACGTCAACCGGTGTTGCAGGCCTTGCGTCTGCTCAAGAAGGACGGCTTTGTGCAGGACGCCCCTGGCCGGGGCGTGCAAGTCACCCCCCTCGACCCGGATCAGATCGCGGGCCTTTACCAGGTGCGCGGCGCGCTCGATGCGCTCGCCGCCCGCCTCGCCGCGCAGCACCGCTACAAGATGGACCCCCAACTGATCGCCCGGGGGCGTCAGGCCGAGCAGCGGGGACAGTTTCAGGCCATGATCGATGCCGACCTGGCCTTTCACCGCGCCATTTACCAGGGCTCACAAAACCCACTGATCGAACCCAGCGCCCACCAGCACTGGCATCACCTGCGCCGTGTCATGGGCGCGGTGCTGCAGTCGTCGCGTCAGCGTGAGAGCCTGTGGGATGAGCACGAAGCCATTGCCCAGGCCATCGCGGCAGGCGACGGCACGCGCGCGGCCGAACTGATTGAAGCGCACGCCTTGCAGGCCAGCCTTCAGCTCACCGCCCGCCTGCGCGCCCAACTCGCGCAGGCCGGCTGAACATCGGCCACGACGCTTTCACCGATCAGCGGATTCACCCGTTTTTTAGTTTTACCCCCGATTCATCGCAACCCAAGGAGACCCCGCATGCGCCTCACCCCGGAACAAATTAAACAGTTTGACCGCGACGGATATCTGTTCTTTCCCAACCAGTTCTCCCAGGAAGAAATCAACCACCTCACCGCCGCCGTGCCCGAGTTGTACAGCCGGCGCGAAGCCTACAACATCCGCGAAAAAGGCAGCGATGCCGTGCGCACCAACTTTGCCGCGCACATGTACAGCAAGCCGTTTGCCAAGCTGGGTCGTCATCCGCGCATGATCGGACCGGTGGAGGACTTGTTCGGCGAGAAGCTGTACATGCACCAGTTCAAGATCAACGGCAAGATGGCCTTTGAAGGGGATGTGTGGCAGTGGCACCAGGACTTCGGCACCTGGCTGAACGACGACATGATGCCTGAGCCGCGTTGCATGAATGTGGCCATCTTCCTGGACGATGTGAACGAATTCAACGGCCCGCTGATGTTCATCCCCGGCAGCCACAAGAAAGGCGTGGTGGAGGCCAAGCACGACCTCAGCACCACCAGCTACCCGCTGTGGACCGTGGACAACAAGCTCATCAGCGAGCTGGTCGAGCGTGGCGGCGGCAAGAACGGCGGCATCGTCTGCCCCCGGGGTCCTGCCGGTTCGATGATCCTGTTCCACAGCTGCCTGTTGCATGCGTCCACCAGCAACCTCTCGCCCTGGAACCGTGTGAGCGTGTACCTGAGCCTGTGCGCCGTGTCCAACCATGTGCGCCGCTTCAAGCGCCCCGAGTACATCACCCACCGCGAATTCACGCCCATTGAAATGCTCCCCGATGACTGTCTGCTCAAAGACTACCCGGTGGACCTGCCCTGGGAACAGGGCATGCCGGCCAGCGCCCTGCAAACCTCGCTGGAAGAACTGAAGCAAGCCGCATGAGCCTGTTCGCCAAACTCCAACAACGCGCGGCCGAAGGCCGCCCCATCCGCGTGGGCCTGATCGGCGCCGGCAAATTCGGCTCGATGTACCTGGCGCAGATTCCCCGCACACCGGGGGTTCAGCTCGTGGGCATCGCCGATCTCAACCCGGCCAACGCACTCACCAACCTCACCCGTGTGGGCTGGGAGCCCGAGCGCCTCACCGCCCAGTCCCTGGACGATGCGGTCAAACAAGGCACCACCCACGTGGGCGACGACTGGCAGGCGCTGGTCAAGCACCCCGCCATTGACGTGATCGTCGAGTGCACGGGCTCGCCCCCGCATGCGGTGGACCACATCCTGGAAGCGTTCGCCCACCGCAAGCATGTGGTGAACGTGACGGTGGAGGCCGATGCGTTCTGCGGCCCCCTGCTGGCCAGCCGGGCCCAGGCCGCTGGCGTGGTGTACTCGCTCGCTTTTGGCGATCAACCCGCGCTCATCTGCGACCTGGTGGACTGGGCCCGCACCTGTGGCTTCCCTGTGGTGGCGGCCGGCCGTGGCCACAAGTGGTTGCCGCATTTTTGCGAATCCACGCCGGAAACCGTGTGGGGCTACTACGGGCTCACGCCCGAGCAGGCCGAGCGCGGCGGCTTGAACCCGAAGATGTTCAACAGCTTCCTCGACGGCTCCAAACCGTCGATCGAGAGCACGGCCGTCTCCAACGCCACGGGTCTCAGCGTCCCCAGCAATGGTCTGCTCTACCCGCCGGCCAGTGTGGAGGACATCCCCTTTGTGACGCGTCCGCGTTCAGAAGGCGGCGTGCTGGAACACAAAGGCATGGTCGAGGTGATCTCGTGTCTGGAGACTGACGGTCGCACGATTCCCTACGACATCCGCATGGGGGTGTGGGTGACGGTGGAGGCCGAGACCGAGTACATCAAGAACTGCTTTGAGGAGTACAACGCCCACACCGACCCGTCGGGCCGCTACTTCACGCTGTACAAGCGCTGGCACCTGATCGGTCTCGAAGTGGGCATGAGCGTGGCGAGCGTGGCCTTGCGGGGTGAACCCACCGGGGTGGCCACCAGCTGGAACGCGGACGTGGTGGCCACAGCCAAGCGCGATCTGCGCCCGGGCGACATGCTGGACGGCGAAGGCGGCTACACGGTGTGGGGCAAGTTGCTGCCGGCCGCGACCTCCAAGCGCATCGGCGGTGTGCCGCTGGGTCTGGCGCATGGCATCAAGGTGGTGCGTGCGGTGGCCAAGGGGCAACCGGTGACCTGGCAGGATGTGGCGATGGACACGTCGATTCGTGCCTACCAGCTGCGTCAGGAGATGGAAGCGGCTTACAACTTCTGACCCGGTGGATCTCTTTTGATCAGGGACGTCTTTCGATCAGGGACGTCTTTCGATCAGGGACGTCTTTCGATCAGGGGGAGGCCCGCCCTCCTCAGAGCTCGCGCAATTCGTCGGTCGAGCCTCCCCCTGATCGAAAGCCTTCAGGTGAATGGCAAATTTCGTTCGTGACGCACCCGACCCGGACGACAACGCCCGGGTTCAGGTCAACCCAGTGCGCAATACAGCACCGCAGGGTAGGTGGCCAGCCAGGCCCAGAAGAATCGGTTCAGGCCAAAGTACCAGTACACCAGGTAGTGGAACACCGGCGCAGTACAGCACATGAACCAGGCGATGCGCACGTCCACCAGCGCCAGCGGAAAGCAGCCCTCCCACACCGTGAAGGTCCAGGACACCAGCGCGGCCACCCGGGGTCGGCGGTAAATGCTTTGGGCGGCCAAGGGACCATACACTCCACCGTCAAGAAAGACGGTCATGGCATGGCCGTTGCGCCACTCGGGTCGCAACAGCTTGACCCAGCCCGAGACAAAGTAGGAGCTGACCACATACACCGTGACATACCACAGCCCGGCTCGCCAGCCGAGCGCCGGGTTATCAGTGAAGTGGGACACAAGCTGAGCGATCAAGAGGCCCGTCACGCACACCAGGGTCATGAAGTCGCTGCCACCATTGAAGGCGCCACGCCAGCGAAACAAGAGGATCACACTGGTGGCAAACAGCAGCACGGCCAACAGCGGGCTGACCCATCCGGCAAGCAAGGCGAGTGCGATACCCAATCTCACACACAACAGCACGACATAGCCGGGACCTTGAACGATGTGATCCAACACGCGGCGCACCCACACGGGGCGAGACGGCACTTCCTCGCGTTGAATGGGCCAGGAGCCGACGCGGTCCAGGGTGAGCAAGCGGAAAAATTCAGCCGTTTGCAGCAACAAGCTCCAGCCCAGCAGGGCCAGAAAGAGTCGGGCGGCGGTGTGTAAATCCATCGATCAATCCCAGACAGCCAGGACGGGCGATTGCAGCATCAACTCGCTGCTCGAGGACGCGGGCAACTCCATGCGCAGTGCGAACTGGAATCGATCAACCGAGGGCAAGGGCGCCGCGATCATGGGGGTGTGACCCCAGCCATCACCACGGATGGCCTGGTGCGCCAGCCGGGTCACCAAGCGGTAGGTGGCCAGCTGGCTGGCATCCGCACCGTCGGGCAAGGCATTGAGGTCGCTGGCGAAATGGTCCACCAGGTTCTGGTGCGACAAGGCGAGGTTCACCGCCGGGTTGTGAAACACATGGTGCCAGCGACGCGGCAGACGGGGGTACACCAGATGCCAGTCGGTCCAGGCCCCCGCCGCTTCGCCACGGACATACAAATGGGGCACGTGACCCACCGCGTGAAAAAATTTCCAGTTGGGGAAGAAGGCGCGCAGGAAAAACAGCCACGGCCCCTGGATCACCTTTGAACTCCAGAGCAAGGTGACAAAGAGCAGCGCGAAGTACGCCAGGATCAGAACGGCGGTGAGGTCCACAGGGTGAAGTCTAGCGTGCCCGATATTGCACCCACCTGCAAGCTCTGCTGGTCGGGTCAACCCGCGACGCTTCATGGGGGACAGACCCGGATGGCCGCCGCGCGGACATCCCGATACACTGACCCGTCCCTCGCTACCCGGCCACGCCGCTTCTTGCCATGGGTTTGTTCTCCCCGCTCCCGCCCGCCCCTGCGTCGGCCATCGACTCGCGCCAGGCCGCGTGGCGCCTGTTCATCACCTTATTGCTGATGACCTTTGGCTCCAGCGGCATGTATGTGTCCTCGGTGGTGATGCCGCAGGTGCAGGCCGATTTCGGCATCAGCCGTGCCGCCGCGTCCTTGCCCTACACGCTGATGATGCTGGGCTTTGGTGTGGGGGGCATGCTGATGGGACACCTCAGTGATCGCCGGGGCATTGCATTTTCACTGGCGATCGGCGCCCTGGGGGTGGGCAGTGGCTACATCCTGGCGGGCGTGACCCATGAGGCCTGGCTGTTCATGGTCATCAACGGGGTGCTGCTGGGATTTTTGGGGATCTCGGCCACCTTTGCCCCGCTGGTGGCCGACACCTCGCTGTGGTGGAACCGACGCCGCGGCATTGCAGTGGCCATCTGCGCCAGTGGCAACTACCTGGCCGGGGCGTTGTGGCCGCCTTTGACACAGGTGGGCGTGGACGCACTGGGCTGGCGCACCACCTACCTGCTGCTGGGCGTGTGCTCGGTGGTGGGCATGGGTCTGCTGGCGCTGCAAATGCGGCAACGCCCCCCCGAGCAAGCCGCCCCCACGCCCCCCAAGGGCAGTGCCGTGGTGCACGACACCCAGCGTCCCTTTGGCTTGAGCACCCGCACGGCCCACGGCTTGTTGTGGGTGGCGGGTCTGGCGTGTTGCGTGGCCATGTCCATGCCGCAGGTGCACATCGTGTCGTACTGCACCGACCTGGGGTTTGGCGCCGTGCGGGGGGCAGAAATGCTCTCGCTCATGCTGGCCAGCGGCATCGTGAGCCGTCTGGTCTCGGGCATGATTTGCGACCGCATCGGCGGCCTCAAGACGCTGATGCTGGGCTCGGTGCTTCAAGGCGTGGCCTTGCTGCTCTTCCTGCCGTTTGATGGCATGGCGGCGCTGTACATCGCCTCGGCCCTGTTCGGCCTGTTCCAGGGCGGTATCGTGCCGTCTTACGCCATCATCATTCGCGAGCACTTCAGTCCCAGTGAGGCGGGCTCGCGTGTGGGCTCGGTCATCATGGCCACCCTGGTCGGCATGGCCCTGGGCGGCTGGATGTCGGGCAAGATATTCGACCTCACGGGTTCCTACCACGCGGCCTTTCTCAACGGCATTGCTTGGAACCTCCTGAACCTGTCGATTGCCGTGTTTTTGTACTGGCGCTACCGTCGCAGTCAGAGCGTACCGTTGCCAGCGCCCTGACCTGGCTGACGGCGCAACCGGTCAGCGGTCTGCGCGATCCGAGGTCACCCGCGCCCGGCCCTTCGCCATGTCCAGCGGCCACAGCCACCACAGGCCCAGCACAAACAAGCCCGCCGTGGCGCCGATGGCCAGCCGCTGATTGCCGGCTGTCCCCCAGGTGATCAGCCCATACAGGAGCGGGCCTGCAATGCTGGCAGCGCGGACCGCGAAACTCCACAAACCAAAAAACTCTGCCGTCTGGGCTGGTGGCGTGAGCAGTCCTGCCATGGCGCGCCCCGCCGATTGGCTCGACCCCAGGCACAGCCCGGCCAGGACCGCCGCGCCCCAGAACACGGGCTTGGTGTGCGCCAACGCCACGATGATGCAGGTGATGATCCATCCCACCAGGGTGAGCGCCAGAGCGCGTTGATGACCCCACCGGTCCTGCGCATGCCCCAGCGTGAAAGCCCCCACCATCGCCGAGATGTTCAGGGCAAAGATGAGCACCATGGTTTCCTGCGGTTGAAAACCCATCACCTGCTCAGCATAGATGGCGGCCAAGGTGATGGCCACCGCCACCCCGGCCTGATACGCCACGATGCTGGCCAGCAGACGCGCCAGTTCCGGATAAGCCTGCAAACTGCGCAGACTCAGGCGCAGTCGTTGCCATTGACTGACGCGGCTTGACAGGCCAGACAGCTGGTCACCCGAGATGGGCCGGGCCCTGTCACGCAACCAGGCAAAGGTGAACAGTGAAGCCGCGCCATAAAAAAGCGCCGTCATCACCATGGTGACTGGCACGAAGGCGGCGGCAGGCTCGCCCCGGGCCTGCGCCTGCAACACCACAGCCAGGCACAGGCCCAGGCACAGCATGCCGCCCACATAGCCCAAGGCCCACCCCCATCCGCTCACGCGTCCCATGCCTGTGCCCGTGGCCAACTCAGGCAAAAAGGCGGCGATCAGCGATTCGCCCACGGTAAAAAAGGTGTTGGAGAGAATGATCAACAGCATGCCCAGGGCCACATCGCCCGGGCCAACCCATCCCAAGGCGAGCGTGCTCAACACACAGCCCAACGTGGTCAGTCCCAGGGGGCGTAATTTGGTGCCGTGCCGGTCGCACCAGGCTCCCAGCCCCGGCATGATCAGCATCACCAGCGCATACGACACACTCAAGGCAATGGTCCAGGCCAGGGTGGCCCAGCTCGCGCCTTGCGCCACCCCGCCCACAAAGTAGGCTGAAAACACGGCGGTGATCACCACGGTGGTGTAGCCGGAGTTGGCAAAGTCGTACATGGCCCACCCCAGCACCTCGCGACGCCGCACCCCGGGGTTCAGGGTTGCCGGACGGTCGGGGTTGCGGGATTGGTTGAGCAAACGGTCATCGGGGAGGGACATGGACGCTTGCGCTCCTGGGTGATGGGGCCCTCGCCGACCGACGGGCCCTGTGGAACATGATTTACATCAATTGGCGATCAAAAAACCGGGGAACGGGGCCCTGAATTCGATACAGTGGTTGGCCAGATTTGGCTCGGCACAGGAGAACTTGATGAATCACCCCAGCAAGCCCTCAGATCCCGCGTCCAACAACGCCGTGGCGCAATTTTCCCATGCCCATGAGGGCATTGTGACGCAGCTCGACCGCTTGTCCACCCTGCCCGCCTTGCTGGCCCCGGCCCGCATGGCGCAGGACCTGGCCCAGCGGGCTGTCGATTTCTTCCGTGTGGCGGTGCTGGAACATCACAAGGAGGAAGAGGAGCACTTGTTCCCGGCCGTGCTCGACAGCGCCCAGGCGGGTGAAGAGCGGCTGCGGGTCAGCGCCCTGGTGGAGTCACTGACCGCAGAACACCGCCTGGCTGAAGGCCTCTGGCGCCAACTGGAACCCGAGCTGAAACAGGTGGCCAAGGGACGCGGCTTTGAGATCAATGCCCCGTTGCTGGCCGACCTGGTGGCCCGCTACCATGCACACGCCCAGGCGGAGGAGCAGCAGTTCCTGCCACTGGCTGTCAGCATCCTGGGGCGCAACGGCAACCACATGGCCGCCCTGGAACTGTCCCTGCACTTGCGTCACCAGCCGCCCCCGGTCAGCCATGTCTGAGCCCAGCGGGTCAGCGGGTCAGGACTCCCGCATTTCCCGCAATTCGATGTTGGTCTGGCGCAACCGGTCAGCCAGCGCCAGCGCAATCGACTTCATCAGGGTCGCCATGACCAAGGGGTTGTGTCCCAAGGTTTGCTCGAGCGCGCGCCGGGAGATCACCCACACCTCGCAGGCGGTCAACGCGCGGACATCGGCCGAGTAAGGCTGGCCATCCAGAAAAGACATCTCGGCAAAATGGGCACCCCGGCCCAACGTGGCCACCTGCAGGGAACGCCCGTCATTCAACGGCAAGGCGATGCTCACCTCACCCTGCCCCAGCAACATCAGTGCATCGCCCTGACCGCCCGTGCGCACGATGGTGTCTGCGGCCGCAAAGGACTGCCGCTGCGCCACCCGCGCGAGTTGCTCCCGGTCCTGGTCGGACATCGGGGTCAGCAGTTCAAATGCCTGAACTGGCAGGCAGCCAGGCGCTGGCCCCAACACACGGGCGTCGGCGAGGATGTGCTCTTCGGCCCACTCGAGGGCATCACTGAGGTCGTCCATGATCAGCAAACGCTGATCGTCGACGATGCCGGTTTCCTGGATGAAGGCCTTGAGGTTTCGTCCACTGGGCAGGCTTTCGGGCAAACGGGTGAGCACCAGCACGCCCCCCAACTCGTACAGACGGTCCCGCACGCGGTGCAACATGTGCTCGGCCGTCACGTCCAGTGACTGGACCCGCAAAAAATCCAGGATCAAACGCCGCGAGGGGCCGAGTTCGGGTTCCAGGGCGGTGTAGAGCTGATCGGTGGTGCCGAAAAACAAGCTGCCCTGCAGTTCGACGATGGCCGTCTGCGCGCCGTGTTGCTCCAGGATGGCACGCTCGGCGGCCGTGCGCACCCGTTTGGAAAAACGTTGCGAGCCCAGGCTTTTGCGCCGGACTGTTGAGCTGTAAATCTGCTCGCGGATGAACATCAGGATCGCCAACCCCACGCCCAGGCCGGAGGCGGCAATCAGGCTCCAGGTGTTGGCGACCAGCACCACCACGGCAATCACCCCGAAGTCCATGCGGGTGCTGCGCGCCTTGAGCCAGTGCAGCGAATGCCAATCGATCATCCGCACACCGATCACCGTGAGCAACGCGGCCAGTGAGGACACCGGCACCCAGGCAATCAACGGGGTGAGCACAAAAACCGCCAGCAGCGCCCACAGGCCCTGAAAGACGCCCGACATCGAGGTCGTCCCGCCGCTGGCTTTGTTGACCAGCGTGGCGCCCATGGTGCCGGCACCCGGCATGCCACCGCTCAGGGTCGAGGCGAGATTGCCCAGCCCTTGTCCGATCAGCTCGCGGTTGGACTGGTGGCGGGTGCCGGTCATGGCATCGAGCACCACACAGGTTTTGAGCGTGTCGATGGACAGCAGCACGGCCAGGGTCAATGCGGGCCACAGCACCAACTCCCAGCGCGGCAGCAAGCCAGCCCCCAGGCTTTGCCAGGGTGACAGCATGCTGGCCAGCAGGCTGGCCGGGTCGGCGCTCAACGCGCCAATGACGTGCGAATTGCCGTCGAGTGAGCCCCAGGCCGGCCAGACCGTCAGCGCCAACAACCAGTAGGCCACCACCCCGCCCAGCAATCCCAGTATCACGGGCGGCACCTTGAGCTTCAGCCGGGGCGCCAACACCATCACCCCGGCCGTGGCCGCCCCCACCAGCAGGCTGGGGACATGCCAGGTCGACGGCTCTTGAATGCCTTGCCACAAGCTTGTGCCTTTGGGTAAGGCCATCCATTTGGGCAACTGGCTCAGGATGATGATGAGCCCCACGCCACTGAGGTAGCCGCTCACCACCGGGTAGGGCATGAACTTGATGAGTTGGCCCACCCGCGCCAGCCCAAAAGCCACCTGGATCAGGCTGCTCAGAACGGCCACCAGGAACAGCAGCACCAAAACTTGCTCCACCGCCGCACCCGACTGGGACTGCTGCAAGGTCAAGGCTGACAGCACAGCAGCGGCCGGGGCGCACGGGGCCGAGATGAGCCGTTGCGTTCCGCCCAGCAGAGCGGCCACCAGGCCCAGCACGGCCACCCCCAGCATGCCGGCCAAAGCGCCCTTGGCACCCAGGGCTGCCCCCAGCGGCGTCGTGATGGTGACCCCGAAAGCGATGGCTGACGGCAACGCCACCAGCATGGCGGCAAAACCACCCCACACATCACCCGACAGGGTTTGTCTCGTCATATTCACTGGACCGATACCACGCATGCTCTACCCGTTGTGTTGTTCTGATGATCGGCGCCCTCGCCCTGGCGGGTTGTACCAACAAACCCGGTGACTGTCACGGTCAGGACACAGACGTTGATCCAGCCCCTTCGTTCTACGAGGTTACACCCTTGTGCTGTGGCATCACACGGGCACACTCGGACTTCCAGACTGACGGGGAGACCCCATGAAGCCAGTTATCACCGCGCTGATCTTGCTGCTGACCTGCCACCTGGCCTGGGCACAAAAGCCCAAGGGCAAGGAGGACTACGCGGGTTGTGATGGCATCCAGGATGCCGACCGTAAGGCCTATTGCATGGCGATCGACAAAGGAGACGCGTCGCTGTGCAAGAAAATCGGAAACAATGACCGCCGTCTCTTGTGTCTGGCCAAACTCGAGAATTCCGAGAAGCAGTGCGAGCGCATCGCCGACAACAAGACTCGGCAACGGTGTATCCAGAGCATCCGCTGATCTGACGCCCCCCGGCCAGACTCGGCCGACGGCACACCCCGACGATCACCCCTTTTAAAAGCCGGGCCACTCCCCTGTGACCGGCACAGAAACCCTACAATGAGGCGATGGCACAACCCAACACATACCTCCGTTTTTTGAATTTGTTGCGCGGCGTCGAAGCCAGCTTCCTGCCGCCCACCCTCGATACCACGGCCAAATGCCTGCTCGAGCGCATTGCCTGTCAACACGCCCTGGGTGACCCCCTGACTGTCACCGCTGCCATGGCACTGCAGGATGTGGCATCTCCGGCCACGATTCACCGCAAGATCGATGATTTGCGCACCGCCGGCCTGGTGGAGACCGAGTTCCAGGGCGACAACCGTCGTACCAAATACCTGACCCCCACCAGCAAGGCGCGCAAATATTTCGACAAGGCCAGCGCCCTCATCCCGAGCGCCATTTCCACGCGCTGACGCCTTCGCGTCTGCCACCGCCATCCACGCGTGAGGTCCACGCATGTTTGCCAGTCGATCCTCTGTCGTTGCCGCCCTGCTCACCACGGTGATCTGCGGTGTCGCGTACGCCGTGTTTTTTTTATTGAATCACCTGTTGTTCGAACACCTCGAGTTCGCGCGCGGCGTGAACTGGGTGTTTTTGCCCAGCGGGTTGCGACTGACCTTGGTGCTGATCTGCCTGGAGTGGGGGGCGCTGGGGATTGCCTGGGCTTCGATGGCCATTTCGTATTTCGGTTATGACATGGCGCCGCTGGACGCCCTCGTCACCGGCGCCATCTCCGGACTGGCCCCCTGGCTGGCCAGACGCCTTTGCCTGAATTGGCTCGGCATGGATCCCGACATCCAGCACCTGCACCCCAGGCAGTTGATACGGCTGGGTTTGATTTTCTCCATCACCAGTCCGGTGTTGCATCAACTCTGGTATTCATGGAATGGCTGGAGCAACCAATTCATTCAAGATACCCTGGTGATGATCATTGGCGACTTGCTGGGCACCCTGATCGTTCTGTTTATTCTGCGACTCTTTGTCCTGTGGCTTCGGGCTCGGCATCATCACGTCTGAGTGGGCCAACCACCAGCCCCGCGCTCGGCAAGGCGGGTTCACCCGCACCCAGTTGGCTGGTTGGCTGGTTGGCTGGCTCAGAAACGGTAACCCAGTCCCACAGCGAACATCGTGGGATCGAGCTTGAGTCTTCCCACGTTTACGCCTGCAGCGTCGTAAACATCCGTTCGGATGTACACCTTCTTGAGATCCACGTTCAAGGACCACTTCTTGTCGAGCGGAAAGTCCACCCCCACCTGTGCTGCGCCACCCGTGCTGCTGTTGTCCAAGGTGTATTGGCCATCAGCCACGTTCACGCCGGTGATCTTCGTGTAGTTCACCCCTAGACCCAGATAGGGCTTGAAGCCCTCCAGGCCCGTGATGTGGTACTGAAGCGTGAGGGTGGGCGGCAAGTGCGTGAAGCCTCCCAGATCGCCAGCATCCGCCCGCACGATCTGTCGCTGAGGCACGGTCAATACCAATTCTGCCGCCCAATTGGGGGTCCAAAAATACGTCACATCCAGCTCGGCAATGGTTTTGTCGTTGGCACCCAAACCGGCCACAGGCGTCGAGTTTCCATTGGCCATGGTCAACTGGACGGCACGCAAACGCACCAACCACGGACCATCCTGCGCCACGGCCGGACCCGCCAGCCAGGCCGCCATGGCAGCTGCCACCCACATGAGTTTCTTGTTCATCTTCGCGCTCGCTTTCTTCCAATCGGGCGTATTCCCTTGCCTGAATTGGACGCGTGCCGGGCCTTGACTGTGTTGACAACCGTCAAACCCAACAGCACCTGCGCTTGCGATGCATCAACACAACGCTGCGCAGCGATCGCGGGTGTTCGCCAGCGCGCAAAGGACGTCGGTCAGGCCGTTGCCGCTGTGCCGACTGGACTGTGAGCAGGCCTCATCTTCACTTCTTGGGTGAACTGTCGGGAATGATGGCATCAATCACCGCCCCGGTGGCCTTGACGCCAGTGGACACCACGGTCGACACGGTGCTCACGGCCAGGTCGGCCACCGCCACCACGGCACAGCCCGAGAGGCCTGCAATCGCCATCAGGCTCAATAGCGTTGCGCATGCGCGTGATCTCAGCAGCGACAGGGTTTTCATCTTGAAAGTGCAGAGGTTGGAAACAGACTCAAGGCTTGGCGACATCGGGGATATGCCGATAGAACTCATTGACACGGGTGAGATGGTCCCGCATGGCCTGCTCAGCGGCCTCGGGATTGCCCGCTTCGATCGCCCGCAGAATCCGTTCATGCTCGGCCAAGGTCACGGCTTCAGCGCCCGGCGCCCGCACAATGGATCGGTAGTGCTCGTTGGCCCAGCCAAACATGGCCTCGACGATGGCCGGAAAGATCGGATTCCCCGATATGCGTGCAATCTCGCGGTGAAACTGCATGTCGCGCTCGATGAAATGGGTGAGGTCCTGGATGGCGTCCTGGTGGCGCTGCCAGCACTCGCGCAACAACGCCACGTCTGCGGGGCTCGCTCGCTCGGCGGCCAGACGCACCATCCCGGTCTCCAGAAAGAGTCGCGCCTCCTTCAGGTGGTCCAGCATTTGCGGCTGCATGCGTAGCAGATGTCGCGTGCCCTCGGCCATCTGACGAATCAGCAAATGGGCGGTGGGCACCACCACCCGGGCGCGCTCACCGTGTGAAATCTCCACAATGCCCGAGCGCGCCAGTTCCTGCAGGGCTTCACGGACCGCCACGCGCCCCACACCATAAAACTCCATCAACTCCCGTTCGGACGGCAGCTGATCGCCGGGCTGGATTTCGCCATCATGGATGCGTTGCATCAGCCTGTCCTGCACCTCCTGGTACAGCTTGCGTCGGGCAATGGGCTCTTGGCTCATGGTGGGTGGCGCTTCAGGCTCGTGAAAAGGGTGCTGGGAGGTACGGACCAGGATCGACGTCAGTCACCCACCACGCCCGACAACACTTCGCCGTAGAACGACGGCGTGCCCATCTGTCCGCCTTTGAGCACCACTTCCAGGCCATCACGCCGTGGGTCATCGGACCAGGCCCGACACAGGGGCGCCCCGGGACGCAAGCCAGCCAGCACGGTCAAGGCCTGCACGCCCAGATGACTGGCCACGGCCCCGGAGCTGTCGCCTCCGGCGACCACCACGCGTCGCAGTTCGCTGCGGTCCAGCAGCTGCTTCATCACCTCGGCCAGGGCCTCGCCAATCGCCTCGGCGGCTTGTGCACGCGCCAGGCCACGGGACTGCACCCATGCATCAAAGCCCGTGACCGCAGCGTCATCCGGACCCATGGCTGAATACACCACGGGTGAACGGCCTGCCGCCAGGGCTTGCAAGCTGCCTGCCACCACCCGATCGATTTCCACCGCGCGGGCAGCGGTATCCAGACAGGCGGCCACATCCAGGCGCTCGCCATGAAAGCCGTGCGCGAGCGCCCATTCAATTTGCTTGCCACTCATCACCGAACAGCTGCCGCTGACCACGGCGATCACCGGTGCAGGTGCGGCAACGGGCAACGAGGACTGCTGGGGCAACCAACCCCGGCTGCGCCAGTAAGCCACCAGCGCGTACTGCAAGCCCGAGGAGGATGCGCTGAACAAGCCTGCCCCCCGATGCTCCCACACCAGTCGACCGGCCTCGCACTGTGAAGCGGCATCCATCACATCGAGCATCACCACCGGTTGGTCTTCGCCTTGCAGGGCCTGCAAGCGCGCGTCGCCCTGCCCCTGAGTGGCTTGCACCGCGTCGATCAGCTCGATGCGCCGCTGTGTTTGCCGTCCCAGGTGCACACGCAGATCCGCCTCGTCCATGGGCGTGACCGGGTGACGCGACATCGACGGGTGGCGGTCGATGCGGTACACCTCTCCCATGAACCCGGCGAACAACTGGCCAAACACCTGGAACCGTTGCAGCCGCGGCGCGCCCACCACCGTGGGCGACCAGCGTGCTGCGGTGCCCGATGTCCCGAGATCAATCGCCTGACCGATGGACCCCACCTGCGGCGCCGAGTCAAAGGTGGAGCAGACCTTGTACTGCAGGATCGGCGCGCCGAGTTGCCGCAGACTGTCAAATGCCGCGGGCAGATGCGCGCGCATCCAGGCCGGGTCGCGTCCACGCGACGTGCCGGCCAGCCCCACGCAGCGCATGTCGGCAAAGCGTGCCAGCGCTTGCGGACTGGGCGCTTGCACAAACAGCACGGTGGGCACACCGGCGGCCGTGAACGCTTCCATGACATCGGTGGAGCCCGTGAAATCGTCACCGTAGTAAGCCACCAGCGGTCCATCGGGCAGCTGCGCAGCCTCGAGTGGTGAATGGGGGTGCTGTGTCATGCCGTCAAATCAAAACGCTCGTGTGGCGGCTCACCAGAAGCTCAACGCAGCGCGCAAGGCCGGCCGCTCGGCGGCGGCTGACTCCAGCGACTGCCCGTTGCGGGCGGCTTCCCAGGCATCGCGCAAGGCGGTGACGCCAGCCGCCACGCCCTGCGGGTGTCCAAAAATGCCACCACCCGCCGTGACGATCAGGTCGTCATTGCCCAGCGCGGCATAGGTGTCGTGCGCCTGCAAGCCGGTTTGCGCCGAGCTGAATACCGGCACGGCCGGCATGCCGTGATCGGCAAACAGGGGTTCTTGCACCGCGCGCGCGGATTGCACCACCACGGCATCCGGCTCGCTGAATTTGTTGCGCAAACCATTCACATGCAGGTGGTCGGCACCGGCCAGGCGCCACAGCATTTGCCATGGACGGAAATCCCACCCCAGTGCAGGGCTGCGACTGAGGTAGCCCCAGCCTGCACGGTGGGCATGCAAGGGCACCTGCGCATGGCGACGAATCGCCGTCATACCGCTCAGCCCTACCGAGTTGACACACACCATGACGCACGTGCCCCCGTGCTGGAGCACCCAGTCATGGCGACGTTGCATCTGATCGATGTCGCCGGTGATGTTGAAGGCCACCATCACCTTCCGACCCTGGCGATCAGCGGCGTCGTTCACCACCCGCATCACTTCCACCACACGCTCATCAAAGGGGCAATGCGGGCCATTGGCCTGCAATTCATCGTCCTTGATGAAATCAATGCCGCCCTCGACCAGTTGACGCACCTGCTCGGCCGTCTCTTGAGGGTTCAGGCCCACACTGGGCTTGATGATGGTGCCAATCAAGGGGCCTTGCTGCACGCCACACAGCCGGCGCGTGCCAGGCATGGAGAACGCCGGCCCCGGATACGCCCGGGCAAACGCGTCAGGCAGCTTGAGGTCCAGCAAGCGCAGGCCCGAAACCTGGCGCAACTCGAACAGATTGCCTGCGATGGTGGACATCAGCGTGGGCAGGCACGGCCCCAGGTTCTCCAGCGGCCACGACAGTTCGAGCCGGCACTGTGTGTACTGCGCCGACGGCATGCCTCCTGGCAGGCTGGGCTGCGCAGAGGTGCCCAAAATATCCAGGCGTTCCACGCGTGCACCGGCACGCTCTTTCAGCGCGGCCGTTTCGGTGGCCAGCTTGAGGAAGGTGCCACTGGACTGCTCGCCGGCAATCACCTCTGCCGCGCGCCGGGGATCGTCCCCGGTCTCGAGCCAGTAAGTCGCCTGGATGCGTTGTGCTGTCACGACCCGTTTGCCCGCTTACTTGTAACCCATGGCATAGGGCAGCCAGGTGCTCAGCCATGGCACGAAGGTCAGCAACACCAGCACCACGCCATGCGCCCACAAGAAGGGCTTGAGTTCGCGGGTCAGGTCTGACAGCGGCACGCGTGACACGTTGGACGTGACAAACAGCAAGCCCCCCACCGGCGGGGTGATCATGCCCAGCGTCAGGTTGTAGATGACCACCATGGCGAAGTGGATCGGGTCCACGCCCACCTTGGCGGCCACCGGGGCCAGGATGGGCACCAGCACCATCACGCCCGGCAACGGTTCAATGAAGATGCCAAACAGCAGCAGGAAGACGTTGACCACGATCAGGAAGGTCCATGCATTGAGGTGCATGTCCACGATCCAGTTGGCCACGATCTGCGGCACCCCTTCAATCGTCAGCACCCAGGCAAACGAGGCCGACATGCCAATGATCAGCAGCACCGAGGCGGTGAGCAGCGCCGAGCGCGACAGGATGTTGGGCACCGCCTTCCACTCCAGCGTGCGGTACACATACTTGCCGCACAGCAAGGCGTAAAACACGGCCACCACCGAGGCTTCGGTCGGCGTGAACCAGCCGGCGCGCATGCCGCCCAGGATCAACACGGGCAGCAAGATGGCGGGCATGGCCATCCAGGTGGTGCGGATGATTTCATCACGCGTCGGGTGCTCGCCGTCCCCCTTGTAATTGCGGTCACGGGAAATTTTCCAGTTGACCACACACATGGCCACGGCAATCAGCACGCCGGGCAACAGACCCGCCACAAACAGGGCGCCCACCGACACACGGTCATCGGCCAGGGCATAGATGATCATGATGATCGACGGCGGGATGATGGGGCCCACGATGGCCGTCGAGGCGGTCAGCGCGGCCGAGTAGGCACGGCCATAGCCGGCCTTGTCCATCATGCGGATCATCATCGCGCCCGGCCCGGCCGCATCGGCCAGCGCGGAGCCGGAAATGCCCGAGAAGAAGGTCAGCGACACCACGTTGGTGTAACCCAACCCGCCGCGGCGATGCCCCACGAACTGGCCAGCAAACTTCAGCAGCACCTCGGTGAGGGATCCCCCGCTCATCAACTCGGCCGCCAGGATGAAAAACGGCACCGCCATCAGCGGAAAGCTGTCAATGCCGGTGAAGGTTTCCTTCAACAGCACGATCAAGGGGAAATTGCCCGAGACCAGCAGCGCCGTGATGGTGGACAGCCCCAGTGCAAAGGCCACCGGCACGCCAATGGCCAGGTACACGCACGCGGCGATGAGAAGGATCAGACTTGCGCTCATAGGGAAGCACTCGCGGTGGCATCGAAATGTTCGTCCGAGGCGAACTGGCGCTCCATCACATAGTCACGCACGATCAGCAGCCAGTGGATCAGGGCCATGGCCGATCCGATCGGCAGCCCGGCATAGATGTAGGCGAATGAAATTTGGGTGGATGGGGTGAGCTGGTATTGGGTTCGGTCCATGTACTCCAGACCGAACCAGAACAAAAACACCAGCATGCCGCCCACCAACAGCGCAATGATCACGCGCAAGAGCCGGGCCACGGCTTTGGGCAACGCATCCTGCAGGTTCTCCACCGCAATGTGCCCCCCGTAGCGCAGCACCGGGCCCGCGCCAATGAAGGTCACCCAGATCATCAGGTGGCGCGAGACTTCCTCCGCCCACTCGATCGACTGGTTGGTGGAGTAGCGCAACACGACGTTACAAAAAATGATGACTGACATCACCGCTAGCATGCCAATCAGCATCCAGCGGTTGACGGCGTGAAAAGCCTGCTCGAGTCGTTTCATGGACAGATGCCCCGTGGGGTCCGGAAAATAGAAATGGCGGCCTGCGCTCACGCGCAGCCGCCCGGGAGTGCCGCAGGATTACTTGAACTCTTGAATCTTGCGGATGTTGTCAGCGCCAAATTCCTTGGCGTAGGACGCGAACACCGGACGCAGCGCATCGCGGAAGGCCTGGCCGTCCACCTTGCGCACCACCGACATGCCTTCTTTTTCCAGCTGGGCAATGCCGTTGGCTTCGTCTTCGTTCACTTTCTTGCGCTGGGCCACGGTGGCCTTCTTGGCCGCTTCGTAAAACGCTTTCTTGTCAGCGTCGCTCAGCTTGTTCATCACGCGCGGCGAGGTCAGGTACAGCGCCGGCGAGTACACGTGACCGGTGAGCGACAGGTGCTTTTGCACTTGCGAGAACTTGGACGCCAGGATCACGGGAATGGGGTTTTCCTGACCGTCCACGGTACCTTGCTGCAGGGCGCCGAACACTTCGGGGAAGGCCATGGGTGTCGGCTGAATGCCAAACGCCTTGTAGCCATCCATGTGCACCTTGTTTTCCATGGTGCGCATCTTCAGGCCAGCCGTGTCCTCGGGCTTGACGATGGCGCGCTTGCTGTTGGTCATGTGGCGGAAACCGTTTTCGGTCCAGGCCAGGGCAATCAACCCCTTGGACGGGAACTTCGTCAGCAATTCCTGCCCCGGAGCGGCGTCAAGAAAGTGACGGGCATGGTCGTAGTCGCGAAACAGGAAGGGGATGTCCACGATCTTCACTTCGGGCACGAAGTTGCCCACCGGACCGGTGGAGGTGTTGACCATGTCGAGCGTGCCCAGTTGCACCGCTTCGATCATTTCGCGCTCACCACCCAGTGCGCCATTGGGAAAAATCTGGCACTTGTAGCGACCCTGGGTGCCCTTCTCGATTTCATCGCACAGCACCTGCGTGCCCACACCATAGTGCGAGTTGGCGGCCGGGGTGTATCCAATTTTGAGAACGGTTTGTGCACCGGCGCTCATCATCCAGGCGGAGGCGAGCACCAAGGCCGGCAGGGTTTTGGTCAATGTCATGTGAAGCTCCTGTTAAATGTTATGCAGTCAGGGGAAATGAGTATCGCCGAAAGCCGCTCAGGTGATGCGCTCGATGCTGTCGGCGATTTCCTGGCGTTCGAAAATCTGCTTCCAGTCGTCGCGCATGAGGCGCGGTTTGCCAAAGGTGATGGCCTTGTTGCAGGCGTCCGAGAACTGACCCGGAATCTGCTTGAAGATCACGGCTGACAAGATGGTCATGTGGCCCAGCAGGAAGTCACGGGCGGCTTCGGCGGGCACGCCCCGCGCCACCACCTCGTCCATGGCCTCGCGCATCACATCGAGCAGGGTGGCGCAGACGGTCTCTGACAAGCCGGGCTCGAGCAGCGCCATTTGCTCCACCGTCACGCGGTACGAGCGCAGCACCGGCTGGTAAATCGTCTTGGCAATGTCTTCCCCCAGGGCGTAAGCCTCATCGGGCCCCTGCATCAAGGCGTTGACGATGGACTGGGGCGCCTTCACGCCGCCGAAGTAATCCGGGTCTCCTTCGAGGTGCACACGCGGATGGAAGATGCTGGGGTGGCAGGGATGCGCCACAAAGTACACCAGGTCGGGACGCTGGGGCAGATGGCCGGCGAACGGGGCCGCCGCATCCAGCGTCATCACCATGGTGCCCGGCTTGAGTTGGGGCGCGATGTCGGCTGCCAGTTGGCCAATCAGCGTGTCGGGCACGGCCAGAATCACCACATCGACGTTGTGCAGGGCATCGTCTACTGAGGCGCACTCAACGCCCAGTTCGTCGCGCAGGCGCTGACGGCCCACTTCGCCCACTTCCACGTGGCGCACCTGGTAGGGGGAGCCCTGCAGGTTTTTGGACAGGCGCACGCCCATCTTGCCGCCGGCGCCAAACAAAGCAATCGAAGTCATCTCATCCCGTCCATTCAAAAAGTGGCGTGATGGTATGATGAGTTAACCTGAAATTCATCAGGGTTAACACTCAATATAGTCTTTGTAATATTATTTCGAAGACATTTCAGGGTCAGCGACCGCTCACCCTCATTGCAGGCGTCTGGACACCGCCGAGGTGAACGCCGTGCAGCGGGTGGACCCACCCTGGTCATGCGGCACTGCCTCGCCATCGGCCAGCACGCCTTCCACCGCCGACTCGATGCGCTGCGCGGCCGCCAGCAGGCCAGGGTCCTGGTGCTCATCGCCCAACCAGCGCAACATCAGCGCGCCCGACAGGATGGTGGCCACCGGGCTGGCCACATCCTGGCCGGCAATGTCCGGCGCGGAGCCATGGGCCCCCTGGAACAGGCCGTGCTTCAACCCGAGTTCGGCAGACGCTGCCACGCCCAGTCCGCCCACCGTCCCGGCTCCCAGGTCGGAGATGATGTCGCCAAACATGTTCTCGGCCACGATCACGTCGTAGAAGTCGGGCTTCTTGATCATGTGCACGGTGATGGCATCGGCGTAGGCATAGTCGATCTCCACCTCGGGATACTGCTGCGCTACCTCGGTGCTGACCGCGCGAAAAAAGGCGTAGCTCTTGAGGATGTTGGCCTTGTCGCACACCGTCACGCGACGCTTGCCATCGCGCGGTGCGCCGTTGCGACGACGCGAGAGCTCAAAAGCAAATCGGGCGATGCGCTCGACCCCCAGGCGAGTCATGACCAGCGTGTCGGTCACCACGTCACCGCGCAGGTTCACGCCAGCCCCGCGGCTGGCGTACAAGCCCTCGGTGTTCTCACGCAGCACCACGTAATCGATCTGCCCCGGCTCGAAGCCCACCAACGGGCACTTCACCCCGCGGTACAACCGGATCGGACGCACGTTGGCAAACAAATCGAGCTTGAAGCGCAGTTGCAGGTGCAGGTCGTTGCCCACTTCGGTGCCATCGGCGTAGGTGACACCGGGCAGCCCGGCGGCGCCGTGCAGCATGGCGTGTGTGCTGCGGCAGGCCTGGTAGGTTTCTTCCGGCAACACCTGCCCCGTGCGCTGGTAATGCAACGCCCCACCCGGCATCGGGATGAAGTCGAGGACGGTCGAACCGCAGGCCTCGCGCAACACCGCGACGGCAGACTGACACACCTCGGGCCCAATGCCATCGCCTTCGATGGTGACAATCTGGTAGCTCATGCTTTCTCCGCCAGGTAGCCAATCAGCTCGGGCAGGAACGCGTTGGGGTCTCCGGCATCGCACGCCCAGGCGAGCGTCTGCTGGACCGCCTGCGCAATGTCGTGGTGCGCCTGTGTGTCCGTGGCCATCTGGTTGTAGTAGGTCAGGTCCTTGAGGGCGTTGGCCACACTGAAGCGCAGGTTGGACGAATCCCCCGAGGTGACGAACGGCTTGATGCGGTCCAGCGCCGCCCCCCAGCCACCGCCCACCGACAGCACCTGCACAAAGGTCTCACCACTCACGCCCGCGCGTCGTGCGCAGGCGGCGGCTTCCGACAACAACGCCACCGAGCCCAGCGACACATAGTTGTGCAGCAGCTTCATCTGGTGCCCCGCACCCACCGGCCCTGCATGCACGATGTTCTCGGCAAAGCAGGCCAGGATGGGGTGGCACAAAGCCAGCAAGTCGGGCTCGCCGCCCACCAACAAGTTGAGCTTGCCAGCGGCGGCCTCCTTGGGCGTGCGCGTCATGGCGGCATCGAGAAAGCGACCGCCTGCGGCCACCACTTGCTGCGCCAGTTTGACGGTGGACGTGGGCACCGCCGTGGAGCAATCGATCACGATGGCGCCGGGCTTGAGCCCTTTGAGCACGCCCTGTTCGCCCGTGAGCACCGCCTCGACTTGCGGCGATCCGGTCACGCACAGGATGATGATGTCCGCGTGCTGCGCCACCGCCATGGGCGTGGCCACCGTCTTGGCGCCACCCGTGATCAACGCCTCCAGGGGTTGGTTGCCCGGGTGGTCCAGCAAGGTCAGCGCGTGGCCATGCTTTTGCAGGTTGGTGGCAATGCCGTGGCCCATGAGGCCGATGCCAATCATTCCAAGGTGTGTCATGTGCATTTTCCTGTAGCAGCCCGAACGGGCCGAGACGGTTCAGGCCCGCCAGGGCCATGGCATGACTGTACCCGCAGTGCGCGCGACGTCAGGGCGGCAATGTTGCGCCCGCGTCAGGCGGGGCGTCATCGTCAGCGCGGGCCGCGTCGGCCCAGGCGGTGGGCAGGGTTTTGGTGGGTCGCAAGCCCAACTCGCGCAGCATCTCGGCCTGACGCACCAGATTGCCGCGACCGGTGGAGAACTTGCCACGCGCCCGGTCGTAACTCTTTTGTGCCTGACCCAGACGGTCGCCGAGTTGATCCAGGTCTTCAACAAAACCGACCAGCTTGTCGTACAGCTCGGCCCCGCGCGAAGCAATGTCCTGGGCATTGCGCGATTGCGCCTCTTGCCGCCACAGGTGTTCCACCGTGCGCAACACAAACAGCAAGGTCGAGGGGCTGACCAGCAGCACCTGACGGTTCCACGCCTCCATGTACAGGTCCGGATCGTGGGCGATCGCCATCATGAAGGCCGGCTCCACCGGGATGAACAGCATCACGAAGTCCAGCGAGCGGATGTCGTAAATCTGCTGGTAGTTTTTGGACGACAAGCCGCGAATGTGGTTGCGCAAGGACTCCACATGGCGCTTGATGGCCGCTTCCCGCTGCTTCTCGTCGTCCAGGGTGGCTGCCTGCTCGTAGGCCACCAGCGAGACCTTGGCGTCCACCACCAGGAAACGCTCGTCGGGCAGTCGAATCACCACGTCGGGCATGGCCCGGCTGCCGTCTTCACGGGTATGGCTTTCCTGCACCACGTACTCATGGCCTTTGCGCAAGCCCGAGCCTTCCAGCACGCGCTCCAGAATCAATTCACCCCAGTTGCCCTGCGCCTTGTTGGAACCCTTGAGCGCTTGCGTGAGGTTCTTGGCGTCGGCACTCAGCACCTGGTTGAGTTCCATCAGTTGCTTGACTTGTCCGGCCAGTTCGGAGCGTGCACGTCCTTCGGTGTCGTAGACGTGCTCCACTTTTTTCTGGAACTCAGCAATCTTCACACCCAGGGGACCCAACAGCTCGCCGAGACGAACGGCGTTGGTTTCGGTGAAACGCTTGCTCTTGTCTTCCAGGATGTCGTTGGCCAGGTTGCGGAACTGTTCGCTCAGGGTTTCGCGCGCCTGGGTCAGCAGCTCGATTTTTTCCTGCGCGTGACGACGCTCGTTGTCGAGTTCGTTGGACAGTGTGGCGAGTTCGCGGGTCAGCGCCACTTCACGTTGACGCAGACCCTCGAGTTCGCGTTGAACCTGTTCGCGCTGCTGCTTGGACTCGAGGGCTTGCTCCTCTTTCGCCTGCAGTTGGGCGGTCTGCGTGGCCACTTGCTCCTTGAGTGCCGTCACCTCGGGGGTGTGGGCGTGCGAGGGCGCACGGCGCGCCCACCAAGCCGCCAGCCCTGCCCCCAGCAACAGGCACAACACCCCGATCAGCATCAGCGTTGTCAGATCCATGATTCGTCCGTGTGAAAGGCCCTTGTCAAGCGGCAGGCCTCAAGCCTTGGGAACCCGGCCCACCGTCTTGGCCGCCGCCAGGAAGTCGAAGTCCACGCCCTTGTCGGCCTGGGTCACGGTCTCCAGGAACAGCTTGCGGTAGCCGCGTTCGGCCGTGGGCACGGCCACGGGATGGGCTTGCTGCCGACGCGCCAGTTCTTCATCGCTCACCAGCAGCGAGATCTCGCGTCGGGACACACTCAGACGGATGCGGTCACCCGTTTGCACATGGGCCAGTGGGCCGCCCATGGCCGACTCGGGCATGACGTGCAGCACGATGGTGCCAAACGCCGTGCCGCTCATACGGCCATCGGAAATGCGCACCATGTCCTTCACACCGGCGCGCGCGAGTTTGCGCGGAATCGGCAGGTAGCCGGCCTCGGGCATGCCGGGGGCCCCTTTGGGGCCGATGTTCTTGAGCACCAGCACATCGTCGGCATGCACATCGAGGTCATCGGCGTCGATGCGCTCGGCCATGTCGGCCAGGTTCTCGAACACCACCGCACGACCTTCGTGCTCCATCAACTCGGGCTTAGCAGCCGACTGTTTGATGATGGCACCGCCCGGTGCCAGGTTGCCGTGCAAGACGGCAATGCCGCCTTGCGGGTAGATCGGGTTGGAGCGGGGACGCACCACGTCCTGCTTGAACGACGGCGGCGCGAGGTCGATCGCTTCGCCCAGGGTGCGTCCCGTCACGGTCAACGCATCCAGATGCAGCAAGGGCTTGAGTTCGCGCAACAGCGTGGTCATGCCGCCCGCGGCGTGGAAGTGCTCCATGTAGTGCTGGCCCGACGGCTTGAGGTCGACCAGCACCGGGGTCTCGCGGCCCATGCGGTCCAGGGCGTCGAGGTCCACCTCAAAGCCCATGCGACCGGCAATCGCCGTCAGGTGAACAATGCCGTTGGTGGAGCCGCCGATGGCCAGCAGCACCCGCATCGCGTTCTCGAAGGCCTTGGCGGTGAGGATCTGGTCAATGCCCAGGCGTTGCTTGGCCAGCGCCACCGCTTGCGCGCCGGTGCGCTCGGCCACGCGCATGCGGTCTGCGGTGACGGCAGGCGGCGAGGCTCCGCCCGGCACCGTCATGCCCAGCGCTTCGGCAATACAAGCCATGGTGCTGGCCGTGCCCATGACCGAACAGGTGCCGACGCTGGCCACCAGCTGGTTATTGACCTCGGTGATCTCGGCTTCGTCAATTTCATCGGCACGGAACTTGCCCCAGAAGCGGCGGCAATCGGTACACGCGCCCACCGTCTCACCGCGGTGCGAGCCGGTCAGCATGGAGCCGGTGATGAGCTGGATCGCAGGGATGCCTGCCGAAGCGGCTCCCATCAACTGGGCCGGTACGGTTTTGTCGCAACCGCCAATCAGCACCACCGCGTCCATGGGCTGGGCGCGAATCATTTCCTCGGTGTCCATGGACATGAGGTTGCGCATGTACATGCTGGTGGGTTGCGCAAAGCTCTCCCCAATGGAAATGGTGGGGAACTTCACCGGCAGACCGCCCGCCAGCATCACACCCCGGTTCACCGCCTCGATGAGCTGGGGCATGTTGCCGTGACAGGGGTTGTAGCCACTGCCCGTGTCGATCACGCCGATGACCGGACGGTCCAGCGCCGCGTCGGTGTAGCCGGCGCCCTTGATGAAGGCCTTGCGCAAAAACAGCGAGAAGCCAGCGTCCCCGTAGTTGGTGAGGCCTTTACGCATGCCGGTGGCATCGGTGTGATGAGCGGTCCCGGTGGGGGTTTTGGGGTCAGTCATGAGGGCTCTGTTCAAGTCATGAAAAAAACATTGTCACGCCCCGGACGGGGGGTGTGCGCGCAAAAGGGTATTTCAGCAGATAATTTTTGTGACCTGCCGGTGGCGGTCTCAGCCTTAACCATACACCACAATGAACACACTCAAAGGTATCTTTTCCCCGGTCCTGACCCCGTTCAACCAGGACTATTCACCGGACGCCGACCGCTTGGTGCGCCACTGCCGCTGGCTGATCGAGCAGGATGTGGGGCTGGCCGTGTTTGGGACCAACTCGGAAGCCAATTCGCTGGGGGTGCAGGAAAAACGCGGCCTGCTGGACGCCTTGCTGCAAGCGGGCATCCCGGCGTCGCGCATGATGCCCGGCACTGGCAGTTGCGCCTTGCCCGAGGCCATCGAGATGACGCGTCACGCGGTGCAGGCCGGTTGCGGCGGCGTGCTGATGTTGCCGCCCTTTTACTACAAGGGGGTGAGCGACGAGGGCATTTACCGGTACTTTGCCTCGGTGGTGGAGGCGGTGGCGGACAGTCGCCTGCGTGTCTACCTGTATCACATTCCGCCCGTCTCGCAAGTGCCCATCTCACTGGGTTTGATCGAGCGGCTGCTCAAGGCCTATCCCGGCACCATTGCCGGTGTGAAAGACAGCTCGGGCAACTGGGACAACACCGCGGCCATGCTGCGTGAGTTCCAGCCGCAGGGGTTCGATGTGTTTGCCGGTAGCGAAAATTTCCTGCTGGCCAACATGCGCGGAGGGGGCGCCGGCTGCATCACGGCCACCGGCAACGTCAACCCCGGCCCCATCGTGCAGCTGTACAAGACCTGGCAGAACGCCGACGCGGATGACCAGCAACAGCGCCTGGACGCCACCCGTGCAGCCTTTGCACAGTTCACCCTGATTCCAGCCATGAAGGCCGCCATTGCATGGAAATCAGGCCGAGAGGACTGGAAAGTGGTGCGCCCGCCCCTGATCGAACTCAGCGCCGAGCAGCGGCAGAAACTGCAAGCCTCGCTCGACCAGGCCGGGTTTGACATGCCCAAGGCGGCCACCCTGGGCTGAAACACGCCAGATTCCGTTCACCATGGCATCGCCCAAGACCCTTGTGTATGTGTCCACCTCGGTGGCGGGTGAGATCGACTGTTTCGAACTCGCCACGACCGGTCAACTGGAGGCACGCGGCCGTGCGGCTGCGGGGCCGTTGGTGATGCCGATGACCGCCACGCGCGATGGACGCTGGCTGCATGCCGCCGTGCGCTCACAGCCCTATCGGCTGTGCAGCTTTGCGGTTCAGTCCGACCAGGGCACCCTTCGGCCACAGCCCGCCGTGTCCCTGGCCGACAACATGGTGTACATCGCGCTCGATCGCACCGAACGCTGGCTCGTGTGCGCGTCGTACTCGGGCCATACCGTGGCGGTGCATCCGGTGCATGACAACGGCCAGGCCTCGGCGACACCCACGTGCTTTTTCCCCACGGGCGGCAACAAACCACATGCCATTGCGATCGCGCCCGACAACCGTTTTGTCTATGTGCCGCACCTGGGGTCGGACGAGTTGCAGGTCTATCCGTTCGATGCCACCACCGGTGCGCTCGATGCCTCGTCAGTGCGCAGCGTCAAACTGCCCCCCAACTTTGGTCCCCGGCATCTGGTGTTTTCCCAGGACGGGCGGTTTCTCTACTTGCTGGGCGAGATGAGCGGTCTGATCGCGGTGTTCGAGTGCACGGCTGACTCGGGCGCGCTCACCCTGATCCAGACCCTGTCCACGCTGCCGCCCGACACGCCCCTGCGCCCGGGCATTCCCCGGGTGCCCTCAGGCAACCAGGAAACTGCACCCGTTGATCTGACCACCCTGATCTGGTGCGCCGATGTGTTGATCACCCCGGATGGCCGGCATCTCTACAGCACGGAGCGAACGCGTGACCACATCAGCTGTCTGGCCATTGATCCGGACACGGGGCAACTGCAGGTCGTGGGGCAGACCTCCACCGAGCGTCAGCCCCGCGGCATCGCCTGTGACCCCGAGGGACGCTATCTCATCAGCAGCGGCGAGCACGCCGATCACCTGTCACTGTTTCGCCGGGACCCTGCCACCGGCGCGTTGACGCGTGTGCAACGTGTCCCGGTGGGCGCGGGTGCCAACTGGATTCAGGTGGTGCGTCCCACCTGAGCGGTGAGGCGATAGCCGGTTCCGCGCACCGTCTCCACCATCACACCCGCCTTGCCCAGCGATTCGCGCAGGCGCTTAATGTGCACGTCCACCGTGCGCTCTTCGATGAACACGTGGTCGCCCCACACCTTGTCCAGCAGTTGCGAGCGGGTGTGCACACGCTCGGCGTGGTGCATGAGATAACTCAGGAGCTTGAATTCGGTCGGTCCGATCTTGAGTTGCTCGCCCTGGTAACTGACCCGGTAGGTCGCACCATCGAGCATCAACTCACCCACCGTCACATTGGGCACCGCCTGCTCGGGGGCCCGACGACGCAACACCGCGCGAATACGCGCCAGCATTTCGGACACCGAGAATGGTTTGGTGATGTAGTCGTCAGCCCCGGCATCCAGCCCCTTCACCTTGTCATTCTCATCCACCTTGGCGGTGAGCATGATGATGGGCACGCTCTTGGTTCGCGGATCAGCACGCCACTTGCGTGCCAGCATGACGCCGCTTTCCCCCGGCAACATCCAGTCCAGCAGGATGAGGTCGGGCAGGACGGTATCGATTTCTTTCTGCGCCAGTTCCCCGTTCTCCACCCACAGGGGAGACAACCCGTTATGACGCAGGTTGATGGAAATGAGCTCGGCAATCGCCGGCTCGTCTTCCACAATCAAAACACGGGGCGTCGACTTGATGGGCATGGGTGGTGTGCAATGGGAACGTTACAGCACGTTCGATTCGATGTAGTCAACCGAGGTGTGACGAACGTCCGCCCCTTTGACGATGAAAATGATGAACTCGGCGATGTTCTTGGCATGGTCCCCGATGCGCTCGATGGCCTTGGCGATGAAGAGCAAATCCAGACTCGAGGAAATGGTGCGCGGGTCTTCCATCATGTAGGTGATGAGCTTGCGCACAAAACCGTCAAACTCTGCATCCACCTGACCGTCCTCGCGCAGGATCTCGACGGCCGAGACGGCATCCAGGCGGGCAAAGGCGTCCAGGGCCTTGCGCAGCAAGGCGCTGGCCAGCTCGATGGCGGTGCGCAGGTCTGACGACGGCAAAGCGCGTGGCATGCCATCGGCGATGATGGACTTGACCATGCGCGCAATGCGTTCGGCCTCATCGCCCACACGCTCAAGGTTGGCAGTGGTTTTGGAGATGGCAAGCAGCAAACGCAGATCCACGGCGGTGGGCTGGCGGCGTCCGATGATGGAGGCGAGCTCGCGGTCAATCTCGACTTCCATCATGTTCACGCGTGACTCGGTGGCGATGACCTGGTCGGCCACCTCCACACTGAACTCCGACAAGGCATAGACCGCCTGGCGAATCTGGGACTCCACCAGACCGCCGAGCTCCATCACCCGCATGGAGACGTTGTTGAGTTGCGAATCGAACTGGGTCGAGAGATGTTTATCGGGCATGGTGCTTCCTTGAAAACCGTGTGCGCGCAAGCGGGCTTCAGCCAAAACGGCCGGTGATGTAGTCTTCGGTTTCCTTGCGTTGCGGCTTGAAGAACAGCTGCTCGGTCGGGCCGAATTCCACCAGGTCGCCCAGGTACATGTAGGCGGTGTAGTCGCTGCAGCGGGCGGCTTGCTGCATGTTGTGGGTCACGATCACCACGGTGTAGTCCTGCTTCAACTCGGTGATGAGTTCCTCGATCTTGGCGGTGGAAATCGGGTCCAGGGCCGAGCAGGGCTCGTCGAGCAACAACACTTCCGGCTTGATGGCCACGCCGCGCGCAATGCACAGACGCTGCTGCTGACCACCCGAGAGCCCCGACCCGCTTTGCTGCAGCTTGTCCTTGACCTCGGTCCACAAGGCGGCCTTGCGCAGCGCCCATTCCACGCGGTCTTCCATGTCGCTTTTGCTGAGGTTTTCAAACAGCTTCACGCCAAAGGCGATGTTGTCGTAGATGGACATCGGGAAAGGCGTCGGCTTTTGGAAAACCATGCCGATCTTGGCGCGGATCAGGGCCACATCGCGCTTGGATTGCAGCAGGTTTTCACCTTCAAACTCCACCAGGCCTTCGGCGCGTTGCTCGGGGTAGAGCTCGAACATGCGGTTGAACACGCGCAGCAGCGTGGACTTGCCACAGCCGGAGGGGCCGATGAAGGCCGTGACCTGTTTTTCCGGAATGTCCAGGTTGATGTTCTTGAGCGCGTGAAATTTGCCGTAATAAAAGTTCAGATCCTGAACCTTGATCTTGGCTTGCGTTTGCAGGGCGGTGTCCATGTTGAATGCTTCCAATCAGGCTTTTTGACGGGTGACCACACGGGCCAGGATGTTCAGGCCCAACACGGCCAAGGTGATGAGAAAGACGCCGGCCCAGGCCAGTTGCTGCCAGTTCTCATAAGGGCTCATCGCAAATTTGAAGATGGTGACCGGCAGACTGGCCATCGGCCCGGACAGGCTGGAGGCCCAGAACTGGTTGCTGAGGGCGGTGAACAGCAGGGGGGCGGTCTCACCCGAGATGCGCGCCACGGCCAGCAGCACGCCCGTCACCACGCCCGCACGCGCCGCGCGCAAGGTGATGCTGGTGATGACTTTCCACTTGGGGGTACCCAGGGCGTAGGCGGCTTCACGCAAACCCGCCGGCACAAGTTGCAACATGTTCTCGGTGGTGCGAATCACCACCGGCACCACGATCAGCGCCAAGGCCACCACCCCGGCCCAGCCGGAAAAGGATTTGAAACGCGCCACGATCAGCGTGTACACGAACAGCCCGATCACGATGGAGGGAGCCGACAGCAGGATGTCGTTGACAAAACGGGTGACCGAGGACAACACGCTGCGCGGACTGTACTCGGACAGGTAAACGCCCGCCAGAATGCCAATGGGGGTTCCCACAAAGGTGGCCAGCATCACCATCAGGAACGAGCCATAAATGGCGTTGGCCAGACCGCCCTCTTCGTTGGGTGCGGGCGTCATCTGGGTCAGCACGGACAGTTGCAAGCCGCCAACGCCACGCCAGAGGGTTTCCCACAGGATCCAGATCAGCCAGACCAGGCCGAAGGCCATGGCCGCCATGGACAAGGCGATGGCGATCCGGTTGACCCGCTGGCGGGATTTGAATTTGGTCAGGCGCGGGTCGCTCATGATTTCGCTCCTTCCTGACGCTGCATGCGCGCCAGCAGCCACTTGGACAAGGCCAGCACCACGAAGGTGATGAAAAAGAGGATGAGACCCAGGTAGATGAGCGAAGCCTGGTGCAATCCATCAGAGGCCTCGGCAAACTCATTGGCCAGTGCCGAGGTGATGCTGTTGGCCGCTTCGAACACGCTCAATGAATTGAGCTGGTTCATGTTGCCAATGACAAAGGTCACCGCCATGGTCTCGCCCAGGGCGCGACCCAGGCCCAGCATGATGCCCCCCATCACACCGGCCTTGGTGTAGGGCAACACCACTTTCGACATCACCTCCCAGGTGGTGGAGCCCAGTCCGTAGGCCGACTCCTTGAGCATGGGGGGCGTGACCTCGAACACATCACGCATCACCGACGCAATGAAGGGGATGATCATGATGGCCAGGATGATGCCGGCCGACAAAATGCCAATGCCCACCGGGGGACCTGACACCAGCGAACCCAGCACCGGCACTTGGCCGAGCGCTTGCTGAAGCGGAATTTGTACGTAGGTGGACAGGATCGGGCCGAACACCAGCAAGCCCCACATGCCGTACACGATGGATGGAATGGCAGCCAGCAATTCAATGGCCGTGCCCAGCGGGCGCTTGAGCCAGGCGGGGGACAGCTCCGTCAAAAAAAGTGCGATGCCAAAGCTGACCGGCACGGCGATCAGCAACGCGATGATCGACGTGGCCAGGGTGCCATAGATCATCACCAAGCCGCCGTAATCGTTCTTGACCGGATCCCACACCGATCGCGTCACAAAACCCAACCCGTACTCGTGGATGGCCGGCCACGCACCGGCAATCAATGACAACAAGATACCCACCAGTGCGGCCAGGGTCAGAACAGCTGCGCCCAGGGCTGCCCAGGCGAACAACTTGTCCATCAGGTCGGTCCAGAACCGAGGGGGAGTATCAGGCGGAGTGGTCATGGGACGGGCAGTCGGCTCGCCGCCCAGAGAGGAGCGAGCCGGGTCTGTGATCAGGGTTGACATAGAACGTATCGGTCAATAGGGCAGCATCATCGCACTGCCCGCAGACTCAGTAAGCGATCGACTTGCCCGAATCGTCCTTGATGTTGGCCCAGGACTTGCGGATGGCGTCCTTGACGCTGGCCGGCATCGGCACATAGTCCAGATCGTCCGCCGTTTTGTCGCCGTTCTTGTAGGCCCAGTCGAAAAACTTCAGGACGCCGCTGGCATTGACGGGTTTGTCTTGCACCTTGTGCATGAGGATGAAGGTGGCACCGGTGATGGGCCAGGCATCCTTGCCGTTCTGGTTGGTCAGGATCTGGTAGAAGGACTTGCTCCACTCCGCGCCGGCCGCAGCAGCCTTGAAGGCCGAGTCGTCGGGCGAGACGTAAACACCCGAGGCGTTCTTCATCTGGGCAAACACCATCTTGTTTTGCTTGACGTAGGCGTACTCCACATAGCCAATGGAGTTGGGCAGTCGGTTGACGAAAGCGGCCACGCCCTCGTTGCCCTTGCCACCCGCACCGGTGGGCCAGTTCACGGCGGTGCCGTCGCCGACCTTGGCTTTCCAGTCAGCGCTGACCTTGCTGAGGTAATTGGTGAACAGGAAGGTCGTGCCGGAACCGTCCGAGCGACGCACCGGTGCAATGGCGGCATCGGGCAGGTTCAGGCCGGGGTTCAGGGCCTTGATGGCAGGATCGTTCCACTTGGTGATCTTGGCCAGGAAAATGTCGGCCAGCACCTCGCCGGTCAGCTTGAGCTGTCCGGGCGTGAAGCCGGCAATGTTGATCACCGGCACCACGCCGCCAATCACGGTGGGAAATTGCATCTGGTTCTTCTGCGCCAGTTCATCGTCCTTGAGCGGCATGTCCGAAGCGCCAAAGTCCACGGTTTTGGCATCGATCTGCTTGATGCCAGCGCCCGAGCCCACCGACTGGTAATTGACCTTGAGGTTGGTGGCTTTGTTGTACTCCGAGGCCCACTTGCTGTACAGCGGGGCCGGGAAGCTGGCGCCGGCCCCGGTGATGTCCTGGGCGTAGGCCGCCAACGAGAGGCCCAGTGCGCAGGCCAGAGAAAGCAGGGAGCGGGGCATCGTGGTCATGAGTCAATCCTGTGAGTGGCAAAGGTTGAAGTGGACTGTAGTGGTCTTGTGTGACATTTGCATGACATAAAGCCCATCCCGGGCGCCAGCCGGCCAGCGGGCCGCCGCCCGGACAGCATGGACGACAGCGGCGCCCGGCCTCGCCGACGGCCCATGGCCGGTGTCAGCGTTCCAGCACATAGTGGCCGGGCGCTTCGCCATGCGAAGCATGGCCGGATGCGGGGATTCCCGTGCGCGTGGCCTTGCGCAGCGGGCCAGCCTGCCCTTCCAGCCAATGCGCCCAGGCGGGCCACCAGGACCCCGGATGGATGGCGACTTCTTCCGCCCAGGTGTCCGGATCCTGGTATTTGGCCCCTTGCCGGCGACGCGACAGCTGGTAATGCCGCGGGCTGCTGCCCCCCGGCGGGTTGACCACGCCGGCGTTGTGTCCCCCGCTGGTGAGACAAAACGTGAGTTCCGTCGAGGTGAACAGGTGCAGCTTGTAGACCGAGCGCCACGGGGACACGGTGTCACGCTGCGTGCCCAGACAGAAGACCGGCAGGCGCACGTCCCGCAATACCACGGGTCGGCCGTCAACGATGTAGCGCCCCTCGGCCAGGTCGTTGTGGTGGTACAGGCTGTGCAGGTAGTGGCTGTGCTGGCGATAAGGCATGCGGGTGGCGTCGGCATTCCAGGCCATGAGGTCGGTGACGGGCGCGCGCTGGCCCAGCCAGTATTCGCGAACCAGGCGCGAGAACACCAGATCGCGCTGGTTCAGCAGGGTGAAGGCCCCTGCCATTTGCTTGCCATCGAGGTAGCCCTGTTCCGACATCACACCGTCGAGAAAGGTCAGCTGGCTGTCGTCGATGAACAAGGCCAGTTCACCCGGTTCGGTGAAGTCCACCTGGGAGGCCAGCAGGCTCAGGGATTTCAGCCGTGTGTCGTCGTTGCGGGCCATCAGGGCCGCGGCGATGGACAGCAAGGTTCCCCCCAGGCAATAGCCCACCGCCTGAATCCGCTGCCTGGGCACCCGCTCGCTCACCACCCGAATGGCATCCATCACGCCATTGTTGAGGTAATCATCCATGCCCAGGGCCCAGTCCTTGGCCTGGGGATTGCGCCAGGACACCATGAATACCGTGTGTCCGCGGCTGACCAAATAGCGCACCATCGAGTTGTGCGGCGACAGGTCCAGGATGTAGTACTTCATGATCCACGATGGCACGATCAGGACGGGGCTGGCGTGCACCTCGGGGGTTTGGGCGTTGTACTGGATGAGTTCGATCAGGTGGTTCCGGTACACCACGTGGCCTGGCGTGATGGCGACCTCATGCCCCGGTCGAAAGTGATCCGTGTTCAACGGTGATTTGGCCGACAGCCAGCGCACCACATCCTCCGACCAGTTGCGCGCCCCCTCCAACAGGTTGAGCCCCCCGCGATCGATCGTGCGGCGCAGTACCTCGGGGTTGGTCCAGAAGAAGTTGGAGGGCGATACGACGTCCAGCATCTGGCGCGAGGTGAAGTCCAGCACCCGCTCATGGTGGTGACTCACCCCGGGCACATCGGTGGTGGCGTTGTGCCACCACTGCTGTTGCATCAGAAAACCCTGGTAGATGGCCTGATAGGGCATCTGCCGCCATTCCTCCGCGGCAAACCGGGTGTCCTGCGGCAAGGGGTCGATGCAGGTTTCACCCTGGCGCCAGGCGCTTTGCATCAGGTGCGCCAGCAGCTTGCGCGCCTTGTTGCCCGCCTTGGCCGAGAGTTCATGTTGCTTGCCCGGGGAGAAGCCCAGGTGGATCATCCAATCCACATACGCGTTGAACAGGGAAGCTGGCGACAGGCCCGAGGTCAACCGGGCGATGTTGGCGTTGATGATCTTGTCCAGATCATGCGGAGGTGCTGTATCCGCTTTGTTGCTCATGTGCACTTCCCGAACCGTGTCATGCAGGACTTCCCCGTGGGTGGACTCACCCCATCCGCCCGGACAGCCCTCGCCAGCCGGGTGGTACCACCCTCCTTTATCGCGCCTGCCCCGTTCAAACTCTGTTCGTTGAACCACGGGGGGCCAGGGTGGGTGCTGGCCATCCACTAACATGCAGGCCATGTCTGTTGAAAATTCTCCTGGGGTGGCGGTGATCGGCGGGGGCCCGGCGGGTCTCATGGCGGCCGAGGTGCTGGCCATGGCCGGTTGCGCTGTCGATGTGTACGACGCCATGCCGTCACTGGGCCGTAAATTCCTGCGCGCAGGCGTGGGCGGCTTGAACATCACCCACAGCGAACCGCAGGAGCGGTTTGCACGCCGCTATGGCGATCGTCAAGCCGCTCTGCAGCCGGCGCTGGAGGCCTTTGACGCGTCAGCGCTGCGCGAGTGGGTGCATGGCCTGGGCATCGAAACCTTTGTGGGCAGCTCCGGGCGGGTGTTCCCCACGCAGATGAAAGCCTCGCCCCTGCTGCGCGCCTGGCTGCACCGCTTGCGAAGCCTGGGGGTTCGCACACACGTGCGACATCGCTGGTTGGGCTGGCATCCGGATGGCAGCCTGCAACTGGTGCATGCCGGCCAGCCCGTGAGCGTGCAGCCGGTGGCCACCATCCTGGCGCTGGGCGGAGGCAGCTGGCCACAACTCGGGTCGGACGGGGCCTGGGTGCCGTGGCTGAAAGCACGCCAGGTGAAGGTCCATGACTTGCAAAGTTCCAACTGCGGGTTTGAGGTGAACTGGAGCGCGCATCTGCGCAGCCGCTTTGCAGGCACGCCGGTGAAACCCGTGGCGCTGAGCGTGCAGCACGCCGATGGGCAGTGGGAGCGCAAGCCCGGCGAATTCGTGATCACCGAGTATGGCGTCGAGAGCAGTCTCATCTACGCCGCGTCGGCCGCCCTGCGCCAGCAATTGAAGACCCAAGGCGTTGCCCGTTTCACGCTCGATTTGCTGCCACAGCATGACCTGGCGCGTGTGGAAGCCGAGTTGCGTCATCCGCGGGGCAGTCGCTCGATGTCCAGCCATCTGCAAAGCCGTCTGGGGCTGCAGGGGGTGAAAACGGCGCTGTTGTTCGAAGTGCTGGGCAAGGACGGATGGCACGACCTGACCCACGTGGCCCAGACCATCAAGGCCTTGCCCTTGCAGGTGCAGGCTGCGCGCCCCCTGGCCGAGGCCATCAGCACCGCGGGCGGGGTGGATTTCGAGGCGGTGAATGCCGACCTGATGCTGCAGCCCTGCCCTGGCGTGTTTGTGGCCGGTGAAATGCTGGACTGGGACGCACCCACCGGGGGCTATTTGCTCACGGCCTCGATGGCCACCGGCCGGGCCGCCGGGCTGGGCGCTTTGCGCTGGCTGCGCAGCCAGCATCCAGGTCAGTTCGGGACCGCGTGACGGCCGGCGCGGTCACGCGCCACGATGGTTTTCATGATTTGCGCCGTGCCGTCCCCGATCTGGAAGCCCAGCACATCGCGCAGCCGTTGCTCCATCACACCGCGGTCGTAGCCCCCATGGCCAAAGGACAGCAGGCATTGGTGCACCACGTCATAGGCCAGCTTGGGGCCCCACCATTTGCACATGGCTGCCTGCGAGGTGTGCGGCAGTTCGCGGTCCTTGAGCCACAGGGTTTGCAGACACAGCAAGCGCGCGGCCTCCACCTGGGTTTCAAAATCGGCCAGCGGATGTGACACGCCCTGGAAGGCCGACAACGGCTTGCCAAAGGCCTGACGCTGGGCCACGTAGGCCCAGGTTTCTTCCAGGGCAATCTTGGCCACTGCCAGCACCTGCAAGCCAATGAGTGCGCGTGAGAAATCAAAGCCCTGCATCACCTGCACAAAGCCCTTGTTCTCATCGCCCAGGCGATGATTGACCGGGACACGCACGTTTTCAAAGAACAGCGAACCGCGGCCGATGGCGCGCTGGCCGTGGCAATCAAAGCGTGTGCGGGTCAGGCCAGGCACGTCGGTGGGCACCAGCAGTGCGGTCACGCCGTGGGCACCCGACTCGGGCGTGCCGGTGCGACCGAACACGACCACAGCATCGGCCTGATCGGCGGCCGAGATCGAGGTTTTTTCGCCGTTGATCACATACTCGTCGCCCACCCGCTCGACACGCAGCCGCAGATTCGCCGCGTCCGAGCCCCCTCGCGGCTCGGTCAGGGCAATCGCAAACAGCGCCTCGCCACTCACCAGTTTGGCGAGCCAGGGGCGCACCACGGTGGGGTCACCATGGTGGGCCAGGATTTGGCCATTGAGCGACGCCAGCAGGTTGATGTAGCTGATGCTCAAGTCCGCCCGCGCGATCTCTTCGTGAATGACCCCTGCAGCCAATGAGCCCATCCCTTGACCGCCCATGGACTCGGGCAGCTCGGGCGCAATGAAGCCCATCGCACCCATCTCGCGCATGATGTCGCGATCGAGCACACGCGTCTGATCGCGCTCCTGGAACCCGGGCGCCACCCGGCCCTCGGCAAAGCGCCGGGCATGCTCGGCCAGGGTCTGCAAATCGTCGTCGATGTACGGGTTCATTCGGATCTCCTGGTGATCGGGGCAGGCTGTCGCTTATTTCGCGTACTTGCGGAACTCGGGCTTGCGCTTTTCTTTCAAGGCATTGACGCCTTCTCGCGACTCTTCGGTGTCGTAATACAGCTTGAGTGCGAACATGCCCATGCCCGCAATGCCCGCCTGGTGGGCCGTGTCCATGTTGAAGCTGCGCTTGGCAATGGCAATGGCCGTGGGGCTGCGTTCACAGATCGTCTCGGCCCATTCCTGCACGGTGGCGTCAAGCTGATCGTGCGGCACACAGAGGTTGGCGAGTCCCATGTCGACGGCTTCCTGACCGGAATAGCGCTTGTTGAGGTACCAGATCTCGCGGGCCTTCTTCTCGCCCACCACGCGGGCCAGAAACGCCGTGCCGTAGCCCGGATCGACCGAGCCCATCTTGGGACCGACCTGGCCGAAGATGGCCTTGTCCGAACAGATGGTCAAGTCGCAAATCGTGCACAGCACATTGCCCCCGCCAATGGCGTAACCCTGCACACGGGCAATCACGGGCTTGGGCACATCACGGATGGCGGTGTGCAACTCTTCCATGGGCAGACCGATCGTGCCGCGGCCATCGTAGTTGCCGTCGTGCGCAGACTGGTCGCCGCCGGTGCAAAAGGCACGGTCCCCGGCACCCGCCAGCACGATGGCGCCCACGCCGCGGTCGTAGCCCGCCTTGTTCAGGGCCTTGATGAGTTCGTCACAGGTGGTGCCGCGAAACGCGTTCATCTTGTCGGGACGGTTGATCGTGATCCAGGCCACGCCGTTGCGCACTTCGTACAGGATGTCTTCAAAGTTCATGTCAGTTCCTTGGAAAAAAAATGCAGCTGCACGGGGTGTCAGCCGTTCATGGTCAGGCCACCGGACACACTCAGCACTTGCCCCGTGACGTAGGCGGCATCGTCGCTGGCAAAAAACAAAATGGCGCCCGGCAAATCCTGCGGCTGACCGATGCGGCCCAGCGGAATGGCGCGGGTGAAGGCTTCCATGAGTTTCTCGGGGTTGCCTGCGCCTTCCTTGTAATCAGCAAAGAGGGCGGTATCGGTCGGGCCCGGGCAGACCACGTTGACGGTGATGCCATGGCGTGCATGCTCGCGCGCAATCGTCTTGGAAAACGACACCAGCCCCCCCTTGCAGGCGGCATAGACCGCCTCGCCCGATGAACCCACGCGGGCCGCATCGGAGGCGATGTTCACGATGCGCCCGCTCTTGCGCGCAGCCATGCCGGGCAACACCGCGTGGTGCATGTGCAGGGCGCCGATCAGGTTGATGGCGATGAGTCGCTCCCACTGATCCGGCGTGGTCTTGGTGAACGGGCGGAATACGTCCCAGCCCGCGTTGTTGACCAGCACATCGATCGGGCCGAGTTGGGCTTCGGTGGCTGCCACGGCCGCATCGACTTCTCCCCGTTGGGTGATGTCGCACTTGAACGCGGCGGCGGATCCCCCCGTGGCCTGAATCTCGCTCGCCACTTGCCGGGCGGCTTCCAGGTTCATGTCGAAAATCGCCACGCGTGCACCCTCGGCGGCGAAGCGGCGGGCGGTTGCGCCGCCAATGCCACCGGCACCGCCGGTGATGATGACAGTCTTGTTGGGCAGTCGGGCCATGCTGGGAGCTCCTAGATATGACAATGTATTTGCATATTATGCCCAAGCCCTCTACCGCTGCAAGCGAGGAAATTTCGCTCATCATCGGTATTAACCCTAGTACGCGGGCCAAGTCGAGTTCCAGCACCGGACGCCCCGGCGCTGGCAAATGCGTCAATACATTACTTAATTGCCCCCGACCCGCCCGCTGTTGTACAGTCCCTGGACAAGCTGCCTTCGCGCCCCATTCCCCTGACTTTTCCATCCGTGATGACCCCTCTTTCCGATCCCTCCTCCGTTGCCGTGGTGACGGGTGCCGCTCGCGGCATTGGCCTGGCCAGCGCCCAATGGTTTCTCGACCATGGCTACCGCGTGGTGCGACTGGACAACGATGGACCCACCCTGAAGGCCAGTGCCCGCGCATTTCCGAACCCGGCCCTGGTGTTGGACCTGGTGTGCGATGTCTCCCAGCCGGACCAGGTCGAGGCCGCGGTGGCCACCATCGCGCGCCAGTTCGGTCGGGTTGACACCTTGATCAACAACGCCGGGGTGGCCGTGTTCAAACCGATCGGCCAAACCACGCTCCAGGAGTGGCGCCACGTCATGAGCACCAACCTGGATGGTGTTTTCCTGTGCACGCAGGCCTTCGTTCCTGTGATGCGACAAAGCGGTGGCGGAGCCGTGGTGAACATCGCCTCCATCTCCGGCCTGCGTGCCAGCACCTTGCGCGTGGCCTACGGCACCAGCAAGGCAGCGGTGGTCCACCTGACCAAACAGCAAGCGGTGGAATACGGCCAGGAGGGCATCCGGGTCAATGCCATCGCCCCCGGTCCGGTGGAGACCGAAATGGCCAGACAGGTGCACAGCCCGGCCATCCGCAAGGATTATCATGACGCGATCCCGCTGAACCGCTACGGCGCGCTGGAGGAAATCGCGGCTTGCATCGGTTTCCTGTGCAGCCCAGCCGCGTCCTATGTGAACGGTCAATTGCTCGCCGTGGATGGCGGCTTTGATGCGTCCGGGATTGGCTTGCCCACCTTGCGCGCGACGGCGATTTGAGGCCTTGCGTCAGACCAGCGGGTCGCGGCGCATTCACCGGTTCACGGCAGACGTCCCGGACAGCTACCCCATCGGTCTTCGGGGTGGCGCTGAGGCGTCCGTCCTGGCGCCGCTGTCCCTGATCAGGGGTCCAGCAGTTGGGATTTTTGCGCCTTGAGCACCGCCTGGGTCCGGTTGAATACCCGCAACTCCTTGAAGATCTGGCCAACGTGGATCTTCACGGTCTGCTCGCTGATCTCGAGCTGGTCAGCAATGACCTTGTTGGGATGCCCCTCGGCAATCAGTTTGAGCACCTGACGCTGGCGATCGGTCAGGCGGTAACCTGCCACCTTGTCTGCAGCGAGTCCGTGGTGCTGGACCGGCACTTCGATCAGATGCGCCAGCTTGTTGCAAATCAGTTGACTGGTGCTGCTTTTGGACAGGAAGGCGGTGGCCCCGGCGGCCACGGTGCGCGGCTCCCACAGTTTTTCATCCAGGCCGGACAACGCCACCACATGCAGGACCTGCGAGATGGCCTTGAAGGCCTTGATGCCGGCCAGGCCGCTCAGGCCCGGCATCAGCACATCGATCACCACCACCCACTGGTCTTGCGGATTGTTCGCAATCGCATCCAGACCTTGCTGGGCACCGTCGACGGCCAACACGGGCACACCTTGCGCCGCAAAGGATTGCGCCATTTTTTCGGACAACGCATCTCGGTAGACCGGGTGGTCGTCGATGATCATGATTCGCAGCACGTGTGAGTCCAGGTGGGAGGAATCGACCATCCTAAGGTTCTAGACCCCAGTGACGCAATCGCCTATCAGTTCTAGGGATTGACCTGGAAACCGAATTGACCTTCAGGTGTTGCCGGGGAGTTCAACCCTTACCCGAATCTGACCGTGGCAGGGGCGAGGCCACCCATTCATCACCGAACACCTCCGGCTCCGCAAATGACTGCATGCGCTCGAAGTGGTGCTCGATGTCCTCCGCCCACATCAGACCGGCGAGCGTGGTGGCCAATCGCAAAGCGCCCTCGCTGATGGCCGGGATATCACCGGTGATGACGCCCAGGGACAGCGCTGCCGGGTAATTGAAGCAATGCACCCGGTCCAGGCCAGGACAGTCATGACCGGCCTTGGCCTGAAATTCAAAATTCACGCCCAGATCGGGACAGGCCTGGAGTTCGGCATCCTCCTGGCCAGGCTCGACGGACCAGCGATCGCCCCAGGTGCGTGCATGGGGTGCGAGGTGACGCAACATCGGACGCTGTGCCCAGTCCACGACAAAGCCGGTGGCCACAATGAGGAAGTCCAGTTCGATCGGTCCGGCTGAGGTGCTGACCTGCAAGGCTGCGCCTTGCGGCTGGGCGACCTGCACCGCGCACCCCAGATGAAAGAAGGCATTGGGGTGTTGCGAGACCCGCAACGTGCTGCCACGGGGCGGTGGCACCTGCTGCACATTGATGTAATGCCGTATGCGCCACTTCCAGGCATCGGGCAACCGGCCGTGGCCGTGAATAAAACCCGGGTTGCCAGCGCCCTTGCCTTTGTTGATACGCGGGATGTCCGTGCGACGAATGAGCAGGTGTACGCGCGCAGCACCCGCCTCGAGGGCCGTGGCGGCACTGTCCATGGCCGAGGCGCCAGCCCCCACCACGCCCACCCGCATCCCTTTCAGCGCGCTGTAGTCATAGGGGTCGGAGGAATGCGCCCACCGCGTGCGTGGCAGTTGACGGGCCCAGTCAGGCACCCAGGCGCCACCCAGGCCGGCCCGCCCCGTGGCCACCACCACGCGCCGGGCCCAGCGCTCCACCACCACGCCTTGTGGATCTTCCATGCGCAGCTTCACCCGACCATCGGGTTGCGGCCAAATGTCCGTGACCCGATGCCGGTTGTGCACCACGATGCCCAGCACACGCCGAAACCAGCGCAAATAGTCCATCCAATGCAACCGGGGAATCTTGTCCAGCGCGGCCCAGGCGGCCGCTCCCCATTGCGCTTCAAACCAGGCCCGGAAACTGAGTGACGGGATGCCCAGGGCCGGGCCGGTCAGCTGCTTGGGTGAGCGCAGGGTTTCCATGCGGGCCGTGGTGGCCCATGGCCCTTCGAAACCTTCGGGGGATTCGTCGTAGATTTCAACCTGCATGCCACGGTGCTTCAATGCAGCACCGAGTGTGAGGCCCGACATGCCCCCACCGATGATGACCACATCGGCCACCGGCTGACCTTCATGCTGCAACGCAGGTGTCCAGCGTTCGGCAGGCAGTTGCAGGGCGGCGAGCTCCCAGGCCAAACGGGCTTCCAGGGCATCCAGCCCGGGCGGGATGCCGGGAGCCAAACTGTCGCCGGGTGGGTTGCTGGCCAGCGGTATCACCTTATCCGCCATTTATTTCACCTCGATCTTGGCATCACGCACAATGCGACCCCACCGCTCGATTTCTGCCGAGAGATGATCCGCCAATTGCCGGGGGGATCCGCCCAAGGGCGTCGCCCCCATTTCGCCGAGTCGCCTGCGGACGGCCGAATCTGACAGTGCCTCGTTGGCCACTTGGTTGACGCGTTGTATGACACTCGGTGGCGTCTCTTTGGGTGCCAACAAGGCGAACCAGGTGGTCGAGAGCAAATGCGGCGCTCCCTGCTCAACCATTGTGGGCACATCCGGCAAAGCCGGTGAACGTTGTGGCGCCATCACACCCACGGCTCGCACTCGCCCCGCCTTGACTTGCGCGGCGATGCCCGGAACAAGTTGAAACATGAGTTGAATTTCACCGCTGATCAAGTTGGTGGTGGCATTGCCGGGATTGGAGAAAGGCACATGCACCATCTCGGTGTTGTATTCGCGCTGGTACAACTCACCCGCCAGATGCATGCTACTGCCGATCCCGGTTGAGCCGTAACTTAGCTTGCCAGGATTGGCTTTGGCGTAGCGAGTCAAGCTGCCCAGGGTGGTCACCGGCAGATCGTTGTTGACCACAAGGATATTGGGGACTTCGGCCAACAAGGCAATGGGGCTGAAATCACGTTGGCTGTCGTACCCCATCTGTTTGTACATGGCCTGGTTGACCGCCAGCGTTCCCGCCCAGGAGAATAGGAAATGGTAGCCATCGTGAGGCGCTTGCGCTGCCGCTGTGGCCCCAATGTTGCCGTTGGCCCCAGGCTTGTTGTCCACCACGACAGGCACCCTCAGGCGTTTGGCCAATTCCTCCGCAAACAACCGACCAATGGTGTCACCGGTACCCGAACCGCCGGGCGAAGGCACAATGAGGCGAATGTTGCGACCGGGTTCTGGCCACTGATCACTTGCCTGTCCGGATGCTGCTGAAAAAGCAGCCAGCATCCACAGCATGACCTGAGTTAACGTGCGCACAAGGTGTCGTCTGGGCGCAAAGTTCGATTGATCCATGGACCCCATTGTCTGTGTTAATCGCACACTGGCGAAGGGTCTGAATGTACTGGAAATCGGCTGACTCTCATCGTCTGATTCCGGCGCGCCGCAACATGGCGTCAAAGATTTGCCGATGCACCTCGCCACTGCCGGCCACCCGCGTGGCGGGAACATTCTGAAGTATGTGGTGGGGAATCGACCGGTTTGGTCCCGCTCCGGCATCTGACGCCAACTGAATCTCACACGCCCGTTGAAGGGTCCACAGACGGTTGAACGCCGTTGGAATGGTCGGCCCCACCACCAGCAACCCATGGTTCCGCAGTATCAAATGATTGCGGGTTCCCAACGACGCCACCAATCTCGGTTGCTCATCCAAACGGGTAGTCACCCCTTCGTAATCGTGATAGGCCACATCACCAAACATCAGGGCGCTGTAGAAGTTGTCGTGCCGCAAGCCCTCCTCCTTGCATGAAACTGCACTTCCCGCCGTTGTATGCACATGCATGATGCAATGGGCATCAGTACGCGCAGCATGAATGGCGCTATGAATCACAAAGCCAGCCCGGTTGACTTGCCCTGTTTCCCCGGGACGTTGGTTGCCATCAAGATCAATGGCCACCAGGTTCTCGGGCGTCACCTCGGTGTAGTGCAGGCCAAATGGATTGATGAGGTACTCCGTGCCCTCGTGGCGGTCGGGCAAACGTACCGTGATGTGATTGAAAATCAGTTCAGACCAGCCCAGCCAGTCGAACAATCGGTAACAGTCGGCGAGATCTCGCCGCAATTCGGCTTCTGTTTGCATGAATTACCTGTGGTTCGTTACGTATCCGCAGGCTGTACCACCGGGCGGGCCCGCGACTTTTCACAATATACCCGCTGGACTTCCTCATCAGCGATCCTGCACCTGAGTCAGACCGTATCCTCCATCATGACCATCAACTGGACCTGATCTCCACGGCTGCGCACAAGCAAAAGGCTCGACAGAATGCCGGGCCATGGTGACGTGCCGCATACCCTTAGAAGAAAATCGACAGATTTTTAGCCAACAGCACATTTTGATGCAGTCGGATTTCGCGTTGCGCCAAGCGCCAACCGTCTGCCGTGCGCCGGATACGATCGTATCGATCGCCGACAAAGAAATACTGCTCGTATTCACACCGGTTTTGGTAGATGAGAAATCGACTGCTGACATCCACCTCCAATTCGCCCGCATGGTTAGCCTGGATGGCTGTCAACTGAACATTGCTCACCATACGACACACACGCGAGAGTGGCTCTTCGGCCCAATGCACGCCGGTGAAAATCTGCTCTACCCGCTTGTTCAAGGTCCACTTACCCTCGTTGAACCAACTCATGTGTTCATCGCGCTGGGTAAATTCGCGACTGGCATGTTGTCCGAATCGGACATTGAATTCCATGGGCATGAAGTAGCGCACGTCGTCCGCCAGGGTATCGATCCAAGCCTTGAAATCACGCTCATCCAGCATTTGAGCTTCATCAAAGAGGAATTCCTCGATCTCGCGCTTGATGCTGAAATACCGGTCATCGCGTGCCAGGCGAGCCCGTTTCTCAGTTGGTTGAACCACAGCATCCGTCATACGAACTCCTGGAAAGGCTTGGGACCGATCGGTCCTCCCTGATGGGCAAAACACCCGACATCGATCACTGTACCGGTGATCGCCTCGGAATCATCGGACAGCAAAAAAGCCACGGCCCTTGCCAGATCGCGACCCGTGGCGGGACGGCCCGCGACCGTGCCGATGGCCGGCTTGTTGACGAAAGCCTGGGTATCGCCGCCCATGCGTCCCACGCTCATGCCCGACACAATCCCGCCGCCACCCGGGATGGCCACGTTGACCCGCACATGGTCGTGAAAATGGTCATAGGCCATCGCCATCGACAGGCCCAGAATACCCGCCTTGCTGGCACTGTAGGCGGCCATGTTGGGCTTGCCATAGCCGGCGCCAGAGCCGATGTTGACAATGGCACCCCCACCGGCTCGAATCATGTGGGGTAGCACGGCACGGCTGGCCAGGTAAGTGCCTTTCAGATTCACGGCCAGGATGCGCTCGAACAACGCCTCCTGCGTGTCCAACACGGTACCCAGAGGACCAATCGCTGCGTTGTTGACCAACCCATGGATGGCGCCATTTTTCGACAAGGCATGCTCCACCACGCGCTCCACGGCCCGGGCATCGGAGACATCGGCCTCCAGGATATCAGCCCGGCATCCGCAGGCCGCGAGTTCGGCTTGCAGTGCATCGCAGCCCTGCGCCGTGCTCGATACCTGGGCTTGCATCAGGCCAAACGCCACGACGTGATAGCCACGCTGGGCGAGTTCGACTGTGATGGACTGTCCCAGGCCATACGTGCCGCCACTGACGATGATGGTTTTCATGCTGCTCACTCGGCAAAACTGGCAGGACCCGAGTCACGGCGACCCAGCAAGGTGTCCCAATCCGCCCCCTGCATGTAGTCGCGCCAACGGCGGTAGAACTGACGCGGGTTTTCCTCGCTCACTTGCAGGCTGACATTGCCCGCCACCGGACCATCCGTGGTCACCTTGCCCATGGACTGCTGGTAGTTGTAGGGGTGACGCTTGGCAATCACGCCCCGGCTGCCCGCCGTGGCGTAATTCCAGTTTTCCATGTCATCTTGCTCGGTCATGCCTGCAGGCCCCGAGTAGCGCATGTAGTAGGTACGCAAAAAGTCCTTGACCTCCTGTGGGGCATCTGCGTCCACCAGAAAGAAACGCCAGGCCTCGGTGGACTCGGGTCCATGCGGGTGCCACACGCACAGATTGCGAGGCTGATTGCCGTGGAACGAGACGTTCGGATAAATGGTGCCGACAAACGGAACAAGCCGGTAACGATCTTCACCCATCCGACGCCGGCGCTCCTCGTGGCAGTGCTGGAAATACTCGGCCACGATGGGATTGTTCTGGTAGGTGTTGGTGTACTCCCACCCCTCAGGCATGATGGCACTGTGCACGCCGTGGCCGGCGGGGAAGTTCACCCAGACGTGTTGGGCCTTGTCCATCTCGTTGTCTCGTCGCCCTTTCACGCCGGCTTCGGCACTGGGGCCGATACCAATGAGGTCAACCGAACGGTGACTGACATTGTGGTAGGTGTCGCCGAGAAAATTTTCAGCGGCGAATTTCCAATTGCACGGGATGATCCATTTGTGCACCCCGACCAGCACCTCGGAGCCGCCCTCTCGGCCGTCGCGGCAATCCAGCGCCAGGTCCAGATGCGCACGCGCGTCGCCCAGGTAGGCCATCAGGTCTGGCGCATCCTGGTCCCAGGACGCCCACACCGTGCCCTTGTAGGTTTCCATCTTCGGCACTTCGATCAGCGACCACTCGTCCTTGTCCAGACACCCTTCATACAAATTTTTAAACTGAGGAACACCAAACAATTTTCCCTCTGTCGTGTAGCTCCAGCTGTGGTACGGACATGTGAACAGTTGGGTATTGCCATGGTCGTACTGACACACTTTCATGCCGCGGTGGCGACACGAATTCAAAAAGACATGGACTTTTTTTTGCTTGTCACGCGCGAGGATGACCGATTCCGCACCCATGCGCGAGGCAAAAAAATCGCCGGGATTGGGGATCTGGCTCTCGTGCCCGACAAACAGCCAGGCACGTGTGAAGACTTTTTCCAGTTCTTCCTCATAGATTTCCCGACTGGAAAAAATCTCGCGGCTGATCTTGCCTTCTCGCAAATTGATCATGGCGTTGTAGCGGGATTCAGGGGCAATGGGGATCATGGCGCTCTCGAAAATAATCAGTCAAAACGTTCTTACAGAATTTCTGTTGTCTTCAGGTCCGCGACCCTGGAAACAGGGCGGACCGGTCCAACCAATGCCGGTGACACTGCCGGGACCTGTCTGCATCCGCACACCCAGCGACATGCACCGAGGATGAGAGGCACCCGCTGTCAATCGGCGATGAATGGCGTGGGGTTGGCAAACCTCACTCCACCCGGGCCCCGGTGGCCTTCACGACAGCACCCCAGCGCGCGGTCTCACTGCGAATCCAGTGCCCAAATTGCTCCGGCGTGCTGGCGATGACCTCATACTCCATCTCGGCCATCTTGGCCATCATCTCTGGAGTCCGTAAAATTTTTACCAACTCTTTGTGATATCGATCAACAATCGGCCGGGGGGTGCCACCGGGCAGTAAAAATCCTACCCATCCGCTGGCTTCCATGTCCTTGAATCCCAGTTCGATCAGGGTCGGCACGTGGGGGGTGCTGGGGAACCGCTTCTCACCCGTGGTGGCCAACAAATTTAACCGGCCTTGCTGCACAAACTGCTTGACGTTGCCTGGCACCATGAAAGCAACCTGCACTGAACCCGACAGCAGATCTGTCACCGCAGGGGTGGCCCCTTTGTAGGGCACGTGCGTGGCTTGAAAACCTGCTGCCTGCTTGAGCATTTCCATGGTGAGGTGAGAAGCGCTTCCGACGGCAATGGATGCATAAGCGTACTTCCCAGGAGCCGTCTTGGCTTTGGCGATGAACTCGTCCACGGCCTTGAAATCCGCCGAAGGGCCTGTCACCAAATATTGGGGCGACTTCACGGCCAGTGTGATGGGCGTCAGGTCCTTTTGCGGGTCAAAAGTCATCTTCTCGAACAACGAGATGTTGATCGCCAATGGTCCGTTGTATCCCACCATCATTGTGTGGCCGTCAGACGGCGCACGCGCCACGAACTCGGTCCCGATGTTGCCGCCAGCGCCAGGCTTGTTTTCCACCACCACCGGTTGACCCAGGGCTTCCTGCAACCGAGGCGCAACCAGACGCGCGATCGTGTCATTGGTACTGCCCACGATGGGAACCACGATTTTGATGGGTCGAGTGGGCGACCACTCCTGAGACCAGGCGGGGCACAACACGAATCCGACCAGTGCAATCAGCCCACAGAGCAAACGGGACAACGACCGGTTCATCGCTCGGGCCCTGACTGGGGACGGGCCAGGCGCTCAATCACGCCCGCCCATTTTTTTGACTCGGTTGCGATGAAGGTTGCAAAACCGGGGCCATCCAGATGGGCCGGTTCAGCCGCCATGCCAATGATCTGCGCCTGTACATGCGGCATGGCCATGATGGCCGCCATGGCTGTACTCAAGCGGGCGTGCACATCAGCCGGTGTTTTCGCAGGCAAAAACAAACCCATCCACCCAGGCGCGGAATAACCGTTAACACCTTCTTCCGCCAAGGTTGGAATTTCGGGCGCCACCTTACTGCGACGCATACTGGTCACGCCCAGAGCCACGAGCTTGCCCGACTTGATGTGGGGATATGCGGAAGTCAAATCCACCATGGCGGTTGGCACATTGCCGCCCAGAACGTCCGTGACTGCCGGTCCACTCCCGCGGTAGGGCACGGCCACAAGACGGGATTGAGAAAGACTGGCCAACAGTTCGGCCGCCAAGTGCTGGGAGGTGTACTGACCCGAGTTGGCACACGAGATCCCGGAAGGATTGCGTCGGGCCTCGCGCAGCACGGACTGCACATTGCCAAAGCCACTGGATGCCGATGCTACAAATACCAGTGGAATATCAGCCAATTTGCTCAGCGCGAGCAAATCTTTTTGCGGATTCAGGGGAGGGGCGTCGGGAAGGTGGGGATTCACAGCAATGGCTCCTGTGGCCCCCAAACCGATGGTGTAGCCATCGGGTGCTGCCTTGGCCACTGAGATGAGTCCCAGTGCACCGCCAGCACCCGCCTTGTTTTCGACCACCACGGCCTGCCCCAGTGCCAGGCTCAGCTCTTTGCCCACCAGCCGCGCAATGCCATCGGCTGATGCGCCCGGAGCAAATGGCACGATCAGCGTGATCGATTTAACGGGGTAAGTGTCAGCGACTGCGTGGCTCACCAGCGCCACGCACAGTCCTATCCAACCAACCAGACGCCAGCATGAAGTCATGGAACTCACCATTGTTGTAAATCGACTGTGTTGACACATTCAAGCCATCAACAAGGTCACGGCCGTTACGTGCCGATTCTAGGCATCCCGCTTGATGCAAGTCAAATATTTGATATCCTGTCCACTATGCGGACAAATAAATGCGGCTAATTTTTAATAGTTTGATATTTTGTCCATCAGGCGGATATATTTCATGGGACAAAATCTCTATGTCACGAGCTGAAAAATCTGACCATGTCCGCGCCGTCGCCCGCGCTTTGGATATCTTGCTGGCCTTCACGCCCAGCGACATTGAACTGTCTCCCGCCGATTTGCTCAGGCGAGTGGATTTGTCGCGCCCAACGCTCTACCGCTTGATCTACACCTTGCAGGAAAGTGGCTTTCTGGTATCGGTCGGGGAGCCGCAAAGATTCCGTCTCGGCCCGTCTGTGGCCCGACTGGCCCATGTGTGGACAGCCAGTTTTGACATCAGTGCGTTGGCCGAACCTGTCCTGCGCCGCATCTGGCATCAAACACGTGAAACCGTCGCCCTGTTTGTGGTTCAAGGCGAAAACCGCTTGTGCGTGGCTGAACTGCCCAGCCCCCAGCCCCTGAACTTCAAACGGGGTGTGGGTTATACGGAGCGCATCGTTCGGGGCGCCACCGGCCGCGCCATCCTGGCCTATTTGGAAGTCACATCCGAAGAGATGAAGGCCTTTACGCGCGGCACGGGGGTAGATTTAAAAATTCTGGACAGCGAGTTGTCGGCTACCCGCAAGCGCGGGTATGCCAGCAGTCATCATGAATTGATCCCGGGCGCGGTGGCGGTCGCCGTGCCTTTTTTTAACCAATATGGCAAAGTAGCCGGCTCCATCGGCGTGTTTGGTCCGGAAATACGTCTCAATGACAGTGCTTGTAAACGCACCGCCCAACTGCTGAAGACCGAGTCGCAGGAATTGTCGGGATTGTTGGGTTTCAGGCCTTAGTCAATTGGCACAAAGCTTGAGCGCGCCTCTCGCTCCAGGACCTCAGTCAACCGCTGCAGCAAAGCCACCAGCGTGGCCTGCTCGGCTTCGCTGAAGGGCGACAACAATTCCCGATAGGCCTGCTGTACGGGCATTCGCGCCTGCTGCAGCAGTGCACGACCCGCCGTGGTGAGGGTGACGGCCATCTGTCGACGGCCCGGTGCGGCTGGTTCTCGAACGCACAAACCCCGCGCCTGCAAACCCTTCAAGACGCGCTGTACGGTCACCTTATCCAATGCCAGCGCCCTGGCCAAACGTGTCTGATCAATGGCGGGCTGCGCATCCACAATACTCAGAACGCCGTACTGCGCCGGTGTAAGAGACAGGTCCGCGCAGGCCCGCTCAAAAATCGAGACCGAGATCTGGTGCGAGCGTCGCAGCAGAAATCCGGGCCGTTCGTACAAGCCGTCAGTGGTCATGAGCTAGGGATTCCCGGTAGCCCGCACAGGGGCGTTGGCTCTGATAATTGCATTTTTCATTGCCACGATACACACCATGCGTTGCCCTGCGATTTCCCGACGTCACCTCCTGGCGCTGCTGGCCAGCAGCGCTGGCACTGGCATGACACGCGCTCAGCCCACCGGTGCGCCCTTGCGTCTGATGGTGCCGTTCACACCGGGCACAGGCATCGACCTGATTGCACGAACCCTGGGACCCAAGCTGTCGGAACGACTGAACCGCCCCGTGGTGGTGGAAAACCGGGTGGGCGCCTCGGGCAACATTGGCACGGAGGCCGTGGTGCGCGCAACACCAGATGGCTCCACCCTGCTGGTGAGCGTCAACACACTGGTGATGAACCGAAGCCTCTACCCGCAGTTGTCCTTTGATCCGGTGCAAGACCTCGAGCCCATCAGCCAGACCAGTTGGGGCCAGTTGCTGCTCGTCACGCACCCCAACTCGGTCTTGCGCAGTGCCAGCGAACTGGCTCAAACTGCTCGTCGTCAGCCAGGCAAAATCAATTACGCGTCCCCGGGTGTGGGAACGCCTCACCACCTGGCCATGGAGTTGCTCAAGAACACCGCCCGAATTTTTCTGACCCACATCCCGTACCGGGGCACAGGCCCGGCGGTCACCGATTTGCTGGGTGGTCAGGTCGACGCCATGTTTCTGCCCATTCATGTGGCCTTGCCACACATCCGTTCCGGTCGCCTGACGGCGTTGGCGATTGGCAGCAACAAGCGTCATCCCCTGCTGCCTGAATTGCCCACTGTCGCGGAACAGCAACTCGGCGACGTCAATGTCGATATGTGGTTCGGCATCTTTGCGCCCAAAGGCACTCCCCCCGACGTGATCCAGCTGTTCAACCGCGAGATCAATCAGTTGCTCACCGGTGATGACGTCAAAAAGGCCTTCCTGTCCCAGGGGATGGATCCGCGCGGCAGCACACCCCAGGAATTTGCGCAACTCGTGCGCCGGGACGCGGATCGCTGGGCCAAGGTGGTCAAAGAACAAGGCATCCGCGCCGAATGATCCGCTCGTCTGCGCAGCCATGATCCCGCTCCTGGCCGAGCCAGGTCCAGCGATGTCAGTCGCGGTCATCCGGCCGTCCTCTCAAGCTTGCGCTGCGCCGCGCAAGCACGCCACAACGGAGTACGCCGCGTCTGGTGAGAGATGATCGCCGCGCCAGACCACATGACTGTCTTGCCGGATCAAATGCCAGGTGTGCCGGTACTCGGCAGGCCAGGCGATCCGGTCATCCATCACCAGCACGGTCAATGGCACCCGGGCTGTTTGCATGGCCTGTTGCATCATCGCCGTTTGCTCGGAGCTGGCTTGGGGTGAGCACAGCAGGGTATAGCCCACTCCCAATGCATCCAGCAAGGACACCCCCTCCGATAACCAAAGATGCGGCGCTCGACAACCGGGCACCGTCGAGGGGGTGAAACTGCCCATGCTGTAAGCCGGCGCGTCGACGTCGTCGTACACCATCACCGGTGATGCATCGTAGTAGTAGCCAAAATTCAAGCCCGCGCAGCAATACTGCTGCACATTGAGTTCATACAAGTCCTGACCGAAGTTGCGCCGTGAGGCTTCTCCGGCGTCTCCTGCGTCCTCAATATCCGCAGGGATGGCACGCCGGCGCTGGCTCATGGCATGCGCATGGTTCATGGCAAAGTGTGAAACCTGTTCGGTGATGGGATGGCGCTCGCGCTCATAGGCGTCAAGCGCCGCAGGAGTGGCCCAACCCTCAAATTGCGCTGCCAAGTGCCAGGCCAGGTTGTCCGCATCCGCAATGCCGGCATTCATGCCATAACCTGCATACGGCACCCACAGATGGGCTGCATCGCCGGTGATGAGCACCCGTCCCTGTCGTAACTTGTCCGCCACCAGGCGACGTCCAATCCAGTCTTCCTTGCTCAGCAGTTCGTATTGAAACTCTGGACCCACGCCGAGGATGGTTCGAATGGCCCAGTCGCGATCCACCGCATCAAAATCGGCCTCATGATCACGCAAGTAATTGTGAATCAGCCAGGTCTCACGACCATCAATGGCATACACATTGCCGCTGCGACGAGGATTGACGGTGAACATGGCCCAGGCCGGCGGCGCTTTCAACTGCGCGATCAAACCCGGCGCTCGCACACAGGTGCTTTGCACGCGCTGAACCACCTCATCGCCTACCAGTTGAGCCCCTATGGATTTGCGCACCAGCGAGCGACCCCCATCGCACCCCACGACATAGCGTGCCCGCAGGGTGACCGTGGATCCGTTGCTCAGCACAGTGCAACGGACCCGGGCTTCCTCGTCGCTCTGCTGAACTTCGATCACCTGGTGCTGATACAGGCATTGAATCAGCGGTTGCTGCCGCACATGGCGGGCCAGAATGGGTTCAATGTACCGTTGGTTCAGTCGATGCGGCGGTTCGGGGGTGGGCCACCAACCATCGGGACCGGTGTGATCGGTCAGGCGCGTCAGTCGACCGGGAATGTGAATGCGGGTGATTTCCTGCCCCACCGTGCTGGTTCGGTACGACACGTCATGCGGGTAATCGTCCGGCAGACCACTCGCACGCAGATCGTCGGCGACGCCCAGACGACGGTAAATTTCCATACTGCGAGCCGAAATGTGATTGCACTTGACTTCCGTTGGCGCATCAGCCGCCTTCATTTCCACCACGGTGCATCGCACCCGACGTTGCGCCAGGCACAAGGCCAGGGTCATACCCACGGGACCCGCGCCCACAATCAATACATCGGTATCCAGCGCTGCGGTCATAGCGGCACACTCAAAGGGTCATGGTCGAACAACCAATCGTAGCGGCGACGCACAGATTCTGGCTGCCACTCGCGGTCCACATAGGCCACCGCCTGTTCGTCGTTTGCGAGTTGGGGGTTATGAAATCGCTTGGCGTTATCTTGCGAGCGGTTCACGATGTCGGCTGTTCGCTGCCAGCGGATTGACTCGAAACGGGCAAACGCCTCCGAGGGAGAAGCCGCTGCCGCTAGGCAACGCCCCATGACCGCCGCATCCTCCAGGGCCATGTTGGCGCCTTGAGCAAGGAAGGGCAAGGTCGGGTGCGCGGCATCGCCCACCAAACACACGCCACCTTGCGCCCAGCCGCGCCGCGGCTCACGCCCCAGCAAGGCCCATTTGAACGGCTGATCGATCTGGGTCATCAGCGTGCGGACATCTTCATGCCAGTGCCCGAAGTCGCGCAACAGTTCCTCACGACTGCCAGGCTCGGTCCAGGATTCGCCGCGCCAATCCCCGCGTTCGACAATGCCCACCACGTTCATGCATTCGCCGCCGCGCAACGGATAGGTGATGACGTGAGCACCTGGGCCCACCCAATTGGTCCCCACAGAACGGCGCAAATGCTCGGGAAGTCTGTGCATCGGCACCAGGCCTCGCCAAGCCAGCAGATCCATGAACTGCGGCTTGTCTTCTCCGAGGCATTGCTGCCGCAGCAGCGAATGCACGCCATCCGCAGCAATCAGGGCATCGGCCTCCAACAAGCGTCCATCGGCAGTTTGCAGGCAAACGCCCTGGCCTGCAGGTTGCACCGCCACGATACGTGTGGATAGCGTGATGCACCCCGGCGCGCGTGTCTGGACTGCGCGCGCGAGCACCTGATGCAGGTCACCGCGGTGCACCATCCAATAGGGCGCTCCAAAACGCGCACGGCAATCCTCTCCCAGATCAAAGAGCTTCCAGGATTGCCCGGTGGACCACATGCGAATTTCCTTGCCTGCGGCCTCGCACACCAGTGGCTTCAACTCGGTTTCCAACCCCCAGTGCTGCAACACCCTGGACCCGTTGGGTGAAATCTGCAAACCCGCACCTACCTCCACCAGTTGGAAGGCCTGCTCGTACACATGGACCTCAAAGCCATGTTCGATCAGGGCCAGTGCCGTACCCAGGCCGGCAATGCCCGCCCCAGCAAGGGCTATATGGCCGCGAGAACTCATTGCGGCTTGATGTTGTTGGCCCGGGCCACTTGTTGCCAGAGATCGATTTCCTGCGCCAGAGTCCGGCCCAACTCCACCGAACTTCCTCCGATCGGGCGGATGTCGAGCTTGGCCAATCGCTCCTGCGTCTCGGGCAAGCGCATGATCTTGGCCACCTCTTCTTCCAGGCGCCTGACGATGGGCGCCGGCGTGCCTGCGGGGGCGAATAATCCGGTCCACAGACTCACCGCCAAGTCGATGCCCTGCTCTTTCAGAGTGGGCACTTGCGGGTAGGCGGGCATTCGCTGATCTGATGTGACCGCCAGGGCACGAAGCTTGCCGGCCTTGAGCAATGACGCCACCGGTCCGGAGTCCACCAGGGTCATCTGGACTTCTTGCGTCATCACGGCATTGATGGCCGGCGCACTGCCGGGATAGGGCACGTTAAGGGCAATCAAGCCCGAGCGGCTTTTGATCAACTCCATCACCAGTTGGAACGATGCGGCCGGGTAGGAATAGTTGCTCTGATTGGGGTTGGCCTTGGACCACTGGACCAGATCACCCAGATGACGGGCTGGAGAACTGTCAATCACGCCGAGAATCAGCGGGAACGATCCCACCATGGAAACGGGCGCAAAGTCATTCACCGAGTTGTAAGGGGGCTTGGCCAACAACACCTGGTTGAACACCATGGGCCCACTGGCCGCCACCAGGAGGGTATAGCCATCGGGGGCCGCCTTGGCCACAAAATCGGTGCCCACCACAGCACCTGCGCCTGGCTTGTTCTCCACCACCACAGCTTGGCCCAAGGCCGTGGTGAGTTTTTCGGCCAGCAGGCGGGCCAGAATATCGTTGCCGCCCCCAGGGGTGTAAGGCACCACAATCCGAACTGTCTTGGCGGGCCACGCGGCTTGTGCTTGCACACCGGAAGACCATCCCAGACCGAGGCCCATCGCCACACAGGTCAGCCAGGAATTTACCTTCAACCTGGTTATGCAAAAAATCATGACTTCTCTCCTGTGAAGTTTCAAATCTTGGCCACCGAGGCCACCAGCACCGCCGAGCGTCCGGCCTGCAGCGCCTCGAAGCATCGGTCCAGCGCCGGCTCCATGTCGTCAGCCGTGCGCACCCATTCGCCATGCGCACCAAACGCTTCGCCCACCTTGTCGTACCGGCGCACCTCACCCGGCCAGCGGGCGTAAAACTGGTTGGCCTGCGCAGCCGCTCCGCTGGGATGCACACGCAGCACCGCTTCCTTGACCGCCTGCCAACCGCCGTTATCCAGCACCACGGTGAGAATGGGCAACCCGTACGACTGCGACACCGCGTACACCGATGAAGGCGTGGAAAAGTGGAAACCGCCATCGCCCTCGATGTGCACGACACGGCTGTGCGGCCGTGCCAGCTTGACACCCAGCGCCATGCCTGCGCTGTAGCCCAGGCCACCGCCCGCCCCACCCAGGAAGGACATGGGTTGGCTGCGGGGAATCTGCTGCAACACCGCCGGCGAATTACGAATGCCTTCGTTGATCACCACATCATCCGGCGCCAGTCGACGCCCGACGGCCGCGCACACCCAGGCCGGATTGAGAGCATCCGTGCCGCCTGCCTCGGCCGCGGCCGATGCCCACTTGGCACGGCGTTGTGCCTGCTGATCCGGCCAACTGCGCATGCGTTCGCGAACACGCGCGTGGAAGGCCTCATCCGCCAGCGACTCCACCGCCGCATGAATGGCACGCAGCGCCACGGCGCAATCTGCGGGCCAGCGCGCATCACTGGCAAAGCCCCACATCGGAAAATCCTTCTTGACCGGATCCACATCGATGTGCAGCCACTGCGTGTCTTCTCGAGGACGGGTGACCTGGGGCAGCCATGGCACATCGATATCGAGCAGCAACCCCAGATCGGTCTCGGGCAGGAGCGGCGTGGGATCAAAACCAAAGAAACACGGTGACTCGCGCGAGATGCACAGCCACGACGGGCTGAACTCCACCACACGAATGCCGCACAGCCGTGCCAACGCCTCCAGCGCCTGCACCGCCTCGGGCTTGCGCCCCAGGTAGGAGGTGATCACCAGCGGGTGGCGCGCCTGCATCAGCGCGCGCGCCACCTGTTGCACAGCCTGCGGGGGCAAGTTGCCCTGCTGCGAGGGCCCATACCGTTCAGCCGGATACGAGCGCACCCGTTCGGCGGCCCAGGGCTCAATCAGCGTTTCGCGCGGCAGCGTCAGATACACCGGCCCGGCGGGCTCGCTGTGCATGACCGTGTGGGCGCGGCGCAAGACTTCCTTGGCCACCACGCCCGAAGGCAGGTTGTATTCCCATTTCACATAAGGACGAACCAGCGAGCCGATATCGAAAGGGTCCTGGACGTAGTGCACATAGTTGTCGCGTGCACCGGGCAACTCGCCATGCAACGTGAACGGCGACTTGCCCGCCATGAGCAGCACGGGCAAACGCGAGCGCATGAGGTTGTGCAATCCCATGGCTGCATTGGCGGTGCCCGCATCCACGTGCACCATCACGCCCTGCCCCCGACCGGTCACGGCTGCGTAACCGCCAGCCATGTGAATGGCCACGTTTTCATGGGGGCACAACACGACCTGGGGGACGACACGCCCATCCAGCTGCGCCTGTGCGAGTTCTTCCACCAGGGTGACGTGGTCCGTACCCAGGTTGGAGAACAGATAGTCAATGCCCGACTCGGTCAGGCCGTCCACAAAATGTCGTGCGGTCGTGTGCATGAACCGCTCAGCCGGTGGACGCCATCAGGTCGATGTGCATCGGGTCATAGGGGTACAGCCAGTTGTTGCGCGAGGCCGCGATGTTGCGATCCTTGAACGCCTGCTTCATCTGCTGCGCATCGGCAATGTGATACAGCTGCCCCATCTCGGTGGATTCGTTCACCACGCGGGCCGTTCGCGGCGCACGGTGCCGCTCATAGATTTTCAGCCGCTCGGCCAGCGGCGCCTCGAGTTGCAGGCACCGGCTCAGGATGGCCGCATCCTCGATGGCCATCGCAGCGCCTTGCGCCATGTACGGCAACGTGGGATGCACCGCGTCGCCGAGCAAGGTCACGTGTGCGGTGCTCCAGGTCATCACAGGTTTGCGGTTGTTAAGCGCCCAGCGGAAGCACTGATCGCGATCGGCCGCATCGATCACGGCGCGCACCATCGGATGCCAGCCCGCATAGTCCTGATCGAGTTCAGTCCAGGGTTGGCGGGCCGTCCAGGACTCCTCTTCCCAGGGCCGCTCCACGCAGCCCACAAAGTTCAGCACCTGGGCCGAGCGCATGTAATACATCACCGCGTGGTTGTTCGGGCCGCACCAGATGGTCGAGGCAATGGGCGGGCGCAAATCAACCGGGATGCGCTCGATGGGAATGGCCAGACGCCACGCCACCTGTCCGGTGAAAACGGGTGGCTCGGCATCGACCACATGCTGTCGCACCACCGACTTGATGCCATCGCCCCCGATCACCAACTCGGCCTGCACGGTCTTGCCATCCGCAAAGTGAATCGAGGCACCCCGGGTTTGCTCGGACACATGCGAGGCGCGAGCACCGAGTTGCAGCGCATTCGGATCGAGGCTCTGCACCACCGACAGCAAGGCCGCGTGCAGGTCGACGCGGTGAATCTGGTAGTAAGGATGACCGTGTCGCGCTTCGTGGTCGGCCCCGAGCCGGATTTCGTGCAGCAACTCACCCGTGTCAAAACGACGAAATTCGAAGGACTGCGGCTTGACCGCTTGTCGCTCCAGCATGTCGCGCAAGCCCAGGTGGTAAAGCACCTTGACCGCATTGGCACTCATCTGCACCGCCGCACCGACTTCGTGCACATCCCCGGCCTGCTCGTACACGCGAACGCGGTGGCCATTCTTCAACAGACAGGCAGCGGCCGTGAGACCGCCAATGCCAGCTCCTACGAGAGCGATATCCATGGGATTGATCCGCAATAAAAGGACCGATGCTATCGGCGCCCTGTTAGCATGCCATCAGGGTTACCCCTAGGCGATGTCACCCATGAGAACGCCGCCAGGCCGCAGCGCGTTGGGCCGCGGTTCAGCCTTGCACCGACTCAACCTGCCCCGACTTGGCCGAGCGGATCACCGCCTCCAGGGCGCTCACGTTGGCAATCATCTGCTCGCGCGGCACCGGGTAAGGCGCACGCCCCAGGGCCGCATCGGCAAACGCCTCCAGGTTGTGCAGCACGGCCGGCGCCGGGGGAATGTCTTTCACCTCGATCGGCTTGCCGCGCAAGCAGGTGGTGAGCGTCCAGCCCTCGGGAGCTTCGGGATGGGTTTTGTCACGCACCTCGGCCCAGCCCTGAGACCCGTACACCGCGAAGCGGCCCGCAAAGGGCGTGGCCAGGATGGCGGAGATGAGGGCATGACCGCCGCGCTTGAAGGTCACCAGGGCTGCCAGCGTGTCGCCATTGGTGAGCGGACTGCCCAGTTGCTTGACGCTGGTGAACACCGACTGGGCCTCGCCAAACACGCCGATCGACAAGTCGAGCAGGTGAATGCCGGTGGCGGTGAGGGGCCCGGCGGGCGCCTCCTGACCGGACAGACGCCAGTTGTCAGGTTGCAAGGCCAGGAACTTGTCCTGGCTGAAGTTCGCTTCCAGTTGCAAGGGCGTGCCCAAGGCGCCGGACTTGAGCAACTGCATGAGTTCCAGGATGGGCGGCTCAAACCGTTTTTCGTGCCCCACGGCCAAGGCCACGCCTGCACGGTCCACGGCTTCACTGGCGCGCAGCACATCAGCCCGGGTCATGGACAAGGGCTTTTCGCAGAAGACGTGTTTGCCCGCCTGGGCCGCCGCCACGATCTGATCGGTGTGCAGGGTGTGCGGCGTACACAGCACCACCCCTTGCACCTGCGGATCCGACAGCGCGTCCTCGTAGCGGGGAGAAAACGGCAGGCCGCGCTCTTGCGCAAACGCCTGCCCTGCCGCGCCAATGTCCACCACCCGAACCACTTGAAGTTTCGGGTTGTGGGCCAGCACATCGACGATGATGCGCCCCCACCAGCCCAATCCGATCACAGCCACTTTCAACATGTCAAACCCCCAGTCAGAAACCGGATCATCCTAGCGATATTCATGGTGGCACACAACATCCGGCGGTCAGCCCCGCGCAGATGCAACACGTGTCAAAATCCATCCCGAACCTGTTTTTTCCCACACCATCCGTCATGGTTCCAGTTTTGATCAGCCTCATCGCGCACCTATTCCCGCGTGAAAAGCTCATGCTGCAACCACGACAGCCTTGTTGACGGCACCCTCATGAAAATCTTCACTCCTCTGGCCAATCTCTGCGCCATCCTGGCTGGCATGTTGATGACCGTCATCACCTTGCTCACCTGCATCAGTTTGATCGGTCGCAACACCACCGGCTGGACAATCGTCGGTGATTTCGAGTTGACGGGTGTTGCCGCCGGTGCGGCCATTGCCCTGTTCATGCCGCTGTGCCAACTCAAACGGGGGCACATCATTGTGGATTTTTTCACCGCCAAAGCGAGTGAAACCACCAACGCCACTCTCGACCGAATGGGCGCCTTGGCCGTCAGTGCCTGCTTTGCGCTGATGGCCTGGCGAACCGTCTTGGGCGGACTGAACGCCTACACCAGCTTCTCCGGCACCATGATGATCGGATTTCCCGAGTGGATCGTGTACGCGGTCATGGTGCCGCCTTTTGTGCTGTGCAGTGGGATCGCACTGGTCCAAGCCGTGTCCAGCCACCCGCAGGGAGCCGCCGCATGAGCGCCCTGACCATCACCCTGACCATCTTTGCCATCATGCTGGTGCTGATGGCTGTCCGAGTACCCATCGCCATCGCCATGTTTGGTGCGGGCACCTTTGGCTACATCATGCAAAGCGGATGGCACCCCTTCGCCAGTTTTCTCAACACGCTCCCCTACGCGCGCTTCGCCAGTTACGACCTCTCGGTCATTCCGCTGTTCATCCTGATGGGCAATTTCGCCACACAAGGGGGGATCAGCAAGGCATTGTTTCAGTTTGCCGCCGGCATCATGGGCCGTTTCAAGGGTGGATTGGCCATGGCCGCCGTGCTGGCCAGCGCAGCCTTTGGATCCATTTGCGGTTCGTCAGTGGCGACTGCAGCCACGATCACCGGGGTGGCGTTGCCAGAGATGAAGCGTCATGGGTATTCCGCACGGCTGTCCACCGGCACCCTGGCTGCGGGGGGAACTCTGGGCATTCTGATTCCGCCCTCGGTGCCTTTGGTGATCTATGCCATTCTGGCTGAACAAAACATTGCCAAACTGTTTGCGGCGGCCATGGTGCCCGGCATCATTGCCATGCTGGGCTACATGGTTGCCATCGGCATCTACGTGCGCCTGGTTCCCGGCCAAGCGCCGGATGCCGAGAAGCCGGAACCCATGAACCGAGCGGCACTGATGGGCATTCTGCCGATTGCCATCGTATTTGCCATCGTATTTGGCGGTATCTACGGGGGGTTGTTCACGCCCACAGAAGGGGCCGCCGTCGGTGCGGCCTCCACATTCGTGGCGGCGTTGCTCAAGCGGGAAATCAACTGGGCCAAGTTCAAGCACTGTTTTTATGACACCGCCACCAGTTCGGCCATGATCTTCATGATCTTCATTGGCGCCGATGTCATGAATGCCTCGCTGGCGTTGACCCAGACGCCTGCCCAGCTGGCAGAAGTGGTGGGCGGCTGGGGACTGCCGCCCTTGATGGTCGTGACAGCGATCCTGCTGTTTTATGTTGTGCTGGGTGCCGTCATGGACGAGTTGTCCATGATTCTGCTCACCATCCCCATCTTTTTCCCGCTCATCATGGGCCTGGATTTCGGTATGCCCAAAGAATCCGTGGCCATCTGGTTTGGCATCATGGTTCTCATGACGGTGGGCTTTGGATTATTGGCGCCGCCCGTCGGCCTGAACGTCTACGTCGTCAACAGCATGGCCAAGGATGTCCCCATCGCTGAAAGTTACCGGGGCGTGATGCCCTTTCTCATCAGTGACACGATCCGAACCATCGTGTTGCTGCTGTTTCCCTCGATTTCACTCACGCTGGTGAAGTATGTCAGTTGACGCTCGCCAGCGGTCCTGACTCCGTCTCCAGGCAGGACCCAACAAGGCCGTTGTCAGGCCTTGCGGGACGACAGGGGCAGCAGGGGCCCCAGCAGTCTGCAGTGAGTTCAGGCCTTGAACACGCCTTCCGAGCTGATCTCTGCCAAAGGCTTGCGGGCGTTGGGCGCCTCTCGTGCCTGCAAGGCCTCGGGCAACTGAGCCTTGTCGCCCTGCTTGCCCAGCACCATGATGGCGTCAATGGCGAAGTCTTCCGGCAAGTGGATGGCCGCGCGCAACTTGACCGGATCAAAACCGGCCAAGGCGTGCGCAACCCAGCCGCACTCCACGGCTTGCAAGGCCATGCTCATCCAGGCCGAACCGGTGTCAAACGAATGCCAGGCATTGGGTGCCGGCTCGGTCTTGCCAGGGAACAGGGCTTGTTTGGCAGAAGCAATCACCACCAGCGCGCCGGCGCGGTGCACCCAGCTCTGGTTGCCTTCGTTGATGGCGCCGAAAATGCCATCCCAGCCTTGACCGCCGCGCAGCGCATAAATGAAGCGCCAGGGTTGGGCGTTGTAAGCGGAGGGCGACCAGCGACCGGCTTCCAGCACCGTCATCAGCACATCGTGCGGCATGGCCTCGTTGGTCAGCGAGCGGGGCGACCAGCGGTTGATGAACATCGGGTGGATGGGATGAGCGGGTTGACGAGGATTGGACATGGTGGATGGTTGAAAAGGATGAAACACCGAAGTCTAGTCGAAGACGCCGGGCCTGGCGCAGCGGCCCGGGGTGAGGCGGCCCGGGGTGCGGCGGCGCGTCTGGTTCAGGCGGCACGGGTCAGCACGCGCGACAGCACCGACCGGACTTCGACCAGATGGGCGGCCTCGGTTCGGTGCGCCAGGGTCACCAATCCAAACCGGGCACGCGCCTGCAGGGCGGGGTGAACCTTCAAGGGTTTGAGGGCCGGGCACGCGGCACGAACGGCCAGCAGCACGGTGTCACTGCGCAATGCCACTTCTACCAGGTGTGACACTTCATCCGTGGTGAGTTTGACCATCCGCAAGGGGTGCGCCCGTGCGCCGTAGCGCTCCACCAGCAGGCGCGCCAACTCGTCGCTCAGGGGGGTGGAGGCGAGCGGGTACGTCCACAACCGTTCGGCCGTCAGACGACGGACCTTCAGCAACGGATGTCCGGGCCGGCACAGAAAGGCACCTTCCAGTTCATGCACGTCTGTCACCGACAGATCGGGCGCGGGGCGCAAGGAGCGCAAATCGACCACCACCGCATCCGCGTGCCGATCCCGCAGCATCTGTGTCAGCACCTCGGTATTGGCGCGCAAGAGGTCCAGGTGGAATTGCGGGAACTGCTGCGCGAAGTGCGTCATGAGGGGTACCGTCAGCAGCGCCCCCGGTCCGGAGCTGAGCCCGATGCGCAAACGCCCCGCGTCCTGGGCGTCCATGCTCCGGTCGCCGCGGGCCAGGTGTTCGGCATCCTCCAGCAAGGCCAGCGCTCGCTCCAGGGTGCGTTGCCCGAATGGGGTGAGTTCGATGCGCCGCCCCAGGCGGTCAAAGAGGAGTTGCCCCAGCGTGTCCTCCAGCGCCTTGATGCTTCGGCTGAGTGCGGGCTGCGTCATGAACAGCGCCACGGAGGCTTTGGCAAACGATCCCAGTCGCGCCAGGGTGACGAAGTGTTTCAGCTGGACAAGGGTCATGGGCGGCTCCATCAATCCATGCATTCAAGATCATCTATTATGAATCCATAATGCATTGGACGACATGATTTGAGCCCCCTAGTATTGCGCCATCACACCTCAAAACGGAGACATTCCATGCTGTCCTCATTTCGCTGGCTGGCCGCCACTTTGGCCGCACTGTGTCTGGGCACCACCGTCTGGGCCCAGCCATTTCCCGCCAAACCCGTCACCCTGATGGTGCCCTACCCCGCTGGCGGCGTCTCTGATGTCATCGCGCGAACGCTCAACAACACGCTGGCCAAACACCTGGGACAACCCGTCATCGTCGAAAACCTGGGCGGCGCCAGCGGTGGCATTGCGGCACAAAAGGTGCTCAACAGTCCGGCCGACGGCTACCTGATTTTCCAGGGCTCGCCCAACGAACTCATCCTCGCGCCGATGGCCAATGCCGCCATCAAGTACAAGCCCGAGGACTTCCGTCTGGTGCAAATGATCACCATCAACCCGCTGGTGATGTTCGCCCGCAAGGACTTCCCCGCAGACAACCCGGCGCAATTCCTGGCCGTCGCCAAGCAGGCCGCAGCGGACAAGAAGCCGGTGACCTACGCCAGCGTCGGTCCGGGCTCCATGTACCACCTGCTGGGTGAGCACCTGAGCAAGATCACCGGCATCGAGATGACGCACGTGCCTTACAAAGGTGGCGCTCCTGCCTTGCAAGACATGATGTCGGGCCAGGTGGACATCTTCCTGTCGGTCTACAACAAGAGCATGATCCAGATGGTCGAGGAGGGCAAACTCAAGGCCCCCGCCGCGCTCTCCAGCGAACGCCAGGACGCCTTCAAAAACGCTCAGCCCCTGAACGACAACCCCGCCCTCAAAGGTTTTGTGTTCGACACCTGGGCCGGATTTTTTGTCCACAAGGACACCCCGGAAGCCGTGGTGCAAACCCTGCACAAAGCCTTGAGCGAAGTGGCCAGCGATGCCGCCATCCGCAGCGCCCTGGAGGCGCAGGCCATGGTGGTCCCGCGACCCCAGCCGCTGGCCAGCATGGCCAGGATCTACAACGACAACACGGCCCGCTACCGCGCCATTGCCAAAGCCATCAACCTGCAACCGCAGTAAGCCGCCCCCATGTCCGCACTGTCTGCCGCCTATCTGCGACACAGCCTGAGCGAACGCGTGGGCGAATTCATCACCTTGCGACGCGAGATTCACGCGCACCCCGAACTCGCGTTTCAGGAGCACCGCACCGCCGCCCTGGTGGCGCGCAAGCTCACGGACTGGGGCTACCAGGTCGCCACCGGATTGGGGGGGACCGGCGTGGTGGGCACGCTGCGTCGTGGCCAGGGCCCTCGCCGGCTGGGCCTCCGCGCGGACATGGACGCCCTGCCCATCACCGAAGCCACCGGCCACGCATGGGCCAGTCAGACCGCGGGCGTCATGCACGCCTGTGGCCATGATGGACACACCGCCACCTTGCTGGCAGCGGCGCGTCAGGTGGCCGAGCACGGTGACTTTGACGGGACGCTGCACCTCATCTTCCAACCCGCCGAAGAAGGCGCTGCGGGCGCCGTGCGCATGATGGACGATGGCCTGTTCGAACGCTTCCCCTGCGACGCCATCTTTGCCCTGCACAACATGCCGGGCACCCCCACCGGGCACTTCACGTTTCGCGCAGGCGCGGCCATGGCGTCAAGTGACAACGTCACCATCGTCCTGCAGGGTGTCGGCGGGCACGGGGCCATGCCTCACACCACCGCGGATCCGTTGGTGGCGGCGTCCTCCCTCGTGATGGCCTTGCAAACCGTGGTCTCACGCAACGTCGATCCCCTGCACACCGCGGTGGTGACCGTGGGCGCCTTGCAGGCCGGACAGGCCAACAACGTCATTCCGGACCAGGCCACCCTGAAGCTCAGCGTGCGCGCCCTCGATCCCGCGGTGCGCAGCCTGCTCAAGCAACGGATTCACGAACTGGTCACGCAGCAAGCGGCCAGCTTCCGTGTGCGCGCCGATATCGACTGGCAAGACGGCTACGCTGTGCTGATCAATGACAGCGCCTGCACCACCTTGGCCACCGAACTCGCCACCCGCCTGTTTGGCGCCGAACGTGTCACCCCGAACGGGGCGCCCATCACCGCCAGTGAGGACTTTGCCTTCATGCTGCAGCGCGTGCCAGGCTGCTACTTTTTTGTGGGCAACGGCGCCGCGGGAACGCCCGGTGCCTGCATGGTGCACAACCCCGGCTACGACTTCAATGACGACATCATTGCCGATGGGGCTGCGTTTTGGGGCGCACTGGTGCACGAGTACCTGACACCTGCTCAGGGCTGAGGTTGACTCACTCGGCACCGCACTGTGTCGCATGAACTGACGTCCTCATGAACGCCCTCGAGTCCCTTGGCCTGCACACGCGGGTGGCCTTGGAGTTGCTGGCCACCGCCTTTGCCACGGTCACCACCGGACTGCGTTGCCTCACCCTGTGGCAAGACTGGCGACTGCCCACACAGCCCGCATGATGTTGCGCCGTCGCGCAGCCTGATTGCGCCGGGCAATAGACCGGTCAGGCCGACCCCATCAAAACGCCAATGGATTCCCGGGTGACGTCCTTGGTCAGTTGCGGGTCACTCAACCTGCCACGGTTCATCACCGCGAGTCGATCGCACAAGGCAAACAATTCGTCCAATTCCTCTGACACGACCAACACCGCCACCCCCTTCGCTCGCAGGTCCATCAAGGCCTGGTGAATCAACTGAGCGGCCCCCACATCAACTCCCCAGGTCGGCTGCGACAACACCATGATCCGGGGGTTGAGCAACACCTCGCGCCCGACGATGAATTTCTGCAAATTACCCCCCGACAGACTCGAGGCACTGGCGTCAACTCCCGAGCACATCACCTTGAAGGTTTCGATCACACGCTGAGCCAGATCACGCGCGCGCGTGGGTTTCACCCAGCCCCATCGAACCATGCCCTGAGTGGCCCCCGTCAAAAGCGCATTCCACTTCAAAGACAACCCCGGCGCGGCACCCCGGCCCAAGCGCTCTTCAGGCACGAAAGTCATGCCACGCAGACGACGCTGGGCGGGTCCCCAACGCCCCACGGACTGCCCGTCGATCTGGATCGCGTCCGCCGAGGCGCTGAGACGCTCACCCGAGATGGCTCTCAACAATTCAGCCTGCCCATTGCCTGATATCCCGGCAATGCCCAGAATTTCTCCGCCTCTGACCGTCAGGTTGACCCCCTGCAACGAGGTACCAAACGGGTCGTCTGTGACTTGCGACAAGTTGTCAATGCAGAGTCGCACCTCACCGGGCTGTCCTGGCAGGGTTTGAGTCTCCTGCAGATCCTGACCGATCATGAGACGCGCCAACTCGGTGTTCGAACAGTGTCTGGGGTCGACCAGCCCCACGCTACGTCCCGCTCGTAAGACCGTGGCCGCCGTGCACAACTCGCGCACCTCATCAAGTTTGTGGCTGATATACAAGATGCTGCACCCCTCCTGGGCGAGCCGTCGCAGCGTCTCGAAAAGCTTCACCACCGCCTGAGGTGTCAACACGGATGTTGGCTCATCCATGATCAGCAATTGGGGGGATTGCATGAGGCAGCGAACAATTTCAACGCGCTGTCGTTCACCCACGGACATGGAGTGGATAGGACGATCTGGTTCGACAGGCAATCCATAGCGCCTGGACACTTCCACAATTTCTCGGGAAATCCATGCCAAGGGGTGTGGCTCATCCAACGACAAACTGATGTTCTCGGCCACGGTCAGGGATTCGAACAAGGCAAAGTGCTGAAACACCATGCCCACGCCCAAAGCGCGCGCCTGCGCAGGACTGGTGATGCGAACTTCTCGCCCTTCCCACAGCATCACCCCCTCATCCGGTTGGGTGATGCCGTAAATCATCTTCATGAGCGTACTTTTGCCGGCTCCGTTTTCGCCCAGCACGGCATGAATCTCGCCAGGTTTCACCGCGAGGTGGACATCCTGGTTGGCCACCACGGCGGGGTAGCGTTTGGTGATTCCCTGCAGTTGCAGTCGGTAGGTAGAGCTCACGGGCGTCATGGCGACTTGAACCGCAATAAGCATGCCCTGATCACCCACCAGCCCCCCCCCCCGAATCCAGCATCATCTTTGTGCATCGACACGCGCCATGCGCACGATTGGTGCGGTCCGCCTCGATATGGTGTGCCCACTTGCAATTTTTTAGCCGCAGACGAATGGTATGCAAATTGCACCAAGCGGCTATACATGACCATCCGCCTCATCCCTCGTCGAGAGCCACTGAAGTCCATGATGCTGTGGACCCCCCTCATGGCATTGGGACTGACGCTGTGTTGCGGCTTACTGGTTTTCTCCTGGCTCGGCAAAAGTCCGTGGGCGGCCTATCACGCTTTTTTCATCGAACCCCTCAGCACACCCAATGGGGTGAGTGAATGGCTGCTCAAAGCCTCGCCTCTGTGCTTGATTGCGCTGGGTTTGTCCATTGGATATCGGGCGAATGTCTGGAATATTGGGGCAGAGGGCCAGATGTACATCGGCGGGGTATTGGCAACCGGGGTCGCGATTGCCTGCCAGTCCGTGAATGACGTCTGGGTTCTCCCCCTGCTGGTCATGGCAGCGGCATTGGGCGGTGCCTTGTGGGGCGGCATCACGGCGTTATGCAGGGCGCACTTCAATGCCAATGAAATTCTGGTCAGCCTCATGCTGACCTATGTCGCCAATCTGATCGTGAAGTACCTGGTCTATGGTCCGTGGCGAGATCCCATGGCCAATAACTTTCCGATCACCATTTCGTTTGCCGACAGCGCCTTGTTCTCCACGCTGTCGGAACTGGGTTGGGCCTATTGGGAAGGGACTCGACTGAACACCTCGATCTTCATCACCTTGGTCATGATTCCCCTGACTTGGCTATACCTGCAACGATCATTCTCAGGATTTCAGCATGCCATCTTTGGCGAAGCGCCTGAGGCTGCTCGCTATGCGGGCTTTTCCGAGCGCCGCATCATCTGGACCTCGCTCTTGCTCGGCGGCGCTCTGGCCGGTCTCGCCGGGGCCAGCGACATTGCCGGCCCGATCGGACAGTTGAACGATCGATGGACACCCGGTTATGGTTTCACGGCCATTATTGTGGCCTCGTTGGGTCGATTCAATGCGGTCGGAATTGTCCTGGCATCCTTGCTGATGGCGCTCCTGTACATGGGAGGAGAAGCGGTGCAGGTGAGCCTTCAGTTGCCCAAAGCACTCAGCGATGTGTTCATGGGATTGCTGCTGGTTTTCCTGCTGAGTTGTGACGTCCTGGTGAAGTACACCTGGACTCCCCAACAATCAGGCCTGTCCGAGATGAAGCCATGATGGACTCTCTCACTCCCCTGCTGGCCAGTGCCTTGAGCGCGGCAATCCCCTTGATGCTGGCGTCCACCGGGGAACTGGTCACGGAGCGCGGAGGGGTGCTGAATCTGGGGCTGGAAGGCATGATGTTGATGGGCGCACTCAGCAGTTTCGCCACCATCAGCCTGGGGGGTGGCGTTGCACTGGGTATCTGCCTGGGCATGCTCAGTGGCCTGCTGGCAGCCTGTGTGTTCGGCATCATGACCATCACGCTTCAAGCCAATCAGGTGGCGGCGGGGCTGTCACTGACCATTCTGGGCGCCGGATTGACATCAGCATTGGGACGTCCCTTTGCCGGATCCAGCATCGAAACCGGCCTGGTTCCTCTGCCGATCCCCGGGTTGAGCCAACTGCCGTTGCTGGGCGAGTCACTGTTCTCACTCAATTTGTTGGCGTATTTTTCGTTGGTGCTGATCGCCCTGGTCGGTTGGGTCTTGTCGCGCAGCCGATGGGGCCTTCAACTCAAGGCTGTCGGCGAGTCGCCGTCAGTGGCTCGATCGTTGGGTCTTCCGGTGACCACCATTCGCTATGGTGCTGTGCTGTTTGGCGGGGCCATGTCGGGATTGGCCGGCAGCTATTACGCCCTGGCGCAGTTCAAGATGTGGCAGGACAACCTGACCTCGGGAAACGGTTGGATTGCCTTGGCCTTGGTGGTGTTTGCCACCTGGCGTATCGCACGTCTGGCTGGCGGGGCCTTGCTGTTCGGAGGCGTCACCGCTTTGGGTTTGTATTTCCAGGCCATCAACGTGAAGGTGTCGCTGTTTGCACTGTCGGGCTTGCCCTACGTGGCCACGGTCATCGTCCTCGTCTTGTTGTCACGCAACCCGCTTCAAATCCGGCGTCACGCGCCCGCCTGGCTGGGCAAGCCCTATTTCGATCACGCATGAAGTTTCGTTTTTTCAACCCCTGGAGTTCATCATGAGTTTTTCGTGCAGTAAACGCAGTTTTGTCGCAGCCCTGGCGCTCGCGGGCTTGTCCATGAGCTCGCAGGCGGCCGATCCTGTGAAGGTCGGGTTTGTGTTTTTTGGCACCCCTGGAGATGGCGGCTGGACCTTTGCGCACAGCCTGGCGGTGAAGGAGGCCCAAAAAGCATTGGGCAACAAGATTGCCGTCACGATCGTGGAGGATGTGCCGGAGAACGCCGACGCCGAGCGTGTGATTCGCGATCTGGCCAGCAAGGGCAACCAGTACATCTTCACCACCTCGTTTGGATACATGGAACAAACCCTCAAGGTCGGCAAGTCATTTCCCAAGGTCGAGTTCTATCACAACACCGGTTTCAAATCGTCCCCCAATGTGCACATCTACAACTCACGGATGTATGAACCGGCCTACCTGGCCGGCATCATCGCCGGGCGCATGACCAAGACCAACACACTCGGATACGTGGCGTCGTTTCCCATTCCTGAAGTCGTTCGCAACATCAATGCCTACACGATGGGCGCTCGCAGCGTCAATCCGAACGTCAAGACCAAGGTGGTCTGGATCAGCTCGTGGTATGACCCCGCCAAAGAGCGTCAGGCGGCCGAAACCCTGATTGGCCAGGGCGCAGACATGCTGCTACAAAACACCGACTCCACAGCCACGATGCAAACCGCCGCCGAAAAAGGGGTGTTCGCATTTGGATGGAACTCAGACATGTCAGCCGTCTCGCCCAAGGCGCACCTGGCCTCAGTCACCCAGTTGTGGGGGAGCTATTACGTCAAGGTCTTGACCGCGGCGGCAGAGGGCAAACCCTTCAAGGACAACGTCTGGGGCGGCATGAAAGAAGGCATGAACGGCTTGAACTCGGTGAGCAAGCTGGTGCCGGCTGCCGTGCAAAAGGAAGTGGAGGCCAAGCGGGCTGAAATCGTCTCTGGCAAGTTCAAAGTGTTCTCGGGTCCTCTGAAGTTGCAGGATGGAAGCCTCAAGCTGCAAGCGGGCCAGCAAATGACCGATCCCGACATCGACAGCATCAAGTTCTACGTCGAGGGTGTGGAAGGTCAACTGCCTAACTGAAGGCTGGCACTGACATCGCAGGCACCGTGTGGACTGTCGCGGTGCCTGCGACCTCCCCCCTCAGGCGGTGGAGGAGCGAAGTCGAGCGCTTTCGTGCGGCGCGTGGGTATTCAGCGCCAACCCACGCGACCCCTCCAGTTTCTGCCGAATGTGCTCAGCCACCGTGATCGGCGCATACCGGGGCGGATGGGCGGCATCTGCGCAACTGGGCAAACAACTCACCACGGCATCAGCGTTTCCATCGTGAAAGAACGCGGCTGATCGACGTCGGACCACCTGCCCCTGCGCATTGACCGGCGGTCTGACACGGTGCAGGCTGGACAGCCATCGATCGTTGGTCCACCGGGCCATCATGTCGCCGATGTTGATCAGAAAATGTCCCGCAGCGGGAGTGGCATCGTGCCAACGCCCTGCGCGGTCCAGCACCTGCAATCCCGGCTCCACCGCATCCGCCCACAGGACGGTCACAATGCCGTAATCGGTATGAGCGCCCATGCCCATCTGATCTGGCTTCGGGGCTTCACTCTGCGGTTGAAGGGCATAGACATTCAACCTGAGCACATCCAGTGAATGGTCGGCAAAGGGTTCAAAGAAATCCGGCGGCAACTCCAACGCACAAGCAAACAGGCGCGTCACCCGTCTGGCCACACGTGCCATTTCACCGAACCAGGCTTGCACTCCCTCGCGAAAACTCCCAGGATGATCCGGCCAGATGTTGACGGGATAGCTCATGGGATCCAGCTGCAGGCCAGGGAAATCCGTCCAGGCCGCCCCCATGTTGAACGCCTCGAACAGGTCCGGGGGAGAATCCACCCCCAGGCTGTAACTCAAGCGCTCGGCCAATGGTGGGCTGTAGCCTCTGTTGATGCGAAGATCTGGAGACCGCCAACGTGCTTTGGTCGCGAGGGGCAGCGAGAAAAAATCGTCCATGCCCTGCTGCAGTTGCTGCAAGTGATGGGGTGAAACACCGTGACCTGCAAGTTGCATGAAACCGATCTGCCTGGCTGCCTGATCCAGTTGCTGCGCGACTTGACGCTTGTCCTCTTGAGTCCCGCCCTCAAAGCGAGCCAGATCAATCACGGGAATACTCATTCAAACACCTCGCGTGATGGTGAAAAATCAGGGGTGAGGAACCCGTGTATCCACCGGCATCACCGTCACCCCGACCTCCAGGGTATGCTGTGCTCCACCATGAATCACGCCTCTGACGGGTGACACGTCGGCAAAATCGCGTCCCCACGCCACACACACATAGTCTTCGCCCGGCGACCCCAGGCCCGAACGGTTGTTGGTGGGATCGAGGTGCAGCCAATTCGATGAGGCCTGCAATCGGCCGGCTGGCCAGCCGGGGATGTACAGCGAGACCCAGGCATGTGAGGCATCGCTGCCAATCAGCCGGGGCTGCCCGTCGGGCGGGTCGGTCAGCAAATAGCCGCTGACATACCGCGCCGCCAGGCCCAGGGCACGAAAGCAAGAAAGCATGATGTGAGCAAAGTCCTGGCAGACACCGCGTCGAAGCGACAGCGCTTCCAGCGCCGGCGTGTGGATGTCGGTGGCGTGCGAGACATACGCGAAGTCGCGGTGCATGCGCTGCATCAGGTCAATGGCCGCTTCGTGCAGTGGTCGCCCCGGCTCAAAGCTCTGGTAGGCATAGGCCAGAAAATCGTCATGGGGCTGCACATGCCGGGAGGCATAGCAATATTCATTGGCCGCATCCCATGGCTGGCCGGTCCGGTACTCGAAGTGCGAGCGAACCAGCTCCCAGGGCAGTGCCGGCAATTCATCGGTTGGGGCCAACGGCCCGCGTGTATCGACCACACTGTGCGCACGGACGGACAGCCGGTGATGCGGCTGTACCAGAGAAAAGTAATGGCAATGATTGCCCTGGTGGTCCACCACCTGGTGACGCCAGGTAGGCTCAGGATCGATATCCAGCTGCGCGCTGACCACCTGCTGGCAAGGGGTCTGCCGTGGCAGCAGATGCGCCATGTGCTGGGCCACACTCACGGGCGCTGAATACCCGTAGTGCGTGGTGTGCATGATGTCCAGTCTCATGCAGTCAAGCTCCGACACTGCCAACACGCCCGGCGTGGCTGAAGTAACGCGTTGCAATCGCATCCGACACCTGCCAGATGGCCTGGCGGGCCTGGTGAAGCCGATCGCGAAAGCCTGGTTGAAGAATCTCGCTCGCACGGGAGAAATCGGGCACCATCTGCGCCAGCGGGTCCTGCGACTGCCGATCGACCTGGCCGAGCTTGCTCAGGCGGGCCCGCAAGGACCGGCTGACCCAATGCAATGCCCTGGGCTGCTCGCCATCCCACACCAGCAATTGGCACACGTCCGACAGATCCGCCTGGTCAGCGTGCTCGGCCTGGAATGACTGGGCGCAGTCGAACACCTCCAGCAGCAAGGGGAGTTGTCTGGGCAGGTGCTCGGGCGACAGCAGATCGAGTTCGCAGACCAGCGTGAGCACATCCAGCAAAAAGAGCATGCGCTCCAGCAAACGGCCAATGGTCAGCAACTGCCAGCCATCATCGCGGGTCATGCGATCGTTTTGCGCCCCAATGATGGCCGCCAGCCAGTCGGCCGCTTCGTCCAGCGCCGTCAGCGCCATGGCCCGCGTGTGGTCAGGATCCTGGCCTGGCAAGGGGTGCCAGCGCGTGAAACCGTCGACCAGTTGCGTGATGGCCTGCCATTGCTGGGGCGAGAGACGCTCGCGCAAGCCGGACGCCGTGCGCTGCATGGCCCGCAGGTTGTAGCCCACACTGGCCAGTTGCGTGTGGTCGTTCAGACCTGACAGCAAGGTACGCTCAAAGAGTCGACGCCGGGACTCCATCTTGTGGACATCGGCGGAACCTGCCGAGGGAACGCCTGCGGGCACCAGGCCATTGCGTTCACACAGCATTTGCAACCATGTCCACGTTTTCCCGAGGGGGGGATCCTCGTGGTGAATTTGATGCAGGCACAGACGCGCCAGCCGTTGCGCGTTGTCGCTGCGCTCGGTGTAACGACCCAACCAGAAGAGGTCCTCGGCCGACCGGCTGGTGACGAGCCGGGATTTGGCTGCGGTTGTCCTGGCCAGGGTATCGGCCGGCACGATCGCAGGCTCTTCACGGGACGCGTCGAAATCCAGCATCACTTGCGGGGATCGCAGCACCCACACATCTGCGCTGCTGCCGCCCCGCTGCATGGAGGTGATTTCGTCCTGCATGGAGGCGATGCGAACCAGCCCGCCCGGCAACACCTGCCACTCATGTCGACCAGTTCGCAGGGCAAACAGGCGCAGCACCATGGAGCGCGGTTGAATTTCGCGGTGTCGCCAGGTGGGCATTTGCGACAAGGGCTGATAAGACTGCAGCGTGTAGCGCTGGGGTTCGCGCACAATGCGCCCGCGCCACTCGTCGCGCTGGGCACTGGAGAGATCGCGCCCCAGCGTGGCCGTGATCGGATTCAGCCCTGCCGCCTCCGGGTAGGTGGGCTTGATGACGGTGTCGGCCATTCGGGGGAGGATGGCATCCATCGCCGCGCGTTCGCCACACCACCACGTATCGAGCGATGGCAGGCTCAGGGTTTCATGCAGGATGCGCTCGCACAGCGCAGGCAAGAAACCCAGGAGCGCGGGCGACTCCAGCCAGGCTGTTCCCGGCGGGTTGCTCAACACCAGTTGACCGGCCCGAACCACTTGCAGCAAACCCGGCACACCGAGGGTGGAATCCGGCATCAACTCGAGGGGATCGAGGTAGCCGTCATCCAGGCGCTTGATGAGCACATGAATTTGCTCGAGTCCCCGCAAAGTACGCAAGAACAGTTGCTGGCCACGTACCGTCAGGTCATGTCCCTCGACCAGGGTGATGCCCAGGTGCCGGGCCAGGTAGGCGTGTTCGAAATAGGTTTCGTTGTAAGGACCCGGGGTCAGCAAGGCCACATGGGCGCGGTCGCCTGCCGGACTGGCTGCGCGCAACGACTGCAACCAACGCCGGTAGGTCCCCTCCAGCGCGTGCACTTGCAACTGCGCAAACGCTTGCGGGAACTGGCGACTGATGATGGACCGGTTCTCGAGCAGGTAGCCCAGCCCTGAGGGAGCCTGGGTGCGTTGCGAAATCACCGCCCAGCGTCCCTGGGCGTCACGACTGACGTCGAAGGCAGCCACATGCAAATGGGTATCCCCCACGGGAGGATAGCCGTGAAGTTCACGCACAAAGCCCGGATGCCCCAGCACCAATGCGCCCGGCACCAAGGCTTGACGCAACAACTGTTGGGGACCATAGGCGTCGCGCATCAAGGCCTCCAGGACCCGTGCGCGCTGGGCAATGCCCGCGCTCAGTTCAGCCCAGTCTTGCCCATCGAGGAGCAGCGGAAAGAGGTCCAGCGCCCAGGGCCGTTTGGGACCATCACGGTCGGCATAGACGTTGTAGGTGACCCCGTTGTCCTGAACCTGGCGCTGCATCAACCGGTGCTGCCGGTCCAACCCGTCCACCCCCAGGGAGGTCATCTGTGCAAAAAACGCATCCCAATGGGCCGCTCCGATGCCCCCCGTGGGGTCGGTCTGCATTTCATCGAAATGCCCGTCGGCCACCGGTCGGGCATGGATGAGCGGGCGGTTCAACCCGTCACTCGTGACGTGAGACGGCAGCACCCACCGCGGGCTCGATGAAGATTCCTGCATGCGCGAATTCTCTCATCGCCGCAGATCCAGCGTAAAGGGAAATTCCTTGCTCCCAATGACATCCAGGGTGTTGGGCACCTGGGCCATGCGCCCGGGGGTGTGACCCATCGGGAAAAACCGGGACAGGCGACGGCTCTCTGCCTCGTAGGCATTGACCGGCAAGGTCTCGTAATTCCGGCCGCCCGGATGTGCGACGTGGTACTGACAACCGGCGATGGCCCGCTGCATCCAGGTATCGACCAGGTCAAACGTGAGCGGGGCGTGAACACCAATGGTGGGGTGCAAGGCGGAGGCGGGCGCCCACGCGCGGTACCGGACGCCGGCCACATACTCGCCCACCACCCCGGTGGGCTGCAGGGGAATTGGCCGGCCGTTGACCAACACCGCGTGTCGGCTCGGGTTCAAGCCCTGCACCTGCACTTGCAAACGCTCCAGGGACGAGTCGACGTAACGAACCGTGCCCCCGCCGCCCCCCTCTTCCCCCATGACATGCCAGGGCTCCAGCGCATGCCGGATCCGGAGTTGCATGCCCAAGGCTTGCAACTCGCCCACCAGGGGGAACCGGAATTCGAGGTGGGGCGTGAACCAGGCCGGGTCGAAATGAAAACCCGCGTCCCCCAGCTCGGTCAGCACATCATCCAGGTCTGCCTGAATGAAATAGGGCAGCATGAAGCGGTCATGCAGTTCGGTCCCCCACCGTGTCGCCGGCGCCCGGTAGGGCTCGTCCCAGAAACGGGCCACGAGGGCCCGGATCAACAGCAGCTGGGCCACACTCATGCGGGCATGCGGAGGCATCTCGAAACCCCGCAATTCGAGCAAACCCAAGCGCCCCGTGGCCGAGTCCGGTGAAAAGAGTTTGTCGATGCAGAACTCGCTTCGGTGTGTGTTGCCCGTGACATCAATCAGGATGTTGCGCAATGTGCGGTCGAGCAGCCAGGGGGGCACATCCTGTCCATGACGCTCACGGTTGCGCTGGATTTCCCGCAACGCAATTTCAAGTTCATACACCTGGTCATTGCGCGCCTCATCCACCCGCGGGGCCTGGCTGGTCGGACCGATGAACAAGCCGCTGAACAAATAACTCAGGCTGGGGTGGTTGTGCCAATACAGGATCAGACTCGCCAGCAGTTCGGGCTTTCGCAGGAAGGGGCTGTCTGCCGGCGTGGCGCCACCGAGGACCACATGGTTCCCGCCCCCGGTGCCGGTATGGCGACCGTCCACCATGAACTTTTCAGCACACAGGCGCGATTCAAAGGCCGCCTGATACAGAAACTCAGTGTGTTCAACCACCTCGTGCCAGTGATGCGCGGGGTGGATGTTCACCTCGATCACCCCGGGGTCGGGCGTCACCTGCAACAGCTTGAGCCTGGGGTCGCGCGGCGGCGGATACCCTTCCAGCACCAGTTTGAACTGCAAGGCTTCGGCCGTGGCCTCAATGGCGCTCAGCAGTTCCAGGTAATCTTCCAGCCGGGTCAGCGGTGGCATGAACACATACAGCACCGATGAGGCCGGTTCTGCCTGCCCCTCAGCGGGGGGACCATTGGCTCGGGATGGATCCCGCACTTCCACACACAAGCCCGTTCGCGTCACCCAGGGGGCCGATTCAAAGGGCTTCGGGGCGGTGGTCGAAGACGCCGCCATCTCACCCGAACCGTGCATCCCTGGCTGAGTCGCCTGGGCCGGGTGTGATCGCCCGGGCGGTTCGGACATGGCCGCAGTCTGGACCACGGTCCGGGCGCGCATGTGTTGTGCCGTGGGCAAGGGTTCGCGCGGAACACCCGGATCAGGGGCATGTTGGTGCGGATAGTCGTGCGCACGAACCCAGGGCAACGAGTCCAGCGGCAAGCGATAGCCCATGGGGGAGTCGCCGGGGATCAGGTACATGCGCTCATCGCGGAAAAACCAGGGACCGCTTTGCCAACGCCCGGGGCCGCCTTCAAGCTTTTGCAGGGGCAGCAGATAACCCACCACGGCCGACAAGCCCTGGCTGTAGACACGGCGCAAGCGGGCACGCTCGAGTTCGTCTTCCAGGCGCGAGTCGAATGGATCCACGTTGACCGGCAGACGTCGCTCGCGCCACAGGTAATACCAGGTGTCTTCGTAGCCCGGCTGAATGAAGCGGTCATCCACCCCCAGCTGGTGTGCGAGCAGCGCAATGAAGCGCTGGGCATCTGCCTGGGTGTAGTGGTGGGGTTCGCTTTCATTCGCGAACAGCGCAGGGTTGTGCCAGCAGGGCTGGCCATCGGCTCGCCAGCCGATGCTGAGTGCCCAGCGAGGCAGTTGTTCACCGGGGTACCACTTGCCCTGACCGAAGTGCAGGAAACCCCCTTGGCCATAGTGGGCCTGCAGCTTGTGCACCAACGTCGTGGCCATGCCGCGTTTGGTCGGTCCCAGCGCCTCGGTATTCCATTCGGGCGCGTCCCGGTTGTCGACCGCGACAAAGGTGGGCTCGCCGCCCAGGGTCAGTCGCACATCGCCCGCTTCGAGCCGTTGGTCCACCACCTCGCCCAGGGCCACCAGGCGTCGCCATTGCGCTTCGGTGTAGGGTTGGGTCACTCGGGCCGATTCCGAGAGGCGGCTGACCTGCATCTCGTGGTGGAACTCCACCTCCGCCTCGTCCACCAGGCCCTCAATGGGCGCTGCGCTGGCCGGCATCGGTGTGCAGGCCAACGGAATGTGACCTTCACCCGCCAGCAAGCCCGAGGTGGGGTCCAGACCAATCCAGCCAGCCCCCGGCAAGTACACCTCGCACCAGGCATGCAGGTCCGTGAAATCCACGTCGGTCCCCGCAGGGCCGTCCAGCGGCTTCACATCCGGGACCAGCTGGATGAGATAGCCCGAGACAAACCGGGCCGCCAACCCGCAATGCCGCAGCAATTGCACCAGCAACCAGGCACTGTCGCGGCAAGAGCCACTGCCCAGGGTCAGGGTTTCCTGCGGTGTTTGTACCCCGGGTTCAAGACGAATGAGATATCGGATGTCCTGCTGCACCTGTTGGTTCAGTTGCACCAGGAAGTCGATCGTGCGAAGTGTCTGCTTCGAGGTCTTGAGCACGCGGGCATTCAGGTAATTCTTGAAACGCTCGCCTTGCGGGGTCACCAGCAGGTAGGGGGCCAACTCCTCACGCAAGGGCGCCGACATCGTGAACGGGTAATGCTCAGCGCCTGGCTCCAGAAAGAAGTCAAACGGGTTGTACACCGCCATTTCCACCACCAGGTCCACCGTGACCTTGAATTCACGGGTCTTGTCGGGGAACATCAGTCGGGCCTGGTAGTTGGAAAACGGGTCTTGCTGCCAGTTGATGAAATGCGCCGGCTCCACCCGCAAGCTGTAGGACACCACCTGACCGCGTGTGTGCGGGGCCGGCCGCAGACGAATGACTTGTGGCCCCAGCTGCACGGGTCGGTCGTAACGGTAGTGCGTGACGTGGTGAAGTGCGGCGTGAATGGGCATGCCCCCACATAGCAAGAGACAAGCCAGTCGTTTTGCGGCGTAACATGCACGAATAGCAACCTCCACCCCGTCCCCGGGGTGCAGGGGCATCAGAGTCGTGCACGAATCTCCCCAAAATGGTGCGCAAAGCCACCTATCCCAGGTGGTTCAATGGCATCGCTCTTGCTATATAGAACAGCAGGAGAAGCCGATGTTGAAATACGACGAGATGTTTGAACAGGCCACGAACGCCTTGCGCCCGCATTACCGGGACTACGGAAACTGGCTGGCCACCCAGAACGAATCGGCCATGCGGGCTCGGCATGATGAAGCCGAGGTGATCTTTCGGCGCGTGGGTATCACGTTTGCGGTGTACGGAGAAAAGGACGAGGACGGCGCCGGTACGGAGCGGCTGATCCCCTTTGACCTGATTCCCCGCATCATCCCCTCGCACGAATGGCGTGACTTGCAAAAAGGACTGGTCCAGCGCGTCAACGCCCTCAACCATTTCCTGCATGACATCTACCACGACCAGGCGATCCTGAAATCGGGCATCGTGCCCAGCGAGCAGATCCTGCAGAACTCGCAGTTTCGCCCCGAGATGATGGGCATCGCCGTGCCCAACCAGGTGTACTCCACCATCAGTGGCGTGGACATCGTCCGCGCCCCCGACAGCCAGGGCAACGGGCAATACTACGTGCTGGAAGACAACTTGCGGGTGCCCAGCGGGGTGAGCTACATGCTCGAAGACCGCAAGATGATGATGCGTCTGTTCCCGGACCTGTTTCGCCTCAACCGGGTCGCGCCCATTGCACACTATCCCGACATGTTGCTCGAGTCGCTGCGCGCCAGCGCCCCCTCCACCACCGACAACCCCACCGTGGTGGTGCTGACGCCCGGGATGTACAACAGCGCCTACTTCGAGCACGCCTTTCTGGCCCAGCAAATGGGCGTGGAACTGGTGGAAGGCAAAGACCTGTTTGTCGATGAGGCCCAGGTCTTCATGCGGACCACCCGCGGACCGCGCAAAGTGGATGTGATTTACCGCCGTGTGGATGACGACTTCCTGGACCCGAGCGTGTTCCGCGCGAATTCCACCCTGGGTTGCGCTGGCTTGATGCAGGCCTACAAAGCGGGCCGGGTCAACATTTGCAACGCCGTCGGCACCGGCATTGCGGACGACAAGTCCATCTACCCCTACGTGCCGAAGATGATCGAGTTCTACCTGGGGGAAAAACCCATTTTGAACAACGTCCCGACGTTCATGTGCCGCGTCCCTGAAGATCTTCAATACACGCTGGCTCACCTGTCAGAACTGGTGGTGAAAGAGGTGCACGGCGCTGGCGGTTACGGCATGCTGGTGGGTCCCATGGCGAGTCAGGCCGAGATCGAGAATTTCCGCCTCCTGCTCCAGGCGCACCCGGAGCGGTACATTGCGCAACCCACCCTGAGTCTGTCCACCTGCCCCACCTATGTGGAGTCGGGCGTGGCCCCTCGGCACATCGACTTGCGTCCGTTTGTGCTGAGCGGCAAATCGGTCCAGATGGTTCCGGGCGGTCTGACACGGGTCGCCCTCAAGGAAGGTTCCTTGGTGGTCAACTCGTCGCAAGGCGGCGGAACCAAGGACACCTGGATTCTGGAGAATTGACCATGCTCAGCCGAACTGCCGATCACGTGTTCTGGATGTCGCGGTATACCGAGCGCGCGGAAAACACCGCACGCATGCTGGACGTCAACTACCAGACCTCGCTCCTGCCCCAGTCAACGGCCGTGGCCGAACTGGGCTGGGAGGGGCTGTTGAAAATCAGCGAGTTGCTGCCGGCCTATCAGGCCCTGTACGGCGAAGTGACACCGCAACGGGTGCTGCAGTTCATGGTCAAGGATGAACGCAACCCCTCCTCCATCATCTCGTGCTTGCGCGCCGCCCGGGAAAACGCCAGGGCCGTGCGCGGCACCCTGACCACCGAAGTGTGGGAGACACAGAACCAGACATGGCTGGAACTCAATCGCCTGCTCGCCACCGACATGCTGGAGCGCGACCCGGGACAGTTTTTTGAATGGGTCAAATTCAGATCCCATCTGTCACGCGGCGTGACCGTGGGCACGATGCTGGTCGATGAGGCCTTGCACTTCATGCGGCTGGGCACCTTCCTGGAGCGGGGCGACAACACGGCCCGGTTGCTGGACGTGAAATTCAACGCCGTGGACAGCGACTTCTATGGTCTGGCCAGCGATCAGGACCAGGAATACGATTTCTACCATTGGAGCGCCATCCTGCGCAGCGTCTCGGGCTTCGAAATTTACCGCCGGGTCTACCGCAACGTCATCCAGCCCGACCTGGTGGCAGAACTGCTGGTCTTGCGCCCCGACATTCCCCGCTCCTTGTTGTCGTGCATGAACGAGGTGGTGAACAACCTCGATTCGGTGTGTGAGTCTTCCAGCTGCCTGAGTTGCCGGCTGGCTGGCAAACTGCGCTCAGACCTGAAATTCACCACCATCGATGAAATACTGAAACAGGGCTTGCACGCCTTTCTGGTTCAATTTTTGGAGAGAATCAACCAGATCGGCGCCGAGATCAGCCGCGAGTTTCTGGTTCCGACCTGACCGGCTGATCGGCATCGTATTCAAAAAAAATGAGGAGCTATTTTTCATGACCTATTGCGTCGGCGTTCGCAACCGCGCCGGGCTGGTGTTTCTGGCAGACTCCAGAACCAATGCGGGCCTGGATCAGATCAGCACATTTCGCAAACTGCATCGCTTTGAAGTGCCCGGCGAGCGCGTGATTGTGCTGCTGACCGCCGGCAACCTGGCCATCAGCCAGTCCATTGCCAGCAACCTGCGCGTGATGATGCACAACCCGGATGAAAAAAGCCTGGCCAATGTGCCCAACATGTTTTCTGCCGCCAAACTGGTGGGCGATACGGTCCGCAAGGTCCACGCCCGCGACGCCGACAGCTTGAAGGACTTCGGCATTGAGTTCAATGTCAACATGATTCTGGGCGGTCAGGTCAAGGGCGAGGAGCCACGCCTGTTCAACGTGTACTCCGCCGGCAATTTCATTGAGGCCACTGACGAAACGCCCTATTTCCAGATTGGCGAGTCCAAGTATGGCAAGCCCATTCTGGACCGTGTGATCGAGGATGACCTGAGCCTGGACGAGGTGGCGAAATGCTGCCTGATCTCCATGGACTCGACCATCAAATCCAATTTGTCCGTGGGTTTGCCCCTTGATTTGATGTGCTACGAGAACGACAGCCTGACCATCAAGCAGCACACGCTGATCGATCAGCACGACCCTTACTTCCTGTCCATTCGGGAAAGCTGGGGGCAGCAGTTACGAAAAGTTTTCAATGAACTGCCGAACCCTCAGTATTGGGATCAGCCAACCACGTGACCACCCAACAAGCCCCTTGATGTCGTTGAGCAACTCATGACCACCATTCCCCCCGCACAACGCTGCTGTGAGAATTGCTGTTACCGACTGCCCTCCGAAACCTCCACCACGGGGTTTCGGTGCGGTTATGAGTACTACATGACTGCGCCTTTGCTGCGCAAATTCAAGACGATGAGTCAGTACCCGGTGGTGCGGCCGTTCACGAGTTGTGAGATGTGGGTACATACGCCTGTAGCTTCAAATGGTGAATTTAATTGATGCCACTTTTTAGGCAAAAAAATGGCGCCCCAAGAGGGCGCCATTTTTCAATCTCAGTTCAGATCAAAAGAACCCATATAACAAACCAACGTTTATCGTTGTACCAGTCTGAGATGCACTGATCGTTCCAGCGTCTGCGGCCATCGGAGGAGCAAAGTTGTAAGCGGCAGTGGCAGTACCGTTGTTTTTAACTGATGTGTATTGACCGTAGGCAGTGAGGTCTTTGAGGAATTTGTATTGAATCCCTGTGCCAATGGTATTTGTTTTATATCCAGCGGCATTGTCGCGAGATTCATAAATACCCAGGTCAAGGGCAACCGTTGGGGTGATCTGATAAACGCCGCCATATCCGCTTGTCTTTAAATCTTTGTAGCCTAATGTGGTTTGCTTGACCCACATGCCTTTCAGTGTGACATCACCTAATTTGTAAGCCGCGCCAGCCAAAGATCCAGTGCGAGTGTAATCAGCAACAGCGGCAATATCGGTTGTGTAGGTGGCTGCAGTTGCCGTTAACGATTCGCCCGCATATTTCACGCTGAAACGACTACCGCCTTTTACCGTTGTGTCCACATTGGCAGGAACCAACTGAAGGCTCACATCAAAGCCAGCGACAGATGGGCTTGAGTAAGAAACCGAACCTTTATCAACAGTGCCTTTGTAGGCCTGAGCGTCGCCAGCAATCGTGGCCAACGAACTGCCAAAATTAGAGCCTGACCTAGGCTCAACAGCCAGAAGACTGGAGAAGAAGGCATTCCCCTGAGTTCCCAACGTCAAAGTGCCAGCTTTTGATTTGACGAATAGGTTGGCTTGACGATTGAAAAGGCCTACGGTATCAGAGAAAAACCAAGGTTGACTGCTTCCTGGATTGAGCAAAAATCCTTGCTCGAGTTTGAATCCCCCCGAGAACCCTTGTCCAAGTGATTTTTCTGCTGTTACGCCAGCAAAACTAGGCGCATATCCACCAGTGACAAACTCAGTTTTTCCGGATGTGGAACTCGCTCCACCACTGACTTTGGTATTGGCAATTCCTCCATCCAACAAGGCGTAAAAACTAAACCCTTCTGCATGCACTTGGGTAGCGGCCACCCCGAGAAGACACAGGCTTGCGATGTGTTTGATTTGATGTTTCATATAGAGCTTCCTAGTTGATGAATGTTGAGCTTGCACACACATGCACAGCTGTCACAAAATTGCAAAATTCAGGCCAGGCTAAATGCTTAGTTTTCTCAGTGAAATCGCCCTCATTCAGGGCGAGACGCACCAATCGCGAATTGCATAGTCGATGCAGGTGCGCACCCACCTTCAATGAACTCTTAATAGTTAAACGACCATGCACGAGGGAGGTGCAAGAAGTCATGACCGCCAACTCCTCGTATCATGGTCAGATAGAGATCGCCTCATGACCTGGCACGCCCACCTCTCACTCCAGTACACGCACGAACGCAGCCGCAGCGTGGTCCGCTACCAGCATGAGGGCCCGCTGCGCATCCTGCAAAGCCTGTACCCGGAAGGCGATGCCATCTGCCACAACGTTCTGGTGCATCCCCCCGGGGGATTTGTGGGAGGCGATGTGATAGACATACGCATCACGGTCGGCCCCCAGGCTCACGGCTTGGTCACCACGCCTGGTGCCACCCGCTATTACCGAACCGAGCAGGACACGGCCACCAATTCGGTTCATGCCCGGCTGGAGGACGGTGCCAGGCTGGAATGGCTGCCGCTCGAGTCACTGGCTTACCCGGGCTGTGACGCCCTGAATCAGTTGTCGTTTGAACTGGCCCCCTCCGCCGAGTTGATGGCCTGGGACGTGACGGCCTTGGGGTTGGACCAGGCCAATGCCCCGTTCACCACCGGGCGTTTTTTACAGCACATGGAAATGCCAGGCGTGTGGCTGGAACGAGGGCTGATTGATGCGCAGGATCAGCGCCTGCTGAACAGCCCGCTGGCGCTGGCAGGACAACGCTGCCTGGCCACCTTCGTCTTTGCCTCCGGCGCTGCACTGTCGGGCTCTCGCGCCGAAGCCGCCCTGGAAGCCGCTCGCACACTGATTGATAACAGCCCGTTGAAACAACAGGCCGGTGTCACCCTGGCGGGCCCTCAGGTGATGGTGCTGCGGGTGCTCGCCCCCATGGTGGAGCCGGCCATGCAGTTGTTACGCCCGGTCTGGTATGCCTGGCGGCACACGCTGTGGGGGCTGTCAGGGCAACCCCCTCGCTTGTGGAACTTGTAGCCAGCGACACGCGTGCGACTCAGATCGACACCAACTGTCGAATGTTCTTGTCGATCATTTCGCTCGCCGGTCCTTGCGCGATCACCTCGCCCCGCTCCATCACCACATACTGGTCGGCCAACTCCTGGGCAAAGTCGTAATACTGCTCGCACAGCAGAATGGCCATGCGCTGCCCTTGCATGCCCACATCGGCCAGGCGGCGGATCACGCGTCCGATGTCCTTGATGATGCTCGGCTGAATGCCCTCGGTGGGTTCATCCAGCACCAGCACCTTGGGCTTGAAGGCCAGCGCACGCGCAATGGCGAGTTGCTGCTGTTGACCGCCTGAGAGGTCACCGCCACGGCGGTGCAGCATCTGGTGCAGCACCGGAAACAGCTCAAACAATTCCGGCGGAATCGGCGTGCCAGCAGGACAGGTGGCCAAACCCATGCGCAGGTTGTCCTCCACCGTGAGGCGGGCGAATATCTCCCGCCCCTGCGGCACATACCCGATGCCCAATGCAGCCCGCTCGTAGGGCTTCGCTTTGGAGATGTCCTGCGTCCCCATCATGACCGCGCCGCTTCGGATCGGCACCAGCCCCATGATGCTTTTGAGCAGCGTGGTTTTCCCCACGCCATTGCGCCCCAGCAGTACCGTGACTTCGCCCACCTGGGTGGAGACCGACACATCCCGCAGGATGTGTGAGCCCCCGTAGTACTGGTGAACCTGGTTGACACGCAACATATCAGCGCCCCAAATAAACTTCAATGACACGCTCATCGGCCTGCACCTGGTCGAGCGTTCCCTGGGCCAGGACCGAGCCGTCGCACAGCACCGTGACGATGTCCGAGATGGTGCGCACAAAACTCATGTCGTGCTCCACCACCATGAGCGAGTGCTTGCCCTTGAGGCTCAGAAACAACTCGGCGGTGCGCTCGGTTTCATGGTCGGTCATCCCAGCCACGGGCTCGTCGAGCAGCAGCAACTTCGGGTCTTGCATCAGCAGCATGCCGATTTCCAGCCACTGCTTCTGACCATGGCTGAGGTTGCCCGCTGTCCTGAGCGCATCCGGCAGCAGGTGGATGGTGGTCAGCACTTCATGCAGCCGGTCGGTCTGTGCCGAGTCGAGCTTGAAGCGCATCGACGCGCCCACACGCTTGTCCGTCTTGAGCGCGAGCTCCAGGTTCTCCACCACGCTCAGGTGTTCGAACACGGTGGGCTTTTGAAATTTGCGGCCGATGCCCAGCTGGGCGATCTCCGGCTCGTTGTGTCGCAGCAAGTCAATGGTGGAACCAAAGAACACCGTGCCCGAGTCGGGGCGTGTTTTACCGGTGATGATGTCCATCATGGTGGTCTTGCCTGCCCCGTTGGGACCGATGATGCAGCGCAGCTCGCCCGGCGCAATGTCGAGTGACAGGTTGTTGATGGCCTTGAAGCCGTCAAAACTCACACAGACATCGTCGAGGTACAGGATGCGCCCGTGTGACACATCCACGGCCTGCCGGTCTTTCAGCACACGGCCGTAACTGGCCGTGCCCCCCGCTCCACCGGCAGCGCGTCTGGCTGCTTCGACCTCGAAGCGGGCGACGCGCTCGGCGCCTTGGTTCATCAGGTCGGGGGTCATCGCGACGCTCCTTTGCCCAGTCGTGACTTCAGCAGTCCGATCACACCATGCGGCAGGAACAAGGTCACGGCAATGAACAACGCCCCCAGGAAGTACAACCAGAATTCGGGCGCCACCACCGTGAGCCAACTCTTGGCGCCATTGACCAGGAAGGCCCCCACGATGGGCCCCACCAGCGTGGCACGCCCGCCCACCGCCGCCCACACGGCCATTTCGATGGAGTTGGCCGGGCTCATCTCGCCCGGGTTGATGATGCCCACTTGCGGCACATACAAGGCCCCGGCCACGGCGCACATGACGGCAGAAATCACCCAGATGCTCAACTTGTAAGGCAGGGGCGAATAACCCGAGAACATCACGCGGCTTTCGGCATCGCGGATGGCCTGCAGCACGCGGCCGTATTTGCTGCCGACCAGCCAGCGCGCCATCAGGAAAAAGCCCAGCAGCGTGACACCCGTCAGCACAAAGAGCACCATGCGCATGCTCGTCGTGGCGATGGGCATCCCCAGAATGCGCTTGAAGTCGGTGAAGCCGTTGTTGCCCCCAAAGCCGGTCTCGTTGCGAAAGAACAAGAGCATGGCGGCAAAGGTCATGGCCTGGGTGATGATCGAGAAGTACACCCCCTTGATACGCGAGCGGAAGGCGAAATAGCCGAACACCCCTGCCAGCAAGCCGGGAACCAGCACCACGAGCAGCAAGGTCGCGATAAAGCTGTCCGAGAACCACCAGTGCCAGGGCAACTGCTTCCAGTCGAGAAACACCATGAAGTCCGGCAGATCGCTCTGGTATTGCCCATCACGACCAATCTGGCGCATGAGGTACATGCCCATCATGTATCCACCGAGGGCGAAGAACAAACCGTGGCCCAGCGAGAGAATGCCGGTGTAGCCCCAGATCAGGTCGATCGCCAGCGCGCAAATGGCGTAACACATGATCTTGCCGATCAAGGCCACGGCGTAATCGCTCATATGCAAGGCGTTGCCAGGCGGCACCACCAGATTGAGCACGGGGGCCAGCACGCACACGCACACCAGGCACACCAGCCAACCCGTCCAGGCCGAGTGGCTCAGCAAATGCCGCTGGGGCAACCAGTTGATAGGCTGTTCACGCATGTCAGGCCTCCGCACTGCGACCCTTCATCGCGAAGATGCCCTGCGGGCGCTTCTGGATGAAGACAATGATGAACACCAGCACGGCGATCTTGGCCAGCACGGCACCGGCCCAGCCCTCGAGCACTTTGTTGAGCAGGCCCAGCCCCAGGGCGGCATACACCGTCCCGGCCAGCTGACCGACACCACCGAGCACGACCACCATGAACGAATCCACGATATAGCTTTGTCCCAGGTCGGGGCCCACGTTGCCGATCTGGCTCAATGCGCAACCCGCCAATCCCGCGATGCCGGACCCCAGGGCAAAGGCATAGGTATCGATGCGCGCCGTGTTCACACCCATGCAGGACGCCATGGGGCGGTTTTGCGTGACCCCCCGGACAAACAGACCCAGTCGTGTGCGTCCGATCATCAGCGCCACGCCCGCCAGCACGGTCACAGAAAATGCCACGATGATGATGCGGTTCCAGGGCAGTTGCAGGTTTGACATCAAGGCCCACGAACCGCTCATCCAGGTCGGGTTCTCCACACCCACGTTTTGGGCCCCAAAGAGTGACCGCACGGCCTGCATCAGCATCAGGCTGATGCCCCACGTCGCCAGCAGCGTTTCCAGGGGGCGCCCATACAAATACTTGAGCACACTGCGCTCCAGCGCGGCGCCCACCAACGCGGAAGCCAGAAACGAAACGGGAATGGCGGCGATCAGGTAGTAGTCAAAGCCCGACGGCAGATACTGGCGAAACAGCACCTGGACCAGGTAGGTCGCGTAGGCACCAATCATCATCAACTCGCCGTGCGCCATGTTGATCACGCCCATCAACCCATAGGTGATGGCCAGTCCCAGTGCCACCAGCATGAGAATCGAGCCAAGGCTCACACCGGTGAACAGAATGCCCAGGCGCTCGCCCCACTTCAACCCATCCTGCACTTGCCGGATGGCTGCCTTGAGCACCGATTGCACCGCCGGCTCCTGCTCGGCCGTGAGTTGCTGGTTGAGCAACAACAGCACATCGGGCCGTGCGCTTTGCGACAGCACCTTCACCGCAGCGATACGCGTCGCCGCCACTGAGTCAGACAGATTCACCGCTGCCAGGGCGGATATCAACCAGGCCTTCACCTCGCCCTGGGTCTCGCTGGCCAGTGCTTTTTCCAGCATCGACTTGCGTGTGGCATCGGGCTCTTTCAGCATGGCCTGGGCCGCCACCATCCGCTGCTGGGCATCGGGATTGAATAGCTTGAGGGCCGCCAAGGCCGCATCGATTTCGGCACGCATGCGGTTGTTGAGCATGATGTCTTGCGCGTCGTCGGGCAGCGCACGGGTTTCGCCGGTGGTGGCGTGGCGCGCCTGGCCGTTGTCGACCACCCAGACCGCATCGGCAAACACTTTGGCGGTCTCATCGGCCATGGCTTGCAGCAACGCTGCCGTGCTGGCATCCGGCGCTTCCAGGGCTTTGCCGATCGCCAGAATCCGGCTGTCACTCTCGCCCACGGCCATCTCCATGGCCAGTTGAGGCGTCAGCGCGTGGGCTGAAAACAACCCACAGCAGCCCGCGAGCAGCAGCAACGCGCGCATCCAATGTTTCATCATGTTCATGTGACACCAGGGAATTTCACCCTGAAATGATAAAGGGGGAAGGACTCGCGCCCTCCCCCCTCTTGAAGGGCCGTTCGGGCCGCTTACTTCTTGGCAGGCTCGTCAGGCTTGCTCTCGTTGCCCGCAATGTACGGGCTCCACGGCTTGGCCTTGACAGGACCGGGGGTCTTCCACACCACGTTGAACTGGCCATCGGCCTTGATCTCGCCAATGAACACCGACTTGTGCAGGTGGTGGTTCTTTTCGTCCATCTTGGACGTGATGCCGCTTGGCGCCTTGAAGGTCTGACCGGCCATGGCGGCAATCACCTTGTCCACATCGGTGGACTTGGCTTTCTCAACCGCTTGCTTCCACATGTTGATGCCGATGTAGGTGGCTTCCATCGGATCGTTGGTCAGCGGCTTGTCCTTGTGACCGGCAATGTTCTTGGCCTTGGCATACGCGCCCCACTTCTTGACGAACTCGTCGTTGGCCGGGTTCTTGATGCTCATGAAGTAGTTCCAGGCGGCCAGGTGACCCACCAGCGGCTTGGTGTCCACACCGCGCAGTTCTTCTTCCCCCACGGAGAAGGCCACCACGGGCACATCCTTGGCTTTCAAACCGGCATTGCCCAGTTCCTTGTAGAAGGGCACGTTGGAATCGCCGTTGATGGTGGAGACCACCGCGGTCTTGCCACCGGCGGAGAACTTCTTGATGTCAGCCACGATGGTCTGGTAATCGGAATGACCGAACGGGGTGTACTTCTCGTCGATGTCGCTGTCTTTCACGCCCTTGCTCTGGAGGTAGGCGCGCAAAATCTTGTTGGTGGTGCGGGGATAGACATAGTCGGTACCCAGGAGCACCCAGCGCTTGGCAGCGCCGCCGTCCTTGCTCATCAGATAGTCCACCGCAGGAATCGCCTGCTGGTTGGGCGCGGCACCGGTGTAGAACACGTTCTTGGACAGCTCTTCACCTTCGTATTGCACCGGGTAGAACAGCAGACCATTGAGCTCTTCCACCACCGGCAGCACCGACTTGCGCGACACCGAGGTCCAGCAACCGAAAATGACCGACACCTTGTCTTGCGTCAGCAGCTGCTTGGTCTTCTCGGCAAACAGGGGCCAGTTGGAGGCGGGGTCGACCACCACGGGCTCGAGCTTCTTGCCCAGCACACCGCCCTTGGCGTTGATTTCGTCGATGGCCATCAGCACCGTGTCCTTGAGGACGGTTTCCGAGATCGCCATGGTGCCCGACAGGCTGTGCAACACACCCACCTTGATGGTGTCAGCCGCTTGGGCCTGCAGGGTAAAGGTCAGCGAACCAGCGCTGACGGCGGCAGCCAGGGCCAGGGCTTTGAGATTGCCACGACGGTTGATCATGTAGTCACTCCAGATGAAAAGAATTGAGGTCTCGGGGGCAGAACCACCCTGAGATGGCTTTGCAAAGCCCGTGCCAGCAGAATCAGGGGCTTCGTGCACAATATTCATGCATGCGGCCACCCCAGAGCGTTACCTTGCACCCTATAGAGGGCATGCAATTTGCACGACAGACCGCGGCATGCACGACAACCCACACTGATGCACCAAAATGGAACTCACCCCTCGTGAAAAAGACAAGTTGCTGATCTTCACCGCTGCACTGGTGGCCGAACGCCGTCGTGCCCGTGGCTTGAAGCTCAACTACCCGGAGGCCATCGCGCTCATCAGCGCCGCCGTCATGGAAGGGGCTCGCGATGGCAAGACGGTGGCGCAACTCATGAGCGATGGCCGCGCGGTGCTGACCCGTGACGATGTCATGGACGGCGTGGCCGAGATGATCCCTGACATCCAGGTGGAGGCCACCTTCCCCGATGGGACCAAACTGGTCACCGTTCATCAACCCATTGTTTGAGCCCACTCCCATGAAAATTTCACATCGCTGGATTCCCCTACTTGGTGCCATGCCCCATCTTGGGGCGTGGTCACATGACGGCCATGGCTTCTCGGGTTCTCATTGGCACGCCTGGGACGCCCTGGGCTTTGCAGCCGCCGTCCTGGTGGGCGTGGCCGCCTGGTACCTGGGCAACCGCAAGTGAGGCGCTCATGATCCCAGGCGAATTTCTCATTGACGCGGGTCAACACCCGCTCAACACGGGTCGGCGCAGCATCACCCTGGTGGTGGTCAATGGGGGCGACCGCCCGATCCAGGTGGGCTCGCACTACCACTTTGCCGAGACCAACAGCGCACTGGTGTTCGACCGTGTCGCCGCGCGGGGCATGCGTCTGAACATTGCCGCCGGCACCGCCGTGCGTTTCGAGCCGGGCCAGCAGCGCACGGTATCTTTGGTGGACTATGCGGGCGACAGAATCGTCTGGGGCTTTCGCGGCCTGACGCAAGGAGCACTCTGACATGACCTCCATTGACAAACGCGCCTACGCGGAAATGTATGGCCCTACGGTCGGTGACCGGGTGCGCCTGGCCGATACCGATCTCGTGGTGGAAGTCGAACAGGACTTCACCCTGCGGGCCGGCAGCTACGGCGAGGAAGTGAAATTTGGCGGCGGCAAGACCATCCGTGACGGCATGTCGCAGTCCCAGCGCACCCGCGCCCAGGGCGCGGTGGACACCGTGCTCACCAATGCCCTGATCATCGATCACTGGGGTGTGGTGAAAGCAGACATCGGTTTGAAAAGCCACCGCATCGTGGCCATTGGCAAGGCCGGCAATCCGGACACGCAACCTGGCGTGGACATCATCATCGGCCCCGCGACTGAAATCATCAGCTGCGAAGGCATGATCGTCACCGCCGGCGGCATTGACACGCACATCCATTTCATCGCCCCCCAGCAGATCGATGAGGCCTTGAGTTCTGGCGTGACCACCATGCTAGGCGGTGGGACCGGGCCTGCCACGGGCACATTTGCCACCACCTGCACGCCGGGCCCCTGGCACATGGAGCGCATGCTGCAAGCGGCGGATGCCTTTGCCATGAACCTGGGCTTTCTGGGTAAGGGCAATGCCTCTTTGCCCGATGGCTTGCGCGAGCAGATTGGTGCGGGTGCCATCGGCCTCAAGCTGCATGAAGACTGGGGCACCACCCCTGCTGCCATCGACAACTGCCTGTCGGTGGCCGAAGAAACCGACACCCAGGTGGCCATTCACACGGATACCCTGAACGAATCCGGTTTCGTGGAAGACACGATTGCCGCCTTCAAGGGACGCACCATCCACACCTTCCACACCGAAGGTGCCGGCGGGGGACATGCGCCCGACATTCTCAAAGTGGTGGGCGAGGCCAATGTGTTGCCCTCCTCCACCAACCCGACACGACCCTACACCGTCAACACGCTGGATGAGCATGTGGACATGCTGATGGTGTGTCACCACCTCGACCCGGCCATCGCCGAGGACCTGGCCTTTGCCGAAAGTCGCATCCGCAAGGAAACCATTGCGGCCGAGGACATCCTGCACGACCTCGGTGCCATCAGCATGATGAGCAGCGACAGCCAGGCCATGGGCCGTGTGGGCGAGGTGATCATCCGCACCTGGCAGACGGCGCACAAGATGAAGTTGCAACGTGGCAAGTTGCCCGGCGACACGGACCGGCATGACAATGCCCGCATCAAGCGCTACATCGCCAAATACACCATCAACCCGGCCATAGCACACGGCATCAGCCACGAGGTGGGCAGCGTGGAAGTGGGCAAATGGGCGGACCTGGTCATCTGGCGGCCGGCGTTTTTTGGTGTGAAGCCGTCCTGGATTCTGAAGGGGGGCATGATTGCCCTGGCCGCCATGGGCGACCCCAACGCCTCCATTCCCACACCACAACCGGTGCACTACCGCCCGATGTTCGGCAGCCTCGGCACTGCGCTGAGCCGCTGCTCCCTGACCTTTGTGTCGCAGGCCGGCCTGCAGGCCGGCATTCAAGAGCGCTATGGGCTGAGCAAGACGGTGTCCGCGGTGAAAAACATCCGCTCGGTGGGCAAGCGCGACATGGTCCACAATGACTACGCACCCCACATGGAGGTGGATGCCCAGACCTATGTGGTGCGCGCCGACGGCCTCCTTCTCACCTGCGAGCCTGCCGCGAGTCTCCCGATGACCCAACGTTACTTTTTATTCTGATGCTGATTTGCTCGAAGCGGATGCCGCAAGGCAAGGGGCTGGCCCGCGTGCTGGTGCAGCGCGCCGCCACCGTCACGCTGGACTGGGACACGCGCCAAAAAAGCCGCTTTGACGCCACGGACAGCCAGGGCCGCTTGCTGGGTGTTTTCTTGCCGCGCGGCACGGTGGTGCGTGGGGGTGATGTGCTGGTGGCCGAAGACGGGTCGCTCGTCCGGGTTCAGGCAGCCAACCAGGCGGTCCTGCACATCACGGCCTGTCCCGAGCACGGCAGCGCGTTCGATGTGATGCGAGCCGCCTATCACCTGGGCAACCGTCATGTGCCCATCGAGCTGCAGCCCGACCATCTCAAGATCGAACCCGATCATGTGCTGTCTGAACTCATGGGCGCCATGCACATGATCGTCACCCCGATGCAGGCCCCGTTTGAACCCGAAGGCGGGGCCTATGGCGACAACGCCATGATGGGCCATGCGCATGGGCATTCGCATGGCCCCTCTCACGACCATGCACACGGCGATACACACGGTCACACCCATGACCACCCGCACGGTCATGACGGCGCAGACTGTGACCACGCCCACTGACATGGACCCGCTGTTGCAGCTCATGTGGCTGGCTTCACCGGCCTTGCCCGTGGGCGGTTTCTCGTATTCGGAGGGCCTGGAAGCCGCTATTGACCACGGGCAGGTGTGCGATGAAGCCACTTGCAGCCGGTGGCTGGTGGACCAGTTGCTGCTGACCCAGGCCCGGGCCGACATGTCCGCGTTGGCGCAAGCGCTCACAGCCTGGGCCAGTTTTGACACCGAGCGGCTGCAAACCCTCAACACCTGGGTCCTGTCCACCCGCGAGAGCAGCGAAATGCGTTTACAAACCCAGCAGATGGGGCGATCCCTGCTGGACTGGATGCGCAACCTGGCGTGGGTGTCCCCCGAGAAGCTGGCATGGCTGACGCAACGTGCACCCACCTACCCCATCGCCTACGCGCTGGCCTTGTCGGGCACACACGCCCGACCAGAACAGGCCCTGCAAGCCTACGCGTTCGGCTGGGCCGAGAACATGACCCAGGCCGCCCTCAAGGCCGTCCCCCTGGGGCAAAACAGCGGACAGCGCATGCTTGCCACCTTGACGCAACACATCCCGGACGCTGTACACATCGCCCTGCACCACAGCGACGACACACGCCAGGCCTTCTCCCCCATGCTGGCCATCCTGTCAGCCCGTCACGAAACCCAATACTCGCGTTTATTCAGATCATGACTGCTTTGCACCACATCGCCCATCGCACCAAGAAACTGCCCCCCTTGCGCGTGGGGATCGGCGGGCCCGTGGGCTCGGGCAAAACCACCCTGCTGGAGATGCTGTGCAAGCACATGCGCACCCGCTGGGATCTGGTGGCCATCACCAACGACATCTACACCAAGGAAGATCAACGCCTGCTCACCATCAGCGGGGCGTTGCCGCCAGAGCGCATCATGGGAGTGGAAACGGGAGGCTGCCCGCACACCGCCATTCGTGAAGACGCTTCCATCAACCTGGAAGCCATCGATCGCATGCTGGAGCGTTTTCCAGAAGCGGACATCGTCTTCATTGAAAGCGGCGGCGACAACCTGGCCGCCACCTTCAGTCCTGAACTGTCCGACCTGACCATTTATGTCATCGACGTGGCCGCGGGCGAAAAAATTCCCCGCAAGGGCGGCCCGGGCATCACCAAAAGCGATTTGTTCATCATCAACAAGACCGACCTGGCCCCGCACGTGGGCGCCAACCTGGAGGTGATGAAACACGACACCGACCGCATGCGCCCCAACCCCCAAGCCCGGCCGTGGGTCATGACCAACCTGAAAACGCTGGAGGGACTGTCCACGGTGGTCGAGTTCATCGAGCAACGTGGTTTGCTCTCAGCAAGCACCGCCCACTGACCGCACTTCATCCCTGGGATCCAAGGCCTTGAGGCGCGCCATCTAAAAGGTGACGCGCGTGGTCAGCCGAAACGTTCTGGGCTCAGCCGGATGCATGTGCACATCGCTCACTGCGCCCATCTCGCCGCGCAACCGTGACAGATACAGATAGCTGATATCGTTGCCTCGGCGATCAGCCAGATTCAGCACATCCATCGTCACGTCCACCTCGCGGGTCAGTTGTCGGCCAATACGCACATGGGTGGTCAGACTGCTGGGCGAACGAACCGTGTTGTCCTCATTGAGGGGGGCTTCGCCGATGTAGCGAATACCCAGGGACCCGGACCAGGGCCCGGCGGGTTTGAGGGTCAGGGTGACATGGGCCACCTTGTGGACTGCATTGGGAATGTACGGACCTGCAGGCAGGCCATCGGTGTATCGGGGGTGCACCCATGCCACGTTGGCATCCACCACGACGCCTCGGCTGGCAATCCAATGGTTGCTCCACTCCACGCCTGCCCGGCGCGCAGATCGACCGGCCGTGGTGGTGCCTGCGTCGCCCTCGTAAACCAGTTCGGAGTCGATATCCAGGCGCCAGAAGCTCAGTGCGGTGTGCAGCCCTGGTATCCACTGCGATTTCACCCCCAACTCCTGACCCCGTGTGCTGACCAGCGCGGGAACAGCTTCGATCGGTGCGGCTGTGCGGGGGTCCACGCGCGCCGTGACACCGCGTGCATCGTTGCTGTGAAACCCCTGGCCAGCATTGAAAAACCATTCCGTCTGATGCCAGGGGCCAAAAACGACCGCGAGTTTGGGAGATAGCCGGTAGGCGCTGGCGGAGCCCGTGTTTTGCCCCTGCGACACACTGTGTACCCGCGCTTGCAACTGATCCAGCCGAAGGCCCATCACGCTGCGCAACCAGGAGGTCCATCCCACCTCGTTGTCGCCATACAGTCCGAGCGCGGTGAGTTGGATCCGATCATCCCGCACCGTGGCCTGCACCTGCCTGGCCACGGTATCCTGAAGCCCCACCCGGGCCTGGTCCTGGCGCACGTTCAGGCCCACCGTGTTGATCATCGACCTGTCCCCGACATCCATCAACCATGACCTCGACACCTGACCACCGAGCACGGACCGGTTGTCCGATTGCGCAAACTGATCGCTGGCCCGCTCCAGGTGGTACGTGAAGTTGGAGAACAACTGAAAGTCGTACTGGATGGCGTACCAATTCACGCGTGTCAGTTCGTGGTCGGACACCCGGTGCCAGGTGCCGGACAGACTGGTTCGTCGCGTGGATCCTCCATCGCTGGGGTCCAAGGTATCCCATCGGTCAAACGGTTGTCCTTGATAGGTGCCCGCATCGATCAAACGCTGCGGCACCTGATCGGTGGCGGTCCATCGGGCTTGATAGGCGGACACGCTGGTCGTCCATCCCTCGCGCGGACTGCCGCCCGACAGGATGAATTGCGTGTTGACCTTGCGCAAGCCCTCCGGCGTTGACCAGGGTCCGTTGTGGTTCACCCGCTCCACCGCCGTCAGCAGGCTCACGCCCTCAGACACGTCACGGGAACCCGCCGCCAATCCCCGCAGGTAGCCCCTCGACCCCAGACTCATTTGCGCGATCGGCCGATCCAGCGTCGTCAAGTACAGCAGATGAGCGGACCCCGCCGAGGCAAAGTCTCCCTCCGAAGCGAAGTAAGGGCCTTTGCGGTATTCAACCCGGCTCAGCAGTTCAGGAATCAGCAGATTCAAATCGGTGTAGCCCTGGCCGTGTGCATGGCTGGGCATGTTGAGTGGCACACCGTTGAGGGTGGTCGCGAAATCCGTGCCGTGGTCCAGGTTCATGCCCCGAAGGAAATACTGATTGGCCTTGCCATCCCCCGAGTGCTGCGTGACCACCATGCCGGGAATGGACTCCAGGACCTCGGCAGGACGCAACATTGGCCGATCGCGCAGCAAGTCTGCCCCCATCACCCCTTGGCTGGCGGCGTCACTGGTGCCCAGGGCGTTGTCCCGTCGCCCCACCACTTCCACCGGGGCCAGTTCATGGGCCGTCACCGGCTGCCTGCACAGGGCCAGCACAACCCACATGAAACACCAGGCCGATATCCTTGTCATGCCAGTGACCTGATCTGCCGAGACGCGCTCAACCCCTGGCCAGGGTGAAGGCCAACCCGACCAGCCCACACCCTGCGATGACTTGCATCACGGAACGCTTGTAATGCAACAGAGCCACTGCGGCCGACAGCGCGATCGCCAAGGCGGCCCCATCCACAGAACCCGCCCATCCCTGCGGCCACAGCACGTGGTATCCGAAAAACAAGGCCAGGTTGAGGATCACCCCGACGACCGCCGCCGTGATGGCGGTGAGCGGCGCCGTCAGCCGCAACACCCGGTGCGTGGACTCCACCAGAGGCCCGCCGGCCAGAATGAACACAAAGGATGGCAGGAAAGTGAACCAGGTGACCAGCGTTGCCGCCACGGCACCGGCCAGGAACAGGCTCTCGGGGCCGAACAGTGCCTTGACATAGCCGCCCAGAAATCCGACGAAGGCGACCACCATGATGAGCGGCCCAGGGGTGGTCTCGCCGAGTGCCAGTCCGTCCATCATCTGCGTGGGGGTGACCCAGCCGTAGTGGCTGACGGCCCCCTGGTACACATAGGGCAGCACGGCATAGGCCCCCCCAAAAGTCAGCAAAGCGGCCTTGGTGAAAAACCAGCCCATCTGTGTGAGCGTGTGGCTCCAGCCCAGCATGGTGGTGAGCCCCGCCATGGGAAGCGCCCACAACAACGCGCCCATGCCCAACACCCGGCTGAGGCCCGACCAGGAAAATCGGGCGTGGGCGGGCGTGGGGGTGTCATCGTCGATCAACGCCGGGCCATGGCCCGGTTGGCTGGCGCTGTGTCCTGCACCCACCTTGAAATCATCCGGACGCCAGCGTCCCCACGTGTAACCGATGACAGCCGCCCCGATCACGATGACAGGGAAAGGGACGTCGCCCGCAAAGATGGCGACGAACGATGCCGCGGCAATCGCCCACAAACCCTTGTTCTTGAGCGCACGCGAGCCGATGCGGTGCGCCGCCTGCACCACGATGGCCGCCACGGCCGGTTTGATGCCATAAAAGATACCGGCCACCACCGGTAGGTCACCCCACGCGACATACAACCACGAGAGGGCGATGAGCATGAACAGCGACGGCAGGACAAACAGCCCGCCGGCCACCAGGCCCCCTCGGGTCTTGTGCATCAGCCAGCCGATGTAGGTGGCCAGTTGCTGTGCCTCGGGGCCGGGCAACACCATGCAATAGTTGAGTGCATGCAAAAAGCGTTGCTCGGAAATCCAGCGACGCCGCTCCACGAGCTCGGTGTGCATGAGGGCAATCTGTCCGGCGGGTCCGCCAAAACTCACGAAACCCAGTTTGAACCAGAAGCGCAAGGCCTGGCCAAAGCTCACGGGGGCTGGGGGCGCGGTGATGTCAGCGTGGGCGGGGGCACTCATGACGTGGACTGTAGCAAGTTCATCCGCACCCGGGGCTTTTCGCCCATCCCCCTGGCAGGTGAGAACGACCCACCGCCAACACGCGGTGCAACTAGCGCCGCTCCAACACCGCCCGCACCGGGCGATCGCCCTCGGCCTTGCCGGTGATGGGGGGCTGGGGCAGGCGGTTGTCACCCGCTTCGATCTCAAAATGGTGATCCAGTGAATACCACGAGCCCTGCACGTCCGAGGCCGGTGCCGGCTCATCCGTGTGAAGCACATACTGACCGATCAAGGCCTGTGTCACCCCAAACTGCACATCGGACTCGAGGTAGGGATCGTCGCTGGAATACACCTGCGAGAACTGTGTCTTGTAGCCCGGCTTGTTGATCATGAAATGAATGTGCGCAGGCCGCATGTTGTGTCGACCCTGGGCACGTAACAAGGCGCCCACCGGTCCGGTGAGCGGAATGGGATAGGGCCCCGGCTTGACGCTGCGAAACGCGATGTGACCCCGGGCGTCGGTGGTGAGCTGGCCGCGCAGATTCATGTCGGCCTGCTCGGGGTCCTGGTTCTCGTAGTAGCCTTCTGCCGAGGTTTGCCAGACATCCACGTGCGCGCCCGCCACCGGACGCCCCTCGACATCGCGCACCCAGGCGTTGACAAAAATGGGCGTCCCCGGTGTGGCAGACCTGACGATCGATCCCCCGTTGTCCACGCGAGGTGACGCCATGCGCCAGAACGGCCCCATCAGGTTGGCGGTGGTTTCGGTCTGACCATTCTGGCCGTTGTTGAGCAAACAGACCAAGGCCGAAATACCCAGCGAACCACTGATCAACACCACCTCGTTGTGTGACGGCGTGGTGAGTTGTCCCAGCTTGGCGATGAACGCACAGGCCTGATGGAATTCCGCGTCGGTGAGGCGGGCGTCACGCACAAACCCATGCAGGTGCTTCACCGCCGCGGTCATGATTTCCTTGAAACGGGGATCGGTGGCGCGCTCGAGTTCGGCCAGCACGGCCGTGGTGACATCTTCCTGGTTGCGAATGATCATGGCTTCAGCGTGGTGAGGTGAGACGGGGTGCAGGCCCCGAAGGGCACCATCCCGACAAGACAGTGGCAGTTCACGGGGGCCTGCTGTTCAAAATACATCCGGGGAGTGTCCGGTCAACGGGAAGACGGGTCAAGCCAGCGCGAGCGCAGCGGCCAGGGGGGTGTCGGCGTAATCCATATCGACTTCGAAGGTTATTTTTGTCTTGGACAGTTTGGCTGTATGCTCAGCGGCTTGATCAGTCAGATCCCTTTGGACCATGGACGCCTCCAGCAACGTGCCTCACCTTGAGAAAAATCCGTTTCCCACGGGATGGGCCATTGCCGAAGTGGAGCGCGACACCGGTATCGGCAAGGACACCCTGCGTGTCTGGGAACGCCGCTACGGCTTTCCACAACCCCTGCGTGACAGTCTGGGCGAGCGTCTTTACCCCCTGGACCAGGTGCACAAGCTTCGCCTCATCAAGCGATTGATGGACACCGGACACCGGCCCGGCAAGATCGTGGCCCAGTCACCGGAACAACTGCAGGAACTGCTCAACGGCATGACGCTCGTGAAGGGGGCCGATGAACACTGTGACCCCGCGTCGGAGTCATCGGCACTGAATGCCAATGCCCCCTGGTTGCGGTGGCTGGCCGAAGACCGCAGTGACCTCATCAAACAGGCCTTGCGGCAGCACGTCATCAAACAGGGACTGGGCAGCACGGTGGAAGAGCTGGTGGCTCCGTTGTGTGTGTATGTGGGTGAAGCCTGGCTGCGCGGCGAGTTGTCGATCTACCAGGAACACCTCTTCAGCGCCACCTTGCAGCAGGTGTTGCGCGAAGCCATCGCATCGGTGGAAGCCAGCTCACCGACCCTGGGTCAACACCCGCGCGTCTTGCTCGCCACCACACCCGGTGAATTCCATTCACTCGGCCTGTTGATGGCCGAGTGCTACCTGGCGCTGGAATCCTGCGCACGCTTTGAACTGGGGTCTTCCACACCCGTGGTGGAAATCCTGCAGGCCATCGAGCACATGAAGATCGACGTGCTGGCCCTGAGCTTCAGCGCTTACGCCTCGCGCAACGATGTGATCTCGAGCCTTCAGCAGTTGCTCGACGGCGTGCCCGCTGGCGTCGAGATCTGGGCGGGTGGCTCGGCCACCGCGTTGCAAGGACGTTCGGTCCCGGAAGGTATCACCGTCATCTCGCGGGCGCGGGACGTGGCGGACCATGTGCAGGAGTGGCGTCGCCGCCACCAGCCATCCCTTCGACCCGCCCCTCGCGAAGAGACGTGAAACGCGCTCTGATTCTGGGGGGCACGGGTTTTGTGGGGCGCCATCTGTGCGAGGCGCTACAGCAACACGATGTACACATCACCGTGCCGACCCGCCGACTGCCGGCCCGGTCGGTGCAAATGTTGCCGCGCGTGCAGGTGGTTCAGGCTGATGTCCTCGACCCCCGGGCGCTGACCGAACTGGTGGCGGACCACGACGTGGTGGTCAACCTGGTGGCCATCCTGCACGGCACCCCCGAAGCCTTCCAACGCGTCCATGTGGACCTCCCGCAGGCCTTGGCTGAAGCCTGCGCGCAAGCCCGCGTGCCGCGCCTGGTGCAGGTGAGTGCCCTGGGCGCTGACACGCAAGGGCCCTCGGAGTACCAACGCAGCAAGGGCCGGGGCGAGGAGGTCTTGCAGCAGGTGGCCCATCGCACCGGCTTGTCGCTTCACCTGCTTCGGCCGAGCGTCATCTTTGGCCTGGATGATCAATTCATCAACACCTTTGCCCGGCTTCAACGGCTCGCGCCGGTGGTACCGCTTGCAGGCGCATCCACCCGCTTCCAGCCTGTGTGGGTGCAGGATGTTGCACAAGCGCTGGTGCACCTGATGCTCCAGGGCTCATCGGCACTCACCACACACGAGGCTTGTGGCCCCGAGGTATGGACGCTGGCCGAACTGGTCCGCCACGCCGGCCGGTGGGCCCATTGCGAACGCCCCATCCTGCCACTGCCCCTGAGCATCGGGCGCTTGCAGGCCTGGTTGCTGGAAGCCCTGCCAGGTCGGCCGCTGATGAGCCGTGACAACGTCGACTCGATGCGCGTGGACAATGTGAGCAGCGGTTTGCTGCCTGGCCTGCCGGCGTTGTCGATCACGCCGCGCGCCCTGGGCACTGTCTTCACCACCGGAGAACTCGCATGACGCGTGCACGCACCTGGTTCACCCTGTGTCTCGGCTTGTGCATGAGCCTGATGGCGCACACCGCGCAGGCTTGCCCCGCCACGCTCAACCACACCCTGTTGCGCTTGCAGGACGAAAAGCCTCAATCGCTGTGCCAGTACACGGGCAAGGTGGTGCTGGCAGTCAACACCGCCAGTTACTGCGGCTTCACACGTCAGTACAAGGGCCTGGAGGCGCTGCATGAAAAATACCAGGCCGAGGGACTGGTGGTGCTGGGCTTTCCGTCCAATGACTTTGCCCAGGAAAAAGGCAGCAACCAGGAAATTGCCGACTTTTGCGAGAACACCTTCGGCGTGAAATTTCCCATGCTGGCGGCGTCCAGTGTGAAGGGGCCCCAGGCCAACCCCTTCTTTAAACACCTGATCGCTCAAGGGGCGACACCCCCGCGCTGGAATTTTTACAAATACCTGATCGGGCGCGATGGCAAGCTGGTTGACAGCTACAACAGCATGACCGAACCGGACAGCCGGTCCCTGATCAGCGCGATCGAGAAAAGCCTCAAGTCCAAGCCCTGAGCGTTGAAGTGCGGCTCAGCGGAGCACTCAATCCGCCGTGATTTTCCTGTCGACGATGATCTTGCGCCACTTGGCTGATTCACGCGCCAGCATGGTCGTGAACTCCGCCGAGGTACCGCCGACCGGTTCGATGCCCAGCCGCGACAGTTTGTCTTTGACCTCGGGATCGGTGAGGGTCTGGTTGACGGCCGTGTTGAGCTTGGTCACGATGTCTGCGGGCAGCCCTTTGGGGCCAAACATGCCGAACCAGGTCACCGACTCGTAGCCCGGAACGGTTTCAGCGATGGCAGGCAACTCAGGCGCCAGGGGGCTGCGCTTGAGGGAGGTCACGCCCAGCGCCCGCAGTCGGCCGTCTTTCACGTGGGGCATACCGCTGGGCAGCGAGTCAAACAGGACGTCGACCTTGCCACTGACCAGATCGGGAATGGACAGCGCCGTGCCCTTGTAAGGGATGTGCACCACAAACACGTTCGTCTCGGCCTTGAAAAGTTCGGCCGTCAGTTGCACGATGGTGCCGTTGCCGCTGGACGCGTAATTGAGACGCCCCGGGTTGGCTTTGGCGTAAGCAATCCAGTCCTTGAGGTTCTGGGCGGGCGCCGTGTTGGGCACCAGCATGATGTTGGCCGCGTTGCCGACATGCACGATGGGCGTGAAGTCGCGCACCGCGTCGTACGGTAAGCGGTTGCTGAACAGGGGACCGATGGTGTGCGTGCTGGTGGTGGCCAGCAGCACGGTGTAGCCATCGGCCACCGACTTGGCCACCAGGTCCGAGCCCAGCGTCCCGCCGGCACCCGGCCTGTTTTCAATCACCACGGCGGCGCCCAGTTTCTCGGGCAGTTTCTGTGACAGGGCGCGCGCAAAGATGTCCGTGGCACCACCGGCTGGAAACGGCACCAGCAGACGGACGGTTTTGTTCGGATAAGGCTGGGCCAGGCTGGACAAGGCTGCCATCCACACACCCAGCGCGAGGCATCGCTTGACCCAGGTGTCGGGCGTGGACAAGGGTTTCATGCGCAAGACTCCAAAGGAATAACAAGGGGTGTAGCCTACCAGCAGCACCACACCCCTCAATCACCTTGCCCCTTTTTGAGCCTGGACAATCACGTTGCCTTAAAATAACTTTGTCCAAGACAGTCGGTTTCCGCATGAAAATAGCCATCGTTGGGTCGGGCATTTCCGGTCTCGCAGCCGCGCACCGCCTGCGCCCGCATGCGCACGTCACTCTGTTTGAAGCCGGGTCTTATTTCGGCGGTCACACACATACCGTGGACATCACCCTGCCCACCCCGCGTGGTCCCACCACCTGGGGCGTGGACACGGGATTTCTGGTGTTCAACGAACGCACCTACCCCCAGCTGATTGCCTTGCTGGCGGAGTTGAAGGTCACCACCGCTGCCTCGGACATGTCGTTCTCGGTGCAGGTACCCCAGACGCGTGGCTCAAGGACGGTCGAATGGAGTGGCAGCAACCTGGCCACCGTGTTCGCCCAAAAACGCAACCTGGTCAGCCCCGAGTTCTGGGGCATGTTGTCCGACCTGGTTCGCTTCAACCGCGTGTGCACACAGTTGGCGCTGACAGGGCGCGAGAGCGACATGCGCGAGGGTCTGCAATCATTCCTGGACAGGCAAGGGTTTGGCCGGGCGTTTCGCGACTGGTATTTCCTGCCCATGCTGGGGTGCATCTGGAGCTGTCCGACCGACCAGATGCTGCAGTTTCCGGTGGCCACCATGATCCGCTTTTGCCACAACCATGGCTTGCTGCAGGTGAACAACCGGCCACAGTGGCACACCGTGGTGGGTGGAGCGCGGCACTATGTGGACAAGATCATCGCCAGCCTGGAACGCGCGCATCTGAACACGCCGGTGCATCGTATTGACCGTGATGCCGACGGCGTGACGCTGCTGACCGCGCAGGGCAGCGAGCGGTTCGATCATGTGGTGCTGGCCGCGCACTCCGATCAGTCCCTGGCCTTGCTGGCCCAACCCACCGCCCCTGAGGCCGAGGTGCTGGGAGCCATCCGCTACCAACCCAACCGAGCCGTGCTGCACACCGACACCTCGGTGTTGCCGCAGCGCCGCGCCGCGTGGGCCGCCTGGAATTACGAACGCGCCGCGGACGACCACCAGGAATCGAGTCGCGTGTGCCTGCACTACCTGCTCAACCAATTGCAGCCACTGCCGTTTGAACAGCCCGTGGTGGAGTCCCTCAACCCGATACGACCGATCCGGCCCGACTCCGTGCTGGCCGAGTTTGACTACAGCCACCCGGTGTTTGACCTCGCTGCGATTCAGGCCCAACAACGCGTGGCCGACCTGCAGGGCGTTTTGCGCACCTGGTATTGCGGCGCCTGGACGGGTTATGGATTTCATGAGGATGGGCTCAAATCCGGTCTGGCGGTGGCGCAGGCGTTGCTCACCGGCACATCGACGACAGTGGGGACAGCGGCATGAACATCGCGCAGGTCGGCTTCGGTCAGGTCCGTCACGCGCGCCTGCGCCCGCAACGGCACAGCTTTGAGTACCAGACGTTTTTTTTGCTGCTGCCCATGCGCCAGTTGAACCAGCCTCAGGCCATGGGTGGCCTGGCTGTCAACCGGCCCGCCGCCATCAGCTTTCATGACGGCGACCACGGTGATGGACGCGGCCCCGAAGCCGGTGGTGCGCTGGCCTGGCTGGAGGGCGTGTTGCAGCGCGAGGGCATTGAGGATGCCCAGGGCGAAATCTGGTTGCACACCTACCCGCGCATGCTGGGCTACGCCTTCAAACCGGTGAGCTTCTGGTACTGCCATCGGGTGGATGGCTCGCTGCGGGCCATCGTGGTGGAGGTCAACAACACCTTTGGCGAGCGCCACTGTTATTTGCTTGATGAACCGCGCTACGGTGTCGAGATACAGGCGGAAAAGTGCTTTCACGTCTCGCCGTTTTGTCGAGTGGAAGGCCAGTACCGGTTCCGCTTCATGCGCACCGATCACCATGGCCAGCCACGCACCGTGGTGCGGGTGGACCACGATGATGAGGTCGGCCCGTTGCTGAACACCAGTGTCAGCGGCGTTCTGGAGCCCATCACCCCGACGGTCCTGCAACGAGCGCTGTGGCGCTATCCCGCCATGACGCTGATGGTCATGGCCCGCATCCACTGGCAGGCCCTCAAGCTGTGGCTCAAGCGTGTGCGCTTGGTCAGCAAGCCCGCCGCACCCGATCAATTCATCACCCGCTGATCCTGGAGACTGACGCTTGAACTCAGTAACCGCCACCGCACCTGCGAGGCAGGCTTCAAGACCGGTGATATCGATGTCGTCCAATACACGCTCGCGCGCTGAAGCGGCTTGACGATGTCCTTCGGCTCCGACTCCCTCCAAGCCGCTGTGCAGTCGCTGGTGACATTTTTCGAACGGCTGCAACCCGACGACCTGCCCCGCTTGCACGCGTTGTATGCGCCTGAGGCACGGTTCAAGGATCCCTTCAATGAAGTGCAAGGGGTCGCCGCGATTGAGCGCATCTTTGTGCACATGTTCAAGACTTTGCACGAACCGCATTTCATCGTCACCGAACGCATCTCGCAGGGACACCAGTGCTTTCTGGTGTGGGAATTTCGATTTCGGCTCAAACGCTTTGACACCACCCAGTGGCAAACCGTGCGAGGCGGCACGCACCTGGTGTTCAATGACGCCGGGCAGGTTGTACTGCACCGCGACTATTGGGACGCCGCTGAAGAGTTGTATGAAAAACTCCCGCTGGTGGGTCGTTTGATGCACTGGCTCAAGCGCCGCGTCAATCACTGAAAGGAAATCACCTTGGAACTGCTGTCATCCCCTGAGGCCTGGATTGCCTTCGCCACGCTCACCGCCCTGGAACTGGTGCTGGGCATCGACAATGTGATCTTCATCTCCATCCTGGTGGACAAGCTGTCCGCGGACAAGCGCGAATTGGCCCGCAAGCTGGGGCTCTTCATGGCCATGTTCATGCGCATCGGCTTGCTGCTGGCCCTGGCCTGGATCGTCGGCCTGGTGGAACCCTTGTTCACCCTCCGAGGGCACGAGTTCTCGGGCCGGGATCTGATCCTGATTGCCGGTGGTCTGTTCCTGCTGTGGAAAAGCACCACCGAAATCCACCAAAGCCTCGAAGGCGCCGAACACGGCGCGCAGGGGCCGCGGCAGGCCACGTTCTGGTCCATCATTGTTCAGATCATGGTGATCGATCTGGTGTTTTCGCTGGACTCCATCATCACCGCCGTGGGGATGGTGGACGACATCGCCGTCATGATCGCGGCCGTGGTGGTTTCCGTGGGTCTCATGATGGTGTTTGCCAAAAGTATCAGCGACTTCGTCTCCGAACATCCGTCCATCAAGATGCTGGCCCTGAGCTTTCTGGTGGTGGTGGGGGTCGTGCTGGTGGCCGAAGGCTTTGAACATCACATCCCCAAAGGGTATGTGTACTTCGCCATGGCGTTTTCAGTGGGGGTGGAGATGCTCAACATCCGCTATCGAAAGAAGGCCCGCCAGACAGCCATTCGGTGAGGGACGATGGCCGGCTGAGCGGGTACCTCAGTTGACCATGCAGCAGCGCGCGGCGGCCAAATCCCAGCCGGCCCAGCCACAACTCTTGAACAGGACCGGGCCTGAAGCGGTGACGGGATGAGCCGATGGCCCACGCTGATTCACCACATCGCCCAGCGAGGGAAAGCGGGAAACGTCCAGCCCCGCTTGCAGCAGATCACCCGCCTCATGGTCTGCATCACGGGTGTCCACCACCACGCGCCCTTGCCGGGCCAGGTACTGACAGACATCAGGCGACCACTCCACCATCTGGGGGGTGAAGGCGCCCACCGCGCACACAAAGGCATCATCCCGCGGTGTGCCACGCAAGGCGATGGCCTGCGCGCTGGTGCTGCTGACCACCAGGGGGCAATCTGCCAGCGCGGCGTCCGGGTCTTCGGTCCGTTCGGCCTGAATCCCCAATTGCCGGGCGTGGGCCACGAGGGCTTCGGCGCTGGACGCAGTCCGTGAAGCCACCACCACCTCACGCACACCCAGGCCTTGGACAAAGGCCTCCAGGTGCGAACGGCCTTGTACACCCGCCCCCACGATCAGCAGCCGGCCGTTGGGCTGGGGGGCCAGCAGTTGCGCCGCCAGCAAGGACACGGCTGCTGTGCGCCGGGCCGTGACGGTCGGGCCATGCAGGATGCGCAGGCGCTGGCCCTGACGCGCATCAAACACCACCACATCCCCCTGAATGGCTGGCAGGCCACGGGCCGGGTTGTCTGCCACAAAGGTGATGAGTTTGGTGATGGCCACGGTGGAGTCAGCAGCGGGCATCACAAAGAGGCTGCCTCCCGTGGCCAATGGCTGCACGATACGCGGCGGGACTGACACCGAGCCATCCGTCAGCACCGCTCGAATACTTTGAGCGAGCGACAAGTAGGGCAACGCCAACGCGGTCTCTTCAGGGCTCAGGGCTTGCGGGAGGGTGGTCATTGTGTGATGATTATCTGGAAAGTGTGACCGCTCAACTGGGGTTGTATGAGGTACACACTAGCAGATGTGGGGCATAGCCAACGACTCGCCAATCCTCTCTGATGCGACCATGAGTTATTTCAAGATCTATCCCCGCAAAATGATGGTGGAGCCAGCCGTCGAGGACGCCTATCCCGCCCGACTCTTCTTCCATCTGGAGCAATATGGCCGTTTGTATCGCAACCAGGTGTGTCCCATCGAACTGCGCTGGGATCCCGCGCTGAGTGATCATTGGCGCATGGTGGTGACGCAGTCCGATATTCCGTTGCGAGAATTCGACCGGTTCATCGCTTCGCTGAATGCCTACCTGTTCACCGTGCTGAAATATGTCCCCAGCGGCCCTCGTCCTGAAACGCCCCTCTTCCCCGAGGAGTATTTTTTTCAGCCTGTCTACTTTGATGCCATCGATGGGGACATACAGTCCTTTTCACCGGCGTCGAATCCATCCCCTGCACATCCATGACCGCCTCATTGATCCGCTTGCTGAGCTGGCTGAGCCTGTGCCTGTTCAGTTCCCTTGCCATGGCCATTGAAGAACCTCCCTATGAAGTCCTCCGCTCGGAGGGTCCCTTCGAGATCAGACGTTACGCCCCCATGCTGGTGGCTGAAACCTGGGTTGATGGCGACATGGATGAAGCCTCCAACAAAGGGTTTCGGCTGATCGCCAGTTACATTTTTGGCAACAACCAGCGCCCTGACTCGGACCAGACCAGCAAAATTGCCATGACCGCGCCTGTGACCATTGAGCCGCAGTCATTGGCCATCGCCACTGCCGCGCCGATGACCGTCGAACCGCAGTCCGCAGACAGCGGTCTGGTGTCAGCCCACCGCTGGCGCGTTCATTTCGTGATGCCCAGCGCCTACACCCTGGCCAGCATTCCCAGGCCACGCAGCGACGCGATCCGTCTGCGCGAAATTCCTGCCAAAACTTTTGTGGTCCACACCTACTCGTGGCTGAACACCCAGCAGCGCGTCCAGCAAAAAATTCAAGCCACGCTTGAATGGGCGCAACGCCAATCGCTGCCCGTCATCGGTACACCCCAACTGGCCCGGTATGACCCGCCCTGGACATTGCCCATGTTCAAGCGCAACGAAATCATGGTCGAGATGGCGACCCCCTGATTCAAACTCGGTTGACCCGCTGGCGCGCAATGGCAGACACGCCCCGCTCATCCAGCGTCCATTGAATCGGCTGCGAGGCAACCTGCAGAGCGCAGCGCCGGGCCGTTTGCGCGGCCAGACACCCCGGTTCACGCTGAATCAGCGCCAGTGCCCAGGTCGGCATGATGTCCATGGCCGATTGCAGCACCAGCGCCATGAAGGGTTTGTCCAGCCCCTCAGCCGGGTAAGACTCGACGACATGGAGAATTTCCCTGGCCCGGTCGTCAAACCTCAACACCGCTCGGTAAGCCTGCAATGCGGCCTGCGTCGATGACCAGTCCCGGGGCAGATCCACGGCGCCCAGGAGATGGCCGACCCGCGTCATTTCAGCAATGTACTGATCGCACGCCCGTGCGCTCAGCGGCGCAGTCGAGAGGTGCTGATAGGCCGACAGGAAGGAGCTCACCTCGACCAGATGCACCCACCGAACGAGATCCGGCTCGTTGGCCATGTAGGGTCGCCCCTGAAGGTCCCGGCCTTCAATGCCGGCATGGATGGCGTTGACGCGCCGAATGGACGCCATCGCCAGGGCCTCCCCCCCGTAGGTGGTGGCCGCCACGAAATAGGCGGTTCGACCCAGCCGACTTTTGAGGTTCTGGCGGAAATTGGAATGGTCCCAGACAGCCGCCAACGCACGCGGGTGCAGGGCCTGGATGATCAACGAGGACAAGCCCCCCACCATCATCGACGTGAAGTGGGCATGAACTCGCCAAGCCATGGAGTCAGGACCGAACAGTCCCCTGTCACCCGCGGGTTCCCGGAAGTCTTCCAGAGACGACGCTGAGCCCGCGATGGATCGAACCTGGTCGCCAATCGCGTCCATCGCCAGATGTTTTACACATTCCACCCATGTCATGAAATTTTTACCGCCGAGGACCCCACTGGATACATTTCGAACAAAATTGCCCGCCTCAAATACTAGTTATTTTGGGTTATTTGAGCAAATGAGGCCATCTTGGTGAAAATTTGTATTGACATATTGAAATGTCAGTTCATAGTTACACTCTGGGAAAAGGGTTGTCCTCCCCGGACATTTTTCCCGCCAGAACGGCCATGGACAAGTCTTCAACGCAACTGTCAGTCAATCGCAATGAGCTGTTGAGCTTCGTGTTGCCGAATCAGTACGCCATGTGCTTTGATACCCAGCGGGTACATCCCAAGTTCTCGCAGGAGATGATTCGACATCTTGCGGCCGATTCGCTGGACTTTGACCCACGCGCCTTTCAACGTCTGGCCCGATCGTTGTTGCAAGAAAGCTTTGACATCGAAAGTTACATGACTCAGGTTGTGAGCGGTGCTGCCATGGTGCTGGGTGAGTGGTGGGCATGCGATCGCATTTCCATCTCGGCCGTTCGTCTGGGGGCCAATCGTTTGACGGAGCTGATTTACGAATTGGCGGATCAACGCATCAAGTCGAGTCAGAAACCCTTCAATCCCTACCGGGTTCTCATTGCTGCCCCGAACGGCAGTGAACACACGCTGGGTATCAACGTGGCTGCCGAAATATTCCATCTGCATGGATGGGAAGTGACCTCGGGACCGCTGATCAATCTGGACTTGACGCCGGACATGCTGGCTGAAGAACATTTTGATTTGCTGGGGGTGACCCTCTCGCTCGATCGTGATTTGTTGCTGGGTCACAAATTTATTTCTCAATGCAGGAAAGCCAGTCGCAACAAGGATCTGGTCGTGGTCGTGGGAGGCACACAGGCTTTCCTGCGTCCCAATCTGGCGGCGGAAGTGAACGCTGATTTCGCCGCCACCAATGCGAGTCACGCCCAGGAATACGCCATGAGTTTGATGACGCGTATCCGCACGCGCACCCAGTTCGAACAAGGCTAGCGCTTGACGCGCGGTGGTCCTGCCTGTGTTCTGAGTCCTTCCCCGAGCATTGCCTGTCCGATTAACCCGAATCTGAACTCAGGTTCACGACAACGGGTTTTGACCGGAATCCAGCTTACCATAAAATCATTTTTGTCTAGGACAAACGAAAGGTTTGCATGAACACCGCCACCGCACGCAATGCAGCGCCCTTGCCCGAGCGCACCCCAGCCTCGGCCCGCACGGTGTTTCGACTGCTGCAGCAATTGCGCCATGGCTCCCTCACCATCAGCCTGCCCGACGGCAGTGTCCAGACCGTGGGCGATGGACTGGGGCTCCACGTCAGCCTGCACCTGCACAACTGGCAACCCTTCTCCGCCGCCCTCAAATCCGGCGACATCGGCTTTGCAGAAAGCTACATCGCCGGTGACTGGTCCACCTCCCAGCTCCCCGCACTCCTGCGCCTGCTCGCCGCCAACCGCCAGGCCCTGGACGAAGTCATCCACGGCTCCTGGATCGGCCGACTCGCTTACCGCCTGCGACACCTCCTCAACCGCAACACCCGCGGCAACAGCCGCAAAAACATCCACGCCCACTACGACCTGGGCAATGACTTCTACCGCCTGTGGCTGGACGGCACGATGAACTACTCATCCGGCCTCTTCCACGGCAACCTGCAACAGGACATGCAGCAGGCCCAGCACGCCAAGGTTCGACGTGCCCTGCACATGGCCGGCGTGCGCCGCGGTCACCGCGTGCTCGAAATCGGCTGTGGCTGGGGGGCGCTGGCCGAAAAAGCCACCCACGAATTCGGCGCCCACCTCACCGGGGTGACCTTGTCTACCGAGCAGCTCGCCTGGGCCCAGCAACGCCTGGCCTCCCAGGGCCTGTCGCACCAGGCCGATCTGCGCCTGCAGGACTACCGCGACATCCATGACGGCCCCTTCGACGCCATCTGTTCCATCGAAATGCTCGAGGCCGTGGGTCAGGCCTACTGGCCCACGTACTTCCAGAGCCTGGCTCGTCTGCTCAAACCCCTGGGCCGTGCCTGCATCCAGACCATCGTGATCCGCGATGACCTGTTTGAGCGCTACAGCCGCTCCACCGACTTCATCCAGCAGTACATCTTCCCAGGCGGCTGCCTGCCCTGCCCCCGTGAGTTCAAGCGCGAGGCCCACGACGCAGGCCTCACCGTCGTTGACGAGTTCCATTTCGGACGCGACTATGCCGAAACCTGCCGCCGCTGGCGCGCAGACTTCCTGGCGCGCAAGGACGAGGTCCTCGCCCTCGGCTTCGATCAGCGCTTCATCCACATCTGGGACTTCTACCTCGCCTACTGCGAGGCAGGCTTCGAGGCCGGTGATATCGATGTCGTCCAGTACACGCTCGCGCGCTGACATTTTCCTGGTGGTGCTGACGGCCGTGGTGTTGCTGTGTGGCGCCACCACGATGTCCCTTGCCAACACGCGTGAAGCCGGGGCCGAAACGGCTCAGGCCAAGACGGGCGCCCACCCGTTGCTGCCCGGCAGCCGTTTGATGGGGGAGGCCGGTCTTCGCTACTGGGGCCTGCGCATTTACCACGCGCGTCTGTGGACACTGCCCACGCAACAGCCAGAACAGGTGCTGGACCAACCGCTGGTCCTGGAGCTGGAATACCTGCGCGATCTCAAAGGCCGGGCCATCGCCGAGCGGTCCCTGTCCGAGATGATGCGGGCGGGTCCGGTGCCTGAACAGCAGGCCCAGCAATGGCTGGCGCACATGCAACGCATTTTTCCCGATGTTAAAAACGGGGATCGTTTGACCGGCCAGCATCACCCGGGGCAAGGCGTCAGCTTTGGATTCAACGGGCAGCCGATCGGCCGCGTGGATGATCCTGCATTTGCCCGCCGTTTTCTGGGTATCTGGCTGGCCCCATCCACCTCTCAGCCGGACTTGCGACTGACACTGCTGGGCCTGGGTCCGGCCCCTGAACGTTGAGACAGATCAGCAGGAATCACCATGTCATTCACCCTCACTGGCTTTCGGACTTTGTGCACGCTCCTGTTGAGCGTGGTGACCGCCACCACACTGCTCGTGGGGTGCGCGAGCCACGACATCGCCCAGTACGCCACTGAACGCCCTGCCCTGGACCTGGACCGGTTTTTCAACGGCAAGGTGGTGGCCTATGGCATCTTCCAGAACCGTAGTGGTCAGGTGGTGCGCCGCTTCACCGTGGACATGGAGGGCACATGGGAAGGCAACCAGGGCGTGCTGGATGAGCACTTCACCTATTCGGACGGCAAGACCGAGCGTCGCATTTGGCGGCTGACGAAAACCGCTGACGGGCGCTACACCGGCACCGCCGATGACGTGGCCGGCGTGGCCAATGGACAAGCCGCGGGCAATGCCTTTCAATGGGCCTACACCCTCAAACTTCCCGTGGACGGCACTGTCTACGAGGTGCAATTCGATGACTGGATGTACCTGGTGGACGAGCGCGTCATGCTCAACCGGGCCACCATGAGCAAGTTCGGCATTCGTCTGGGTGAGGTCACCCTCTCTTTTCACAAGCAGGCGCCATGAGTCTGAATCCGCCCATTCGCGACTGGCGTGGTCAACGTGTCTGGCTGGTGGGCGCCTCCACGGGTATCGGGCGGGCAGTGGCCGAACATCTGCATGCGCTGGGCGCGCAGGTGGTGGTATCAGCCCGGCAGCGGGACGCTCTCGAGGCTTTCGTGCTGGCGCACCCTGGCAGCACGGCCATGCCCCTGGATGTCACTGACAGGTTGGGCGTTCAGGCGGTTGCCCGTGATCTGCTGGCGCAGGGGCCGCTCGATCTGGTCTGCTACTGTGCAGGCCATTACCAACCCATGCGCGCGACCGCGCTGGACCTCACCGACCTGTTGCGCCACCACGAGGTCAATACCGTGGGAGCGCTGCACGTGATGGATGCTGTCCTTCCCGGCATGGTCGAGCGCAAGCACGGACACTTCAGCCTGATCAGCAGTGTGGCCGGATACCGGGGCCTTCCGCTTGGACTCGCCTATGGGCCGACCAAGGCGGCGCTGATCAACCTGGCCGAATCGCTGTACCTCGATCTGCAACCCCAGGGGGTGGGCGTGAGTCTCATCAACCCCGGATTTGTCGACACGCCGCTCACCGCCCAAAACGAATTCCCCATGCCGGCCCTCATCACCGCGGAGGACGCCGCCAAGGCCATCGTGCACGGCTGGACACAAGGCGATTTTGAAATCCACTTTCCCAAGCGCTTCACCTGGGTGATGAAACTGCTGCGCCTGTTGCCCAACCGCTTGTACTTCGCTGCTGTGCGGCGAATCACTCGCCTGTGACGGGAATGATGACGCCATGAAAATGCGCAAGAAATCAGAGCTGCCGCACAAGCTGTGCGTTTCGTGTGGGCTGCCATTTTCATGGCGCCACAAATGGGCCCGTGACTGGGACCAGGTCAAGTATTGCTCGCAGAAATGCCGCTCGGCGAGCCCCGCACAGAAAGTCCCGAATGAATGAGCACCCCATGAACACCTCCAGCCCCGCACGCCTTGACGAGGGAACGCCCGTTTCCGTGAAAATCCGCGAACGCATCCAGGCCTCGCGCAAGCGGTTTCACGCCAACGACAATATTTCTCAATTCATCGAACCCGGCGAATTGGAACAATTGCTCGATGAAGTGTCGGGCAAGATGAGCGGCGTGCTGCAAAGTCTTGTCATCGACACCGAGAGTGACCACAACACCGCCGACACGGCCCGACGCGTGGCCAAGATGTACCTCCAGGAAGTGTTCAAGGGCCGCTATGTGCCCGCCCCCGAGGTCACCGAATTCCCCAACGCCGAGCACCTCAATGAACTCATGATCGTGGGTCCCATCACGGTGCGCAGCGCCTGCAGCCACCACTTTTGCCCGGTCATCGGAAAAATCTGGATCGGCGTGGTACCCAACCAGCACACCAACGTGATTGGCCTGTCAAAATATGCGCGCCTGGCTGAATGGATCATGGGGCGACCCCAGATCCAGGAAGAAGCCGTGGTACAACTGGCCGACTTGATTCAACGCAAGACCCAGCCCGACGGTCTTTCCATCGTCATGGAGGCCAGTCACTACTGCATGGGTTGGCGCGGGGTCAAGGACATGGACAGCAAAATGATCAACTCCGTGATGCGCGGGGCTTTCCTGAAAGATGCCAACCTGCGTCGCGAATTTTTATCCCTGATCCCCACCAGGAGTTAACCCATGTTAGTTCGCCTGCTTTACGCCAGCCGCACGGTGGACTCTGGCACAGAGTCCATCAATTCCATCCTGTCGGCGTCGCGCCAGTTCAACCCGGTGAACGGCATCACCGGCATCCTGTGCTACGGCGGCGGCATCTTCCTCCAGGCCATCGAGGGAGGACGCCAGGCGGTGAGTGACCTGTATGGGCATATCCAGAAAGACCCCCGTCACAAGGACGTGGTTCTCCTGCACTACGAAGAAATCACCGAGCGACGCTTTGGGGGCTGGACCATGGGGCAGGTGGACGCCTCACACGTCAACACCAACATCCTGCTCAAATACTCAGAGCGTGCCGAACTCAATCCCTACAACGTCTCCGGCAAGGTATCACTGGCCCTGCTGGAAGAGTTGATCGACACGGCGTCCATCATCGGTCGTGCTTGACGCGCAGTTCACTCACGGGTTGTGCCCCGATGGACGGGGTCAGGATGGCTCCAGGCTGTCGAACTGCAAGGCGGCCAGCTTGGCATAGAGTCCCCCCTGTTGAATCAGCGACGCGTGCGTCCCCTGCTCCAGCAACCTTCCGTGGTCGAGCACCCAGATCACATCGGCCCGCACCACAGTCGCCAGGCGATGGGCGATCACCAGGGTGGTACGGCCTTTCATGGCGGTCTGCAAAGCAGCTTGCACCATGCGCTCGCTGTGGGCATCCAGGGCACTGGTGGCTTCATCCAGCAGCAGCAGGGGCGCATTCTTGAGGATGGCGCGTGCGATGGCGAGCCGTTGTCGCTGACCGCCAGAGAGCCGGATGCCGCGATCTCCGAGGTCGGTGTGGTAGCCCTGGGGGAGTTGGTGGATGAACTCATCCGCATAAGCAGCCTGGGCAGCCGCCTCGACTTGCGCGAGCGTTGCGTCGGGCACACCGTAGCGAATATTTTCCAGCACAGAGCCCGAGAAAATAACCGGCTCTTGCGGCACCAGACTGATGTGCCTGCGCAGATCGCGCGGGTCCATGGCGGCAATGGGGACGCCATCAAGCAAGATGCGCCCCGATTGAGGATCATAAAAGCGCGACAACAGCGCAAACAGGCTGCTCTTGCCGGCGCCGCTGGGTCCGACCAGGGCAATCGTCTGCCCAGCCGTCACCTGCGCGCTCAATTGGTCCAGCACGGCGCGATCAGGGCGTGACGGGTAGGCAAACACCAGGTGTTCAATGCTCACGCTGACACCCTGCTCTGGCCAGCGCAGGGTCTGGGGCTCGGCCGGCGGCTGGATCTCCGAGCGTGTATTCAGCAGCTCCATCAAGCGCTCGGTGGCCCCGGCAGCTCGCATCACATCGCCGTAGACCTCACCGAGCACCCCCAGGGCGCTACCGAGTAACAGCACGTAGACCAGCGTTTGCCCGAGTTCACCTGCGGTGGTCGTGCCTTGCCTCACCGACAAGGTACCCAGATACAGGCCCCACAGCAACACCACACTGGAGGCCCCCATGATGAACAACACCAGCAGCGAGCGGGCACGAATGCGGCTCAGGGCAGTCCCCATGGCCTGTGCGCTCATGGCGGTGAAACGACGGGCCTCACGCTGCTCGGCCACATAGCTCTGCACCACCGGAATAGCGTTGAGCACTTCCGCGGCCACGGCGCTCGCGTCCGCCTCGCGGTCCTGGCTGGCCCGCGACAGTCGCCGCACGCGCCGGCCCAGGAACACGCTGGGCAAGATGACCGCGAGCAACACCGCGGCCACCTTCAGCATCATCCAGGGGTTGGTCCATACCAGCATGATGAGCGCGCCAATGCCCATGACCAGATTGCGCAGTCCCATCGAGAGCGAGGAGCCCACCACGGTATGTATCAGGGTGGCATCCTGCCCCAGTCGGGACAGCACCTCACCGGCATGGGTGGTTTCAAAAAATGTCGGACTCTGTTCGATGACATGTGCATAGACCCGCTGCCGCACATCGGCAGTGACGTGTTCGCCCAGCCAGCTGACCGTGTAGTAGCGGGCAGCCGAGAACACGGCCAGACCCAGCGCCACGGCCAGCAACTCGGAGAACCCGAGCAGCAATGTGTCTGTGGGAGCGCCTGCTGCCAGCCCCTCGTCAATGAGACGACGCAAGGCCCACGGGAAAGCCAGTGTGGTGGCGGCCGCCAGGAGCAGGAACACCAGCGCCAACACCACTTGCCAGCGGTAAGGACGGACGAAGGACCACAGTTGGCGCAGCGAGGGCACCATGGGTTGGGAAGGCATGGATATCCGTGGAGGGTGGAGCGAAGGGACCGGGTCAGGCCCTGAACGGGGCCGGTACGCGTCTGGTCTTGTCCCATCTTACATGCACACCCGGCAGGGGCATGCGCGCGCAGGCACGCGAGGCGTCACAGGCCATGGCACACTGACCTGATTGAACCTGACTGTATTCGCCCGCTTGCGCATGACATCCTCGCCCTCGCCCACCATGACAAACGCTCCCTCACGCCTTGCACTCACTCCGGCCCAAATCGAGCAGCGCCTGGCCCGGCTTACTGCCTGGCGCTGGGACCCGGCGGGGGGACACGTGGAAAAGTCGTGGACGTTTGACAGCTTTCGCAACCTCATGACATGCCTGGTGCGCATCGCCGATGTGGCCGAACAGCTCGACCACCATCCCCACATCACCACCTGCTACACCCACCTGCGCATCCAGCTCTCGACGCACGACGCGCAAGGTCTGACCGATCTGGATTTCACGCTGGCTGAATCGATCGACACGCTGATTGACCCGCGTTTCATCACCCCCTGACGACCTCCTGCTCAGGTCGCGCGGCGCCATGAAGATTCCCTTGCTCTCCTACGGATTGTTGGGACTCCCGCTCGCCTTTGTCGCGATGCCGCTGTATGTTCACCTGCCGCATGTGTACGCGACCCAGCACGGCATGTCACTGTCCACCCTGGGCAGTCTGCTGCTGCTGGCCCGGTTGTTCGATGCCCTGATCGACCCCCTGCTCGGGCGATGGGGTGATCTGGCGTATGCACGCTCACCACGCTGGGCGCTGCTGGCCTGCGCGATGGGGGCCGGGGGACTGCTGCTGGGCATGGTGCTGTTGTTTTTCCCGCCCTGGAAACCGGCTGACAGTCCGGCGCTGCTGCTGGCCGTCTTGATGCTCACCTACACGGCCTACAGCCTGCTGAGCATCGTGCACCAATCCTGGGGGGCCAGGCTGGGCGGAAGCGAGTCGCAACGCGCACGCATCGTGGCGTGGCGTGAGGGGTTCGGGTTGGCCGGGGTCATGGCGGCCTCGGTACTGCCCGCCTGGCTGGGTTGGGGGGAATGGATCGCGGTGTTTGGGCTGACCCTGATGGCCGGTTGCTGGGGGCTGTCGCGGTGTCCGGCCCCGCCGCCCATCGCCATCACGCCCGGCCCGATGCGCGACGCGCTCTTCCATCCCTGGCGCCACGCCCCCTGGCGATGGCTGATGGCTGTGTTTGTCCTGAGCGGCTTGTCCAGTGCCCTGCCCGCCACGCTCGTGCTTTTTTTCATCCAGGACCGTTTGCAAGCACCCACGTGGCAGCCCCTGTACCTGACCCTGTATTTCATGGCAGCTGCCGCCTCGCTGCCCGCCTGGATGGCGATGGTCAAGCGGTGGGGCCTGATGCGCGCATGGCTCGCGGGCATGGTTCTCGCGGTGGGGGTGTTTGTCTGGACCGCGGGTCTGTCCCAGGGAGATGTGTGGGCGTTTGGCTGGGTGTGTGCCCTGTCCGGTCTGGCCCTCGGGGCCGACCTGGCGCTGCCCGGTGCGCTGCTGACCGGCATCATCATGCGTCAGGGCGACAGCGGCCAGCGTGAAGGGGCCTACTTTGGCTGGTGGAATCTGGCCAGCAAATTGAACCTGGCCCTGGCAGCCGGTCTGGCCTTGCCCCTGCTGGAGCGCCTGGGCTATCAACCCGGTACCACCTCGCCGGATGGCCTGCAGGCGCTCACCTTCAGTTACGCGGTGCTGCCCTGTGTATTGAAAGTCCTGGCGGCTGGTGTCATGGTTTGGGGACTCATGCCACACCAACGCGGTCAACAACACACGCCATGCGAAAATTCGTCATCCTGAGGAATTAGCATGCAAGACCACGTCCAGCGACTCACCCTGCACAACGAGGTGCATGCTCGGCCCCCCGAGCCCGTGGGTGTGCCCATGACGATTTCCCATGTGGTCATGGGCATCGACCGCGAGTCGCGTCAGGCCAGCCGCTTGCACTTGTCGCAATTGCTGCGCAATCACCATCTGGCCATCCCGGAAGAAAACACCACGCACTTACGCGCCGACTTCGGCTCCTGGCGTTTACGCTGGGAATTGCACACCGAATTTGTCACCTGGACCTTCATGCGTGACGGTGATCCCGGCGCTCCCAGCGCCGACCCCGAATCGGCTTTGCAAGCCGTTCCCCAAGCCTGGTTGTCCAACCTCCCCGGCGCGTGTCTGGCTCGCATCCATTTGTGGGCCATGGCCCACAGTGCCGCATCGCCCGATTGGGTCTCGCGGTGCCTGCATGAAGAAACGCTGGTCGCTTCCCGGGTGGCGGATGACCATGCCGTCGTCCACACCGATTTTCAGTTGCATCCGGATGGCTTCTCACGCATGGTGCTGTTCTCCGATGCACTGCCTCCGCGTCAACTCGGGCGGTTGATCCAGCAGCTGCTGGAAATTGAAAGCTACCGCATGGCGGCGTTACTGGGGCTTCCGGCCGCTCGGGCAGCCGGCGCCGTGCTGGCTGACGCCGAGCGCGAGCTGGCTGAACTGGCCCAAGCCATTCGCAGCGCCACCCGCGAAGAAGAGGCGGGCCTGCTGGACCGTCTGACCCGTCTGGCCGGCCAGGTCGAGGGCCAGTACGCGGCCACGCACTCGCGCTTCTCGGCCAGTCGTGCCTACTTCGAACTGGTCGATCAACGGATTCGGGACATCCGTGAATCGCGGCTGGACGGCATGCAAACCATCGGCGAGTTCATGGAACGTCGCCTGACTCCGGCGCGCAGCACCTGTGACTGGACTGTTCGCCGTCAAACCGCCTTGTCCGAGCGTGTGTCCCGCATGAGCAACCTGCTTCGCACACGGGTGGAGATTGAGCAGCAACAAAGCAGCCAGGAATTGCTGGCCACGATGAACCGAAGACAGGGGCTGCAACTGCAACTGCAGTCGACGGTGGAGGGCCTGTCAGTGGCCGCCATCACCTACTACATCGTGGGGCTGGTCCACCTCGTGGTGGATGGCTTGAGTCACCACGGGTGGCCCTGGGGCGTTGAGATCACCACGGCGGCATCCGTCCCCTTGGTCGCGCTGCTGGTCTGGATGTTCATTCGCCACCTGCACCAGAAGTTGTCGCGGGATTGACGCCATCGGGGCGTCACAGCCGGCAACGCTGGGCCGGGTCAGCCCCTAGGAGGCATTCGGACGGGGCGTCATGTCCTCGCCAGCCACGTCGGACTGCAGAAAAAACTGGCACACCGCATCGCGCGCCTTGCCACGCTGCACGGCCGAGAGGTGATTCAATTCGCGCAGTGGCCCATTCAACATTTTTTTCGTCAGGTTGACAGACATCGCCTGCAGCACGGCTTCAATGTCGTCCCCGCGCTCAAGCATTTTCCGGGCGCGGGCCAATTCCAGTTCGCGCCAGGTTTGCGCTTTGGAATTGAGCTGTTGAATCAAGGGGACGTGGCTGCGCGCGTCCAGCCAACTCATGAACTTCCTGACCCCGTCATCGATGATGATCTCGGCCTGCACCACCGCGGATTGCCGCTGGCTTTGGCCCTGACTCACCACCTCTGACAAATCGTCCACCGTGTAGAGATACACATCGCTGAGCGCCTTGACCTCGGGCTCGATATCGCGTGGAACGGCCAGGTCCACCATGAACATGGGCCGATGACGGCGTGCTTTCAACGCGCTTTCGACCGCCCCCAAGCCAATGAGCGGCAGGGTACTCGCCGTGCAACTGATCACGATGTCGAATTCGTGGAGCCGGCGCGGCAGATCCGACAGCGGCATGCACTGACCGCCAAAGGTATCGACCAGGGCCTGCGCCCTGTCCGGGTTGCGATTGGCCACCGTGATCGACAAGGGCGATTTGGAGGCGAAATGCGGCACGCACAACTCGATCATTTCGCCGGCACCGACAAACAGGATATGCACCTGGCTGAGGTCTTCAAACAGTCGACCGGCCAGTCGAACCGCAGCGGCAGCCATGCTGATGGAATGCGCGCCAATCTCGGTCTTGCTTCGCACTTCCTTGGCCACGGAAAACGACCGTTGAAAGAGTTGGTTGAGGGTCGTGCCCAACGCGCCAGCTTCGTTGGCGAGTCTGACGGCATCCTTCATCTGCCCCAGGATCTGCGGCTCACCCAGCACCATGGAGTCCAGTCCACTGGCCACCCGAAACGCGTGACGCGCCGAGTCATCGCCGGTCAGACAGTAGGTGTGCTCCTGCAGCACGGCCACGTCTGTGTCACCCTCCTGCGCCAGCCAGCTCAGGGTCTGGGGAACCTGTGAGGGATCGCCGGCGCAGTAAATTTCGGTGCGGTTGCAGGTGGACAGGATGGCCACCTCCTTGTGGGAGGCAAAACGCTCCCGCAACTGGTGCAAGGACTGCCCCATGCTCTCGGTGGCAAAGGCAAAACGCTCCCGCAGCGCCAGAGGCGCTGACTTGTGATTCAAACCCAGCGTCCAGACAGACATTCAACCGGCCTTTCTGACAGGCGTGAGTGTGGCCACGCCACGGGTCAAGTCAGGCCACCGGCGCTCAATAGCGGACTGAATGCCCGCAGCCGTCAATCCGTGCTGCGCCATGAGTTGAGACGGATCACCATGCGTGGTGAAGGCATCATCAAAACCCAGGTTGAGCAGGGCGACCTGCAGCGACATGGCTTGCAACGCCTCCATCACGGCTGAGCCAGCACCGCCCATCTTGCTGCCATCTTCCAAGGTGACCAGGCCTTCATGCGATTCGGCCACCTGTCTCAAGGTGTCCAGATCGAGCGGCTTGACCCAACGCATGTTCACCACGGTGAGGTTGAGTTGCTCGGCCACTTTCAGTGCTTCGTACAACAAGGGACCAAAAGCCAGCAAGGCAATGCGCCGGCCTTGACGACGGACCTGTGCCGTGGCCCAGGGCAGCGACTGCAGGTCACGCTCGACCACGCGGCCAACGCCCGCCCCACGCGGATAGCGGACGGTGACCGGATGATCCTGCTGGTAGGCCGTGGTGAGCATCTGGCGGCACTCCTGCTCATCAGCGGGACACAGCACGCTCATGTTCGGCACACACCGCGTGAAGGGAATGTCGAACATGCCGGCATGGGTCGCACCATCCGCCCCCACCAACCCGGCACGGTCCAGGGCAAAGACAACCGGCAACTGTTGCAAGGCCACATCGTGAATCAGTTGATCGTAGGCGCGTTGTAAAAACGTGGAATAAATGGCCACCACGGGCTTGAGGCCCTCACACGCCAAACCCGCTGCCAGTGTCACCGCATGCTGCTCGGCAATGCCCACGTCGTGGTAGCGGTCGGGAAACTGCTGACTGAAAGCCATGAGCCCGGAGCCTTCGCGCATGGCCGGTGTGATGGCAACCAGCCGCTCGTCGTGCGTCGCCATGTCGCACAACCAGTGACCAAAGACCTGGGTGAACGTGGGCGCACTCACCGCCTTGCTGGGTACCAACCCCACCTGGGGATCAAATTTGCCGGGGCCGTGGTAGGCCACGGGGTCGCGTTCCGCGAGCGCGTAGCCCTTGCCCTTCTGGGTCACCACATGTAACAACTGTGGCCCCGGCGTTTCCAGCGCGGCCTGTAATTGCGGAACGAGGGCGCTCAAGTCATGGCCGTCGACAGGTCCGGTGTAACGAATCCCCAGCTTTTCAAACAGCGTGTCATGGGTTGTTGCGGCATGCGCCTGCCGCTCGATCCATCGGGCCAACTCGAACAACGGCGGTGCCGCCTTGATGACTTCACGACCCAAGGAACGGACCGCGGCATAAAAGCCTCCGTTCATCAGTTGCCCCAGGTAGCGGTTCAAGGCGCCCACGGGGGGACTGATCGACATGTCGTTGTCATTCAGGACGATCAGGAGGTTGCAATCGCTCACGCCTGCGTGGTTGAGCGCCTCAAAGGCCATGCCTGCGGTCATGGCGCCATCGCCAATCACCGCCACGATCTTGCGCGGAATGCCCTGTTGTTTGGCTGCCAGCGCCATGCCCAGCGCAGCCGAGATGCTGGTGGAGGAATGCCCGGTTCCGAACGCGTCATAAGGGCTTTCGCCACGACTGGGGAATCCACTGAGGCCCCCGGTTTGCCGGATGGTCGACAGACCCTGGCGGCGTCCGGTCAACATTTTGTGGACATAGGCTTGATGCCCCACGTCCCAGATCAGCCTGTCTTCCGGTGTGTTCAGCACATAGTGCAACGCAACGGTCAACTCGACCGTGCCCAGATTGGCACTCAAATGCCCGCCGGAGCGTGAAACGGACTCGAGCAGGCCTTGCCGCAACTCATCCGCGAGCGGCTGCAATTGCTCCGGCCGCAGATTTCTCAAGCGCTGCGGGGAATCGACCCATTCAAGCAAACCCGTCACCGGTGACTTTCTGATGAAGCTAACAAGCCCTCAATCTACCCAACTTTGACAAAATGTCAACTAGAGATGACACTATTGGGGTCAACCGAAGGTGACGCTTTAGTCCTCCCTTTTCCCGAACGAGCCTGAATTACCCCTGAAAATGACCTTTCCAGCCCTGCTCAACGACACGTTTCTCAAAGCCTGTTGGCGCCAAGCCACCGACCACACCCCACTGTGGTTGATGCGTCAGGCCGGCCGTTACCTGCCCGAGTACTGCGCCACCCGCGCCCGCGC
>CALBSC010000077.1 GCA_937927685.1 uncultured Burkholderiales bacterium | reverse complement strand
ATGAGTCCCTATGAATTCGAGCGCCAGCGTCAAACTGCGCTATGAAAAGTGTCTATGGATTTGGGGGAATGCCAAACTGCCGTTCTTAACGGTGAACTTGACGCAGCGATTGACAACGCAGCACTCAAGTTGCGTGATGGATTTACAAAGTAATTCGCGTCACGCTGCTGGGTGGTGAATAAATACTTGTATGAACAAGTATTTGGCTACGGTGCGTGTTGGCGGTCAGTTGGTGAAAACTGCTGTATTTGCTGACAGCACCATCCACGCACGTCTTTTGCTCCAGTATGCGTTAGGAATGAATTGTGTTGTCACAAATCCCACGCAAACAAACGAATCGGCAGATAACTATAAATTGCTGGATGAAATCATTACACCCAAGCCGCCGTTGACACCCGAGAAAAGTCGCATCAACTCATTGAAGCAAAATGTCGAACGTAGTCGTCAACAATTACAAGCAGAGCGTGATCGTCAGCGTCAACAGCGTGAAGCGGAACGCAAACGAAACGAACAGCAGCGTCAATCTACAACGCTGTAGAACGTTACGCAGCGTGCGTACACGTTGCGAACGCTTGCGTGTCAATTCGCGTCGCAATTTGAGTGCGTTACATCAATCGCAAAAACACGCACACCAACTTTTTATCACGCTGTATCACATTGCTACACGTTTAGAAACAGTAGACAGAGTCAGCACTTTTAATCCGTTGGTCACAAGTTCGAATCTTGTACGTCCTACCACCCCATACCGTCACCTCGTATTTGCGTACGAGGTGATTTTTTTTGTGCCTTCAGCGGGCGGGGGTGGAAGGTGAAGGGGGCGGAGGCGGAGACGGAGGCAGGGGTGTGGTCACCACAGGTGGAGGCTCGCACGAGGTGTTGCCAGCGCGTTGAATGCAGAGTTGTTGTACGCAGCGCTCATGCCAGACGTTGCGCTCCCTGGCATTCAGGTCTATCTGGACCCAGCGATCCATCCAGCGGGTTTGCATCATGTAGTTGGGTACACAGCGGGTGACCGCCGTGGTGCGATCGCCTTGGCGCACAGACTCGGTGATGCAGTGTTGGGTGCCATCTGGAACTTGCACCACCACGGGCTCGGTCACGCGATGCGACTGCATCACCACCGGAAACAGTTGGTAGCTTTCAGGGTCGCAATCCTGTCTGGCCTGACGCAGCACGGGGTTGGCGCATGCCGTGAGCAGGGCACAGATGAGCACATACCCGGCCAGGTGGGCTCGCTTGCTTGAGCGTGCACGGCCTGAGTCATGTAACACGGCATGCACAAGGTCTGGCACACGGGCGCTGTGCCGTGACATCCATGGAAATTCTGTGATGCGAGTCATGCTGGGCTTCAGCATAGCACTGGAGGCGCCGTCACGCTGTGTGGGCGACCTGGGATTGCGCCTCTTCTATCCAGCTGCCCAACTCAAGCCAGCGCTCTTCAGCGGCTGACAGGGCTTCGCCCAGTTCCTTCAGGCGCTTGCCGTGTTGCGCCAGTTCGGGGCCGGACAGGGCGCCTTGGATCAGCGCTGTTTCCAGTTCGGTTTTTTCAGTCAACCATTGCGCCATGGTGGTATCAAGCTGTTTCATCTCCTGGCGCCAGGGCTGCAATCTTTGTGTGAGTTCGGCGCGGCGCTGGGCCTGAAGCTTACGTGATTCACGCGGCGTGGCGTCCTTGCCCGTGTCAGCGCCAGCCGCCGGTGTGCTGGATGACGCCCAGCTTTCCCGGCGCTTGCGTGCGGCGTCCAGCAGATGTTGCTGGTAGTGTTGCAGGTCGCCCTCAAAAGGTTTGACGGCGCCTTCTGACACCAGCCAGAAATCCTCGCACACCGTGCGCAACAAGGACCGGTCATGACTCACCAGCAGCACGGTGCCGTCAAAGTCGTTCAGGGCCATGCCCAGGGCTTCGCGGGTGTCCAGGTCCAGGTGGTTGGTGGGTTCGTCCAGCACCAGCAGGTTGGGACGTTGCCACACGATCAATGCCAGTACCAGCCGTGCTTTTTCGCCGCCACTGAGGGTGCCGACGGGTTGCTGCATCATGTCTTCGACGAAACGGAATGAGCCCAGGAAGTTGCGCAACTCCTGCTCGCGCACTTGGGGTTGGAGGCTGCGGGCCAGGCGCGTGAGGTGTTCCAGCGGGGTATCGTCCGGTTGCAGCACATCCAGTTCCTGCTGGGCAAAGTAGCCAATGGTCAGGCCTTTGCCTTCGACCAGTCGCCCTTGCAACAAGGGCAGTTGTCGAACCAGGGTTTTGACCAGGGTGGACTTGCCTTGCCCGTTGGCACCCAGGATGCCAATGCGCTGGCCAGCCAGGACAGTCAGGTTCACGCCTCGCAGAATGGGCGATTCGTCATAGCCCATCGAGGCGTCCTGCAGGGAGAGCATGGGGTTGGGCAGGCTCTCGGGCTCACGGAATTCAAAGCTGAATTCGGCTCGCTCCAGCAAGGGGGCCAGACGCTCCATGCGCTCCAGGGCCTTGACCCGGCTTTGTGCCTGGCGTGCCTTGGTGGCTTTGGCTTTGAAGCGATCGATGAAGTGTTGCAGGTGTGCGATGCGGTCTTGCTGTTTCTCGTAGGCCGCCTGTTGCAGCACCAGTTGTTGCGCGCGCTGGTCCTCAAACGATGAGTAGTTGCCGCTGTAGCGCTTGAGATCCTGATGCTCCAGGTGCAAGGTGACATTCGTGACCGTGTCCAGAAATTCACGGTCATGGCTGATGACCAGGATCGTGCCATCAAATCGCTGCAACCAGCTCTCAAGCCACACCAGGGCATCCAGGTCCAGGTGATTGTTGGGTTCATCGAGCAGAAGCAAATCGGCGGGGCACATCAAGGCGCGGGCCAGTTGCAAACGCATGCGCCAGCCGCCAGAAAAACTGTTGACGGGCTGCTCGAGTTCATGGGGGCCAAACCCCAGGCCCAACAGCAGCGTCTGCGCGCGTGAGGGGGCGTCATGCACGCCCGCGTCTTCCAGGCTGGTATGCGCATGAGCCAGTGCCATGCCGTCCTGGGTGGCTTGCGCGCGTGTCAGTTCTGCGTGGGCTTCCTGCAAGCGGGTATCGCCCTCCAGCACGAAGGCGGTCGCGGTGGACTCGCTTTCAGGCATGTGCTGGGCGACCTGTGCCATACGCCAGCCGGCGGGAAACACGCACTCGCCCCGGTCTTCATGCAACTGTCCGAGCAGCAGCGCCATCAGGGAGGATTTGCCAATGCCATTGGCGCCGACCAGCCCGACCTTTTCGCCCGGGTGGATGGTGAGGTTGGCGCGTTCAAGCAGCACCTTGGCGCCCCGGCGCAACTGGACATCACGCAGAACGATCATGACCCGTCAACCAGATCCGCCGCGCGCAGCAAGGCCACTTGGGTGTCTCCCGCAGAGGTGTCGAGCCACCACGGCGTGAGTGAGGGGAACGCCCGTTCAAAGTGCTCGATTTCGTGTCCGATTTCCAGCACCAGGGCCCCGTCGGGTGTGAGCCATCGCGATGCCTGCTGCAAACAGGGACGAATGAAGTCCATGCCATCCGCGCCGCCCGCCAACGCCAGCTGTGGCTCGGCACGGAACTCGGGCGGCAACGCCTGCATGCTCAGCTGGTTGACGTAGGGGGGATTGCACAGAATCAGGTCGTAACGGCCACTGGCTGCGGCAAATCCATCGGAGACGGACAGTTCAATGCGCTCGCTCAATCCATGACGATCCACATTGCGAGCCGCCACTTGCAAAGCCTGCGGCGACAGGTCCAGCCCATGCACCAAGGCCTGCGGCCAGGCCATGGCAGCCAGCACCGCCAGACTGCCGTTGCCGGTGCACAGGTCCATGACCCGGGCGTGCGCCTCGGGCACATAGTCATCCAGCCAGCCCATGGCCAGCACCTCGGCGATCAAACTGCGGGGGATGATGGTGCGCTCATCGACATAAAACGGGACACCTTGCAACCAGGCCTCGCCCGTCAGATAGGCCAGGGGTTTGCGCGATTGAATGCGCTCGCTCAGGAGGGCTTGCACACGGTCCTGATCCGCGCTTGAGACGGTGCAGGCGGGATCATCCAGGTCGGTGTCCAGCGGCAAGTCCAGACGCCACAAGACCAGCCAGGCCGCTTCATCCAGCGCGTTGACGGTGCCCTGGCCGAACGACACCCCCGACGCGTCCAGTCGGGTACGGCAATGATCGACCAGTTCCCGCAGCGTCATGCCGCGAGGGCCTGCGCGCGCAGGTTCAACTGCTCCAGCACGCGGTGGTAAATGTTCTTGAGCGTCTCGATGTCCTGCGTGGCGACGTGTTCATCAATCTTGTGAATGGTGGCGTTGGGCGGGCCGAGTTCGATCACCTGCTGGCACACCTGCGCAATGAATCGCCCATCGCTGGTGCCTCCGGTGGTGGAGAGTTGTGTCTCCAGACCCGTCTCGTCACGGATGGCTTGCTGAACGGCACCCACCAGGTCTGCGGGCTCGGTCAGGAAGGGAAGTCCTCCCAGGGTCCACTGCAGGGTGTACTCGATCGGGTGACGATCCAGCACGGCGGTCAGGCGGCTTTGGAGGCTCTCGACGGTGGATTCCGTGCAGAAGCGGAAATTGAAATCCACCACGCAAGTGCCGGGGATGATGTTGCTGGCGCCCGTGCCGGCGTGGATGTTGCTCACCTGCCAGCTGGTGGGGGGGAAGAAGGCGTTGCCTTCGTCCCAACGGATCGCAACCAGTTCGGCCAGTGCGGGAGCCAGGTCGTGGATGGGGTTGCGACCGAGGTGCGGGTACGCGATATGCGCCTGGATACCCTGGACCGTCAACTTGCCGCTCAGGGTGCCGCGACGTCCGTTTTTGATCATGTCGCCGGTGCGCTCCACGGAAGTGGGCTCCCCCACAATGCACCAGTCCAGCCGCTCACCCCGCTCGCGCAGGTGTTTGCAGACCACCACGGTGCCGTCCAGGGCCGGGCCCTCTTCATCACTGGTCAGCAAAAAGGCGATCGAGAAATCCGGTTGTGTCTGCTCGGCCAGATAGTCTTCCACCGCCACCACCATGGCCGCGAGCGAACTCTTCATGTCACTGGCCCCCCGGCCATACAACTTGCCGTCGCGGTGGGTGGGCACGAAAGGATCGCTCGACCATTTCTCCAGCGGGCCGGTGGGCACCACGTCGGTGTGACCGGCGAACACCAGGGTGGGCGCGTTGGGCCGTGGGCTGCGGCGAATGGCCCACAGGTTGGTGACACGGAAATCATCCGGCCCGCTGACCAGGGTTTCACAACGGAATCCCAGCGGCTGCAAGCGTGCGGCCAGCAGGGCCTGACAACGCCCATCGCTGGGCGTCACGGATGCTTCAGCGATCAGTTGTTCCGTCAGTTGCAGTGCACGTGCCATGGCATTCAGCGAAGTGGGTGGAGGGCGACCTGGCGTGAGCGCGCAACCATGCAGCCCACCCATGGATCAAACGGGGAAGCGATCAATCGCGAAGCAAATCGTTCAGGCTGGTCTTGGCGCGCGTTTGCGCATCGACGCGCTTGACGATGACCGCGCAGTACAGGCTGTACTTGCCATCGGCGCTGGGAAGGTTGCCCGATACCACCACCGATCCGGCAGGAATCCGTCCGTAGGTGACTTCGCCGGTGGCACGGTCATAGATCTTGGTGCTCTGGCCGATGTACACGCCCATGGAGATCACCGAGTTCTCTTCGACGATCACGCCTTCCACGACTTCCGAGCGAGCACCGATGAAGCAGTTGTCCTCAATGATGGTGGGGTTGGCTTGCAGGGGTTCGAGCACGCCACCCAGGCCGACACCGCCGGAGAGGTGCACATTTTTCCCCACTTGCGCACACGAACCCACGGTCGCCCAGGTGTCCACCATGGTGCCTTCGTCCACGTAGGCGCCGATGTTCACATAGCTGGGCATGAGGATCGCGCCCTTGGCGATGAAACTGCCACGGCGTGCCACGGCCGGGGGAACCACGCGCACACCGCTGGCCTTCATCTCGGCCTCATCCAGGTGGGCGAACTTTGTCGGCACCTTGTCATAAAACCCGAGTTGACCGGCTTTGATGACTTCGTTGTCTTTCAGGCGGAAGCTCAACAGCACGGCCTTCTTGATCCACTGGTGCACGGTCCACTGGCCCACGGCCTGCCGGGTGGCCACGCGCAAGCGACCGGCATTGAGTTCGGCGATCACATGCTCCACCGCATCCTGAACCTCCTTGGGGGCGGCAGCGGGGGAGAGGGTGGCGCGGTTTTCCCAGGCGGTATCGATGATGCTTTGCAGTTGTTGTGTCATGGTGATCAGACGGGTCGGTGTTGAACGAATTGAACGATGCGGTGTGCTGCTTCCAGGCATTCGGCGGTTTCGGCCACCAAGGCCATGCGGATGCGACCGCGTCCGGGGTTGAAGCCGGCAGACTCACGGGCCAGAAAACTGCCCGGTAAAACAGTGACATTGTATTGAGCCAGCAAATCTCGGGCAAAAGCCTGGTCATCGCCGCCAGGCACTGCGGCCCAGAGGTAAAAAGCGGCATCGGGCAGTTGGACGTCGAGCACCTGCTGCAACACCGGGGTGACCTGGGCGAACTTGGCGCGGTACTGCTCGCGGTTGCGCTCCACATGTGATTCGTCATTCCAGGCATCGATGCTGGCGGCTTGCACCATGCCGCTCATGGCGCTGCCGTGGTAGGTGCGGTAGAGCAGGTAATGCTTGATCCACGTCGCGTCGCCCGCCACAAACCCGCTGCGCAGGCCCGGGGCATTGCTGCGCTTAGACAGGCTGGTGAAGGCGATCAGGTTGCGGAAGTCAGCGCGGCCCAGCCGGTGTGCCGCCTCCAGGCCGCCCAGGGGGGGCTCATCGCGGAAATAGATTTCGCTGTAGCACTCGTCCGAGGCGATCACAAATCCATGCCGGTCGCTGAGTTCGAACAGCAGTTGCCACTCCTCCAGGGGCATCACGGCACCCGTGGGGTTGCCCGGGGAGCACACATAGACCAGTTGTGCGTCTGCCCACACCTCATCGGGCACGCTGCGCCAATCGACCGCAAAATTCCGATCGGCACGGCTGGGCACGAAATACGGTTGTGCACCGGCCAGGAGGGCTGCACCCTCGTAGATTTGATAGAACGGGTTGGGACAGATCACCAGCGGTCTGGCGGAGGCGGTGGGGTTGATCACCGTTTGGGCAAACGAGAACAGCGCTTCGCGCGAACCGTTGACAGGCAATATCTGTGTGCCGGGGTCTATCGCCACCCCATAACGCCGTTGCAGCCAGCCGGCGCAGGCCTGGCGCAATTCGGCCGAGCCAGCGGTGAGCGGATAGCTCGCCAGGGCCGGAAATGCTCGGAAGAGGGCCTCCAGAATCAAAGGCGGTGTGGCGTGACGCGGCTCGCCGATCCCCAGGCTGATGGGCTTGAGGTTCGGGGCAGGCGTGACGCCCGCAAACAATTGGCGCAGCCGCTCGAACGGATAGGGCTGCAGTCTTGAGAGCAGGGGGTTCATGGGTTGTTATTATCCCCGCGACCATGCGCTCCTCCGCCGATGATCTGGACCTCACCCAGGCGCACGCCTACGCGTTGCAGCCAGCGGACCTGGCCGTGCTGCTGGGTACCGTGGACACCAGTCTCTCGGCCAGCCTGTCACTTTTGCAGGAGCCAGCCGACCTGTCCACGTTGCACCGGACCTTGCACGACCTGAAGGGCTACCTGGGCCTGGTGGCATCGTCGGCGCTGTGTGAACGGGTGCAGCAGGCGGATCTCCTCGCCCGCGAGGGGCAGGCATCCACCCATGAGCATGTGCGCATGCTCATTCCCAGGCTCAAGGGCCTCCAAAGGGCTTTACAGGTCTACCGGGCAGGTATCATTGGCGATTGACTCGGCGGCCACTTCGCATCAGGGGTGCAACGCGAGTTGAACTGAATACTTTAGAACTCAAAGGCTTTCGGTGCGTCTTACCTCGATCAAACTTTCTGGCTTCAAGTCGTTCGTTGAACCCACCAATTTCATGCTGCCGGGACAACTGGTGGGGGTTGTGGGCCCCAATGGCTGTGGCAAGTCCAACATCATGGATGCGGTGCGCTGGGTGCTGGGTGAGAGCCGCGCCAGTGAATTGCGCGGCGAGTCCATGCAGGACGTGATCTTCAACGGCACCACCGTGCGAAAGCCCTCCAGCCGCGCCAGCGTGGAACTGGTGTTTGACAACGCAGACCACCGTGCAGGTGGGCAGTGGAACCAGTTCACCGAGATCGCGGTCAAGCGTGTCCTGACCCGCGATGGCACCAGCAGCTACTACATCAACAACCAACCGGTGCGGCGCCGCGATGTGCAGGACGTGTTCCTGGGCACGGGCCTGGGGCCGCGTGCCTACGCCATCATCGGGCAGGGCACCATCAGCCGCATCATCGAATCTAAGCCTGAGGAACTGCGTCTGTTCCTGGAGGAAGCCGCAGGCGTGTCCAAGTACAAGGAACGTCGCCGCGAAACCGAAAACCGCCTGAGCGACACGCGCGAGAACCTGACCCGTGTGGAAGACATCCTGCGCGAGCTCAACGCCAACCTGGAAAAACTAGAACGTCAGGCCGAGGTGGCCCATCAGTACAAGGCCCTGCAATCCGACGTCACGCTCAAACAGCACCAGCTGTGGTTCCTGCGCCGCAGCGAGGCGGCCAGTGATCAAACCCGCTTGCAGGAACAGGTGCAACAGGCGGTGCTGGACCTCGAATCCAAAACCGCCGATTTGCGTCATATTGAAGCAGACCTCGAAGCGGTGCGACAGGCGCATTACGAATCCGGGGACCAGCTCAACCAGGCACAGGGCCATCTGTACGAAGCCTCGGCCGAGGTCGGCCGCCTGGAAGCCGAAATCCGCTACGTGGTGGAGGGCCGCCAGCGTGCCCAGCAACGCCTGGTCCAGTTGCAGGATCAGATCGCCCATTGGGCCGAGCAGTCGCAGCAAGCCAGCACGGAGCGTGAAACCCTGATGGAGCAGGCCGAGCAGGGCGCCGAACAGGCCGCCTTGCTGGAGGCCCAGCTAGAAGAGCAAAGCGCCCAGCTCCCAACCTTCGAGGAGGCCCAGCAGGCGGCCCAGCACAAGGCCGATGCCCAGCGCAACCAGGTGGTCGAGGTGCAACAGCAGTTGCAGGTGCTGTCGGCCGATCAGCGCAACCTGCAGGAGCAATCGCAGCAGTTGGAGTTGCGCCGTGAACGCCTGCAGGCCGACCGCCGCGGCTTGGATGTACCCGACGATCAACGCGTGCAACAAGCGCAGGCCCAGTTGCAGGCTGCCCAGGCATCGGCCGAGGTGCTGGATGCGCAATTGCACGAATTGCAGGAACAGGTGCCGCAACTCGACGACGCGCGTCGCGAGGCGCAGCAACGCCTGAACGACGAGTCTGCCAAGCAGGCCGACCTGTCAGCCCGGCTCGAAGCCCTGCAGGCGCTGCAAGAACGGGTGAAGACCGATGGCAAGTTGCAACCCTGGCTGGCCAAGCATGGCATGGAGGGCTTGCAAGGTTTGTGGAGCCGCCTGCATATTGAAGCGGGCTGGGAAAACGCGCTTGAGTCTGCCTTGCGCGAGCGCCTCAACTCCCTCGAGGTCAGCCGCCTGGAGATGATCGGACCGCTGGCCAGTGACCCGCCACCGGCCAAGCTCACCTTCTACACCCTGCCCGCCGGGGCGACGACCGGTGGCGCGACCGCGTTGCCACGCCTGAGTGACTTGCTGCGCCTGAACGACGCCGGGCTCAAAGCGCTGCTGGAGGGCTGGTTGGAGGGCTGTTTCACCGCGCCCGACCTGTCCCAGGCCTTGGCGCGGCGCGACAGCCTGCAAGCGGGTCAATGGATCCTGGTGCCGCAAGGCCACGCCGTCAGCCGGCACAGTGTCAATTTCTATGCGCCGGACAGCGAACAGGCGGGTCTGCTCGCCCGGGCCCAGGAAATTGAAAATCTCGAGAAGCAGCGTCGCGCTCAAACCTTTATCCATGAGGAAGCCCGCAACCTGCTGGTCCGTTCAGAGGCCGCCTACAGCGACGCCAGCCAGCGTCTGGTCGAATTGCGCCGTGAAGCCACGCAGGCGCAGGCGCAGGCCCACGAGTTGCAGGTGGAGGCACTTCGCCTGACGCAGCAGGCGGATCAGGCCCGGGCTCGTTCCAGCCAGATCGAGACGGATCTGCACGAAGTCCAGACGCAACTCGACGCCATTCAGGAGCGCAGTGCTGCTGCGGATGCACGCTTCGAAGAACTCGACATGATGCTCGCCGACAGCCAGGAGCGTCACGCCCAGCTCGACGAGCAGGTCATGACAGCCCAGCGCCGTTTGCAGGAGGCGCGCGAGCAACTGCGCAGCCTGGAGCGTCAGGCCCAGGAGGCCGACTTCCTGCGTCGCACCCACATCACCCGCGAAGCCGAACTGCAGCGATTGATCCAGTCCGCCGCCCAGCAAACCACAACCTTGCAGGACGAGCAGGTCAAGCTGCAGGAAGAGTTCGAGCGCCTGAGCGATGTGGCGGCACAAGCCGGCCTTCAGGCCGCGCTTGCTGTCAAGTCAGAGCGCGAGGCCGCCCTGGCCGCCAAACGCAGCCAGTACGACGACCTCACCGCCAAGCTGCGTGCCAGCGACGAGCAACGCCTGAAGATTGAACGCAACCTCGACCCGATGCGCCAGCGCATCACCGACCTGCAACTCAAGGAACAGGCCGCTCGGTTGGGGGTGGAGCAGTACGCACAGCAACTGGCCGAGGCCCAGGCCGATCTGGATGCCGTGGCCCGGTCCATCGAAGATGGTGACGTGCGTCTGTCAGGTCTGCAGGCCGAGATTGACCGTTTCCAGCGCGAGATCCAGGCCTTGGGCGCCGTCAACCTCGCTGCGCTGGACGAACTCACCACGGCCCGCGAACGCAAGACATTCCTGGACGCCCAGTCGGCCGACCTCACCGAGGCCATGACCACGCTGGAAGATGCCATCCGCAAGATTGACGGCGAGACACGCGAGTTGCTGGGCAGCACCTTCGCCACCGTCAATGAACACTTCGGACGCATGTTCCCCGAACTGTTTGGCGGGGGCAATGCCCGTCTCATCATGACGGGGGAGGAAATCCTCGATTCGGGTGTGCAAGTCATGGCTCAGCCCCCCGGCAAGAAAAACCAGACGATTCACCTGTTGTCGGGTGGCGAGAAGGCGTTGACGGCCATTGCGCTGGTCTTTGCGATCTTTCAACTCAATCCCGCCCCGTTCTGTTTGCTGGATGAGGTGGATGCGCCGCTGGATGATGCCAACACGGAACGCTACGCGCGTCTGGTGTCAAGCATGTCCAAGGAAACACAGTTTTTGTTCATTTCCCACAACAAGATCGCCATGGAGATGGCCGAGCAACTCATTGGTGTCACCATGCAGGAGCAAGGCGTGTCGCGTATCGTGGCGGTTGATATGGAGTCGGCGGTGTCCATGGCCGAATCCACCTGAACCTCAAGGAAACCGGCATGAGTACCTTGCAAGTCGCCTTGGCCATTGCGGGTGGCGTGGTGTTGGCGGGCGTGGTCGCCCACAGCGCCTGGACCTCGCGCAAAAGCAGACCACGTCAGGCCGAACCGGTGGTGGATCGCCAGGACCCGCACGACCCAGGCCTGGACGCCCAGGAGGGTCCGCCTGCCGAGTCGAGGTTTTCGGATGAGCTGATGGCGCAGCGCGAGGCGTTCGGGTCCAATGACAGCCTCGCCCAGGAGAGTTTTGATGTGGGTGGAGTGATGCCCGCACCCGACAAGCGGCATTCCTTGGATGCGCTCATCGACGTGATTGCGCCCATCGAGATTGACGTGCCCACTTCGGGGGATGCGGCACTGGCCGCCATGCCGCCGACCCGCCGCGTGGGGTCCAAGCACTTCACGATTCAGGGGCTCAATGCGGCCAGCGGTGAGTGGGAGCAGTTGCGCGCCGGCCAGCGCTACAGCGCCTTCCAGGCGGGCGTACAACTCGCCAACCGCATGGGCGCGCTGAACGAAATCGAGTTCTCCGAATTCGTCATGAAAACCCGCGCCTTCGCCGACGCGCTCGATGCCGAGCCCGAGTTTCCCGAGATGCTCGAGGAGGTCGCGCGTGCCCGTGAGCTGGACCATTTCGCCGGTGCGCACGATGCCCAGCTGAGCTTCACCCTCAAGGCCCTGGACCTGCCCTGGAGCCCGGGCTACGTGCAGCAAAACGCCGCCCGGCTGGGCTTTGTGCCAGGGGTGATTCCCGGGCGCATGGTGATTCCCGCCCCGGTGGTGGGACTGCCCCCCATTCTGGATTTGAGTTTTGACTCGCAGGCCGCCCTGGCCGATGACCCTTCGCTGTCTGCCATTCGTCAGCTCACGCTGACGCTGGACGTGCCGCAGGTGGATCGACAGGAAGAGCCTTTTGCGCGCATGTGCTTTGTGGCCACCGAACTGGCCCGCATCATGGATGGCCAGGTGACGGATGACCATGGCCAGTCCCTGTCCCAGGCGGCCATTCAAAGCATCCAGCAAGATCTCAACACCTTGTACGACACCCTGGATGCGCGTGACCTGTCTGCGGGTTCGGCGCAGGCGCGTCGTCTGTTCAGCTGACCCCCAGTCGCGGGATGAGCACCCCGGACCTGTTCGATACCGAGCCTTCGGGGGCGGACGCCGGGCGGACACCCCGCACGCAGCCAGCGGACCCAACGGCTGTCCTGGCCCTGCAGTTGCGCGAGCAACTCCACCAGCATGCGCATCGCTACTATGTGCTGGACGAGCCCTCCATTCCGGACGCCGAGTACGACCGCCTGTTCCAGCAATTGCAGGCCCTCGAGGCTGCGCACCCCTTGTTGCGCACACCCGACTCGCCCACCCAGCGGGTGGGTGGCCAGCCCTTGTCTGCGTTCGTGCCGGTGCGGCATGGCGTGCCCATGCTCAGCATCCGCACGGAAACAGACACCGAGGCCAGCGGTGCCGAGGCTTTTGACGCCCGCGTGCGCAAGGAACTGACGTTGGACGAACAAGCGCCTCCGGTTGGCTATGTGGCGGAATTGAAGTTCGATGGTCTGGCCATCAGTCTGCGCTACGAACACGGTGTGCTGGTGCAAGCAGCCACCCGCGGTGATGGTGAAACCGGCGAGGACGTGACGCAGAACATCCGCACCGTCGGACAGATTCCACTTCGCCTGCAGGCCGGGCCGGGTTGCTGCCCCATCCCCCATGTGATCGAGGTGCGCGGCGAGGTGTACATGCGTCGCGACGACTTCGAGGCACTCAACGAGCGCCAGCGTGAGCGCATCGCTGCCGGTGCCCGGCAGGAAAAGACCTTTGTCAATCCGCGCAACGCAGCCGCCGGTGCCGTGCGCCAGCTGGACCCCGCGATTGCGGCCCAGCGGCCGTTGAGTTTTTTTGCCTATGGCGTGGGCTGGTGTGATCCTGTCGACGCCCTTGCGGTGCCCACGCACTGGGACTTACTCATGTGCCTCAAGGGCTGGGGCCTGCCGGTCTGTGAACATGGCAGCCGTGTGCAGGGTGCCCGGGGCCTGGTGGAGTTTCATGCCCGCATGGGGGCGCTGCGCGATCGGCTTGCGTTTGACATTGACGGCGTGGTGTACAAGGTGGACCGGCTGGATTGGCAGCAGCAACTCGGCTTTGTCACCCGTGAACCTCGCTGGGCCGTGGCCCACAAATACCCGGCACAGGAACAAATGACCACGGTGCAGGCCATCGAGGTGCAGGTGGGCCGCACCGGCAAGCTGACACCCGTGGCCAAACTGGCCCCGGTATTTGTGGGGGGCGTCACGGTGACCAACGCCACCTTGCACAACGAGGATGAGGCCACGCGCAAGGACGTGCGGGTCGGCGACACGGTGATCGTGCGTCGTGCCGGCGATGTCATTCCCGAGGTGGTATCGGTGGTGCTGGATCAGCGCCCCGAGGGAACGCAGCCCTTTCGCATGCCACACCAATGCCCGATCTGTGACAGCGTGGCGGTGCGCGAGGAGGGCGAAGCCGACTACCGTTGCACGGGTGGCCTGTTTTGCAGCGGACAACGAAAACAATCGCTGTTGCATTTTGCGCAGCGTCGCGCCCTGGACATCGAAGACCTGGGTGAGAAGCTGATCGATCAGCTGGTGGACGGCAGCCTGGTCCACACCCTGCCGGACTTGTACCGCCTGGGCTTGACCTCTCTTGCACAACTCGACCGCATGGCCGACAAATCGGCCCAGAATGTCCTGACCAGTCTGGAGCGATCCAAACGCACCACCTTGCCGAGGTTCCTGTTTGGATTGGGCATTCGCCATGTGGGTGAAGCCACCGCCAAGGACCTGGCACGTCACTTTGGGGGGCTGGATGCCATCATGGACGCCAGCCTGGAGCAACTGCTGCTGGTTCGCGATGTCGGGCCCGTGGTGGCGCAAAGCCTGCGTACCTTTTTCGACCAGCCCCACAACCGCGAGGTGGTGGAGCAATTACGGGCCTGTGGCGTGAGTTGGCCCGAGCACGAGCCCAGCGCCCAGGCCCAACTGCCCCTGGCGGGTCGCACCTACGTGTTGACCGGCACCTTGCCCACGCTCAGCCGCGAACAAGCCCAGGCCCTGCTGGAAGCTGCCGGGGCCAAGGTGGCTGGCAGCGTGAGCAAGAAAACCCATGGCGTGATTGCCGGCGCCGAGGCGGGCAGCAAACTCGAGAAGGCCCAGGCGCTGGGCATTCCGGTGTTGGACGAGGATGGCCTGCGCGCGCTGGTGGCGGGTCAGGCAGCCCAGGGCGCTGACAACGAAACCACCCAGACAGGCAACACGCCAGATCCTAGGGTTTGAGGACGCCAGGTCCTCGGTATCCAGGTCCCCAGGCGCTCAGGCGCTCAGTGTCTGGAGCAGTTCCGTTTCGATTTCGAGTTGGGTGCGGTTGTGCTGCAACTCGGCACCCGCCACCAGGAAGGTGTCCTCGACCCGTTCACCCAGTGTGCTGATCTTGGCCAGCAACACCGCAATCTTGTGACGGGCCAGCACCAGGGACACCCCATAGAGCAAACCTGCCCGGTCGCTGGTGGAGATGCTCAGCAGCCAGCGCTGCGCTTTTTCGTCGGGCTCGAGCATGACGCGGGGTGCCACTGGAAAACTTTTGACACGGCGCGACACTCGCCCGCGGCTGACGGCCGGCAACGGGGCTTGCGAGTCCAGGGTCCGGGCCAGTTCCGATTCCACCATGCCCACCAGTTCCCGGTAATGCTCTTGCAGCATTGGTGTGACCACCTGGAATGTGTCCAGGGCGTAGCCGTTGCGCGCGGTGTGGATCTTGGCGTCCAGAATGCTGAAGCCCGCGTGGTCGAAGTACCCGCAAATGCGGGCGAACAAGTCCGTCTGGTCCGGGGTGTAGACCATCACTTGCAGGCCTTCACCCAGTGGCGAGAGCCGTGCCCGCACCAGGGTGGGGGCGGGTGAATTCTGGGACCGTGCTCGCGCCAGGGGTAATGAGATTTGCCGTGTGTGCCAGGCAATGTCAGACGCCTCGTGTCGCATGAAGTAGCCCACGTCCAGCGTCTCCCACAAATCCTTGTGAGCCTCGAAGGGCAGGGCATGCAAGGCCAGCACCGTCAGGGCTTCACGTTTACGGGCTTCGATTTCGGCGTTGGCGTCGGCAGCATGTCCGCCCAGGGCTCGCAAGGTGGCCCGGTACAGGTCCTCAAGCAGCTTGCCTTTCCAGGCGTTCCACACCTTGGGACTGGTGCCCCGGATGTCGGCCACGGTCAGCAGGTAAAGCGCGGTCAGGTTGCGCTCGTTGCCCACGCGGCGTGCAAAGGCCTGGATGACATCGGGATCGCTCAGGTCCTGTTTTTGGGCCACGTGACTCATGGTGAGATGTTCGCCCACCAAGAATTCGATCAGCAAGGCGTCTTCCCGCCCCACGTGGTAGTCCTTGCAGAAGCGACGCACCTCGGCTCGTCCGAGGTCCGAGTGGTCACCGCCACGGCCCTTGGCGATGTCATGGAACAAGGCCGCCACGAACAGCACCCAGGGCTTGTCCCAGCCAGCGGCGAGTTGAGAGCAAAACGGATACTCGTGGGCGTGTTCTGCCAGGAAAAAGCGGCGCACATTGCGCAACACCATCAGGATGTGCTGGTCCACGGTGTAGACATGGAACAGGTCATGCTGCATCTGACCGACGATGCGACGGAAGGTCCACAGGGTTCGACCCAGCACCGATGTCTGGTTCATCAGCCGGATAGCATGGGTGACACCCTCGGGTTGCTGCAGGATGCGCAGGAACTGCAGACGGTTGACGGGGTCGCGCCGGAAGGCCGCGTTCATCAGCGACCGTGCGTTGTACAGGGCCCGCAGGGTACGGGCGGACAGTCCCTGGGCGCCCACGGTGCGTTGAAAGACCAGGAAGGTTTCCAGGATGGCGTGCGGTTGGCGTTGGTACAGGTCGTCGCTGACGATGTCGATCATGCCCGCGCGGATGGCAAACCGTTCATTCACCAGTTCGGGCTCGTGCGTCAGTTGGTCGCGATTGATCCACTCGTCGATGTTGAGCATCAAGATCTGATGCAGCTGGGTCACGGCCTTGGCGGACCAATAGTACTGCTTCATCAACGCTTCGCTGGCGGCCCGGGCTGTCGATGCCTTGCCCGTCACATCCAGATGCAAGGCACGCGCCACTGCATGCTGCAGGTCGAACACCAGACGGTCTTCCCGCCTGTTTGCCACACAATGAAGATAGCTGCGAATGGTCACCAGCACCGCCTCATGACGCTTGAGTTGTCTGACCTCGAGCGGCGTGGCCAAGCCATTGCGTCCCAGTTCGTCCCAGGTGCTGCCCAGCCCGGCAGCCTTGGCCACCCAGAGGATGACTTGCAGGTCGCGCAGCCCCCCCGGAGACTCCTTGCAGTTGGGCTCGAGGGAGTAAGGCGTGTTTTCGTACTTCGTGTGACGCTGGCGCAGTTCCAGGGTCTTGGCAATGAAGAAAGCACGCGGGTCAATGGAGGCCTGGAACTGTTCGACAAATTGCGCGTACAGCTGGCTGTTGCCGGTGAGGAGACGCGATTCGAGCATCGAGGTCTGGACCGTGATGTCCGCCTGGGCCTCGGCCAGGCACTCGTTGAGTGTTCGGACGCTGGACCCGATCTCCAGGCCATGGTCCCAGCAGGCCGTGATGAAACTTTCCAGACGGCCTCGCGTGAGGGCATCGAGGTCCTCCACCCGTCCTTCAGGCAACAACACCAGCACATCGATGTCGGAGTGGGGAAAGAGCTGTCCTCGTCCATAGCCGCCGACGGCCGCCAGCACCATGGTGGGGCCCAATTCGCAGGCTTGCCACAGGGCAACCAAGGTGTCATCGGTCAACTGCTGCAGCGAACGCAACACCCGGCCCACCCGTGACACCGAGCCAGAGCCTTCCGACCCGGTCAGACGGGCCAGCAGGGCTGACTTGTGCTGTCGATAGTTGCCCGTGGCCATGGGGTCAACAGGCGGTGGTGGTGACAAATTCCGGCAAGGCGGGGCTGCCTGCCGACATCGTCAACACCTCAAACCCGGTGGGTGTGACCAGCACGGTGTGTTCCCACTGTGCTGACAGCGAATGGTCACGTGTGACGATGGTCCACCCATCGCCCAGTTCCTTGATGTCACGCCGGCCGGCATTGATCATGGGCTCGATGGTGAAGATCATGCCCGGCACCAGTTCTTCCAACGTGCCGGGTTTGCCGTAGTGCAACACCTGGGGCTCTTCATGAAAGCCCCGACCAATCCCGTGACCGCAGAACTCACGCACCACGGAGCAGCCGTTGCTTTCGGCAAAGCGCTGGATGGCGTGACCGATATCGCCCAGACGGGCGCCCGGTTTGACCTTGAGGATGCCATGCCACATGGCCTCGAATGTCAGCTGACAGAGGCGACGCGCTGCAATGGACGTTTCACCGACCGAGAACATGCGGCTGGTGTCGCCGTGCCAGCCGTCCTTGATGGTGGTGATGTCGACGTTGAGGATGTCCCCTTTTTTGAGCGGCTTGTCGTTGGGGATGCCGTGGCAGACCTGGTGGTTGATCGAGGTGCAGATCGACTTGGGGTAGGGCTTGTAGCCGTTGGGCGCGTAATTGAGCGGGGCCGGGATGCATTGCTGGACGTCGACCATGTAGTCGTGGGCCAGTTTGTCGATCTCGTTGGTGGTGATGCCGGGTTTGATGAAAGGCTCGAGGTAGTCCAGGACCTCGGCGGCGAGTCGGCATGCCACGCGCATGCCCCGGATGCCTTCGTCGTCTTTGAGTTGAATGGTCATAGGTGCCAATTATCTCAGGGGGCGCACAGGCCTGCCGGTAAAATGCGAATTCCGCCCGGGATCCCAGTCAGCGACACCCGGCACCCCACGATTCCAGCCATCCAGGGCCTCTTTCCCGTGACCTCGACGATCTCCCAGCCGAACCCCGCCGCCCCGTCCGCTTTGGGCGTCTTGCACCTTGCGTCCTTCGAGGGGGGCAACGCCCTGAGCGATTTTCGATTGGGCTCTTTATTGCCACGGCTCCAGGCGATCAGCCCCCGCATCCAGGGGGTGCGCACCCGTTTTGTGCACCTGGTCTCCACGCCCCATGCCCTGGAGGCATCCGCCCGTGCCGGCTTTGAGCGGCTCCTGACCTATGGGGAGCCTGCGGCCGCGTCCATCGATGGGCCCCGTCTGTGGGTGGGTCCCCGGTTGGGAACGGTCTCTCCCTGGGCGTCCAAAGCCACCGATATCGCCCACAACTGCGGCATGGCGGTGCGCCGCATCGAACGTCTGGTCCAGATCGAGTTTCAACTGTCGCGCCCGTTGCTGGGCAAGTCAGATCTGGACCCACAGACCCTGCTGGCCTTGGGAGACCTGCTGCATGACCGCATGACCGAATCGGTCTTCACCACGCTGGACCAGGGTTTTGCGTTGTTTCAGGAACTGCAACCACAACCCCTCGAGCAGGTGGATGTCCTGACGGGCGGACAAGCTGCCCTGATCGATGCCAACCAGCGCTGGGGACTGGCGCTGGCCGAGGACGAAATCGAATACCTCGAGCGAAACTTCCGTGAACTCGGGCGCAACCCCACGGACGTGGAGTTGATGATGTTCGCGCAGGCCAACAGCGAGCACTGCCGCCACAAGATTTTCAACGCCCAGTTCACCATTGATGGCGAGGCCCAGTCGCACAGCCTGTTTGGCATGATTCGCCACACGCACCAAACCAGCCCGCAGCACACCGTGGTGGCTTACTCCGACAACGCCTCCGTCATGACGGGGCATACCCTGGAGCGATTTGTTGCCCCGATGTCGGGTCCTGTTGATGCGACCCCCGTCTACCAGGCCGAACCCGCCACGCACCACGTGCTCATGAAGGTGGAGACGCACAACCATCCCACCGCGATCTCACCTTTCCCCGGCGCTTCCACGGGCGCAGGCGGTGAAATCCGTGATGAGGGCGCGACCGGGCGAGGCTCGCGGCCCAAGGCGGGGCTGACAGGATTTAGCGTTTCCAAGCTGTGGGACAGCCCCCTGGGGCGTCCGGACCACATGGCCAGCCCCTTGCAGATCATGATCGAGGGCCCCTTGGGAGGGGCAGCGTTCAACAACGAATTCGGACGCCCCAATCTGCTGGGCTACTTTCGAGAGTACGAGCAGTCGGTGGCGGGCGTGCAGCGGGGTTATCACAAGCCCATCATGATTGCGGGTGGCCTGGGCTCGATCGATGAGTGGCAGACCCGAAAGATCGAGTTCCCCGCGGGCACCCTGTTGATTCAACTGGGTGGCCCAGGGATGCGCATCGGCATGGGCGGAGGCGCGGCCAGTTCCATGGCCAGCGGCACCAACGCCGCCTCGCTCGACTTCGATTCCGTGCAGCGCGGCAACCCCGAGATCGAGCGTCGTGCCCAGGAAGTCATCAACCATTGTTGGGTGCTGGGCGAACACAACCCCATCCTCGCCATCCACGACGTGGGGGCGGGCGGCCTGTCCAATGCCTTCCCCGAACTGGTGAACGACGCCGGTCGCGGCGCGCGCTTTGACCTGCGTGCCATTCCCCTGGAGGAGTCGGGTTTGGCTCCCAAGGAAATCTGGTGCAACGAGAGCCAGGAACGTTATGTGCTGGCCATTGCGCCATCGTCGTTGCCAACGTTCAAGGCGTTGTGTGAGCGCGAGCGCTGCCCGTATGCCGTGGTCGGCGTGGCCACCGAGGCCCGTGAACTGGTGCTGGCCCCGCAGGATTTGAGCGCACCGCAGGCACCCGAGGCCGCGTCTCACGCCCCTCACCCGGTCAACATGCCGCTGGAGGTCTTGCTCGGTAAACCCCCGCGCATGCACCGCGATGTCCAGCGCGTGGATTTCCAGTCACCCCCGGCCGATTGGAGTGGCGTGAATCTGCAAGAGGCAGTGATCCAGGTGCTGAGCCACCCGACCGTGGCCTCCAAGCGTTTCCTGATCACCATTGGCGATCGCACGGTGGGCGGGCTCACGCACCGTGACCAGATGGTCGGTCCCTGGCAGGTGCCGGTGGCTGATTGTGCGGTGACCCTGGCAGACTTCCGGGGGCACGCCGGCGAAGCCATGGCCATGGGCGAGCGCACGCCCCTGGCGGCGCTGAATCCGGCGGCCTCGGGGCGCATGGCGGTGGCCGAATCCATCACCAACCTGCTGGCGGCCCCCATCGAACTCAAGCGCGTCAAACTCTCGGCCAACTGGATGGCCGCGTGCGGCGAGCCCGGTGAAGACGCTGCGCTGTATGACACGGTGCGCGCTGTCGGCCTGGAGTTGTGCCCGGCCCTGGATATTTCAATCCCGGTGGGCAAAGACAGCCTGTCCATGCGCACCCAGTGGAAGACTGGCGAACAGCTCCACAAGGTGGTCTCACCGGTCAGCCTGATCATCACGGCCTTTGCCAGCCTGGACGATGTGCGCGGCACCCTGACCCCGCAGCTGGACGCCCACGTGGACAGCGCGCTCATCCTGATCGACCTCGGTCAAGGTCGCGTGCGCATGGGTGGAAGCGTGCTGGGGCAAATTCACCATCAGCCCGACAGCGTGGTTCCGGATCTGGATGATCCGCAACTGCTGGTGCGTCTGGTCCAGGCCATCAACGAGTTGCGTGAACGCGGTTGGCTGCTGGCTTACCATGACCGCGGTGATGGCGGTCTGTTGGCGACCGCCGCTGAAATGGCATTTGCCGGCCATGTCGGCGTGGCGCTGAACGTGGACATGCTGATCACCGAGGGCGACGGCATTGGCGACAGCCGTGCCGACCATGGTGACAGTAAAAACTGGGCCTCGCAGGTCTCGGTGCGCCGCGATGAACTCACCCTGAAAGCCCTGTTCAACGAGGAACTGGGTGTGCTCATCCAGGTGCCATCTGCACATCGCAATGAAGTCCTGCAGGTGTTGCGCGAGCAGGGCCTGTCCCGGCATAGCCACGTGGTCGGCGCCACCCGACCGGCCGATGCGGCGATTGACAAAGGCAAGGGCGAACTGTCGGTCTGGCGTGACGCCAAAGAGGTGTTTGCGGCCAAACTCGAAGACCTGCACCAGGTGTGGGACAGCGTCAGCTGGAAGATTTGCCGTGAACGCGACAACCCCGCCTGTGCCGATGCCGAGCACGCCAGTGCGGGACGTGCGGACGATGCGGGCTTGCAGGTGCATCTGCCCGAGGGGGCGATGGACGATGTGGCCGCGCCCTTCGTGCACAGTGCGCGCCCTCGTGTGGCCATTTTGCGAGAGCAGGGGGTGAACTCTCATGTGGAGATGGCCTATGCCTTCCATCTGGCCGGTTTTGAAGCCCATGACGTCCACATGACCGATTTGCAGCAAGGCCGGGCCAATCTCCAGGACTTCAAGGGGCTGGTGGCCTGCGGGGGCTTCAGTTACGGCGACACGCTCGGTGCCGGGGTGGGCTGGGCCCGCAGCATTTTGTTCAATCCCGCGCTGTCCGACCGGTTTCAACAGTTCTTTGCCCGTCCCGACACCTTTGGCCTGGGTGTGTGCAACGGCTGTCAGATGTTTGCCGAACTGGCCACCATCATTCCGGGGGCCGAGGCCTGGCCGCGCTTCACCACCAACCGCAGTGAGCGCTTTGAGGCGCGGCTCTCGCAGGTGGAAGTGCTGAACTCGCCCAGTCTGTTCTTCCAGGGCTTGGCCGGCAGTCGCTTGCCCATTGCGGTGTCGCATGGCGAAGGTCAAGCCAATTTCTCCCAGCGAGGGAATGCTGCACAGGTGATTGCTGCGATGCGCTTTGTGAACGCCCAGGGGCAAGCCACCGAGGCGTATCCGTTCAACCCCAACGGCAGCCCGGGCGGGTTGACCGCCGTCACCACGGCAGACGGCCGCTTCACGGCCATGATGCCGCATCCGGAGCGTGTGTTCCGACGTCTGCAGATGAGCTGGTTCGACCCGGCTGTGCCAGCCGATCCGCAGGGGTTGAGCCCCTGGATACGCTTGTGGCGAAACGCCCGTCGCTGGGTGGGCTGAGCCCTTACGCCTGGACGCGCGGCGGGCGCTGCCGGTAGAACTGCATCGGGATTTCAGCCGCTTCGCGCTTGCGTTGTTGCACCACCGACTTCTTCATCGCGCCCACCACGTGCATCTCGCACGGCTTGCAGTCAAAGCGCAAGGTGAGTTTCTCGTTGCCATGGATCAGGGTGAGCGGCTCGGCCCGGATGGTGCCTTGCACACCGGTGACACCCTTGGCTTGCTTGGGGCACAGGCTCATCGACCAGCGCACGCAGTGCTTGGTAATCATCAGACTGACTTCGCCGGCCTCCTCGTGGCTCTCATAGGCCGCAGCGATGACGTTCACGCCATGCTCACGGTAGAAGTCACGTGCCTGGTGGTTGAAGACGTTGGCCAGGTAGGTGAGGGTGTCCTCAGGGTATTGCACCGGCGGTGAGACGGCCGTGCCTCGGCGGGGCCGTTGGTAGTGCGCCGCACGCGCGGCCAGCAAGGCGTCAACCGCCTCGCGTCGCAGGGTATTGAGTGCCGAGGCGGGGACAAACCAGGGTTGTGACAACAGCAGTTCACAGCCCAGCAACTCGAAGGGGGTGTTGCCGAGTTTGCCCAGGTGCTGACGCAACGTCTCGTCCTGCCGAGACGCTTCTCGGGCAGGCGAGAGCGGGGTGCTCAGGTGGGCGGTGGCTTCCAGGCCGTTTTCATCGGTCAGTGTCAGGCTCAGTCCGCTGTCCGCTTCGGACAAACGCATCCACACACCGATGCGGCGTTCACTCGAATGCTTGTCCAGCAAACGAACCCAGGCCATATCGCGGTTGCGGTTGACTGTGAGGCCTGGCCGCAAATGGGGCAAGGCAGACAGATCGTCCTTGGGGTAGACGCGCCAGTCACCTCGGCGTGACAAGGCCTCCACGCGGTTGACGGCCATCCCCACCAGTTGCTTGTGCAGGTCGTAATAGCACAGGCCATCTCCGTTGTGCAGCACCGCATGGGCGTCATGCAGACGCAACTCCACCCAGCGGTCGCCCACTTTGATGACATCGGCCAGCGGGACGCCCGGGTTCTTGGGCGAATCGATGGCGTCGATGCCGTCCTGACGACCGTGGACGAAATAGTCGGTGAATTCGCGGTTGAAGTTCTGGTTCGGATCCGGCGTGAACAACAGCGTGGTTCGTCCCGTGGACGCGCGAGCGATGGGTGGTCGGGTCGGGTCTCGGCTGTCCTGGCGATCCTCGATGAGTTGATCGATCAGTCGCCGGTAATGGCCGGTGATGTTTTTGACGAAGGCCAGGTCCTTGTAGCGGCCTTCTATCTTGAAACTGCGCACGCCCGCATCAATCAGCGCTTCAAGGTTGGCGCTCTGGTTGTTGTCCTTCATCGAGAGCACGTGGCGGTCATGCGCGATGAAGCGCCCTTCGGCGTCGGTCACGTGGTAGGGCAGTCGGCAGGCCTGCGAGCAGTCGCCGCGATTGGCACTGCGGCCCGAGTGCGCGTGGCTGATGTAGCACTGGCCGCTGTAGGCCACGCACAGGGCGCCGTGGATGAAAAATTCCAGCTTGCAACGGTCAGCATCCAGCGTCTGGTAGATCTCGCGGATCTGCTTCAGGTCCAGTTCGCGTGCCAGCACCAGTTGCGAGAAGCCCACGTCCTGCAGAAACCGGGCCTTCTCGGGTGTGCGTATGTCGGTCTGGGTGCTGGCATGCAGCTGGATGGGCGGCATGTCGATATTCAGCAGGCCCATATCCTGAACGATCAGCACATCCGCGCCCGCGTTGTACACATCCCAGGCCATGCGTCGCGCGCCCTCGAGTTCATCGTCGCGCAAGATGGTGTTGAGCGTGATGAAGATGCGCGCGTCAAACCGATGCGCCTCACGGCACAGCCGTTCGATATCCTGAAGGGAATTGCCTGCCCCGACGCGGGCGCCATAGGCGGGTGGGCCGATGTAGACGGCATCGGCACCGTGGTGAATGGCGGCGATGCCGATGTCGGCATCGCGCGCGGGAGCCAGCAACTCCACCTGATGGGACAGCAAACTCATGCTGGAGCGAAGCGCATCAGGGGGAACGGTGCATCACTCGATGCGGGCCTTGGCGCGGAGTTCCTGCTGGAACGTGCCCATCTTGGCCTGTTGCAGTTGCTGGCTGATCTGGGCCTTGACATCGTCGAGCTTGGGCAATTGGGCTTCGCGCACATCGTCCAGGCGGATGATGTGAAAACCGAACTGGCTCTTGACCGGGGCATCGGTGACCTGACCCTTTTTGAGGCCGGTCATGGCGTCAGAGAACTCCTTGACGAAGTTACCCGGTGAGGCCCAGTCCAGGTCGCCCCCGTTGGCGCCAGACCCCGGGTCCTTGGACTGCTTTTTGGCGATGTCCTCGAACTTGCCGCCTTTTTTCAGGCTGGCCAGAATGGCCTTGGCCTGGTCTTCCTTTTCCACCAGGATGTGGCGGGCACGGTATTCCTTGCCCCCGTTGGCTGCCACAAATTTGTCGTATTCGGCCTTGATGTCGGCATCCGTCACCGGGTTGTTCTTCTGGAAGTCGGCAAACAGTTCACGAATCAGGATGGTCTGGCGGGCCAGTTCGACCTGCCCGCGGTAGTCCTCGGTGGCGTCCAGGCCACGCTTGGCTGCTTCCTGCATGAAGATTTCCCGGGCGATGACTTCTTCCTTGACCTGCGCTTCGATGTCCGGTGTGATGGGACGACCCGAGCGCACCAGCTGCTGCGTCAGGGCGTCGGCCCGTGTCTTGGGAACAGCCTTGCCGTTCACGATAGCCAGGTTTTGCGACAGGGCGGGCAGGGTGAACAGGGCCAGGGTGATGGCCGACGTGGCCACCAGGAGATGCTTTTTCATGAAGTGCTTTCGGTCAAAACGGGAACGATTTCGATGGCCAGGGCATGCAGACCCTGATCTAAAAAATCTTGCAACGCATCATACACAAGCCGATGGCGCTCCACCCGGGATAAACGCGCCATGGCGTCTCCCCCCAGACGGACGCGGAAATGGGTGCCGCGTCCGGAGGGATGCGCACCGACATGGCCGGCATGGGCAGCGCTTTCATCCAGCACCTCCAGAAAAGCGGGCGCCAGTCGCTCGCGCAATCTTTGGGTGAGTGCTTCGGTGGTGGGTAACGGGGGGGCAGAGGTGGTCATTCCGAGTCAGCGTCTGGTTTCATGTGTTTGGACAAGTAGACCGCCTGGCCCAACACAAACAACACCATCAGGCCCAGACCGCCGAACAGCTTGAAATTGACCCAGGTGTCGGTGTCGAAATGCGATGCCACCCACAGATTGATCACGCCCATGACGGCAAAAAAGCCGGCCCACGCATGCAGCAACTGGCGCCAGGCGGGATCCGGCAACTCCAGTTGCGAGCCCATGAGGGCCCGGATGCCGTTGCGCTTGAATACATACTCGGCCACCAGCAGTCCGCCGCCCATGAGCCAGTACAGCACGGTGGGCTTCCACTTGATGAACGTTTCGTCCTGGGCCACCAGCGTGGCGCCACCAAAGACCACGATCACCCCCAGGCTCAACCACTGCATGGGCTCGACACGGCCATTGCGCCAGCGCAGCCAGGCAATTTGCGCCACAGTGGCCACGATGGCCACCGCGGTGGCGGCATAGATGCCCATCGTCTTGAAAACGACGAAGAACAGCAGGATGGGGAAGAAATCGACCAGCAGTTTCATGCGGCGTCCTTGTCCGGAGCAAAGGCCAGCGAGGCCGAATTCATGCAGTACCGCAAGCCCGTCGGTGCCGGACCGTCCTCGAACACATGGCCCAGGTGGGCGCCGCACTGGGCGCACAGGGTCTCGGTGCGAACCATGCCGTGCGAGCGGTCCACCTTGTCCTCGATGACGCCCTCCCGCAAGGGGGCATTGAAGCTGGGCCAGCCGCAGCCGGCATCGAACTTGGTGTCCGAGGTGAACAGGGTGGCCCCGCAACAAATGCAGGCATAGGTGCCGGCTTGCCAGAAGTTTTCGTAGCGACCGGTGAAGGGGCGTTCGGTGGCCGCTTGCCGGGTCACTTCATAAGCCAAAGGCTCTGCGTTGCGCTGGGCGAGCCAGTCACGCCAGCCGGATTCGGTGGTGGGGAGGGTCATGAGGAGCAGCTGATGGCGATGGATTGGGCCCACGGCGGAGCCGGGGCTGCGTAGGATTCGAACCCGGGATGGTCATCAAACGGGGCGAACATCAAGGATAACAAGGTCTCGATCTCGCTGAAGTCACCCTCCCGGGCACGACGGATGGCGATTTCACCCAGATGGTTGCGCAGCACAAAGGCGGGGTTGACCCGGCGCATGGCCTCACCCTGTTGGGCCGGGGTGGATGTGGAGGCCCCCAAGGCCTGCAGGTACGCCCTCAACCAGAGGTTCCAGTCCTCGCCCGCATCGATCTGGCGTGCGAGGTCTTGAAATGCCGTCACATCGGCCTGCTGTCCTGTCCAGTCGCGGACCGCATGGGACAGGGCGCGCCAGGCCACGGTGTGGTCGGCGGCGTGTCGGGCCATCAGGTCGAGAAAGCCTTCGCCCAAGGAGGAAGCTGCCGACGAGGCCGGCAATCCCAGCTTGCGGGCCAGTTGCTCGCCCCGGGCCTGCTCGTAGCGGGTGGTGAAGGTGTTGAGCACATCCACCGTGGCCTGCACGTCGTCAATCAGCGGCATGAGGGCCTGCCCCAGGCAAAAGAGGTTCCAGTGGGCGACGCGGGGTTGCTGGTCAAAGGCGTAACGGCCTTGGTGATCAGAATGGTTGCAGATGTGCCCGGGGTGGTAGCCATCCATGAACTGGAACGGTCCGTAATCCAGGGTGAGTCCCAGCAGGCTCATGTTGTCGGTGTTCATGACGCCATGGCAAAAGCCCACAGATTGCCATTGGGCCATGAGGCTGGCCGTGCGCTGCACCACAACATCCAGCATCGCCAGGGCCCGTTCGCGTCCCGGCTGTGTGGGTGGCAAGGCCAGGAAGTTTTCGCGGTTGACATAGTCAACCAGTTGTTCCAGGGCCTGAACGTTGTCTTGCGAAGCAAAGTGCTCGAAGTGGCCAAAGCGCAGGAAACTGGGAGCGATTCGGGCCACCACGGCCGCGGTTTCTGGCTCTTCCCGGTAGACCGTGGCGGGAGAGGCGACCAGGCTGAGGGCCCGGGTGGTGGGAATGCCCAGCCCATGCATGGCCTCACTGCAGAGGTATTCCCGGATACTCGACCGCAGCACGGCACGGCCATCGCCCATGCGGGAGTAGGGTGTGCGACCGGCGCCCTTGAGTTGCCATTCCTGCGGGCCCAGTTCAGCGCCGGGCGGTGGGCAGGACTCGCCCAGCAACAATGCCCGGCCATCCCCCAGTTGGCCCGCCCACACGCCAAATTGATGGCCGCTGTAAACCGTGGCCACCGGAGACGCGCCTGGCAGCGGTTGTCCGTTGCCCAGCACGTCCAGCATGCCCGGGCGTTGCGGCCAATCGGCCGGCAAGCCCAGCGCCTGTGCCAGCCGGTGGTTCACGGACACCCAGTGCAGACCGTCCAGGGGGGTGGCCTGCCAGGGGGTGGCGAACCGGGTCCCCAGGCGCGCGTAGCCGTCTCGCCAGGTCAGGGGCAGGGCAGGGTTGTGCAATGAATCCATGACGTGATTGTCGACGTTGCTTCAACTCTGTGATGGCATCGAGGTCTTTGTCGAACCCCGGCTCATTCGACCGCGGTGCCAAGTTGTGCAAAATAGCGACCAAAGCACAACTAACCGGGGAGCCCACCATGCTTGGACTGATGCAGCAGCACAATCTGCTGATTTCGTCACTGATCGAGTTTGCAGAACGACACCATGGCGACGTCGAGATCGTCTCGCGCCGCGTGGAGGGGGACATCCACCGCACGACCTGGGCCGGTGTGGCGGCACGTTCACGCCAGGTGGCCAAGGGCCTGGATGGCTGGCAACTCCAGGCGGGAGCCCGCGTGGCCACGCTGGCCTGGAATGGTTACCGTCACCTGGAGCTGTATTTTGGGGTGAGCGGTTCCGAGCGCGTCTTGCACACCATCAACCCGCGACTGCATCCCGACCAGGTGGTCTGGATTGCCAACCACGCCGAGGACGAGGTGTTGTGTTTTGACATGACCTTCCTGCCCATCGTCCAGCAAGTGCACGCGCGTTGCACCACCGTCAAGCATTGGGTGGCCTTGTGCGACGCAGACAAACTCCCCGGTGACAGTGGCATCCCCGGCCTCATCAGCTACGAAGCGTGGGTGGGGGCGCAGACCAGCGATTACGCCTGGCCCGATTTCAACGAGAACACCGCCTCCAGCCTGTGTTACACCAGCGGCACCACGGGCAATCCCAAGGGTGCCCTTTACAGCCACCGCTCCACCCTCTTGCACGCCTACGCGGCCGCCTTGCCGGATGTCATGGCCATGTCGGCCCGCGATTCCACCCTGCCGGTGGTGCCCATGTTCCACGTCAATGCCTGGGGCATTCCTTACAGCGCCGCCATGGTGGGCAGCAAGCTGGTGTTTCCCGGACCGGCCTTGGACGGCAAGTCTGTCTATGAGCTGATCGAAAACGAACAGGTGACCTATGCGGCGGGCGTGCCCACTGTCTGGCAGATGCTGTTGGGCCACATGAAGCCTGCAGGCCTGCGGTTTTCCAGCCTCAAGCGCACCGTCATTGGCGGTTCCGCCTGCCCGCCGGCGATGATCAATACCTTCCGCGACGACTACGGCGTGGAGGTGCTACACGCCTGGGGCATGACCGAACTGAGCCCTCTGGGCACGCTGTGCACCCTGAAAAACAAACACCTGTCCCTCCCCGCCGAACAGCAGATGCAGATCCGGCTCAAGCAGGGCCGTGCCATCTTCGGCATCGACATGAAGATCGTGAACGACGCCAACCAGGAGCAGCCGCACGACGGCAAAGCCTACGGCGACTTGCTGGTCAAGGGCCCCTGGGTGGTGGGCGAGTATTTCAAGGCCGAGGGGGGGAATCCGCTGGTGAACGGCTGGTTTCCCACGGGTGATGTGGCCACCATTGACGAGGACGGCTTCATGCAGATCACGGACCGCAGCAAGGACGTGATCAAGTCCGGCGGCGAGTGGATCAGCTCGATCGACATCGAGAACATCGCCATGGCGCACCCTTCGGTGGCCATGGCCGCCTGCATCGGGGTGGCGCATCCCAAGTGGGACGAGCGGCCCATTGTGGTGGTGACCCTGAAGCCGGGGGCCCAGGTGAGCCGTGACGAACTGATCGCCTTCTACGACGGCAAGATCGCCAAATGGCAAGTGCCTGACGATGTGGTGTTCGTCGAGGCCATTCCGCTGGGGGCCACGGGCAAGATGCTCAAGACCCGCCTGCGTGAACAACTGAAGGATTACCGTCTGCCCGGGCTTTGACATGACGGGATGGGTCGGCAAGGGCAGCAGGGCTTTCCCTGAGGCCCAATGTTCATGATCCCGATTACCCTCACGCAGTCACTGAGGAGAACCACATGATCAAACGCATTGCCTGGACCGCCCCCCTGATGCTTGCTGCTGTCCTGGCCACACCGGCCTGGGCGCAAAAAGGGGAAACCGTCAAAATCGCCTGGATTGACCCGCTGTCTGGCCTCATGGCGCCGGTGGGCTCCAACCAACTCAAGAGTTTCCAGTTCTTTGCCGAGCAATTTTCCAAGACCAACCCCGCCGGGGTGAAGTTCGAGGTGATTGGCATCGACAACAAGCTCAGCCCCGCCGAAAGCCTGAATGCCCTCAAGGCGGCCATGGACCAGGGGGTCCGCTACATCACGCAGGGCAACGGTTCGTCGGTGGCAGGGGCCCTGATCGATGCGGTCAACAAGCACAACGAACGCAACCCGGGCAAGGAAATCATTTTTCTCAACCATTCGGCGGTGGACCCCGACTTCACCAACAGCAAGTGCAGTTACTGGCACTTCCGCTTTGACGCCGACACCTCCATGAAGATGGAGGCCATGACCACCTACATGAAGGACAAGCAAGACATCAAGAAGGTGTACCTGCTGAACCAGAATTACTCGCATGGCCAACAGGTGGCCAAGTACGCCAAGGAAAACCTTTCGCGCAAGCGCCCTGACGTTCAGGTGGTCGGGGAGGATTTGCACCCATTGGCACAGGTGCGTGACTTCGCCCCCTACATCGCCAAGATCAAGGCCTCCGGGGCCGACACGGTCATCACCGGCAACTGGGGCTCCGACCTGGCGCTCCTGGTGAAAGCCGCCAACGAGGGGGGCTATAACGGTAAGTTCTTCACCTACTACACCGGTGTGTCGGGCACCCCCACGGCGCTGGGGCAGGGTGGCGACGGGCGTGTGTTCCAGATTTCCTACCAGCACTACAACATGGGCGGCCAGATGGAAAAGTGGATGGCGGATTTCAAGAAGCGTTTCAATGATGACTTCTACACGGGCTCCGTCATCCATATTTTCTCGGGCCTGGGCGATGCCATGGCCAAGGCCAAATCCACTGACCCGGTCAAGGTGGCGGCCGCGTTGCATGGCCTGAAATACCAGAGCTTCAGTGGCGAGGTAGAAATGCGCAAACTCGACCACCAGTTGCAGCAACCCCTGTATCTGACCGTGTGGACCAAGACCGACAAGCAACACCCGTATTCGGCCGAGAACACCGGCATGACCTTGAAGCCGGTCAAGATCTTCGAGTCCTACGTTTCCAGCACACCCACCAGCTGTCAGATGAAGGCGCCCGGCTGATACGCACCTGGCTGAGCTGAAACGCTTGAATGCCCTCTGACCTGAACCGAAGCGGTTCAAGTCAGGGGGCTCTCTCTTGAGCCCTGTTTCCCCATGGAGTTTGTGATCATCTCGACCCTCAACGGCCTGAGCTACGGGCTGTTGCTGTTCATGCTGAGTTCGGGCCTGACCCTGATTTTCAGCATGATGGGCGTTCTCAACTTTGCGCACGCCAGTTTTTACATGCTGGGTGCGTATGGTGGCTATACCTTGAGCGGGCTGATCGGATTCTGGCCCGCCCTGGTGATGGCACCGCTGCTGACAGGCGCCTTGGGCGCTGCTTTTGAGCGCGCCAGTCTGCGCAAGGTGCATGTGTATGGCCACGTGCCCGAACTGCTGGTCACCTTTGGTCTGTCTTACATCGTGCTGGAGTTGGTGCAACTGATCTGGGGTCGCGTGGCGGTGGAGTTTCAGCCTCCCGCACTGCTGCAAGGGCCCATGTTCACCCTGATCCAACACCCCGTGGAAGGCTTGTCCTGGGTGTGGGGCGTCGCGGGCGAGCGATGCGCCGACAGTTCCGCCGGTGCTGTGGTGTGTTCACCGTTCCCGGCCACCCGGGGTTTTGTCATGCTGACTGCGGTGGCCATGATGGGCAGTCTCTGGTGGGTGCTGGCCCGCACCCGCACGGGACTCATCATCCAGGCGGCATTGACACACCCCGAGATGGTGGAAGCCCTGGGGCATAACGTACCCCGCATCTTCATGCTGGTCTTTGGCCTGGGCACGGGTCTGGCCGGGCTGGCCGGCGTGATCGGGGGCAGCACCTTCGTCACCGAGCCCGCCATGGCTGCCACCGTGGGGTCGGTGATCTTCGTGGTGGTGGTGGTGGGTGGCATGGGGTCTTTGGCCGGGGCGTTTCTCGCGTCATTGCTGATTGGTCTGCTGCAAACCTATGCGGTGGCGGTGGATGCGTCGGTGCTCGATCTGCTCCAAGCCGTGGGCCTGTCGCTGTCTGCGGCGGCCCGTGACAACTCGTTCATCAAACTCACGGTGTCGCAAGTTGCGCCCATCCTCCCGTACCTGTTGCTGGTGCTCATCCTGATCTTCCGCCCCAAGGGGCTGTTGGGCACGCGGGAGGGATGACCATGTCCCGTCCCGTCTATGCATTTCGACCCTACAACGTCGGGCGATGGATCCTCTGGAGCCTGTTTGCCCTGGTCTTGCTGGCGGCACCCTGGGCGTTCAAAAGCAACCTGTCCCACTCGATGTTGAGCCAGATGGGTATCGCCATCATTGCCTGCCTGGCCTACAACCTGTTGCTGGGTCAGGGGGGCATGCTCAGCTTTGGTCATGCGGTCTACACTGGACTGGGCGGTTATCTGGCCATGCACGCCCTGAATGCGGTAAGCGCAGGCGCTGTTTCGATACCCGTGAGCCTGATCCCGCTGGTCGGCGGGGCCGGGGGATTGTTCTTTGCCTGCCTGCTGGGTTATGTCACGACGCGCAAATCAGGTACCACCTTTGCCATGATCACGTTGGGGATGGCGGAACTGGTGTCGGCCATGTCCCTGATGTTCTCCGAATTCTTTGGGGGAGAGGCAGGGGTATCGGGTAACCGCGTGGCCGGTGCGCCCTTCATGGGCATCAACTTCGGGCCACAAATCCAGGTCTATTACCTCATCGCGCTCTACACCTTTGTGTGCGTGGCCCTGCTGTTTGCCTTCACTCGCACGCCGCTGGGACGCATGCTCAATGCCGTGCGTGACAACCCGGAACGGGTGGAGTTCATTGGTTACAACACCCAGCACGTGCGTTACTTTGCCTTCATGATCGCCGGTTTTTTCTCCGGCATTGCGGGCGGCCTGGGCGTGTTGAATTTTGAAATCGTCACGGCCGAGGTGGTGGGGGCAGCCCGTTCGGGCGCCTACCTGTTGTTCACCTTTCTGGGTGGTGCGACCTTTTTCTTTGGCCCCATCATTGGCGCCATCCTGATGATTCTGGCCAGCGTGCTGCTGTCTGAACTCACCAAAGCCTGGTTGCTGTACCTCGGTCTGGTCTTTTTGTTCATGGTGATGTACGCCCCCGGTGGGGTCGCCAGCCTCATCATGATGAACTTGCGGGTGGCCAGCTTTGGCCATCTTCGACGGCTCTGGGTGGCTTATGTGGGGTTGGGTGTCCTGGCCCTCCTTGCCTTGCTGGGTGCTGGCGCCTGGATTGAGATGGTCTATCACCTGCAGCTGAACTCGGCGCTGGGACCCACCTTGAAGTTCGCCGGCATCACGCTGGATGCGCTGAGTGTTCGCAGTTGGTTCGGGGCCGGATTTGTGCTGGTCACCGCGCTGGGACTGTTCGAGTTGGCCAGGCGGCAATACCGACGTGACTGGGATGCGATACAGGTGCAGATCGAGCAGGAAATCAAACGACGGGAGGCTTTGTGAGCACTGCGCCGCCCCTTCATGCTTCCACCCCGTCACAGGCCGGTCGCACCATGCCAGCGCTGGAACTCAAGGGGGTGCGCAAGCAGTTTGGCAAGACGGACATCATTCGTGGCATTGATTTGCAGGTGCAGCCTGGTGAACGGGTGGCGGTGATCGGTCCGAATGGGGCCGGCAAGTCCACATTGTTCAACCTGATCAGTGGACGCTTTGCGCCCAGCGAAGGCGAGATCTGGTTGCAAGGCCAGCGCATCGATGGCAAAACGCCCTACCAGATCAACCGCCTGGGTTTGTCGCGCAGCTTCCAGATCACCAACATCTTCCCCAAGCTCAGCGTGTTCGAGAACCTCCGCTGCGCTGTGCTGTGGAGCCTGGGCTATCGCTACACCTTCTGGAAATTTCTGGCTGATCTGGATGATGCCAATGACAGAACCGAAGCCTTGCTCGAGAGCATCCGCCTGGACAAGCGCCGTGATGTGCTGGCCGTCAATCTGACCTATGCCGAGCAGCGCGCCCTGGAAATCGGCATCACCATCGCCGGCGGATCGAATGTGATTTTGCTCGACGAACCCACCGCCGGCATGAGCCGCAGTGAAACCTCACGGTTTGTCTCCCTGATTCGTGAAGTCACCCAGAACAAGACGCTCCTCACCGTGGAGCACGACATGGGGGTGGTGTTCGGTTTGGCCGATCGCATTGCGGTGGTGGTGTATGGCGAGGTGATCGCTTTTGATACGCCCGAGGCCGTGCGTGCCAACCCCAAGGTGCAGGAGGCTTATCTCGGCGCCTCAGCGGATGAGGGAGGCCATTGAAATGCTGCAACTCGAGAACCTCCATGCCTTCTACGGCAAAAGCCATGTGTTGCATGGTGTGAGCCTGCAGGTGCAACCGGGCGAGATCGTCGCCTTGCTGGGGCGTAACGGGTCGGGACGATCCACCACCGCCAAGGCCATCATGGGCCTGGTGGACGGTGTGGGGGGGATCACCTGGCACGGCGAATCGCTGACCGGCCTCAAGGCCTTTGAAGTGTCTCAACGGGGGATCGGGTATGTGCCGGAAAGCCGGGACATCTTCCCCACACTGACGGTGCACCAGAACCTGATGCTGGGACTCAAGCCTCCCGCACGGCCTAACAATCGGGCACCACGCTGGGACTACGAGGACATGTACCAGATGTTCCCCCGGCTGCGGGAACGCCAGCACACCGAGGCCGGCGTGCTGAGCGGGGGCGAGCAGCAGATGTTGACCCTGTGCCGAACGCTGATGGGGCAACCTGAACTCATCATCATCGACGAACCCACCGAGGGCCTGGCACCCAAGATTGTCGAACTGGTGGGGCAGTACCTGCAACGACTCAAAGAGCGCGGCATGTCCGTGCTCCTGATTGAGCAGAAACTCACCATCGCCATGGACATCTCGGACCGAGCCTTGGTGATGGGTCATGGCCGCATCGTGTTTGAAGGCACGCCCCAGTCCTTGCGTGACGACCCCAGTGCGCGTCGCGAATGGCTGGAAGTGTGAGAGTTGCAGACCCATTTGAACGTCAGATTCCCCGATACAATCAAAAATCGAACGATCGTTCTTTTTTAGCCCAAGGACTCCGCATGAGCGCAGACTATTCCACCCAAGGTGATATCGCCATCATCAGCATGAACAACCCGCCCGTGAACGGTCTGGGCTTGTCCACTCGTCTGGGCATCGTCCACGCGCTGCAACAGGCCCTGGACGATGCGGCCATCAAGGCCGTGGTGCTGACGGGGCAGGGCAAGGCGTTTTCCGGCGGTGCAGACATCAAGGAATTCGGCACGCCCAAGGCCGTGCAAGACCCGAATCTGCTGAGCGTCATCCTGGCCATCGAGAACAGCCCCAAGCCGGTGGTGGCGGCGGTTCACACCGTGGCCATGGGAGGAGGCCTCGAGTTGGCACTCGGCTGTCATTACCGCATCGCAGCGCCCGGTGCCAGCATCGCGTTGCCCGAAGTCAAAATTGGTCTGATTCCAGGCGCTGGGGGTACGCAACGCCTGCCGCGTGTGCTGGGCGTGGAGCCGGCACTGAACATGATCGTGAGTGGCGAAGCCATCAAGAGCGAGATGCTGGCGTCCTTGCCCGGACAAAAGCTGTTTGACAAGATGGCTGCCTCGCGTGAGTCCCTGATGGACGAAGCGGTGGCTTATGCACGCTCGGTGGCCGACACACGCCCCTTGCCGCGTGTGCGTGATCTGCCTTGCAAGCACCCGCAGGGTGATGCCTATTTCCAGTTCGCACGCAACATGGTCAAGGGCATGTCCAAGAACTTTCCCGCACCGCTCAAGTGCGTGGATGCGGTGCAAGCCGGCACCAAGATGGCTTTTGACAAAGGCTTGGTGAACGAACGCGAGCTCTTCCTCGGCTTGCTGACCACGCCTGAGTGCCGTGCGCTGCGCCATCTCTTTGCGGCGCAACGTGCGGCCAGCAAGATCGCCGATGTGCCGGACGACACGCCGGTGCGCCCCATCGCATCCGTGGCCGTGATTGGCGCGGGAACCATGGGTGGCGGCATTTCGATGAACTTCCTGAATGCGGGCATTCCCGTGCGCATGCTCGAGATGAAGCAAGACGCGCTGGACCGCGGCGTCGCCACCATCCGCAAGAACTACGAAGCCCAGGTGAAGAAGGGCAAGCTCACGCCAGAGAAATACGACCAGCGCATGGCGCTCTTGACCACCACGCTCAGCTATGACGATATCCGGGACGCCGATCTAGTGATCGAGGCGGTGTTCGAGGAAATGGGCGTCAAGGAAAAGGTGTTCCAGCAACTGGACAAGACCATGAAGGCGGGCGCCATCCTGGCCTCCAACACCTCCACCCTGGATGTGAACAAGATTGCCGCCTTTACCCAGCGGCCACAGGACGTGGTGGGCATGCATTTCTTCAGCCCTGCCAACGTGATGAAGTTGCTCGAGGTGGTGCGCGGCGCCAAAACCGCCAAGGACGTGCTGGCCACGGTGATGGCCCTGGCCAAGAAGATCAAGAAGACCGCGGTGGTGTCAGGCGTGTGCGATGGGTTCATCGGCAACCGCATGATCGAGCAGTACAGCCGCCAGGCCGGTTTCCTGCTGGAAGAAGGCTGCACGCCACAGCAGGTCGACAAGGCCATCGAAGCCTTTGGCTTTGCCATGGGTCCCTTCCGAATGGGCGACCTGGCGGGCAACGACATTGGCTGGGCCATTCGCAAGCGTCGCTATGTGGAGAAGCCCAACCTGCGCTACAGCAAGACGGCTGACTTGTTGTGTGAAATGGGCCGTTATGGCCAGAAGACGGGTGCAGGCTGGTACGACTACCAACCTGGCAAGCGCGACGCCATCCCTTCCGCTGCGGTGGACAACATGATTGCCGAACACCGCAAGGCGCTGGGTGTCACGCCGCGCAAGATCAGCAACGACGAAATTGTGCAGCGACTGGTGTTCTCGCTCGTGAACGAGGCGGCGCACATCATTGAAGAAGGCATTGCCGCCAAGGCCAGCGATGTGGACATGGTGTACATCACCGGCTACGGATTCCCCATGCATCGGGGCGGGCCCATGCTGTACGCCGATCAGTTCGGCCTCTTCAACGTGGTGCACACCATGCGCCGTTTTGCCCAGAACCCGCTGGACGACGCCAACTTCTGGACCCCCGCGCCGCTCCTGGCCCGCCTGGCTGCTGAAGGCAAGACCTTCAACAACGTCCTCTGACCGAACACCCAAGGATTCCTCATGACTCAAGCTGTCATCGTCTCCACCGCCCGTACCCCCCTGGCCAAGAGCTGGCGCGGCGCTTTCAACATGACCCACGGGGCCACCCTGGGCGGGCACGCGGTCAAGCACGCCATTGCCCGCGCCGGCATCGAGGCCGGTGCGGTGGAAGATGTGCTGATGGGCTGCGCCAACCCCGAAGGCGCCACGGGTGCCAATATTGCGCGACAAATTGCGCTGATGGCCGACTGTCCGATCACGGTGTCGGGCATGACCATCAACCGTTTTTGCTCCTCCGGTCTGCAAACCATCGCCATGGCCGCACAACGCATCATCGCGGGTGAAGGCGATGTGTACGTGGCCGGCGGCGTGGAAAGCATTTCGTGTGTGCAGCAGGAAATGAACATGCACATGCTGGTGGATCCGGCGCTCAGCCAGAAAAAGCCCGAGATCTACTGGAACATGCTGCAAACGGCCGAGCAAGTGGCCAAGCGTTACCACATCGCCCGTGAGGCCATGGACGAGTACGGCGCAGCCAGTCAGCAAAAGGCGTGTGCGGCCCAAGCGGCAGGCAAATTTGACGATGAAATCGCCCCCATCACCGTGACGGCCGGCGTGGCCGACAAGGTCATGGGCCTCATGACCAAACAAGTCACCGTCAGCCGTGACGAGGGCACCCGAGAAGGCACCACGAAAGAAGGCATCAGCGGCATCAAGCCGGCCATCGCTGGCGGCGTGATTTCGGCGGGCAATGCCAGCCAGTTTTCCGATGGTGCAGGGGCCTGCGTGGTGATGCATGAAACCCTGGCCCAACAACGTGGCCTGAAGCCTCTGGGACGTTTCCTCGGCTTTGCCGTGGCGGGATGTGAGCCGGATGAAATGGGTATCGGCCCCGTGTTTGCTGTGCCCAAGGTGCTGAAGCGTCTGGGCCTCACGGTGAATGACATCGACCTGTGGGAACTCAACGAGGCATTTGCCGTGCAGGTCATGTATTGCCGGGACAAGCTGGGCATTCCGGCCGACCGGCTGAACGTGAATGGCGGCGCAATTGCCCTCGGGCATCCCTATGGGGTGAGCGGTCAGCGGTTGACGGGCCATGCGCTGATTGAAGGCAAGCGCCGTGGCGCCAAGCGCGTGTGCGTGACCATGTGCATTGGTGGCGGCATGGGTGCGGCTGGCGTGTTCGAAGTGCTGTGAACGGCCCCTTGGATACGGGTGCGGGTGAGGCGAGGACATGAGCTTGCGTCGCACCCTGGATTTCCTGCTTCATGACTGGTTGCAGGTTCAAACGCTCTCTTCGCGAGAGCGTTTTTCCGAGCACAACCGGGAAACCTACGACGCGGTGCTCGATACCTGCGAGCGGATCGCGCGCGAGAAATTTGCCCCGTTCAACCGGATCATCGACACGGAGGAACCCCGGTTTGAGGGTGATCGTGTCATTCTTCCTGCGGCGACCCAGGCGGCGCACGACGCCTACGTGGCCAGCGGCATGCTAAGTGCCGCACAGGACTATGACATGGGTGGCATGCAGTTGCCCTTCACCGTGGAGTCGGCAGCCAACGCGTTTTTTTCCTGTGCGTCGGTCAGCATGGGGGCCCACTTGCTCACCGTGGGCAATGCCAACCTGCTCATGGCGCACGGCACCGAGACGCAACGGTCCGTGTTTGCGCACAACGAATTCAACGGCCGCTTTGCCGGCACCATGTGCCTGAGCGAGCCCCAGGCCGGCTCGTCACTCAGCGATATTGCGACCCGGGCCACACCGGATGGCGATGATTTCGGAGCCGATCCCTTGGGTCCTCGCTACCGCTTGCGCGGCAGCAAGATGTGGATCTCCACCGGTGACCACGAACTGACCGAGAACATCGTGCACCTGGTGCTGGCCAAGGTGCCAGGGCCGGATGGTCAGCTGATCGCGGGCACACGCGGTATCTCGCTCTTCATTGTCCCCAAGCGGCTGGTGAATGCCCAGGGCCAGCTCACCGGTGAGCGCAATGATGTGGCGCTGGCCGGGCTGAACCACAAATGCGGGTGGCGTGGCACGGTCAACACCTTGTTGAATTTTGGAGAAGGCCGGTATCCGGTGCGCGCACCGGGGCTCGATGGTCAGGGGGCAGGGGCCATTGGGTACCGAGTGGGTGCCGAGGGGGATGGCTTGCGTTGCATGTTCCACATGATGAACGAGGCCCGCATCAGCATTGGCATGGCGGCTACCTTGCTGGGCCTGGCAGGCTACTACGCCTCCCTGGACTACGCCCGGCAGCGCCCCCAGGGCAGGTTGCCCGGAAGTGGAGGCAAGGATGCCACGCGGCCCCAGGTGCGCATCATCGAGCATGCCGACATCAAGCGAATGCTGCTGGCGCAGAAATCCTACGGCGAAGGCGCTCTGGCGCTGGCCTTGTATGGCGCGCGTCTGGTCGATGAGCAACACACCGGGACGCCCGAGCAAGCCCGGGAGGCCCGCTTGTTGCTGGAGGTGCTCACGCCCATCATCAAGAGCTGGCCCAGCGAATGGTGTCTGGAGGCCAACAGCCTGGCCATCCAGGTGCACGGTGGCTATGGCTACACCCGTGATTTCCCGGTGGAGCAGTACTGGCGCGACAACCGCCTCAACATGATTCACGAAGGCACGCACGGCATCCAGGCGCAGGATCTGTTGGGCCGCAAGGTGGTGATGGAGCAGGGGGCCGGACTGCGAGCCCTGTCCACGCGCATCCAGGACACCCTCCAGCGTGCGGCCGGCTCGGGTGACGAGCGCCTGGCCTCGTGGGCACCCCAGTTGTCTACCGCGCTGCAACAGGTGCAACAGGCCACCCAGGAGGCCTGGTCGCACAGCGAGCCTGCCAGGGTACTGGCCAACGCCGTCCCCTACATGCAGGCGTTTGGCCACATGGTCCTGGCCTGGACCTGGCTGGACGTCGCGCTGTCCAGTCGCGCGCGGTCGGACGCCAACACCGGTCGCATGCTAGCCTGTCAGTACTTTTTCCACTATGAGTTGCCCAAGATCGGGGCCTGGCTTCAGGTGGCCGCCCGCTGCGACACCACCTGCGCCGACATGCCGGAAGACGCCTTTTGAAGCCAACCCGCTGACGACCATCGCGGTGACCTGACTGACCCTTGCTGAAAGCTGAAATGATGACAAGAACCCTCCAACAACTCGTTGACCTGACGGGCAAGACCGCACTGGTCACCGGCGGTTCACGCGGTCTGGGCCTGCAACTGGCGCACGCCCTCGGCGAGGCCGGGGCCCGCCTGCTGCTCACCTCCCGCAAAGCCTCTGACCTGGAACAGGCGGCCGCGGAACTGAAAGCTGCCGGCATCGACGCCGACTGGATCGCTGCGGATTGCGGCCAACCCGAAGACATCGCCCGCCTGGGTGCCCAGAGCATTCAACGGCTGGGGAACGTCGACATTCTGGTGAACAACGCGGGAGCTGCCTGGGGTGCCCCGGCCGAAGACCACCCGCTCGACGCCTGGGACAAGGTGATGAACCTCAACATCCGGGGCTATTTCCTGCTGTCGCAATACATCGGCAAGCACTCGATGATTCCGCGTCGCGGTGGCAGCATCATCAACCTTGCGTCCATCGCAGGGCTGGGCGGCAATCCGAAGGGCATGAACACCATCGCCTACAACACCTCCAAGGGGGCCGTCGTGAACTTCACCCGCGCATTGGCTGCCGAGTGGGGGCCCTATGGCATCCGAGTGAATGCCCTGTGTCCCGGATTTTTCCCGAGCAAGATGACGGTGGGCACACTCAAGGTCCTGGGCGAAGACAAGCTGAAGGCCGGCGCCCCGCTGGGACGTCTGGGTGACGACGAGGATCTCAAGGGCGCCTGCGTGCTGTTTGCCTCGGACGCGGGCAAGCACATCACCGGTCAGTGGCTGGCGGTGGATGGCGGCGTGAGCATCATCACCGGAGGCTGATGTCATGAATGAATCACCGAAAGCTGGCACCGCGTCGCTGCCGTTTGGCGTGGAAATCCCCTTCATCGACCTGCTTGGCGTCCAGATGAACTGGTTTGAAGGGGGAGAGTCCGAACTGGCTTTCACGCCCAGGCGTGAACACATGAATTCCTTTGAAGTGGCCCACGGCGGTGTCATCATGACCCTGCTCGATATCGGGATGGCCACCGCGGCGCGCAGCATCGACAAAACCGAAGGCATCGTGACCATCGAGATGAAAACCAGTTTCATGCAACCCGCCAAGGGCTTGCTCATCACGCGCGGCAAACTGTTGCACCGCACCCGCAGCACGGCCTTCGTGGAAGGGCGTGTGATCAACGCTGAAGGCGTGGTCTGCGCGCATGCCACGGGCACCTTCCGTTACGTTCCTCGTCGCCCGGGCAGCGAGACGCCCTCGCAACCCGCCCCCCTTGCCACTGACTGAAAGCCCATGACCATGACCCTCAACCGAAAATTCGTTCTCGACAACCGGCCTCAGGGCGAGGCCACCGTCAACAATTTCCGTCTGGTGGAGGAAACCCTGCCGTCCCTTGAGGACGGGCAGGTGCTCATTCGCCATCACTTTCTCAGCCTGGACCCGTACATGCGCGGTCGCATGAATGAGTCCAAGAGCTACGCACAACCCCAGGCCCTGGGTGAGGTCATGATCGGTGGCACCGTGGGAGAAGTGGTGGAAAGCCGTTGCGATAAGTTCCGCCCGGGTGAAACCGTGGTGGGCATGGGAGGCTGGCAGCTCTACAGCGTGGTGAACGGTCACGCACCGGGTTTGCTTCGCAAAGTCGATACCCGTCATGTGCCCAGCAGTCACTACCTGGGCGCAGTGGGCATGCCCGGGGTCACGGCCTATTACGGCTTGACGCAGATCATCGCCCCCAAAGCCGGGGACACCGTCACCGTGAGCGCCGCCAGCGGTGCCGTGGGCAGTGCCTATGGCGCCCTGGCCAAGGCCCGGGGATGTCGTGTGGTGGGCATTGCCGGCGGGCAGGACAAGTGTGATTACGTGGTCAAGGAACTGGGCTTTGACGCCTGCATCGACTACAAACAGCACGCCGATGCCGTCTCGCTCGCGCGCGCCTTGCACACCGCTTGCCCGCAGGGCATCGATGGACACTTTGAGAACGTCGGCGGCAAGGTCCTGGACGCCGTCATGCTGCGGACCAATGCGTTCGCACGCATTGCCGTGTGCGGCATGATCGCGGGCTACGATGGTGCGCCTTTGCCCATGGCCTACCCGGCGCTCATCCTCGTCAACCGCCTGAAGGTGGAGGGCTTCATCGTGAGTGAGCACATGGAGGTGTGGCCAGCCGCCTTGCAGGAATTGGGGCAACTGGTGGGCAGTGGAAAATTCCGTCCCCGTGAGACGGTGGCGCAAGGGCTGGACAGCGCTCCCGAAGCTTTCCTGGGTTTGCTGAAGGGCCGCAACTTCGGCAAGCAACTGGTCCAGCTGATTTGACACGCTACCTGGTGCCACCGCGAGGCCAGGCGCGAGCATCCGGGTCCACCCCACTCAGAGGACGATGACATGATCACCCAATTTGCCGGCAAGACGGCCGTACTGACCGGGGCAGGTTCCGGGTTTGGACTGGAGTGCGCGCGTATCGCCGCTTCACGAGGCATGCGACTGGTGCTGTTGGACATCCAGCAAGACGCCCTGGACCGAGCCGTGGCCGAGTTGTCGCCCCAGACATCGCAGTGCATGGCGCGCCGCGTTGACGTGTCCGACGCGTCCCAGATGCAGCAGCTCGCCCACGACGTGCTCAAAGAATTTGGAGCGCCACACTTTGTCTTCAACAACGCCGGTGTGGCGGCTGGCGGCCTGGTCTGGGAAAACTCGCTTGACGACTGGAACTGGGTGCTGGGGGTCAACCTCTGGGGTGTCATCCACGGTGTTCGTCTGTTCACCCCCATGATGCTGGACGCTGCGCGTCATGACCCGTCCTACCAGGGGCATATCGTCAACACGGCCAGCATGGCCGGTTTGCTCACGCCGCCCAACATGGGTATCTACAACGTGAGCAAGCATGCCGTGGTGTCACTGACCGAAACGCTCTACCAGGATTTGCGTCTGGTGACTGACCAGGTCAGTGCCAGCGTGCTGTGTCCGTACTTTGTGCCCACCGGTATCAGCCAGAGTCATCGCAACCGGCCCAGTCAGCATGGCAACGAGGCCCCCACCAAAAGCCAGCTGATTGGTCAGGCCATGAGCGACAAGGCGGTGGGCAGTGGCAAGGTCAGTGCAGCCGAGGTGGCACACAAGGTGTTCACGGCCATCGAGGACGACCAGTTCTACATCTACAGCCACCCCAAGGCGCTGGGCAACGTCCAGCACCGCATGGATGCGATTGTCAGCGGGCACAACCCGCCGGATCCCTTTGCCGAGCGCCCCGACATCGGCGAGAACCTGCGCCAGGCGTTGCGCTGACACGGGTATCGTAGACTGTCGGGTTCGCGCATCGACGCGCGATGCCTGTTTTTTCTCCATAGAAGTATGCATTCCATTCTTGACCAACTCGGCACCGAACTGAAGGTGCGTGTCGAGCAGGTGAGGGCGGCCGTCGACTTGCTCGATGGTGGCGCCACAGTGCCTTTCATTGCCCGTTATCGCAAGGAGGCCACCGGGGGCCTGGACGATGTGCAACTGCGTGAACTCGAGGTTCGCCTGTCGTACCTGCGAGAACTCGAGGCGCGCCGTGACACGGTGCTCAAGAGCATCGACGAGCAGGGCAAGCTCACGGACGCGCTGCGCGCGGCCATTCTGGGTGCCGCCACCAAACAGGAGCTGGAAGATCTCTATCTGCCGTTCAAGCCCAAGCGACGCACCAAAGGGATGATCGCCCGAGAAGCGGGCTTGGAGCCGCTGGCTGACTTGTTGTTGCAAGACCCGACGCGTGACCCGCAAGTCGAGGCGCAGGCTTACGTCACACCGGCAGGCACCCTGGAGGGGGCTGATTTCTCCAGCGTGATGGCGGTGTTGGACGGCGTTCGCGATCTGCTCTCCGAACGTTGGGCCGAGGACCCGACACTGGTGCAGTCCTTGCGGAAATGGTTATGGGAAGACGGTTATTTGCGCAGCCGGCTTGCCCCAGGCAAGGACGAGAACCATGCCGACAACACCAAATTTCGTGATTACTTCGACTACGAGGAGCCGATCCACCGCGTGCCATCTCACCGCGCGCTGGCGGTGTTCCGTGGTCGAAGCCTGGACATTCTGGAAGCCAAGCTGGTGCAGGCCGACGAGCCGGAACCCGGCCAACCCAGCCTGGCAGAAGGGCGCGTGGCGCTGCATCTGGGCTGGCGTCATCAAGGGCGACCCAGCGATGACCTGCTGCGCAAGTGCGTGGCGTGGACCTGGCGTGTCAAACTGAGTCTGTCCATCGAGCGAGATTTGTTGGGACGCCTGCGCGAATCGGCCGAGCAAGTGGCCATCAAGGTGTTTGCCGACAACCTGCGTGATCTGTTGCTGGCCGCGCCCGCCGGTCCACGCGTGGTCATGGGGCTGGATCCGGGCATCCGCACCGGCGTGAAAGTGGCTGTGGTGGACGCCACCGGCAAGCTGGTCGACACCTCCACGGTATTTCCGCATGAACCACGTCGCGACTGGGAAGGCTCGTTGCATGCGCTGGGTCGGTTGTGCGCGCAACATGGGGTGAACCTGATTGCGATTGGTAACGGTACGGCCAGCCGGGAAACCGACAAATTGGCGGCCGACCTGATACAGCGCCTCAAGTCCCTCCAACCCGACGTGGAGATCCAGCGCGTGGTGGTGAGCGAGGCGGGTGCCTCGGTCTACAGCGCGTCCGAATTCGCCAGCCAGGAGATGCCCGATGTGGATGTGAGCCTGCGGGGTGCCGCCAGTATCGCGCGCCGCTTGCAGGACCCGCTGGCCGAACTGGTGAAGATCGATCCCAAGTCCATCGGCGTGGGGCAGTACCAGCACGATGTCAACCAGGGTGATTTGGCTCGCAGCCTCGAGGCCGTGGTGGAGGATTGCGTGAATGCGGTGGGCGTGGATGTGAACACGGCGAGCGTTCCCTTGCTTTCTCGCGTTTCTGGCCTGAGCGGCGCCACGGCCCGTTCGCTGGTGCGCTGGCGCGAAAGCCAGGGCGCATTTGCCAACCGACAGCAGTTGCTCAAGGTGCCCGGGCTGGGTGCCAAGACCTTTGAACAGTGCGCCGGCTTTTTGCGCATCCGCGGCGGGGACAATCCGCTGGACGTGACCGGGGTGCATCCCGAAACCTACCCGGTGGTCGAGCGCATCCTGGCCCACACCGCTCAGCCCGTGCACAACCTCATGGGCCGCGCCGACATGCTGCGCACACTCAAGCCTGAGTTGTTTGCCAACGATTCCGTGGGTGTCATCACGGTTCGCGATATCCTGACCGAGCTCGAAAAACCCGGTCGTGATCCGCGCCCCGACTTCAAGGTGGCGCGTTTCAACGAGGGCGTGGAAAACCTGCAGGACCTCAAGGAAGACATGGTGCTCGAGGGCACCGTCAGCAATGTGGCCGCCTTTGGGGCCTTTGTGGACCTGGGGGTGCACCAGGATGGCCTGATCCATGTGAGCCAACTCAGCAACCGGTTTGTCACCGACGCCCGCGAAGTGGTCAAAACCGGGGATGTGGTCAAGGTGCGGGTGCTGGAGGTGGACCTGGCACGTCAGCGCATCAGCCTGTCCATGAAACTCGATGTCGGTGGTGAACGCGGCGGTGACAAAGGGCGTTCTGCGGGCAACCGCTTTGAGCAGGCCCCGCGCGATCACCGTGCCCGAGGCGGTACCGGTGGGTTTGCGCAGCCCCCCTCTCACAAAGGCAGCAGTGGCCGAAGCGGCGGCGAAGCCCTCGGTGGCTCGGCCATGGCGTCGGCCTTTGCCCGCCTGCAGGGTCTGAAGGACAAGGGCTGAGTTTTCCATGAAGGCCCTTCGACTTTTCGCGGGGCCTCAGGCCCGTCGCCACATCGCGCGAGAGGGTCTTTCCGCTCAGGATGTGAGCGCGATCATGGCCGCGGCTGGAGGGCCCAAGGGACTGATTCTGGGGCCGCTGGACCGGTTTGTGTTCGGGCAATGGCTGCCCACCAGCGATCAGCCGGTGGATTTGGTGGGGGCCTCGATCGGGGCCTGGCGCATGGCCACGGGGTGTCTGCATGACCCTGTGCGCGCGCTGGCGCGTCTGGAGCATGACTACATCCACCAGGACTACCAGCCCTTGCCGGGGCAAAAACGCCCCACCGCGCAGCAAATCAGCCAGGCGTTCGCACAGGGGCTGGAGTCTCTCTATGGCGGCCGGATGAACGAGGTGTTGAGCCACCCCAGGTATCGCCTGCATGTCATGACGACGCGTGGTCGCGGCGTGTTGCACCGTGAAGGACGTTGGCGCACTCCGCTGGGATACGCCGGGGCTTATTTGACCAATCTGGTGCAGCGACGTGCCATGGGCGCTTGGTTGGAGCGGGTCGTGTTTTCCAGTGCGGTACAGGGCGAGATGGCCAGCCTGCCGTTCACGACCCATGACTATCCCAGCCGTCAGTGTCCGCTGACTGGCGAGAACTTCATGGCGGCGATTCAGGCCAGTTGCTCCATTCCGTTTGTGCTGCAAGCGGTGCATGACATCCCGGGTGCACCCACGGGCGCCTATTGGGATGGGGGCATTTCCGATTACCACCTGCATCTGGACACACGAACAGTTCAAGGGGTGGTGCTGTATCCGCATTTCCAGCCGCACGTGGTGCCCGGTTGGCTGGACAAGGCCTTGCGCTGGCGGCATGGCGCCACACCGTTTCTGGATCGGGTGTTGCTGTTGGCCCCCTCTCCCGAGTGGATCGCCCGGTTGCCCCAGGGCAAGTTGCCGGACCGCACGGATTTCACGCGCTACGCGCAAGACTTCCAGCAACGGGTGCGTGTGTGGAAGACGGCCACTGCGGTCGCCCAGCAACTGGCCGACGAATTTACCGCCTGGCTGGACAAGCCTGATGTGTTGGAGATTGCGCCCCTACCTTGAGGCCGGTGCCCTGTTCATCCCGCTCGCAGCGTCAACGCCATGGTCACATGGGGAATGCCCACCTCGTCGAAGGGCTCACCTGTCACGACAAAACCGAGCTTCTCGTAAAACCCCTGGGCAGATTGTTGCGCGTGAAGCTGGACACCGTGGTCGCCACGGTACCGGGCTGCGGCCAGCAATGCCTGCATCACGGCCACGCCGGCCTGTTGTCCGCGCATCGCTGGCAGCACGGCCACGCGACCCATCAGGCTGATCCCCGCCTGGGCGGGCAGCAGTCGTGCCGTGGCAACCGGGGTCTGGTCCGGGTTGATGAGTACCACGTGCACACTGAGCGCGTCGTGTTCATCCCACTCCAGCTCAGCCGGAATGCCTTGCTCGTGAACGAATACCGCTGTACGCACAGCCCCGGCATCGGGGCTCAAGTCAGACCACGGCCCGATACGCAGCGTCCCGCGAGGTTGGGTGCAAGGCGTTTCAGTGGTCATGCGAACGTGTTTCAGTCAGTCATCCGCAGGGCTTCTCGCAAAGCTGTGGCCGCATCCCGCACGGCCTGCAAGGCTTCGGGAATGGCGCGTCCCATCTGAATGAATCCATGCACCACACCGCGGTAGAGGTTGAGATCGACGGACACGCGTTGTTGGCGCAACTGATCGGCATAGTGCATCCCCTCGTCAAACAAGGGGTCGCACTCAGCCAGTCCGAACCAGGCGGGTGCCAGGCCCTCATGGTCTGGCGCGAGCGAAGGCGAGAAGCGCCAGTCGAGCCGGTCGCCGGGGTTGCGCAGATAGTGACCATAAAAATAATCGATGGCATCGGCTTCCAACAGATACCCCTTCGCATACCGGCTGTGTGATGGCAGGTTCTGATGCGGCACGCAACCCGGATAGAACATCAGCTGGAGGGCCAGGGGCAGTTCGGCATCGCGCGCCATCAGGGCCATGGCAGCCGTCAGGGTGCCGCCGGCGCTGTCACCGGCCACCGCCAGTCGGTTGGCATCGACCCCCAAACTGCGGCTGTTGACATGCAGCCATTGCAACGCGTCCCAGGCGTCGAGGTGAGCCGTGGGGAAGGGGTGCGCAGGGGCGAGGCGATAGTCTGGCGCATACACGCGACAGCCCGACCAGGCCGCCAGTCGCTGACACAACTGTCCGTGCGTGGTGGGACTGCCCACGGTAAAGCCGCCACCATGCAGGTACAGCACCGCCGGTGCGCCCCGCACCGCACAGGTCAACTCGCTCGTCAGCGGGGTCCAGCAGCGCACAGGCAAGGCATGACCATCTCGAGCCGGAATGGTCAGGTTGTCCACCCGTTCAACCGCTGGTGCCACGGGCTCGAGCACTTCGGCACCGGCCGCGTACAACACGCGGGCCTGTTCGGGTGGCAAGGTGTGCAGGGCAGGCCGACCGGCCTGGGCAATGCGTTGCAGCACCTGCTGCATGGCGGGCGTCAGGTCAGAGGTCATGCCGCAGTTCGTAGGGCAGGGGGATCGGACTCAACCGGTTGCCCTGGCTGTCCTGCAGGCCGTCCCCCGATGACTCCCACGCAGTCATTTGCACCGAGGCGATCAGGACCGTCTGCCCGGACCATGCGGCTGACTGTGCCACGATGCCAGCCGGTTGAGTCGTGTCTGTGGAGAGGAACAGTTCGCTGCCTGCTTGCAACGGGATGGGGCTGACAAAGAGTTGGGCACGGCGCTTGATGGCACCGCGAAACTGACTGCGGGCCACCACCTCCTGTCCCGGGTAGCAGCCCTTCTTGAAGCTCACCCCATCCACCGACTCGTAGTTGAGCATCTGTGGCACAAACGCGTCGGCGGTGGCCGCCTGTACCTGGGCAATGCCACTGAGCACCTCCAGCCCCATCCAGTCTTCCCTGGACAGCGCCGCCAGCGCGGGTGCGGGGGGATCACCCAGCCACAGGGCGCGGGGCTGGCCCAACGCCGGATACAGGGTGATCAAATCACCGCCCGGCAACGTCAGATGCTGCCAGGGCGGAACATCGGGCTTGCCGACCCATTGGGTCAGTGCAGACCCTGCCAGGCCGCTGACGGGGCACTGTGCGGTCACATCGGTCAAGCGAACTTTCGCCCGCAGCACGAACATGGACAAACGCTTGAGGGTGGCCGCTGCCAGGTCGGACGAGCAGATCAGCAGGACCTGCTCAGCGCTGCGCTTGAAGCCGACAAAGCTCGCCAGCAGACGCCCCTTGGGGCTGCAATAGCCGCACAGACGGGCCTCGCCCGGGCGGAGCAGGGCGAAGTCGTGGGTCAGCTGGTTGTGCAGGAACGTCACGGCGTCGGGGCCTTCAGCCTGCAAGACACTCAGATGCGGCAGCTCGCAGACACCGCCGGCAAAGTCGGTGGGCAGGCGCAGGGATTCCAGGGGTGGGGTGGTCATGGCTCGATTATCATGTCCCTTCCAAAAAGCGGACAGGATCAGGGTTGTGCGAGCGTGGTTGATACGGGCGATGGTCGGGCTGCTGACCATGGGCATTCTGCTGGCCGCCTGGGCCGGTTGGTGGGCCAGCCGCGACTTACCGTTACGCCTGACCACCGTTGAACTGGCGATCGAACCGGGCACCCCGGTCCGCCAGATTGCCGAGCAGGTGAATGCGGCTGGGGTCGAGGTCTCGCCGTCGCTGCTGTACTGGATGTTCCGCCTGAGTGGCCAGGCGCGTCAGATCAAGGCCGGCAACTATGAAATCAACCCCGGGGTCAGTGCCTGGCAATTGCTGCAAAAACTCGCGCGTGGCGAGGAATCGTTGCAGGCAGTCGCCTTGATTGAAGGCTGGACCTGGCGGCAATGGCGGCAGGCCTTGGACAAGGCCGAATTTTTACGCCATGACACACGGGACCTGTCTGACGCTGACATTGCGCGTCGTCTGGGTTTGACCCCTGACGCCCTCGAAGGGCACTTCTACCCCGACACCTACACCTTCGCCAAGGGCAGCTCCGACCTCACCGTGATGCAACGTGCGCAGCGGGCCATGGATCGGCAACTCAGCGTCCAGTGGAAGCAACGAGCGGGTGATCTGTCCATCACCCAGATCGAGCAAGCCCGCATCCTCGCCAGCCTGATCGAAAAGGAAACCGGCCGAGCCAGCGACCGGGCCATGATTTCCAGCGTATTTCACAACCGCCTGCGGCTGGGGATGCCCTTGCAGACCGATCCCACCGTGATTTATGGCATGGGATCCAGCTTTGACGGCAATCTCAGACGACGCGATTTGCGCGCCGACCATGCCTGGAACACCTACACCCGCAACGGCTTGCCCCCCACGCCGATCGCCATGCCGGGTAAGGGTGCGCTCCTGGCTGCCGTCCAGCCGGCTCGCAGCCAGGCCCTGTATTTTGTGGCGCGTGGCGATGGCAGCAGCGAGTTCAGCGACAACCTCGAACAGCACAACCGGGCGGTGGACCGGTATCAGCGTTCCAGGAGGCAGGCACAATAGCGGCATGAGCACAACTCCTCGTGGTCTGTTCGTGAGTGTGGAGGGTATCGATGGGGCCGGCAAGTCCACCCACATCGACGCCCTGGCGCGTCTGTTCACCCAGCAGGGACGGCGTGTCACCCTGACCCGTGAACCTGGCGGAACCCCCCTGGCGGAAACGCTCAGAACCCTGGTGCTCAACGAACCCATGGACCCGCTCACAGAAGCCTTGCTGGTGTTCGCGGCCCGTCGCGATCACTTGCAACAGGTGATCGAACCGGCGCTGAACCGTGGCGATGTGGTGTTGTGCGACCGGTTCACCGACGCCACATTCGCCTACCAGGGCGGTGGCCGCGGTTTTGACACGCAGGTGCTGTCGCAACTCGAGCAGTGGGTTCAGCAGCGTTCGCAAGGTCTGTGCGAACCCGATATCACCTTGTGGTTTGTGCTGGATCCCCGCATCGCGGCGGAGCGTCTGAGCCAGGCTCGCGTGCCGGACCGCTTTGAATCCCAGCCCGTGGCGTTTTTTCAGCAGGTTCACCAGGGCTATCAGTTGCGCTGCGACGCTGCGCCCCACCGCTTTGTACAGATCCAGGCGGATCAGAGCCGCGAGGCAGTCTGGGCCGCAATCGAATCTGCCCTGCGCGAACGGGGTGTGCTGGCGTGAGTGAGGCCCCTGTCACCCCTCCGTTAGCCCCCTGGCTCGCTCGGCAACTCGACCGGCTGGTTGACCACAGTGGTCATGCCTTGTTGTTGCAGGGACCCGGTGGGCTGGGGCAATTCCCCCTGGCCCTGGCACTGGCGCAGACCTGGCTGTGCCATCAACCCGTCAACACCGGTGCCAAGCGAGCCTGCGGGGTGTGCCCCAGTTGCCATGGCATTGCGGTGCGAACGCACCCCGACCTTCGTGTGCTCATGCCCGAGCACTTGATGCTCGAACTGAACTGGCCCCTGGACGAGTCGGCGCAAAAGGATATAGACGATAAAAAACGCAAGCCCAGCCGCGAGATACGGGTGGATGCAGCCCGGGATCTGATCACCTTCACGCAGCGGACGGCTTCGGGTGATCGGGGCAAAGTGGTCCTCATCTATCCGGCCGATCGCATGAACGGGGTGACCGCCAATACCTTGCTCAAAACCCTCGAAGAACCGTCGGGAGACACCCGTTTCATCCTGGCCACTGATGCCCAGCACCAGCTGCTGCCCACCATCCGCAGTCGGTGTGTCGCGCACCCCATGGAAGGTCCCACCCAGGAGGAGGGCGTGTCCTGGCTGGCGTCTCAGGGCATGACGCCCGCCCTGGCGTCCGTTTTGCTGAAAGCGGCGGGGGGACGTCCCGAGGCTGCACGGTCCATGGCTGAGCAGGGTTGGACCGATGCCCGCTGGGCCGCAATTCCCAAAGCCTTGCGAGCCGGCCAGGCCGAGCCTTTGCAGGACTTGGGCGGCTCAGCATTGATCGAGGTGCTGCAAAAGGTCTGTCACGACCAACTGGCTGTGCAGGTTGGCGGGACTCCCCGTTTCTTTGCGGCGCAGGCCCTGGTGACGGGAACGTCGTTGTCATCCCTCTCGGACTGGTCACAAGCCCTGCAGCGCAGCGCCCGCACAGCCGACCATCCCTATCAGGCCGGTCTCATGCTGGAGGCCCTGGTCAGCCAGGCGCGTCACGCGCTGTCCCCCCCGGTTTCTTGACGCCATGTTCATCGATTCGCATTGCCACCTCAATTACCCGCCCCTGAAGGACGACGTGCCGGCCTTGCGTCGCGCGATGGCACAGGCAGGCGTGGATAAGGCGCTCGTGATCAGCACCACGCTCGAAAGTTTCGACGAGGTGCATCAACTCGCGACCGCGCATGACAACTTCTGGTGCACGGTGGGCGTGCATCCGGACGAGGAGGGCGCCCGCAGTCCGACGCTGGAGGAACTGACCACCCTGGCTTCTCGTCCTCGCGTGGTGGGCATCGGAGAGACCGGCCTGGATTACTTCAGGTTGAACGGCCGCTCAGTGGCTGACATGGAGTGGCAACGGGAGCGTTTCCGAACACACATCCGCGCCGCCCGTGCGACCCGGTTGCCCTTGGTGATCCATACCCGCGAGGCGGCCGAGGACACCCTGTCCATTTTGCGGGAGGAGGGGGAAGACGGTTCTGCGGGTTCAGCGGGGGGCGTGTTCCACTGCTTCACCGAAACCCTGGAAGTGGCCAGAGCGGCACTCGACCTGGGCTTTTACATCTCCATTTCGGGCATCGTGACCTTCAAAAGCGCACAGTCCCTGCGCGAGGTGGCGGCCTGGCTGCCGTTGGATCGGTTGTTGATTGAAACAGACAGCCCATACCTGGCCCCCGTGCCCTACCGCGGTAAAACCAACCAACCGGCGTATGTGGCTGAGGTCGGTCAAGCCATTGCCCAACTTCGTGGCCTCACCGCAGAACAACTGGCGCAGGCAACCTCACAGAATTGCCTGCGTTTGTTCAGCGCCATGGGGGCGTGACATGCCCTCCAGAACTTCAAGTAAACTCTCAAGCTACTTTAGATATTTTTTTTATCTATATGTATTTATTGGATTTAATGTTACTTTAAGTAGCTCGTATGATGACTTTTTCAAAGCCATCGAGTTTGATGATACCGCCGTGATGCAGCAGTTGCTGCAACGCGGATTTGACCCCAATACACCCACGGCAAGTCTGCAATCACCCTTGATTCTGGCGATTCAAAAGGGGTCTGTCCGCGTGAGTCAAGTCCTCATCAGCAGCCCCCAGTTGCAGGTCAATCATCCGAACCCCAGTGATGAAACCCCGCTGATGCTCGCCGCCTTAAAACAGCAGGAGGCCTTGGTCAACGCGTTGATCCACCGTGGTGCCGATGTCAACCGGCCCGGTTGGACGCCCTTGCATTACGCAGCCTCCACGGGGCATCTGGGCATCATCCGGCTGCTGCTGGAGCATCACGCCTACCTGGACGCTGAATCACCCAATGGCACCACACCCTTGATGATGGCAGCGCATTACGGCACACCGGAGGCGACCAAACTGTTGCTGGAAGAAGGAGCCGACCCCCTGATCAGGAATCAGCTGGGCTTTTCTGCGCTGGATTTCGCTGGAAATGGTCCGCACAAGGCGTCGGCGGCGTACATCAAGGCGTTTGTCCAGGCCGCACAAGCCAAGGCCCTGGAGCAGAAGCCTAGCTCCAAGTAACGCCTTGAGATGACCACTAAAAGACCGGTACGACTCCTATGCGGGCTTCAATGGAAATCCTGTTTTGAACCACCCGAATTAAATTAAACATAATAAACATCGTATTTAATTTAAACGGATGGTGAGCAGGCGGATAAACGGCTCAATGACCATGGGGCCAGAGTAACAAGGCATCCCGTTCCTCAACCAGCAAGCTCACCCGGGCCCCGACAGGCAAGCAGACCTTGGTCGGCACATGGCCGAACGGGAGATCGGTGAGCACGGGCACCTTGAGGTTCGATCGGAGCCAATCCACCACGCTGGCGAGTTTGAAGCCCTTGTCGTGTGCGGTGAGTTGAAACTGCGTGAACTGGCCCAGCACAATGGCTTGCTGACGTGCCAGCACCCCCGCGTGCAACAGTTGCATGAGCATGCGTTCAATGCGGTAAGGGTGCTCGGCAATATCTTCCAGAAACAGCACGCCGCGGTGGATCTGGGGAAAATAGGGCGTTCCGAGCAAGGAAACCAACACCGCCAGGTTGCCGCCCCACAAGACACCATCACGTGCCCAGGTTCCCGGTTTGCGCTGGGCATAAAACCGCTGCGTGGCGGTGGACAGTCGCCATCCAACACCCTCCCCCTGCCCTTGCAGCACGTCGTCAAAACAGGCGAGCATGATGTCGTCGGGCGCCTCGGCGCCCAGGTCCTCACCCACAGCGGGGCCGGCCCAGGTGGGCGCACCGGTCTTGGCGAGGACCGCCGCTTGAAAGGCGGTGAAGTCACTGAATCCCATGAAACGTGTGCCGCGCTCAATGGCTTTGGCGATCTGTTTGTAATTCAGCGCCGGCAGGATGCGAGTCAGGCCATAACCCCCGCGGGTGATCAGCGCCACATCCGCCTGGCTCGCGCAGGCACGTTCGATGGCTTGCACACGCTCGGCATCGGTGCCGGCAAAGCGTTGGTGGCTAAGCAGGGCACTCTCGTCAACCACGACGTCATGGCCGAGCGCTTTCAGGCGTTGCAGCCCGCGTTTGAACGCTGTCCGATCGCGAACGGCCCCTGAGGGTGAATACACATAGATGGAACTCATGGTTCTGTCGGGCCTTCAACGGAAAGAATGAACGTACGGGGGCAGGATGACGGGGCGGTGAGGTCCTGTGCATCGCGTCTTGTCTCATGCCCACTGGGACAGGGCCCAGCGAGCAATCGCTTCGCCATGTTCCTGGACAAAATGTCCGGCTTCAGGCAGCCGAAGCGGTTCAGGCAAATTTCGGATATGACTTGAAACTTCACGCATGACGTGTTCTCCCAGGACAGGATCCTGAAGACCAATGGCCATCAGGCTTCGCCCTGTCCAGGAGGATTGCCAAAACGTCCTGGCTTCGCGACTCCACGAGACGCCTTCGTCGCTGGCATGCTCCGGCACCATGGGCGGAAAGGCTCGTAAGGCTGCACGGTGTCCGGCATCCGGAAACGGCGCATCGTAAGCAGCACACTCAGCGGGGGACATGTGCGGGTTGCCGCGGGCAAACAGACGGCTGACCTCAAAATTCGGTTTGTTCGCGCACATCTCACGCCACGCCTTGAACCCCTCTGACAGCGGAGATTCGGCGGTGGCCAGGTAGGTGTTCATCACCAGCAAGTGGCTGTAGCGTTGCGGCGCGGCCATGGGCAAGGTCAGGCCCAGGATCCCGCCCCAGTCCTGCACGACCAGCGCAATGCGTTGCAAATCCAGCCGCTCGACAAATTCCAACAAGATTTGTCGATGGCCATCGAAGTGATGGAACTCGTTGCGTTTGGGCTTGTCGCTCTTGCCGAATCCGATCAGGTCGGGGGCTACCACGCGGTGACCAGCCGCCAGCCACACGGGCATCATCTTGCGGTACAGGTAACTCCAGGCCGGGTTGCCATGCAGGCATAGCCAGGTGATGGGGGCATCGCGGGGCCCTTCATCGAGGTAGTGCAGTCGAAGCCCCTCCAGACTGGGCAGATCGTTCAGGTAATGCGGCGCCCAGGGATAGTCAGGCAGCCCGACGAACCGCTCCTCGGGTGTGCGGAGTGCATCTTCTCTCACCGGCATACGTCCCCTCCCCTGCGCCTGGCGGCGATCCATGAAAAACGATTGCAACAATTGGCCACACGCATCAGGCATCACCCCGGCCGTGACCTGCGTGTGGTGATTGATATCAGGCTGGTCGAACAGGTTGAGGACAGAGCCCGCTGCGCCCGTCTTGGGGTCTGCCGCACCATAAACCACCCTGGCGATGCGCGCATGCAGCATGGCGCCAGCGCACATGGCACAGGGCTCCAGGGTGACATACAGCGTACAGCCGTCCAGCCGGTAGTTGCCCAACAGACGGGCCGCCTCTCTCAGGGCCATGATTTCGGCGTGGGCTGTCGGGTCGTGGATGGCAATGGGCGCATTGCGCCCTGAGGCAATGAGCTGGCCGTCTTTCACCACCACGGCGCCGACCGGCACCTCCCCCTGGGAGGCGGCTTCACGCGCCTGCTCCAGTGCCAGGCCCATCCAGTGACGATCGTCGTGCTTCACACCAGTTCCAGGCGTTTCATCCAGTCGGCCAACGAACGCTCGTGGTCGTTGCCAGCCAGATAGGCCGCATGCATGGCCGCATGCGCTTCTGGCCGGTGCTGGTTCAGTTTGACCGAGCACTGCAGATCCATCAGTCGCAACTCAAAAGCGGTGATGCCTTGCAGCATCCTGTCGGTGTAGTCTTCCGGCAGTCCCCGCCATTGGGCGGCGTAAGGCGGTTCATGGTCGGCGATCAGTTGCTTGAGCAAGGCGTCTTTGGCTTCGTGGCCACTGAGCAGGCGGGCCTCGACCCGGGCTTGCACGGCCAGGTAGCACCAGGTGGGCACGCGCTGGATGTCCGGATACACCTGGGGTGACATGTAGGCCTGCGGCCCCAGGAAACAGGCCAGGGCCAAGGGGCGCGCCTGCAAATAGCCCCAGAGGGGGTTGCCGCGTGCACAGTGCCCCAACAGCAGGGATGGCTGACCGCCCTCCTCCATCAATTTGAGCGGGAGGTGTGCAACAAACGGGAACCCCGAGTCATCCGTGGTCACCAGGCTGGCGAACGGATGTTCGCGCATGATGGTGCCCGCATGCTTGGGGTGGTTGAATTGTTTGGGCAGATACATGGGAAGACTGTATCAAACCCCGGACACGGCCTAGCCGCGCCAGCGTGCCGGCAGGATCCGCAAGGCGTTCTCACGGTCAATGGCGCGCAACTCGCTGGCGCTGAACAACGGCGCCAGTCCGGTGACATGCTCAATGCCGGTGCGGTACGGATAGTCCGTCCCGAACACGATCTGGGAGACCTTCACCAGTTTGGTGAGCGAGGCCATGGCGATGGGGTTGGAAGCCTGGGCCGTGTCGTAGTAGAAGCGCTGAAGCTGCGCCATCACGGTGTCGTAGTCGAAGCCCCGCTGCTTCAGGTGCGGGAAGCGGACCGCCTGAATATTGAAGCGCTCGGTGAGCGAGGTGATGGTGCCACCGGCGTGCGAGAAGATGAAATTGATGTCCGGGCAGCGAGCTGCCGTGCCCGAGTAGATCAGGCTGGAGATGGTCCGCGTGGTGTCGGTCCCGTATTCGATGATGACCGACGGCACACCGGTGTTGAGGTTACGACAGCAGGCGGGTTCGTTGGGGTGCGTGTAGGCCGTGGCTTTGCGACGGTTGAGTTCGTTCATCACCGGTTCAAACGCCTTGTCGCCCAGGAATTTATCGCCATAGCTGGTCATGAAAGCCACGCCATCGGCCTTGAGCACATCAAAGGCGTATTCAATTTCACGCAGCGTTTCCTCCACATGCGGCATGGGCAGCAAGGCGAACAGGCCGAAACGTCCTGGGTGCTGGTCCGCGAGCTTGCGGGCGTATTCGTTGGAGGCACGCGCCACGGCGGCAGCTTCGGCAGCCGGCAGGAACCCGACGGCTGGCAACGTGGGCGAGGTCATCGAGGTGGCGATCCCCGCTTTGTTCATGTCATCCAGCGACTGCTCCACCGTCCATTGGGTGACGGGCGGGGTGTCAAGCTGCGACTTTTTGAGGGCGCTGACCCAGGCCGGCGGGGAAATGTGGTGGTGAACGTCGATGCGGTGCGGTTTGGCGGCTTCGCCGATGGAGGCACAGCCGGTGGCTGTCAGGGCGCCCAAGGCACCCAAGCCCCCAAGTGACTGCAAAAAACCACGGCGGGAGGGGCCGGCATGGCAGGCGCAGTTGCTGACGTAGGTGTGATGATGGGTCATGAAACCTCCAGGCGAATGAACAAAGGTCATTGAAACCGGAGTTGATCCCATCTCAGGTCATGGCAAACCCTGAGAACTTGTCGTCTAGTGGACTGCCAGCCACGAGGCGCATCCGGGGAAGCAGCCTGGCGGGCAAGGTCTCCCGCTTATTCCCACTCGATCGTCGCCGGCGGCTTCGAACTCACGTCGTAGGTGACCCGGTTGATCCCGCGCACCTCATTGATGATGCGCGAGGACACCTTCTTGAGCAGTGCATAGGGCAATTCCGCCCAATCCGCTGTCATGAAATCGCTGGTTTGCACGGCGCGCAAGGCCACCACATAGTCATAGGTGCGGCCGTCGCCCATCACGCCCACACTCTTGACGGGCAGGAACACGGTGAACGCCTGACTGGTGAGGTCGTACCAGGATTTGCCCGTGGCGTCGTCACGGAAATTGCGCAGTTCTTCGATGAAGATATGGTCGGCCCGGCGCAGCAAGTCAGCGTACTCTTTCTTCACCTCTCCGAGGATGCGAACCCCCAGGCCGGGGCCTGGGAACGGATGGCGGTAGACCATTTCGGGGGGCAGCCCCAGGGCCACGCCGAGTTCGCGCACTTCGTCCTTGAACAGGTCACGCAGCGGCTCGAGCAGTTTCAGGCCTAACTGCTCAGGCAGGCCACCCACGTTGTGGTGGCTCTTGATGGTGACGGCCTTCTTGCTCTTGGCGCCGCCGCTTTCAATCACGTCCGGGTAAATGGTGCCTTGTGCCAGAAAGGTGGCGCCTTTGTGGCCGCCCGAGCCGGCCTTGAGCTTGGCAGCTTCTGCCTTGAACACGTCGACAAACAAGCCGCCGATGATCTTGCGCTTGGCCTCGGGCTCTGACACCCCGGCCAGTTTGCCCAGGAACAGGTCACTCGCGTCGACACGGATGACCTTGGCGTGCAGCTTGCCGGCAAACATGTCCATCACCATGTCGCCTTCATTCAGACGCAAGAGTCCATGGTCGACAAACACACAGGTGAGCTGGTCGCCGATGGCTCGGTGAATCAACGCGGCGGCCACTGAGGAATCGACGCCGCCAGACAGGCCCAGGATGACCTCTTCGTCACCCACTTGTCGGCGAATGGATTCCACGGCCTCGGCGACGTGGTCGCGCATGATCCAGTCCGGCTGGACCTGGCAAATCTGCAGCACAAAGCGCTCGAGCATGGCCTTGCCCTGCACGGTGTGCGTGACTTCGGGGTGAAACTGCACCGCATAGAAACGTCGTGCTTCATCGGCCATGCCGGCGATGGGGCAACTGGGTGTGCTGGCCATGAGTTTGAAGCCCGATGGCATTTCGGTGACCTTATCGCCGTGGCTCATCCAGACCTTGAGCATGCCGTGGCCCTCGGCCGTGGTGAAGTCGGCTATATCCTTAAGCAAGGCGGTGTGCCCATGGGCGCGCACCTCGGCGTAGCCGAACTCGCGCTGATGACCACTCTCGACCTTACCGCCCAGCTGTTGGGCCATGGTTTGCATGCCGTAGCAGATGCCCAGCACCGGAACGCCCAGCTGGAACACGGCATCAGGGGCGTGGTCGGTCGACTCTTCGTAGACACTGGCATGGCTGCCCGAAAGGATCACACCCTTCAATTGGCCATCGGCGGCGAACTGGCGCACCCATTCATCCGATACATCGCAGGGATGAACCTCGCAGTACACATGGGCCTCGCGCACGCGACGTGCGATCAGCTGGGTGACCTGGGAGCCGAAATCGAGAATGAGGATTTTCTGGTGCTGCATAAATGAAAAAGGGGCCAGACGTGCCCTGGCCCCTATTGTCGCAAAAATCGACCCCTTATTCCGCCCGGTAATTGGGGGCTTCCTTGGTGATCTGGACGTCGTGGACATGGCTCTCGCGAATACCTGCAGACGTGATCTCCACGAATTCGGCCTTGGATTTCATGTCGTCTATCGTGCCGCAGCCGCAATAGCCCATGCTGGCACGCACGCCGCCAGCCATCTGGTAGACGATGGACACCATGGACCCTTTGTACGGCACGCGACCCTCGATGCCTTCGGGCACCAGCTTGTCCGCGTTGGGATTGCCCGTGCTGGACTCCTGAAAGTAGCGGTCTGCACTGCCCTGCTGCATGGCGCCAATGCTGCCCATGCCCCGGTAGCTCTTGTAGCTGCGTCCCTGGTAGAGGATGACTTCACCCGGCGCTTCTTCGGTGCCCGCAAACACCCCGCCCATCATCACGGACGAGGCGCCAGCGGCAATGGCCTTGGCGATGTCGCCGCTGTAGCGGATGCCGCCATCGGCAATCAGCGGAATCCCGCTGCCGCGCAAGGCTGTGGCCACGTTGTCGATCGCCATGATCTGGGGCACGCCCACACCCGCCACGATGCGGGTGGTACAGATCGAACCGGGTCCAATCCCGACCTTGACCGCATCAGCCCCGGCCTCGGCCAACGCCAGGGCGGCTGCACCGGTGGCGATGTTGCCCCCCACCACGTCCACCTGCGGGTAGTTCTGCTTGACCCAGCGCACGCGCTCAATCACGCCCGAGCTGTGTCCATGGGCGGTGTCGACCACGATGGCGTCCACCCCGGCGGCGACCAGGGCGGCCACCCGCTCTTCCGTGCCTTCGCCCACGCCCACGGCGGCGGCCACGCGAAGTCGGCCGGCCTCGTCTCGGGCAGCGTTGGGAAAACTGGTCTGCTTGGTGATGTCCTTGACGGTGATGAGGCCCTTCAGGACGAAATCCTCACTCACCACCAGCAAGCGCTCGAGCTTGTACTTGTTCAGCAGCGCCTTGGCCTGTTCGGGGGTGGTCCCTTCCGGCACGGTGATCAGGCGCTCTTGCGGGGTCATGATGTCGCTGACCGGCACGTCATAGCGGGTTTCAAAGCGCAGATCCCGTCCGGTGACGATACCCACCACCTTGCCGCCGTCGCACACCGGAAATCCGGAAACGCCGAGCTGTTCGGACAGGGCCATGACGGCGCGCACCGTGTGCTGGGGGGTGATGACCACCGGGTCGCGCAAGACACCGCTCTCGTAGCGTTTGACGCGGGCCACTTCGGCCGCTTGCTGCTGGGCGGTGAGGTTTTTGTGAATGACCCCGATGCCGCCTTCCTGGGCAATGGCGATCGCCAGACGTGACTCGGTCACGGTGTCCATGGCGGCAGACACCAGCGGCAGGTTCAGGGCGATGCGACGGGAAAAACGGGTCGCAAGAGACGTGTCCTTGGGCAGGACATTTGAGTAGGCGGGCACCAGCAACACATCGTCGAAGGTGAGCGCTTTACCGAGTAGGCGCATGGGAAGGCTCCAAAAGAAGGATTGTACGCAGCCCTTCTGGATCACTTGTATACCGTTTCAGGATCGTTTCCGAATCATGAAACAAGGTCACGCCCTCATCGAACCGGTCAACGCCGTCCCGCGTAACGCTGAGCGGCCCGGCTCAATAGCCGGGTTTGGCGCCGGCCCGGCGACGGGCAAACAGGCCCGTGTTGCGCGCCCCTTGTTGCTGGAAGCGTTCTCGCCTGGCCCGTTTCGGATCGACCCGCAGCGGTCGCAGCCATTCCAGCCGGTCGCCATCGCGAAGGGATTGTCCGGGCGTGGCCTTTCGCCCCCAGATGGACAGCGTCAGTGTGTCAGGTTGTGGCGGCAAGTCGTGCGGAGCATGCGTGTGCAAACGCGACACCAAGTGCTCCAACGCCTGCTGCACAAGGGTGTCATCGGGCAACTCCACCACCCACTCGTGCACGCGACGTGCCTGCGGGCTGTACACCAGCGTCAACTTCATGAGGGGTAGACCTGGTCCGCACGTTTGACGAAAGAGTCCACGAGCGTGGAGGCAATACGATCAAACAACGGGCCCACCAATGTGCCAAACACACTCTCGAAGGCGTAGTTGAGCTTGAGTTCGATCTTGCAGGCCGCACCGTCCCCGATGGGGTGAAAGTCCCAAACGCCATCCAGATGTTTGAACGGCCCGTTGATCAGCTCCACGCGGACTTGCCGTCCCGGCACATGGGTGTTGCGGGTGGTGAAGCTTTTCTTGAACCCGCTGAGGGACATGTCGATTTCGGCCACCATGCCGTCAGGGGTGAGTTCCAGCACGCGACCCTGGTGGCACCAAGGCAGAAACTCGGCGTACCGGCCCACGTCGGTGACCAGCGCGAACATTTGTTCGGCGCTGTGCCAGAGCAACACGGACTTGTGGACGGTTTTCATAGACAATGACGGGTTGACCAGGGCGTGCGCGTCTGGGTGGCGGGGAAAATACCTCAGCCAACCTGGATTGTATGCAACCCGTGGGCCCCACCAGACCTTTCATGACCACCAAACCCGCCACCCCGTCGCGCATTGCCGAGAACAAAAAAGCCGCCTTCAATTATTTCTTTGAAGAGCGGTTTGAAGCCGGTATGGTGCTCGAGGGCTGGGAGGTCAAGGCCATCCGTGAAGGCAAGGTGCAGCTCACCGATGGCTACGTCGTCATCAAGAACGGGGAGCTCTATCTCATCGGCTGCCTGATCAATCCGCTTCGAACCGCCTCGACCCATGTGCGCGCCGATTCGGCCCGTACCCGCAAGCTCTTGATGAAGAAGGACGAAATCAAGCGGCTCATCGGCAAGGTGGAGCAAAAGGGCTACACCCTCGTGCCGATCAATCTGCACTGGCACAACGGCCGCGTCAAGTGCGACATTGCGCTGGCCCGCGGCAAGGCCGAACACGACAAGCGTGACACCATCAAGGACCGCGAAGGCAAACGCGAAGTCGAGCGCGTGATGAAGTCACGCCATCGCTGAAGTCGACCCGTCAGTCCAGGTGTCGAAGCGGGTGTGCCGCGACTGGCCAGGGACTCACGAAAAAGGGAGCCACCATCTCGACCGTGACGGCCTCCACCCTGGCTGGATTCCACTGCGGATGGTGATCCTTGTCCACCGCCAGGGCGCGAATGCCCTCCACGGTTTCGCTGCTGGCCCCACTGCGCTCCAGGTGCCGGGTATGAAAGCAATGGCGCACCAGATCGCGCTCCATCCGCAAGTCATCAGCCAGGTCCAGGGATCGACCGCGCCGCAGTTGCTCCAGCACTACGAACAGCATCAGGGGGGAGCGGTGACGCAGGTCGTGCAGTGTTTGACGGGCCCACTCGCTGCCAGCCGTCTCCAGGATGGCCACCATGTCAGGAACCGTGGGTGCGCCAAAGACAGCATCCAGACCGGCATCACGCCAGCTCGGGCGGGTGGACAGGGCTTGTTGGGTGGCACCCTGTGTGCGCAAACGCAGGGCAGCAATCCGTGAAGTGACATCACCGCCGGTCACGTCAGTCAGGGACGCCCAGACCTCGGCCAGTTGATCCGAGGCCAGCATCACGTCGGCCAGTCCCACGTTCACCGCATCCGCACCGTGGATGACATGCCCGGTCAACGCCAGGAATTCACCCACATGGCCGGGACAGCGACTGAGGAAATAGCCACCGCCCACGTCCGGAAACAGACCGATGTTGGTCTCAGGCATGGCCATCTTGGTGCGCTCGGTCACGATACGCAGACTGGCGCCCTGCGAAATCCCCATGCCCCCGCCCATCACAATGCCGTCCATGAAGGCCAGATAAGGTTTGGGGTAGTGGTGAATCAGGTGGTTGAGTGCGTATTCCTCGGTGAAGAAATCTTCGAGCGCCGGGTCACCCGACAGCGCTGCCTGGTGGAAAAACCGGATATCTCCGCCCGCACAAAACGCACCGAACACGCCTTCCTTGTTGCTGCCACGAATGGCCACGGCCTGCACCGCATCGTCATCGCGCCACTGCAACAGCAAGGCTGTCAATTCGCGCACCATGCCCAAGGACAAGGCATTGAGGGCACGCGGACGATTCAGGGTAATGAGACCAACGCCGTGTTGGACGTCAGACAGGATGTCGCTCATCAGTGGTTCTCCTCCAGATTGCGTTGTCGTTGTTTCCAGCCCAGCCATTCGTTGGTGACCAGGGCCATCAGCACCAGCAGCCCACCTTGCAGCACCTGGGGCTTGGGCACCTCGTTGGCCCCCCACCAGGCCAGGGCGATCCCGAAGATCACTTCCAGCAAGGCCAACAGGGACACCTCAGGGGCCTGCAACACGCGCGCGCAAATCACGGCCAGCACACAGGGAACGGCCAACTGCACGAGGCCCAGCAAGGCCAGCAGTTGCAGGTCATGCAAGGAGGCGGACAAGGGCCACGCCAACGGCAGTGTGTAGAGCGCCGACAGCAAAGCGCCCACCAGCACGGCAGGAACCAGATCGATCTGCAGCCCTCGCTGGCTGGCATGTTGCACGATGGTCCAGTGGGTGGCTGCTGCAACGGGCACAGCCAGCGCCACCACCGACCCCAGCCACCCGTCCCCACCGAGCTGGTCAGCAAACATCCAGGCAATGCCGGCACCGGCCACCGCAATCGCAAACCAGGTTCTGCGAGGAATGGGATGTCTGAGCGTCCAACGGGCGACCAGGGCCGTGAGCAACGGCCCGATCGACAAGGTGATGAGCACGTTGGCCACCGTGGTGAGGGTGAGGGCCATCATGAAAGCGGTGAACATCACCGACCAGCACAGACCCGATAGCCACAACAAGCGCCCTGCCCTGAGCATCTGGGCAAAGACCTGACGGCCTTGCATCAGCGGGAGCAGCACGAGCAACGACAGCACGGTGAACACACTGCGCCAGAACGTGATCTCAAAGCCATGTGCCGCGTCAAGCTGTCGCGTCACCACACCCGCCATCGACCACATGGCTGCGTTGGCCACCATCAGCACAACGGCTTGCGTGTGAGTCAAGGTCATGGCAAGGATGGACGGATTAACTTTCTCAACCGACTGGCGAGGGCCGCGGTGCGATCAGGATTCGCGGCTGGCACGCTTGCGGTCATGCTCCTTGAGGTGGCGCTTGCGCAAGCGCACGCTCTTGGGCGTGATTTCCACCAGCTCATCGTCCTCGATGAATTCAACCCCATACTCCAGGGTGAGTTCGATCGGCGGGGTGATCTTGATGGCGTCTTCCTTGCCACTCACGCGGAAGTTGGTCAGCTGCTTGGTTCGCGTGGCGTTGACGACCAGGTCGTTGTCGCGGCTGTGGATGCCCACGATCATGCCTTCATACACAGGGTCTCCCGCCTTGACGAACATACGACCGCGGTCATCGAGCTTGCCCAGGGCGTAGGTGAAGATCTCGCCATCGTCCATGGAAATCAGCACGCCGTTTTTGCGGCCACCAATCTCGCCACGGTGCGGCTCATAGCTGTCAAAGATGTTGGAAATCAAGCCAGAACCGCGGGTGAGGTTCAGGAATTCGTTGGAGAAGCCAATCAGGCCACGAGCCGGAATGCGGTATTCCAGACGCACGCGACCACGGCCATCGGGTTCCATGTTCACCAGATCGCCCTTGCGCTCACCCAAGGCTTGCATGACGCCGCCCTGATGGCCTTCCTCAATGTCGCAGGTCACCAGTTCGATCGGTTCGCAACGTTCGCCGTTGATCTCCTTGAACACCACGCGGGGTTTGGAGACGGCCAGCTCATAGCCTTCACGGCGCATGTTTTCCAACAGAATGGTCAGGTGCAGTTCGCCCCGGCCTGACACTTCAAAAATACCGTCCTCGTCGGTTTCGCGCACGCGCAGGGCCACATTGGACTGCAGTTCCTTTTGCAGGCGGTCCCAGATTTGACGGCTGGTCACGAATTTGCCCTCACGACCCGCCAAGGGGGAGGTGTTGACGCAGAAGTTCATGGTCAGCGTGGGCTCGTCCACTTTCAGCATGGGCAAAGGCTTGGGGTTGATCGGGTCGGTGATCGTCACGCCAATGCCGATGTCGGCGATGCCGTTGACCAGCACAATGTCTCCCGGGCCGGCTTCAGAGGACTGGATACGGTCGAGTCCCTGAAAGGTGTGGATCTGGTTGATGCGACCTTTGTACTGGTTGCCATCCGGGCCTTCCATGACCAGCACGTCCATGTTGGGCTTCAGGGTACCGGCACTGATGCGGCCCACGCCAATGCGGCCCACAAAGGTGGAGAAATCAAGCGCGGAAATCTGCAATTGCAAAGGGGCGCTGGGATCGCCCTGGTGCGCAGGCACGTGCTTGAGCACGGTGTCAAAGAGCGCCGACATGTCCGGCCCCCATTGCTCGCCCGCGGCGCCTTCGGTCAGTGAGCTCCAGCCGTTGATGCCGGAGGCATACACCACCGGAAAATCCAGCTGTTCGTCATTGGCGCCCAGCTTGTCAAACAAATCAAAGGCTGCGTTGATCACCTTGTCGCAGTTGGCGCCGGGCTTGTCGACCTTGTTGACCACCACGATGGGTTTGAGGCCGAGGGCCAACGCCTTCTTGGTCACAAAGCGTGTCTGCGGCATGGGGCCTTCCTGGGCATCAATCAACAACAACACGCCGTCCACCATTGACAGGGCGCGTTCCACCTCACCGCCAAAGTCCGCGTGTCCCGGGGTGTCAACGATGTTGATGTGCGTGTCTTGCCAGCTCACGGCACAGTTCTTGGCCAGGATGGTGATGCCACGCTCGCGTTCGATCGCATTGTTGTCCATCACCGTGTCTTCCACTTTTTCGTGGGCAGCGAAGGTTCCGGACTGACGCAGCAACTGGTCAACCATGGTGGTTTTGCCGTGGTCGACGTGCGCGATGATGGCGATGTTGCGAATTTGCTTGCTCATGGGTCTTTCCAATCAAGCCTGCAGGTGAGCAGGCACAGTTTCCAAAATTTGTTGAATCTCGAGCGGACTCAAGAGGCGGGTGGGAATCAATTCACCCGCACGCACATGGGCGGTGCCCAGCAGGGCCCGGGGGTGTGGTCCGAACACGCGCACGTGATCGGCATCAGGCCAGGCGCCACGACGGCGCATGCCGCTCAGGAAGCGGCCCGCATTGTCTTCGTCGAGCGTCACGTCTTGGTGGTCAGGCAACAGGCAGGCCACGTCTTGCAGGACCGCATGGCGCTGCCCTTCGGGGATGGCCTCGAGGTGATCCAGCGTGATGCATTGATCCAGATGAAATGGGCCGGTCTGGACGCGTTGCAGCGCGGTCAGATGCCCGCCACAGCCCAGCGCCTCCCCCACATCCTCACCCAGGGTGCGGATGTAGGTGCCCTTGCTGCAACGGACCCGCAGGCGCAGATGCGGATGATCACCCTCGAGTTGCACGTTCAGCAGTTCAAGGTCGTGGATGACCACGTCACGCGGCTCACGCTCAAGGGTCAGACCCTCGCGGGCATATTCGTACAGCGCTTTGCCATCCTTCTTCAAGGCACTGTGCATGGGGGGCACTTGCCGGATGGACCCCGTGAAACGGTCCAGGACCTCGACCACCTGTCCCAGGGTGCATAGAACAGGGCGCTGTGACACCACATCGCCCTCGGCATCAGCGGTGCTGGTTTTGATTCCCAGACGAACGGTGGTCTCGTAGGCCTTGTCGGCATCCAGGTGCTGCTGGCTGAATTTGGTGGCGGCACCAAAGCACAGGGGCAAGACGCCGGTGGCCAACGGGTCCAGTGTGCCCGTGTGACCGGCTTTTTCGGCGCGCAACAGCCACTTCACCTTTTGCAAAGCCTGATTGCTCGACAAGCCCAATGGTTTGTCCAGCAGCAATACCCCATGCACAGCCCGACGCTGAATGCGCGCGCGAGCCGAACGTGGTGTGTTGGGAGGAGTGGAAACAGCAGGCATCACAGCGAAGTGCCGAGTCGTGAAAGGCTTGCACGGATCACCCGCGCCCTCCCCTTCACGACCCGGCGTGGAGGGGGGTTAGTCGTCCTTGGCGCGAGACGAGACCGCCTTGGCGATCAGGGCATTGAGATCGGCGGCACGCTCGGGCGTGCGGTCGAACACAAAGTGCAAAGTGGGTACCGTGTGGATGTGCAGGCGCTTGAACAACGCGGCACGCAGAAAACCCGCAGCCTGGTTCAAGCCTTCACTGGCCTGGGCCGGGTCGCCGCTCAGCACACTGAAAAACACCTTGGCATGGGCATAGTCCGGGGTGACCTCCACCGATTGCAGCGTGACAAGACCCACGCGAGGGTCTTTGACCTCGCGGGCGATGAGTTCGGCCAGATCGCGCTGGATCTGGTCGGCCACCTTGAAGCTGCGGTTGGGAGAGGTCGACTTGCGCATGGAGACATCGTGACGGGCCCCCAGGGGGGCCTGACATCACAGGGTACGAGCCACTTCCTTGATCTCGAAGAACTCCAACTGATCGCCCTCGACGATGTCGTTGTAGTTCTTGATGTTGAGACCGCACTCAAAGCCTTCCTTGACTTCACGGGCATCGTCCTTGAAGCGTTTGAGGCTGTCGAGTTCACCGGTGAAGATGACCACGTTGTCGCGCAGCAGACGCAACCGGGCGGTGCGACGCACCACACCCGAGGTGACCATGCAGCCGGCGATGGAGCCGATCTTGCTGACGCGGAATACCTGGCGGATTTCGGCGGTGCCGATGACTTCTTCCTTCTTGTCAGGCGTCAACATGCCTGACATGGCGGCTTTGAGGTCGTCCACCGCGTCGTAAATGATGTTGTAGTAACGGATCTCGACGCCGTTGCCCTCGGCCAGCTTTCGCGCACCGGCATCGGCTCGGGTATTGAAGCCGATGATCACGGCCTTGGAGGCAATCGCCAGGTTGACGTCGCTTTCGCTGATGCCGCCCACGGCGGTGTACACCAGTTGCACCTTGACTTCTTCCGTCGAGAGCTTGAGCAACGAGGCAGCCAGCGCTTCCTGGGAGCCTTGCACGTCGGCCTTGACGATGATGGGCAGGGTCTTCACCTCGCCGGACGTCATCTCGCTGAACATGTTCTCCAGCTTGGCCGCTTGCTGCTTGGCCAGCTTGGTGTTGCGAAACTTGCCAGCACGGTAAGTGGCAATTTCACGGGCGCGGCGTTCATCGGCCATGACCATGAATTCATCACCCGCTTGCGGCACTTCGGTCAGACCCTGGATTTCAACCGGAATCGACGGCCCTGCCGATTTGATCGGTCGGCCGTTTTCATCCAGCATGGCCCGCACACGGCCAAAGGTTTGTCCGGCCAGGACCACGTCACCCGTGCTCAAGGTGCCGGATTGGACCAGCACGGTCGCCACAGGACCGCGGCCCTTGTCCAGTTTGGCTTCGATCACCAGGCCCTTGGCCATGGCATCGACCGGGGCCCTGAGTTCCAGCACCTCGGCTTGCAACAGCACCTGCTCCAGCAGGTTGTCGACACCCTCGCCGGTCTTGGCCGACACGGACACGAACGGCGAATCGCCACCGAATTCTTCGGGCACCACCTCTTCGGCCACCAGCTCGCCGCGCACGCGGTCGGGGTTTGCGTCAGGTTTGTCGATCTTGTTGATGGCCACGACGATGGGTACACCTGCCGCCTTGGCGTGCTTGATGGCTTCCTTGGTCTGGGGCATCACGCCGTCGTCGGCCGCCACCACCAGGATGACGATGTCGGTGGCCTGCGCGCCTCGGGCACGCATGGCTGTGAAGGCCTCGTGGCCCGGGGTGTCCAGGAACGACACCATGCCACGCGGTGTCTCGACGTGATAGGCGCCAATGTGCTGTGTGATACCGCCAGCTTCGCCCGCCGCCACTTTGGCGCGCCGGATGTAGTCTAGCAGCGAGGTTTTGCCGTGGTCGACGTGACCCATAACAGTGACCACCGGTGCGCGAGGCAGGGCCTCGGACTGGTGCAAGGAGGCTTCTTCCTCGGTGAAGGCTTCCGGATCGTCCAGTGCGGCGATGATCGCCTTGTGACCCATCTCCTCGACCACAATCATGGCCGTGTCCTGGTCCAGCGGCTGGTTGATGGTGACCATCTGGCCCAGCTTCATCAGTTGCTTGATGACTTCCGAAGCCTTGATGGCCATCTTGTGCGCCAGTTCGGCCACCGTGATGGTTTCAGGCACGTGCACCTCGACAACGCGGGCTTCGGCCGGTGCGGCTTGCACCTGCGCCTCGTCACGTCCACGGTCCTTGCGTCCGCGAGGACCTGAGCGCCAGGCATTGCCGCGTGAGCCCGCGCTGGTGTCGCCGCGGGTTTTGATTTCTTTCTTTTTGCCTTGGTCATCGGCCCAGCTGGAGGACAGCTTCGAGCTCTTGACCTCTTTGCCTTCCTTGGCTGCGGATCCTGGTCGCGCACCCGCACCTGTGCCCGCACCTGCAGCCGGTGCTGCAGGCTTGTGCAGGGTGCCCTTGATATTGCCTTTGGCATCCGTCGCAGGTTTGGCTTCTTCGGGTTTTTTGGCCACCAGCACGCGCTTGGGCGCATTCATCATGGTGCGGATGGCTTCGGCTTCGGCCAGCGCTTTGCGGCGACGCTCGTCCAGGTCGAGGGCTCGGGCAGCATCGGCATCCGCCTGTGCCTTGGCTTCGGCCGCTTTGTCTTCGGCGATCTTGCGCTGGGCTTGCGCCTGTTCATCGGCCAGGGCAGCAGCAGCAATGGCCACACGGGCCTGCTCGGATTCAGCGGCAGAGGATGCCTCAGACGCTTGGGGGGCTGTCGACTGCAAGGCAGCACGCGCAGCGGCCGCTTCTTGCTCGGCTCGGGCACGCGCCTCGTCCTGGGCACGGTCACGGGCCTCCTGCTCTTCACGAAGACGGCGCTTCTCGGTCAGTTCTTCTTCCTGGCGACGCAGCAACTCGGCCTTGCGACGGGCCTCTTCCTCGCGGCGGGCCAGCTCAGCATGGTCCACTTCCAGTGCAACGGGTGCACCGCCGGAAGTCGCAGACGCAGCCGGCGAGTCGGCCTCGGTTTCGTCGCGCTGGATGAAGGTGCGCTTCTTGCGGACTTCCACCTGGATGGTGCGCGCTTTGCCCGTCGCATCAGCCTGTTTGATCTCGCTGGTGGACTTCTTGACCAGGGTGATCTTTTTGCGCTCACCCGTGCTGGTGCCGTGGCTGGCTTGCAAATAGCTCAGGAGCTTTTGCTTGTCGGCATCGGTCAGCACATCGCTGGCTGAACTTTTGCTCACGCCAGCCGACTTGAGTTGTTCAAGCAGGGTATCGGTGGATTTTTTGAGTTCGGTTGCAAACTCGGTGACAGTCGTACTGGTCATCTGTGGTTTTCCTTTTCATGACCATCACGCCTGACCCGCGAACCAGTGTTCGCGCGCCTTCAGGATGAGTGCCTTGGCCTCTTCTTCAGATTGAGCGGTGATCTCCACCAGCTCGTCGATGGCCAGGTCTGCCAGGTCATCACGGGTGTGAACGCCGGCATCTGCCAGTTTGGCAATCAGCGCGGGTGTCAGACCCTCGAGGTCTCGCAAATCTTGCGACACCGCTTCAACGCTTTCCTCGCGGGCGATTTCCATCGTCAGCAAGGCGTCTTTGGCACGGGCACGCAATTCGTTGACCGTGTCCTCGTCAAAGCTTTCAATATCCAGCATTTCCTGCAGCGGCACGTAGGCCACTTCTTCCAGGCTGGTGAAACCTTCTTCGATCAGGATGTCAGCCACTTCCTGGTCGACGTCGAGTTTGTCCATGAACAGTTCGCGGATGCCTTCGGTCTCGTTGGCCTGCTTCTGGGCCGACTCGGCAGCATCCATGATGTTGATCTTCCAGCCGGTGAGGTCCGAGGCCAGGCGCACGTTCTGACCACCGCGGCCAATGGCGATGGCCAGGTTCTCGTCATCCACCACCACGTCCATGGCGTGCTTCTCTTCATCCACGACGATCGAGCTCACATTGGCTGGCGCCAGGGCACCAATCACAAACTGGGCGGGGTCCTCGCTCCACAGCACGATGTCCACGCGCTCGCCGGCCAGTTCGTTGGTCACGGCGTTGACGCGGGTGCCACGCACCCCGACACAGGTGCCGATGGGGTCCACGCGCTTGTCGTGGGAAAGTACGGCGATCTTGGCGCGCGAACCGGCGTCACGTGCACAGGATTTGATCTCGAGCAGGCCTTGCTCGATCTCGGGGACTTCCTGGCGGAACAGTTCGATCATGAACTCCGTGGCAGAACGCGACAGGATGATGGGCGCTCCACGCAGGGTCAGGTCCACGTCCATGATCATGGCGCGCACACGGTCGCCGTTGCGCAGGTTTTCCTTGGGGATCATTTCGTTGCGGCGCAGTCGGCCCTCAACGCGACCGCTCTCGACGATGATGTCGCCCTTGTCCATGCGCTTGACGGTGCCCACAAAAATCTTATCGCCGCGCGACATGAAGTCGTTGAGCAACATCTCTCGCTCGGCGTCACGGATTTTTTGCAGGATGACCTGCTTGGCCGCCATGGCCCCGATACGGCCGATGGGCAAGGACTCGATGAGTTCCTCGATGTACTCGCCCTCTTCCACGTCCGCCACGCGCTCTTGCGCGTCCATGAGCATTTCCTCGGCATCGGGATTCTGCAAACCTGCAGCATCCGGCACCACCAGCCAGCGGCGGAAGGTTTCGTAGTCGCCCGAATCGCGGTCCATCGCCACGCGGATATCCACGTCGCCCTGGTACAACTTCTTGGTGGCCTGCGCCAGCGCCGATTCGACGGCCGCAAACACCACATCACGCTCGACGTTCTTTTCGCGCGAGATGGCCTCAACCAGCATCAACATTTCGCGGTTCATGTTCGACTACTCCTGTTTACTCTTGATGGGTCTGGCGACCCTTGAAATCCACCAATGGAGCCAGGCGTGCATCGCGCAGCTCCTCCAGTTTGAAACCCAGCACCTGCAGGGGCAAAGGTGCTTTTTTCTTGCTTACACGCTGACCGGGCTTGACCGCGGGTTCATCACGCCAGGTGATCTGCCAGGGGGTCTCGTTGTCAGCCGTGGGTTCGACACGCTCGAGCGTGCCGCGGAATTTTTTGCGGTTGGCTGACACCAGACCGGACGCGGCCGCACCCATGGGCGCCTTCAGCGTGATGTCGACGACATGCCCGATGAACCGTTCAAAGTCTTGTTCGTGTCGCAACGGGCGGTCGATGCCAGGTGAGGATATTTCAAGCCGGCGGTATTCAAGACCGTCCACCTCCAGGGCGAACTGCAACTGCCGGTTGACCTTCTCGCAGTCTTCCACGGTGATGAACTGCTCGGGCGCACCGGCCTGCCAGGGTAAATCAATCGTGACGCGCAACAAGCCTCCGGCGGAGCGCTCGGTCTCCACCAGGTCATAGCCCAGGCCTTTGACAGTTTGCTCAACAATGTCTTGCAACGCCACGAATCGACAACCCTCTCGAATACCCTTAGCGGGAAATGCTTAAACCAAAAAAAACGGGCGGTGAGAACCCGCCCGTTTGGTCGTGAAGCCGCTATTGTAGCGCGTAACGCCTTGATTTCTAAAGGATTTACAAAAATATCAGGTGGATGCGGCCAGCAATCGCTTTGTATACGCATCCTGGGGGTGATCCAGTACCTGATCCATCGGACCGGACTCCACCACCCGGCCCGCCTTGAGCACCAGCACCTGATGGGCCATGGCCCGGATCACGTCAATGTCGTGGGTGATCAGGAGATAGCTCAGGCCGCGCTCGCGTTGCAGACGCTGCAACAGTTGTAACACTTGTTTCTGAATCGAGACATCCAGTGCACTGGTGGGCTCATCCAGCACCAGGATCCGGGGTTGCACGATCAGGGCACGGGCAATCGCCAGTCGCTGACGCTGCCCCCCGGAGAATTCGTGGGGATAACGTCCCAGAATGCCGGGATACTGGGTCGACCCCAGGCCCACATCAGACAATACCTGTAACACGCGGGCCTGGCGCTGGGCAGGCGTCAGACCGGATTCGTGAACATCCAGGCCCTCGGCCACCAACTCTTCCACGGTCAGGCGAGGCGACAGGGAAGAAAACGGGTCTTGAAAGACCACCTGGATCAAACGCCGCAGGGGACGGTCGCGGCTCAGGTCCCCGGACCAGGGCTGCCCCAACACTGACAGTTCGCCAGAGAATGGGTGGAGCCCCAGAGCGGCCAACGCCAGACTCGACTTGCCAGAACCCGATTCACCCACAATGCCCAGGGTTTCACCTTGCACCAACTGCAGGTTCACGCCCTGCACCGCCACAAAGCGGCCACGTCGAAACCAACCGCGAAGTCCGGGCAGGGCCTGGTCATAGGCGACCTCGATCGCTTGTGCGGACAACACCACCTGGGATCGATCAGAAACAGGCGTCACATCACGGGTGGGCAGGCTGTCCACGAGGTGACGGGTGTAGGGATGCTCAGGGTGCGAGAGCACCTGCTCGGTGGGCCCTTGCTCGACCACATGGCCTTGCTCCATCACGGCGACGTGGTCAGCGAACCGACGCACGAGTGGCAGATCGTGCGTGATGAGCAAAATGGCCATGCCATGACGAGCCCGTAGATCATCGAGCAGTTCGAGAATCTGAGCCCGCAAGCTCACATCCAGTGCCGTGGTGGGCTCATCGGCCAGCAGCAGTTTGGGACGGCACGCCAGAGCCATGGCAATCATGGCACGTTGCCGTTGCCCGCCTGAGAGTTGATGCGGGTAGCTGTGGGCGCGCTGGGCAGGATCCGGAATGCCCGTCTCGTCCAGCAGGGCCACGGCCTGATTCCAGGCGTCCTGTCTGGACATCCCCTCCTTGAGTGACAGGACCTCGGCGACCTGAGCCCCAATGGAAAACAAGGGGTTGAGCGCCGTCATGGGTTCCTGGAAGATCATGGCGATGTCAGATCCACGCAGGGCTTGCAAACGCGCCGCATCCATCGCCAGGACATCCTCGCCGTCGAACCAGCAGCGCCCGCTTACCTGCGCCCCCTGGGCCAGTCGCAACACGCTCAGCGCTGTGACCGACTTGCCAGAACCCGACTCGCCCACCAGCGCCCATTTTTCGCCGGCCCGCAAGGTCAGGTCGATGCCATGCACCACCTCACGGCCATTGAAAGCGATGCGAAGGTCTTGCAACTGCAGCAAGGCAGCGGTCATGACGCACGCTCCTCACGCCTGGGGTCCAGGGCGTCGCGCAATGCATCCCCCATGAAGGTCAACAGCAGCAGGGTCACCACCAGAACCGCAAAGGTGCTGAGCGAGATCCACCAGGCGTCCATGTTGTTTTTACCCTGGGCCAGCATTTCGCCCAGGCTTGGGGTACCGGGGGGCACACCGAGCCCCAGGAAGTCCAGGCTGGTCAGGGCAAGGATGGCCGCGCTCATGCGGAAGGGCAAGAAGGTGACCACGGGCGTCAGGCTGTTGGGCAGCACATGTCGCCAGATGATCCGCCAGTTGCTCAACCCCAGTGAACGGGCAGCGCGCACGTAGTCGAGTTGTCGGTTGCGCAGGAACTCTGCACGCACGTAATCGGACAGTCCCATCCAGCCAAAGAGGCTCAACAGCACCAGCAGCAAGGTCACGCTGGGATCGAACACCGCCGAGAGGATGATGAGCAAATACAACTCCGGCATGGAACCCCAGATTTCGATGAAGCGCTGAAAGGCCAGGTCGGTCTTGCCACCAAAGAATCCCTGGACGGCCCCCGTGACCACGCCAAGCAAGGTCCCCACCAGCGTGAGCGCCAGGGCAAACAACACCGACACGCGAAACCCATAGAGCAAGCGGGCTGCCACATCACGACCGCGATCATCCGTGCCCAGCCAGTTGTGGCGTGAAGGCTCGGACGGGTTGGGTGAAGGCGCAAAGTAGTTGATGGTGCTGTGGTGGTAGCGATTGACCGGATACCAGGCCCAGTTACCGGGTTTGGACAACTGCGCTTGGATGAAGGGGTCCAGATAATCGGTCGGGGTTTGAAAATCGCCACCCAACTCGGTTTCGGGCACGTTGTGCACGATGGGAAACAGCCAGCGGCCTTCATAGCGGGCGACCAAAGGCTTGTCGTTGGACACCAGCTCGGCCATCAGGCTGAGGACGAACAGCACGCTGAACAACACCAGGCTGATGAACCCCAGCCGCTGTCGCCGGAATCGCTGCCACGCCCTGCGCCCGGGGGAGAGCGAGGGCTCGAATGCCGGTGCCAGGGGGCGGACGACAGGCGAAGTCATGGCTTCAGTCGAATTTGACACGCGGGTCCACCCAGACGTAACACAGATCACTGACGAGCTTGGTGACCAGGCCAATCAGTGTGAAGAGATAGAGCGTGCCCAGCACCACCGGGTAGTCCCGCTTCATGACACTGTCGTAGCTCAGGAGGCCCAGACCATCCAGCGAGAACAGCGTCTCGATCAACAGGGACCCCGTGAAAAAAGCGCCAATGAAAGCGGCAGGAAAACCGGTCACCAATGGAATCATGGCATTGCGCATCACGTGTTTCCACAACACCGTCCGCTCTGATAGGCCTTTGGCTCTGGCCGTCAGCACGTACTGCTTGCGAATTTCTTCCAGAAAGGCATTCTTGGTCAGCATGGTGGTGACGGCGAAAGCGCCCAACACACTGGCGGTGACAGGCATGGCAATGTGCCACAGGTAGTCGGCGATGCGGGCACCCCAGCCCAACTGTTCCCAGTGGCTGGAGGTGAGTCCGCGCAAGGGAAACCATTGCAACTGACCACCCAGCACCACCAGCAAGGCCACACCCAACACAAAGCCCGGGATGGCATAGCCCACCAGTACCAAAAGACTGGTCAGCGTGTCAAAGCGGGTACCGGACCGAACGGCTTTGGCGATACCCAGGGGCACTGATATCAGGTAACTGAGGAAAAACGTCCACAAGCCGAGGCTGATCGATACGGGGAGTTTTTCCTTGATCAGTTGCCACACATCCTTGGAGTAATAAAAACTCCGTCCCAGGTCGAAGGTGGCGAACTGCTTGAGCATTTGCCAGAAGCGCTCATGGGCCGGTTTGTCAAAGCCGTACAAGGCCTGTATTTCTGCCAGCCGGGCGGGGTCGACGCCCTGACGTCCCCGGTAGTTGCTGCTTTGCTGGGCCACTTCACCGCCTGCATCACGCCCCTCGAGCCGAGCCACCATTTGCTCAACCGGTCCGCCGGGCACAAACTGGATGATGGCAAACGTCATCAGCAGCACCCCCAGCAAAGTCGGCACCATCAGCAGCAGGCGTTTGAGGATGTAAAAAAACATGGGTGTCTCAGGGCTTGGCGGGGGCCGCAGAGGTGGGGGAGGTGGGGGATGAGGCCGATGTGGCCCACCAGGTGGACATGGCCCAGGGTTCGGGTTGATAGTACAGCGGCGTTTGGGCCGGCTGTTCGAACAAGCCGGCATGGTAAGCCACCCGATGAACGGGCGAATACCAGTGGGGCACATCGTAATAGCCATGGCGCAACACACGATCAAGCGTACGAACTGCCACGGTCAGGCTGGGGCGGTCACGGGCCTGCATCACCTGCTTGACCAGTTCATCCACCACCGGATCGGCCACCCCGGGCAAATTGGACGAACCCGGCACCATGGCGTAAGACGATTCGTAGCGGCGCAACTCGGAACCTGGGGTCAATTGCCCCATCGTGCGGGAACTGATCATCTCGAAGGTGAAGTCCTTGATGCGCTTTTCATAGACGGAAGGGTCCACCACGCGGTAGCTGGCTTCGATACCCAGCTTGGCCAGCGTCTGCGTGAAGGGGGCCACCACGCGCCCCATGCTGCCCGCACTGTCGAGAAACTCGAGGGTGAACCGCTCACCCCGGGTATTGCGCAGTGCTCCATCCCGGTACTCCCATCCTGCCTGGGTGAGCAACTCCCGCGCCTGGCGCAGGTTGTCACGCAGCGAACTCGGCGGTGTCGTGACCGGCGGCGTGGGCACGGCATTCGTGAGCACCTCAGGGGGGACCGGCTGCTTCAGTGACCGCAGCAGCGCCAGCTCTTCAGGCAATGGCAGTCCTTGCGCTTCGAATGGGCTGTTGGTGAAGTAGCCCCGCACCCGGGTGTAGGACTGATAAAAAATCTGTCGGTTCATCCACTCGTAATCGAGTGCCAGGCCGATGGCGCGTCGCACCCGGGCATCGGCCAATTTGGGCAATCGTGTGTTGAACAGGAAACCCTGAAAACCGACCGGATTGGCGTGTTGCCATTCGCGCTTGATCAACTCGCCCGTGTTGAACTTGCCGCCTTTGTATTGGCGCGCCCAGTCCTTGGCGATATAGACCTGAATGAAATCGAACTCGCCAGCCTTGAAGGCTTCGAATGCCGCCACGGGGTCCTTGTAGCCGTCAAAACTGATCTGGTCGAAGTTGTATAAACCACGGTTCACCGGCAAGTCGCGGCCCCAGTAGTTGGGGTCCCGCCTGAAGCGGATGTCCTTGCCCAGGTGGAAATCGTCCAGCAGGTAGGGACCACTGCCAACGGGGACTTCGGTAACCAGTTGATCGAGTGGCTTGCCCTGCCCCCAGCGGTGGCTGAACACGGGCAGGCTTCCAGCGATCAGGGGCAGTTCGCGGTTGACGTCACGGAAATCGAAGCGCACCTTGCGCTCCCCCAGCACGGTCACCCCTGCAATGCCCGAGAAATACATGCGGTACTGCGGCGCTGACTCCTTGCTGCTGAGTTTGTCGAAGGAATGCTTCACGTCCAGCGCCAGGACCGCATCGCCATTGTGAAAGCGGGCCTCGGGGCGCAATTCAAATTCGGCAGAACGCCCATCCGGGGCCACGCTGACGTCTCGGGCCAGCAAACCATAGGCGGTGGCCGGTTCGTCCAGGCTGCGGCTGAGCAAGGTGTCAAACATCAGCCCTTCCAGGCCAGGTGGCTCGACGCCTTTGAGCGTGAACGGATTCAGCTTGTCAAAGCCTCCGCCCAACATGGGAAAACGAATGCGGCCGCCCTTGGGCGCTTGCGGCTGCACATAGGCAAAGTGGCTGAATCCCGGGGGGTATTTGATGTCGCCAAACTGGGAATAGGCGTGTCCGGCCCAGACCGACACCGCACACCACCCCATCCATAGGAAGACTAGCCAACGCATGCGACAATTCTGCAAGATTTTTCAAGTCGGAGCGCAGGCATGACAACAAAAACAGGTTTCTTGAGTGGAAAAAAACTCCTGATCACGGGGGTGCTGTCCAATCGTTCCATTGCTTACGGCATTGCCAAGGCCTGTCATGAGCAGGGGGCCGAGCTCGCGTTCAGTTATGTGGGCGAACGGTTCAAGGAACGCATTCAGGAGTTCGCTGCGGACTTCAACTCCACCCTGGTGTTTGAATGCGACGTGGGTGATGACGCCCAGATCTCACAGTTGTTTGCCGATCTCGCCCAGCACTGGCCGCGCTTTGACGGCTTTGTTCACAGCATCGGCTATGCGCCGCGCGAGGCCATTGCGGGTGACTTTCTCGAAGGGCTGAGTCGCGAGGGGTTCAAGGTGGCGCATGACATCAGCGCCTACAGCTTCCCCGCCATGGCCAAAGCCGCCCTTCCCTATCTCAATGACAACGCGGCGCTGCTGACCCTGACTTACCTGGGGGCCATTCGCACCGTACCCAACTACAACACGATGGGTCTGGCCAAGGCATCGCTGGAGGCCTCGGTGCGATATCTGGCGGAATCTGTGGGGCGTCAGGGCCGTGGCCTGCGCGCCAACGGCATCAGTGCCGGCCCGATCAAGACGCTGGCGGCCAGTGGTATCAAGGGCTTTGGCAAGATTCTGAGCGTGGTGGCGCAGGCTTCCCCCATCCGACGCAACGTCACCATCGAGGATGTGGGCCATGTGGCCGCTTTCCTCATGAGTGACCTGGCTGCCGGCGTGACAGCCGAAATCACCTACGTAGATGGCGGCTTCAGCCAGGTGGTGGGCGGCATCGACGAGCCGGCCGCCTGACGCGGCCAGCCGTTCGTCTGACCGGACGGGGCTGCGCCTGCGGCCCCTTGTACTGCCAACACCAGGATCAGCGTTTCACGCAGTCCGCATACAAATGGGTTTCACCCTGCTCGTCCACCTGGGAAACCAGACCATGGATGTCAGTCTCAAACCCCGGGCAGAGCGCATTGAATTCGCGTGAAAAGCGCAGGTAATCAACGATCTTGCGGTTGAAGACCTCTCCCGGCACCAACAAGGGAATGCCGGGTGGGTAAGGCGTGACCAGGCTGGTGGTGATGCGCCCCTCGAGTTCATCGATGGGCACGCGTTCGGTGTTTCGCTGGGCGATTTTGGCAAACGCATCGCTGGGCTTCATGGCGGGCGTCAGATCGCTCAGGTACATCTCCGTGGTCAGGCGGGCGATGTCGTACTTGGCGTACAACTCGTGGACATGCTGGCACAGGTCGCGCAGCCCCATGCGCTCGTAGCGGGGATGCTTGGTACAGAACTCCGGCAGGATGCGCCACATCGGCTGGTTCTTGTCGTAGTCGTCCTTGAATTGCTGCAGCGCGGTCAGCAGCGTGTTCCAACGGCCCTTGGTGATGCCGATGGTGAACATGATGAAGAAGCTGTACAAACCGGTTTTTTCAACGATCACACCATGCTCGGCCAGGAACTTGGTGACGATGCTGGCCGGGATACCGGTCTTGGCAAACTTGCCGTTGATGTCCAGGCCCGGCGTGACGATGGTGGACTTGATCGGGTCCAGCATGTTGAAACCATCGGCCAGGTCACCAAACCCGTGCCACTTGGAGTCGCGCCCGTCGGACTTGATCACCCAGTTGTCTGCCCGGCCAATGCCCTCTTCCACCAGCTTGCCAGGGCCCCAGACCTTGAACCACCAGTCCTTGCCGTATTCGGCATCCACCTTGCGCATGGCGCGGCGGAAATCGAGTGCCTCGGCAATACTCTCTTCCACCAGCGCAGTGCCCCCCGGCGGCTCCATCATGGCCGCGGCAACATCGCAACTGGCAATGATGGCGTACTGCGGGCTGGTGCTGGTGTGCATCAGGAAGGCCTCATTGAAGAGGGGACGATCGAGCTTGGTGTTCTGTGAATCCTGCACCAGCACGTGACTGGCCTGACTGATACCGGCCAGCAGTTTGTGAATGGACTGGGTGGAATACACCACGCTGTCCTTCGGACGTTCCCGCTTCTTGCCCATGGCGTGGTAGGAACCATAGAACGGGTGGAAAGCGGCATGCGGCAACCAGGCCTCGTCGAAATGCAGGTTGGGCACATAGCCATCGAGCATCTTCTTGATGGTTTCTGTGTTGTAGAGAACGCCGTCGTAGGTGGATTGCGTGAGGGTCATCACGCGAGGCTTGATCTGGTCGGCATCCACACCCTTGAGAAGGGGATTGGCCCGGATCTTGGCACGAATGGTCTCGGGTTCGAATTCGCTTTTGGGGATAGGACCGATGATGCCGAACTGGTTACGCGTGGGCTTCAAAAACACGGGGATGGCCCCGGTCATGATGATGGCGTGCAGGATGGACTTGTGACAGTTGCGGTCCACCACCACCACGTCGCCCGGCGCCACCGTGTGGTGCCAGACCATCTTGTTGCTGGTGCTGGTGCCATTGGTGACAAAGAAGCAGTGGTCGGCATTGAAGATGCGTGCGGCATTGCGCTCGGAGGCAGCCACCGGACCCGTGTGGTCCAGCAGTTGTCCCAACTCGTCCACGGCGTTGCACACGTCGGCACGCAACATGTTCTCGCCGAAGAACTGGTGGAACATCTGCCCCACCGGGCTTTTCAGGAATGCCACGCCGCCTGAGTGGCCCGGGCAGTGCCACGAATACGACCCATCCTCGGCGTAATCGAGCAAGGCGCGGAAAAACGGCGGCTGCACGCCTTCCAGATAGCTCTTGGCTTCACGGATGATGTGACGTGCCACAAACTCCGGTGTGTCTTCGAACATGTGAATGAAGCCATGCAGTTCACGCAGGATGTCGTTGGGCAGATGGCGCGAGGTTTTGGTCTCGCCATACACATAGATAGGCACGTCGGCGTTCTTGAATCGCACTTCCTCGATGAAGTTGCGAAGGTTGAGCACCGCGGGATCGAGGTCAGGACCGGGGGTGAATTCCTCGTCGTCGATGGACAGGATGAAAGCACTGGCACGCGACTGTTGCTGGGCGAACTGGCTCAGGTCACCGTAGCTCGTGACGCCCATGACCTCGTAGCCTTCTTTCTCGAAGGCCTGTGCCAGGGCACGGATGCCCAGACCGGAAGCGTTTTCCGAGCGAAAGTCCTCGTCAATGATGACGATCGGAAAGCGAAATTTCATGGGGCGGGCTCCGGACTCGGCAATGGATAACCTTGAAGTGTAACGCCCACCGCTCCTGCTACAATGTGCGGCTTCGGAGAGGTGGATGAGCGGTTTAAGTCGCACGCCTGGAAAGCGTGTGTGGGTTAATAGCCCACCGCGGGTTCGAATCCCGCCCTCTCCGCCAGAAGCCCCGGTCAGGGGCTTTTTTTTCGCCTGGGTGTTTGAAGCCGCCATGGCTTGCCCGCCGATATCCAGGAATACTGTCGACACCTGGTCCGCGCCCCATCACAGGCCCGTCGAATTCGGCTCAGACCGGCCCTTTTCTGACGTGCCGTGTAAAGTACCGTTAAATATAGAATTGACTAGGGTTTACCCCCCCTCGAATATTTCAAAATTGAGCAAACTGTTCAGACGAAATGGGGGGTAATGTGGCGCATCCCAAGATGAATGACTTGCTGGCTTCGCTCCCGGAGAGCGATTTGCAAGTCCTGCTCCCTGATCTGCAATTGGTCTCTCTGCAAACTGGTGAAACGCTGGCAGAGGCTGGACGGCCCTCCCACCGGATTTACTTTCCGATCAATGCATTGATCGCTCATTCCAGAGAAATGGGCGATGGTCTGGCGATCGATACCGCCAACGTGGGCGCGGACGGCATGCTCGGGTGTGGCGGACTGATTGGCGCTGCGTTACATCGCCTCTACGTCGTGCATTCTGGCCTGGCGTATCGCATGGATCTGCATCACTTACAGACAGCCATGTCGACGCACCTCCCGATTTCCAACATGTGCATGACGGGCGTGCAGCATATTCTGCGAAAAATCTCGATCGAATTGACGTGCTGCCACTTTCATTCGATCCACCAGCGCGTCGCACGGTGGATGCTGGCCCAGGATGACTGTAACCATTCAGGGGAACTCCATGTGACTCATCAAGCCATCGCCAACTCGCTGGGCGTCAGACGGGAAGCAGTTTCCCTCTCATTGCCCAAAATGAGCGGATGCACGATCAGCCGTGGTCACCTGGAGATCATCGACCGCTCGCTCCTGGAACAAGAATCCTGTGAGTGCTATTTCCAGCTCAAATCGACCAATCTTCAGCAGATGAAACTGGACTTAGGAGACAGGAGGTTCTAGGTCGATTGTTTATTCGTTTTTAGGTTTAAATTGAGGATTTAATCCATATACTTTCTCAATTCATATAAGCTGGATGGTCGCGATGGACATCATTGAAAACCTGAAGACTTTCATATCGGTGGTCGATCACGGCAATTTCACTCGCGCCTCCCGGCAACTGAAAGTGGCTGTGGCCGTGGTGAAAAAGCGTATCGACCACCTGGAAGCGCATGCAGGTGTCAAGTTGTTCGAACGCAGTACCCGCAGCATGACGTTGACCGACGCTGGAAGGCGCCACTTGTTCAAGTCGCGTGCAGCCGTGAAACAGGTGGATCAATTGCTGGCGCAAATGGCCTCAAAGAACCACCGCCTCGAAGGTCACCTCAGAATCAAGGTGCCCAATGGTCTGCTGGGGGCCCTCATCGGGGAGCAACTGAATCGCTTTCAGCACCTGAATCGAGGCATCAGCATGGAGGTTCTGTCCATCGACAGGCCGGTCAACCCGATCGAAGAAGGCTTTGATGTATCGATGACCGTGGGGCCATTCAACTGGCCTGGCGTAATTGACTTCAAGATGATGCCCATCAGGCGACAGGTGGTGGCTTCCCCCGCCTACCTGGCCAAACGCGGAACACCCCGGGTCCCGGGTGATTTACGCCAGCACGACGTACTCAACTACGAAACACGCGGATTGATCTGGATTTTTCAGGGGGATTCGGGCCCCATGGAGGTACGCATAGCCCCGATCCTGAGCAGCAACAACGCCCTGCATTTGCTGAAGGCCACCTGCTTAGGACATGGTGTCTGTTTATTGGCCGAACACATCACCAAGCCCCACATACAGTCAGGTGAACTGGTGGTGCTGCTCGACGATTACCCGATTGAAGACGTGTGGATCCACATGCACATTCCCCAGGATCGCCTTGAACTCAGTCATGTGCAAGCATTGCGAACGCATTTGCTGTCGGGCATGGATGCGCCTGAGTTGGTGAAGCAGAACTGATCAGGAACCAGTCCAGGCAGTGCACGAGTGTCGTGTCTGGTAACGGCCAATTTACAAAAAGAGGCCCTGACGGCCATTTATTGATTATTTATAGTTAATCTAGCAAAAAAAACCTGTTTCAGTGGCTGTAGAACGGCCTTCCCAGGCCGATGTGAAGAAGATAGCGTGTCCCTGAAGTGGTTTAAATCTATGGATGTTGACTGGGAAATGCTATTGACAGTAACGTGTCAAATCTCGGTCCTGTGCTTTAAAGAACCCTTTGGTGAATCTTCCTGAATTTTTAACTGCGTTGGCGACTCGCCTGGAGATCGCGCGATGGGGAAGCTATCGCGTCGAATCGCTGACGCCTGAAGTGGCCCATGCATCGGCGTTGCTGTTGATGCTGGCTGCGCGGGGAGATCTCGAGCGCCCGGTGATTTATCAACTGATCGGGCTCCTGGACGGCAAAACGCAAGTCTTGCGCGAAGCACTGGCCTATCTCGAGCAATCTGAACAAAGTCAGTCCATCACCGCCATACACCAGTGTCTTGACACCGAGCAGCTGGCCTACGTGCTCATGCAGGTGTATGACGTGATGACGGACATCGATGCGCCATCACGGAAAGAGCATGATCTGTTTGATGTACTGCGCAACCGTTACGATGGGTCGGGGCCACTGCTTTCCATGTCCTTGCAGACCCTCAGCCAGAAAAATGCGCTCTCGTGCCTGGGACCCTTTGAACCCCTCGCCAACCGCCCCGTCATCACGTTGTGCCCTCCCCAGATATTGGCAGAGTCGTTACTTCGATTGACAGTGGTCGACAGTGTGGTGGATCCCCAGCAGCTGGCCCACGTGGAGACCCTGCTGAGCCGGTATGAGGGATTGGAGGCCTACAGCATCCAACAGGCCAACAGGATTCCGGCAGAGACTTTCTTGCTCAACACGAGGGGACTCCTGTCCCCCTCACAGGCACTGTGTATCTTGTGCCAGTGTGCAAACCTGATTTTCCTGGAAGGCCGTGGCACCCCCACCAAATGGCAGTTTTTCCGGCACCTGCGTGATTCCTGGGGAGTCTCCGAACGAGACATGTCCATTCACCTGGGCACCCTGAAATTCAATGCGTCTCGCCTTCTGTCCAGACACGATGAGAATGCGCAACCGACCGCTTGGGGGCTGAAGGCTGACAACATGTCTCAAGCCACCTCTGGTCGGAGTAAGCCCGATCCCGAAGAGGACCCGGATGTGCTCAAGTACCGTCGTGGTTCCGGCGACGGGTCTCCTTTTGGACGGAAAAGTGCGTTGCACCGCGGTCCCCTTCCGCCCAATCATCGCGCGGCTTCACAAGAGGAAGATACCAGCGCTGAACCTTATCCTGAAGAAAACCGCGCGAGTCCTTCACCAGCGGGGGAAGGTTCGCCCTCGCCGTCAGTGGATGAAGATGAGCGGGAACACGACAGCGAGAACATTCAAGCAGACCGTGGTGATGCCCACACTCCTCAGCCTGCACACCAGGCTGAACCCCCACCACGACAGGCAACACCAAGTTCACGTGACACTGAGAAGCCTGCAAGCCCCAGGCAGCCCTCGCCTCGCACCTCCTCACCGAACAAGCCGCTGACACCGGAATCTTTCGGCGATTCTCCGCAGGTGTCTGCGCCTGAACAGAACGCCGAATCAAGGCCACCGTCAGAGCCTGGTGCGCCCAGTGCCTCCACTGCTGCGCAACCTGAACCGTCATCACCACCCTCTTCAGGTGGAGAGTCTTCCAGTGCACCGTCCAGCTCGCAAGTTGCACCTTCTGCGTCTCAAGGTGCGGGATCAGCCCTCGCAGGTTCAGCGTCCGCAGGTGGAGCACCTAGTTCATCTGCCTCAGGGCCTTCTTCTGCAGGTGGAGCACCGAGCTCCTCTGCTTCAGCGCCCTCTTCTGCAGGTGGAGCGCCTGGACCCTCATCTGGGGCAGCACCCTCTTCAGAAGGTGCTGCAGCCAGTGCACCGTCCAGCTCTCAAGCCGCACCTTCAGCGTCTCAAGGTTCGGGATCAGTCCCCGCAGACGAAGCTCCAAGCGCCTCTTCTTCAACCCCTGGGGGCTCGCAAATCTCTACGGATGCAAGCCCAACCGAGAGCCCGCTGGCGCAGGGTGAGGCACAGCCGCCCTTTTCGAATGAAGCCCGTTCTGCAGAGGATCTGATTCGTCCAGATGCCAGCAGTGAACCTACTTCAAATGATTTCAATTTTGAGTCACAGGCACCCTCACCAAAGGATTCTTCGCTTCATCAGAATCAGTTGACTGATTCAGAGACCTTTGTTCCAGACGGCAACGACTCAGCCAAGCCATCGCACGAGTCCTTTGACCAAGACCGGCAACAATACAATAAAGCCTTCGCAACAGGTGACGCAAATTCAGATTCGACAACTGAAGTGCCCGCCACAGAGCCGACCTCTGACAACGTGTTGCATCCTGCCTCATCGAAGTCAGACAGCGATTCTGCTGTGCCGATTTCTACGGACAAGGGGGAAGACAACATTCAACACGTCTCTGCTGGCACAGGCAGTGACAATCAGCAATCAGTCAAGAATGACTCCTCGGATTCGCCCAACATCCAGTCCGTGAATGAATCCGTTGCGGGTGACAACCTTCAGGCAGTGCCCTCCTCGAGCACGGGTCCCAACATCCAGTCCGTGGATGAATCAGGAACGGGTGACAACGTTCAGGCAGTGCCCTCTTCCAGCACGGGCCCCAACATCCAGTCCGTGAATGAATCCGGATCGGGTGACAACGTTCAGGCAGTGCCCTCTTCCAGCACGGACCCCAACATCCAGTCCGTGAATGAATCCGGTGCGGGCGACAACGTTCAGGCAGTCCCCTCTTCCAGCACGGACCCCAACATCCAGTCCGTGAATGAATCCGGTGCGAGCGACAACGTTCAGGCAGTGCCCTCTTCCAGCACGGGCCCCAACATCCAGTCCGTGGATGAATCCGGAGCGAGCGACAACGTTCAGGCAGTGCCCTCTTCCAGCAAGGGCCCCAACATCCAGTCCGTGGATGAGTCTGGTTCGGGTAACAACGTGCAGTCGATACCCGCCTCTGGCACTGACCCGAACAACCAGTCAGTCGCCGAAGCGGTCAATGGCAATAACGTTCAGGCATTACCTTCCTCCGAGCCTGAAGCCAACATTCAGACCATTGACCAACCCGGCACCGATCCGAATAACCAGTCAGTTGACGAATCCGGACCTGGCCATAACACCCTGACGCTGGAAGACTCGGCAGACCCCGGGCCGAACAATCAGTCGCTTGATGCTGACTCCACGGATGCCAACAGAGCCAAGATCGATGCGTCGCGGCTTGACACCGAGCGCGCCCAGACACCGACTGACGCACCGTCTTCTCCTAACAGGCAGCGCCTCAATTCAAAGGACGCTGACATCAATCGCCAGCGCTTGGAGGGTGCCAGCAGTCGAGACAAAAACAACCCACTGATCCCCAAGAACAGGCCGCTGGCCCCCAAACCCATCGCTGATGATGATGAGGCAACTGGGCGGATGATCGAAGAGCGTCCCCGGCCGGCCCCTGAGTCACCCCGCAAACGTGTGTTTCAAACCTGGCAGGAGTCTGCAGCCAAGGAACCTGAAGTCCTGCGTCAAAAAGCGGGATTTGAATTGGAGATTCCACCAACGATTCATCGCCAGCGGGTCATTGATTTCTCTTCCATCAACGTATTCCTGGAATACGATCACGAGAAAGAGGAAACTCCCGATGCGCAACATGCCAGTTCTTCTGAGGCCGATACCGCCGAGGGTCCCACCAAAGAACCGGTGAAAAAACAGGCCTACAACTACAAGTTGCGCGAGTCATTGGACATTTTGAAGCGCAAGCAAGACGTTGTGCTGGATAAACTCACCCGCGTTCAAGGCAAAAAATAAGCGGGCGTGTCCAGCGGCCTGCCTGTCCATCGCGCAGCCTCAGGGAACGCGTCCCTGACCACCATCCTCAGGGTCTGATGACGGTCAGTTGGATCGCGTTTTCATTGCTGTACAAACCCACTGACCCCTGATAGCCCTGTGCAGTGGTGTAAAGCGGCGCCGTTCCTTTGCCAGGAACAGACACACCGACAGGGCTGAAAAAGAAATCAGAGCGGCTGCTGGGTCGCAGCCACACCAGGGCCGACCCTCCTGCTGGAATCAGGCAGGTGCCATCGGGAATTTGACGGCCCGCCGACGTGGTTCCCCCCTGACGCAGGTTTGGCGGGAAATTGAGATCTCCAGGCACATGTTGTGCGGCCCATTGGGTCAGACCAGGCGGGAGATACCCATCGTCGTTTCCACCCAGTTGTCCGTCTTTGCCCAAGGTGCTGTTGAACAAAATACTGCTGTTGTTGGACGTGAAGCTGAAAAAGACCGCAGAGTTCAGTTTGGGTTTGAAAAACAATTCCAGATAGGAGTTGAGTTCCCCGTTGTAGTGCAAGAAGATGGCATTGCCGATGTATTCCGGCTGATTCAACAGACCTGCGTAGGTTTTGAGGGCGGCAACACGAAGCATGACATTGGGCTGGTCCCGATGCCTGAACCAGGCATCATGAGCCTGCGAGTAGCTGTGCCAGAGTTGGCTGACCATCGCCGCCTGTACTTCAGGACTGGTTGCGGCGGGTCGATAGGGCTCGAAGGACCCCTCCGCCATGGGATTTTTCAACGTATAGGTGGCGTCATAAAACCAACCTTTTTCATTGTTCGGTTTGGCGTAAACATCGGCCCACAGCTTTGACGACAAGGGCGTACGGTTGGAACTGGCCATGACCCGCTTGACCAGGGACACATCTGCACTGGAGTTGCCCTGGTCGGGGAAAAGGCAATCGACCGCGGGACCGATCACCGCGGAGTCGACGAAGCCTTGGTCTAGATTCCAATTGATGTTGTTCAGCACATGGTTCAGCGCTGAGTCTGGCGTGGTGCTGCTTCCACCTTTTTGACCAATCAGCGCAACGAGGGCTGCGTTGTTGATAAAAGTGGCGGTGTCCACCGAGAAATCCAGCGTCTGGGTCGCCAGTCTGGAGAGGTTCAGCGACAAGGTGATGCCGTTCTCCGGGTTGTCATCAGCATCCAGCGCCTGAAGGACATACGCGATGTTGCTCAGTACGGGTGAGTCCACCTGGCCTGAGGCCATGTTGAGAGGTGTCACAATCGACTTTGCCGGCACCGATGGAAACCTGATCGCACCAAACGAGAATTCCACGGTGTCGCCCGCGTTGAAGTCAAAGCCGCCATCGGGTCGGGTCACGCCCGTGATGTTGGAGCTCGTTCGGTAAGTCAGTCCCTCGACGGCACTGTCGATGAACTGTCCCTGTAAACGGGATGCGCTTCCCGTTGACCCACCACCACCACCGCACGCACTTAACCACAGGCACATCACCCAGCACACCCATGCGGGAAGTGCGTGTGAATGTAAATGACGGTGCCTCTTGCCCATTGATGAATGCTAAATAATTAGCATGATGGAATTGATTAATTAAATAGGAATGATAAAAATAAAACCAATCCTTTCACCTTAACCTTGAAACCAAGGTCGCGTGGTTTTAGGGTTATTACTAGTTAGAAAGTTAAGGGGCACTCAACCGTCCGCCGTCATGCGGACAATCTCGGCAGCACCACCCATTGCGATTCAACAGCCAGAATTCGAATGCGATCTTCAAAGACAGTTTCAATCAGTCGATGCAAGACCGGATCATGGCTGGCGCCTTGACCGACCACCCGAGCGTTTTGCATGACCACCAACTGGTCGGCCTGCAATGCCAATCCGATGTCGTGTAGCACCGTGAGCAGCGTCGTGCCTTGCGCGCGTAAGGAGCGCACTAGTTCCAACCAGTCCACCTGATGGGGCGGATCCAGGTGCGACAGGGGTTCGTCCATCAGCATCACGGGCGCGTGGCCCGCCAACAGCCGGGCCAGGTGTACTCGTTGGCATTCACCGCCAGAGAGCTCTGACATCGCTCGCTCACGATAGCCCCAGGCCTGTGTGGCATTCAGGGCGTTGTCCACGAGCTGGTGGTCATGGGCTGAGGGCGAAGCAAGCCAGTCCAGATGGGGCAAGCGTGCCAGCATGACCACATCCCGCACGCGCATTTCAGCATGGATCCCCTCACTCTGGCCCAGCCATGACAATGTTTGGGCACGTTCGCGAGGACTGCGTGTGTCAGGGTCGACGCCCAACCAACGTACCTGGCCTGTACTGGGCGTTAAGCGGGCAATGGCGCGCAGCAGGGTGGATTTCCCTGCGCCATTGGGGCCAACCACGCACGTCCATTGACCACGCGGCAGGTGAATCTCCACCTCGTGCAGGACGGGGCGACCACCCAGTGATGCCGAGAGTTGGTGAGCGGTCAGGCCCTCAGGATGAGAAGACATCACATCCCCCCCTGGGAAGGGCGTTTCATGCGCCACAACAGGTAGCCCCCACCCAGCACCGAGGTGATCACCCCCACCGGCAACTCCTCTGGCGCCCACAGGAGGCGTGCAACGATGTCAGACGCGAGTAACAGCAGCCCCCCCATCAGGGCGGAGATCGTCAATAGCCAGCCATGGGTGACATGCAGGGTGCTGCGCACCGCGTGCGGGGCCGCCAGGCCGATGAAGGCGACCAGTCCCATTTGCGCCACGGCTGAACCAGTCGCCAGCGACATCACCCCCAACAGACCCCAAGGAGCAGCCGTCAACGGCATGCCCAGACTGCGGGCCGTGTCCTCCCCTAGATGCAACGCATCCAGCACGCGCGCCCAAAACAAGGCCAGCAACAAACACGTGAGGAGTACCACCCCCATGAGCGAGCACGCGGACTGATCGATCATGGTGGCTGAACCCAGCATGAAAGCCTGCAAGGTTTGCCAGAGGGTCTGATCACGCAAGACCAGCAGTGTGGCCAAGGCGCTCAGTACGACACCCACCACGACACCGGCCAGGATCAATCGCAAAGTGTGCTGCATGCCGCGTGACAGCATCAACGTCAAGCACACGGCTGCAATCGCCCCCAGGAATGCGGCGCCTGTGATGCCCATCCGCGCCCAGTGAGCCAAGCCCATGAGAGAAATTCCCCCCGCACTCAGTGCGAGACTGACACCCAACGACGCCCCTGCAGACGATCCCATCAAATAAGGATCCGCCAACGGGTTGCGAAACAGGCCTTGTGCGACGGCCCCTGACAAACCCAATAACGCGCCACCGAACCAGGCGCCCAGATTGCGTGGGACACGAATCTCCCAGAAGATCTGGCGAGCCACTGCGTCAGACATCCAGACGTCTGGCCACTCCCAGCCTTGGCTACCGACACCACAACCGGCCACCAGCAATCCCGCACTGAGCCATACCAACCCGCCAGTCCAGTGCACGGGTGACCGGGTCATGGTGCCGCCTTCGCAAGGCTCTGCAAACAGCCCACGATCAACTGGGCAGCTTCGGCCAAACGAGGCCCGGCACGCACAAGCACATCGGCCGAAGCTTGATCAAACACACATAACTGATCTTGCTTCACGGCCTGCAGCGATTTCCACCCGGGGCGTAGCAGCATGGTCTGTCGGGAACTGTCGGCCAGCATGATGATGTCGGGCTGGGCGCGCACCACGAACTCGGGGTTGATTTTGGGGAAGGGGCCTGATTCGGTCGGCAAGATATTCAGCAAGCCCAGGTGTTGCAGGGTCTCGCCAATGAATGAGCTGGGACCGGCACCGTAGGGCACTGGGCTGACTTCGAAGTAGACATGTTTCCCCTGCATTGATGAGGGCATCGAACGAGCGACAGCGGACCAGTTCGATTCGATGCCCTGCCAGATACGCGTGCTATCGGAATAAGACACACCTAACACCGCTGCGACCGTTAGCAAAACGCGTCGAACATCTGTCATCGTGCGAGGCTCGAGTCTCAACACGGTCAACCCCAATGCCTCCAGGCGGTCACTGCCTCGCGTCGACCCAGCCAGCAACACCACGTCGGGTCGAACGGCCACAATAGCTTCGATATTTGGATCGATCCCTCCGCCCATTCGAGGCAAAGAAAGAATCGATGCCGGCCAGGTGGAATAGCGATCAACACCCACCAAACGCGAACATGCTCCCAACATGCAGACCGACTCGGTCAAAGAGGGCAGCAGACTGACTATACGTTGAGCGGGTCGGGACAAAACCACCTGAGTTCCACGATCGTCGACAACGCGGACGTCTGCATGAATGGGAGTGACCATTACCAAATAACCCAGCACCATCAGGATATTGGTTGCTGCATGACGCCAGAGGGTTATCATGGTGTGAGCCAAGTGCAAGAACCATCAAGGCTTGGGCTGATAACGAAGTGTGGCGTAGACACCGCGACCGGGCGTGTTGTAACCATATGCCAACTGGTATTGGCGATCGAATAGATTGTCCAGTTTAACTAGAGCTGACCATTCATCGTCCAAGCGATGGTTGATATATAGAGTCCATACGGAATATCCACCCAGCGTGTATGCATCGTAGTGCGAGTTTTTGCGCTCGCCAGATGAGTAGACTCGAAAACCCACATCGTATCCCTGCCAATTTCGGGAAACGTCAGCCGATCCGTAGTGCTTGGCTCGTCGTGACAATGTTTCCGCATGCGTTAGGCTCCATGGATCTTGGAGCACTGCGGACAGTCGGAGTTTGTATGGACCCAAGTTCGTTTGGGCGGTCGCTTCCCATCCCTTGTTGCGAGTTTCGCCGATGTTCTCAGGAGCGTAGTTATTGGCTGGTAGGTAATCGATCGCATCACGCCCGATGGATTCAAAATAGACGAGTTTGGATAGCGTCTGCTCATTCGTATGTACCAGACCCACTTCCTGTGAACGATGTTTTTCTGGCCTCAAGTTGGGAGTTTGCGAAACATCAGAAGCTGTGGGTGCCCGGAATCCACTGGACACGGCAGACGTCACCCGCCAATGAGAATTCAGACGCCACCCCAGTCCCCAAAGGCCTGTATTGGTACTCGTGCTGTTTTCTGAATCAGCCCCAAAAGCGGTGTTAGCGACATCGACACGGTCATGTCGAGCATTGAGTTGCAGCGACAATCGCCCCCATTGGCGATTCAAACCAGCAAATACACCCTGAAGTGTGCGCTTCATATCGAAAGCGTTATCCCCCGTTGCAGTGTAGGTGTCATGTTGCGTATCGATACCCATATTGACGACCGTTTGGGCATCCGCCTGCCAGAGCGAACTCCACTTGAGCACTCGTTGTACACCGCTCATTGCCCCGTTTAGGTAGCTGGTATCACCAGAAACGGGCTGTTGGTCATTTCGAAAATCACGATAGCTCAACGATGTTGAAGCAACATCCACTCGCATCACCCAATCCGGATTCAATTGCTTACGGACAAACAGGCCCAAGGATTCGTTTTTCTTCTTAAATTGATGCTTGTCTGTAGACTTGTCAGATGAATAGGACGAAAACGCCGGATCCCATGTATCACCTCGATCGTAATCCAGCCTGGAATCCACCAGAGAGATTCTCGCCCCGAGCGTCATGTCAGGATCAACTGTCTTTTCGACCTTGCCTTGGAAATAATCGTTGCGATATCCGTCCCGATCAGGATTCACTCTGTTGTTCTGAGACGGGTTCATCGCCGTGAACCCTTTGGACTGGTTATGTCCGGCCACAAAATTGAAACGCAATCCCTGCGCATCAGCGCTGTTGTAGCCAGCGTAGACATCCTCCGACTGGTAGGAGCCGAGTGTCATGGCACCAAAGGTTTGCGGCTTACCGTCGGCTTGACGGGTTTGAACGCTGATGACGCCGCCGATGGCCGCCTCACCGTAGAGCGCTCCAGCATTGCCACGAAGTATTTCTATCTTTTCGATCAGGGGCAAAGGAAACTCGGTCAACGCCAGGCTGCCGATACTGTCCGTCTGGACTCTCACGCCATCGATTAGCAACACCATGTTGGTGCTGTCTTGGCCTCGAAGGAAAAAAGAAGTGACGGTTCCAGGACCGCCGTTTCGCCCAAATTCAAACCCCGCTTGACCCTGCAGCAAATCAGCTAGCGTCGTGGCTTGTGAGTTTTCGATCTGCTCTCGGTTGATGACCGAGGCTGAAGGCAATACATCGGCCAAAGGCATCTCAAATCGGGTCGCCGTCACCACCACAGGATTTAATTCGCCCGCTTGAGTCCGGGTGGAATACAGTGCAAACAAAGCAAAAATACAGGCGGCAGATGTGGTCGAGACTATTCTAGGGAAAGTGCGTAAACGCATGATGAATACCCGGTTAACACCCTCACCGCCTTCCCCGACAGTGCATGGGTACTGTGGTGGCACTTGCGCACCGCCTCCTTGTTGGCCGGTATCCGGGCTGACGGAGACAACCTCTGTCGCCTTCCCACAAGCTTGTTCAAGGCCTGCAGTGGCAATGTTGACAGAAGCGGAGCCCAAGGGCTCGTCCGCTTGACCGTTGCGGGGGCAGCGCAGGTTGGGTGGTGTCGAGCCAGCGACAACCAAATCCTGCTTCCCGTTGAACTGCGCGAATGTGAACCACTCACGCGAGCACCAACAGGCGATATTCTAACGGCCTACATTGGATCTATGTGCAATGATTCGGGTGATCTTTCGATGGAGTCACTCGCCTCCGCGACATCAGGGGATTGTCCTGACTTGTGGCCGCGACTCGCTCTCCGTTAGACTGCAATGGTCGCATGTCCCGGCGTCCAGTCTGAAGCGGGACACGTGCTGCCTCACTCAACCCCTCAGGTCCCCACATGAGCAAATCCAGCCCGAAGTCAGCCAAGTCCACGAAGTCCTCCAAAGCCGTCAAAACGACGGCTCGGCCCCGCCTCAAACCGTCTCAACTGCGCTCGCGCGCCTGGTTTGACAATCCGGCCAATGCCGACATGACCGCGCTCTACCTTGAGCGGACCATGAACTACGGGCTGTCCTTTGACGAGTTGCAATCCGGCCGCCCGGTGATTGGCATTGCCCAATCCGGATCGGACATTTCCCCCTGCAACCGTCACCACCTGGTGCTGGCCGAGCGCATCCGAGAAGGCGTGCGGGATGCTGGTGGCATCGTGCTCGAATTTCCCATCCACCCCATTCAGGAAACCTGCAAGCGCCCGACAGCCTCGCTCGACCGCAACCTGCAATATCTCTCGCTGGTGGAGTTGCTGTACGGCTATCCCATTGATGGCGTGGTACTGACCACCGGCTGTGACAAAACCACCCCCGCCCAGATCATGGCGGCGGCCACCGTGGACATTCCCGCCATTGCGCTCAACTCCGGCCCCATGCTCAACGGCTGGTTTGACGGTGAGCGCACGGGTTCAGGCACCATTGTGTGGAAAGCGCGCGAGTTGATGGCGGCTGGCAAGATCGACTACCCGCAATTCCTCAAACTGGTGGCATCCTCTGCTCCCTCGACGGGCCACTGCAACACCATGGGGACAGCCTCCACGATGAACTCGCTGGCGGAGGCACTGGGCATGACGCTTCCAGGGAGCGCAGCCATTCCTGCGCCGTACCGCGACCGCCAGGAAATGGCTTACATGACCGGTCGTCGCATCGTCGAGATGGTGTGGGAAAACCTCAAACCCTCCGACATTCTCACCCGCAACGCCTTTGAAAATGCGATCGTGGTCAACTCCGCCATCGGTGGCTCCACCAACGCCCCCATCCACATCAACGCCATTGCTCGTCACATTGGCGTGGAACTGGACAACAACGACTGGGAAAAAATTGGCTACAACCTGCCACTCCTTGTCAACCTGCAACCGGCTGGCAAATACCTCGGCGAGGACTTCTACCGTGCAGGCGGTGTGCCTGCCGTGGTGGCTGAACTGATCGAGCAAGACAAGATCAAGCCCTCCATCACAGCCAATGGCAAAACGCTGGCCGACAACTGCAAGGGGCATTTCACCTCCAACGCAGACGTCATCAAGCCCTTCAAGAAGCCCATGCAGAAGAAAGCCGGTTTCCTCCACATGAAAGGCAACCTGTTTGACTCGGCCATCATGAAAACCAGCGTCATCACGGACGAGTTCCGTCATCGCTATCTGGAGAATCCCGCCGACCCCATGGCATTTGAGGGCCGCGCGGTGGTCTTTGATGGCCCGGAGGATTACCACCACCGCATCGACGATCCGAAGATGAAGATTGATGCCAACACCTTGCTGTTCATCCGCGGCGTAGGCCCGGTGGGGTATCCGGGTGCGGCCGAGGTGGTGAACATGCGCCCTCCCGCCTACCTGCTCAAAAAGGGCATCACCTCCCTGCCCTGCATTGGTGACGGTCGTCAATCCGGGACCTCGGGGTCGCCCTCCATTCTGAACGCGTCGCCTGAGGCGGCCACCGGCGGTGGGCTGGCGGTGCTCAAAACTGGCGACCGAGTGCGCATCGATCTGAAGAAGCGCACCGCCAACATTCTCATCTCGGACGAAGAGTTGGCCAAGCGTCATGCCGACCTCAAAGCCAAGGGGGGCTACAAGTTCCCCAAGAGCCAGACCCCCTGGCAGGAAATTCAGCGCGGTATTGTCGACGAACTGTCGAACGGCATGGTGCTCAAGCCAGCGGTCAAGTACCAGAAAATTCACGCCACCTTTGGCGTGCCGCGCGACAACCATTGATCCTGGCCGGGCCCATGAGCCCCGCCGGTTGAACGGCGGGCTTGTGCGTGTCCTGCCCCACAGACCCGGGTCTGTGTCCGGCCGATACTGGCATGCATGTATCAGGACCGCCATGACGCTGCCCTCCAACTGGCCCACCGGCTGAGTGCCTATCGGGGTCAGCACCCCTTGGTGTTGGGCATACCACGCGGCGGCGTTCCCCTGGCCCATTGCATCGCACGGGCGCTGGACGGCGAACTCGATGTCATCATGGCGCGCAAGATCGCGCACCCCCTGTTGCCGGAATACGCCATCGGCGCGGTTGATGAAGGCGGTTGGGCGTATTACTCCCCGTTTGCCGATGCAGTGATGCGACATCCAGACGATCTGGACGTCGAAAAGCTGCGTCAACTCGATGTGATACGACGTCGCCGCGCGCAGTACACACCGGCCAGACAGCCCATCGAAATCAAGGATCGACTCGTCATCGTGGTGGACGACGGGCTGGCCACGGGTGCCACCATGATGGCCGCCTTGCACGATGTGAGGTCCCGACAACCGCGCAAGCTGGTTTGTGCGGTACCCGTTGCGTCACACGAATCCCTTCAACAGATAAAGCCTTGGGTGGATGAACTGGTGTGTCTGCAAACGCCCGCACAGCTGGAAGCCATCAGTCTGCACTACCGTGAGTTCGCCCCAGTGAGCGACGAGGAGGTGGTGCGGCTGCTACGAACCCCATTATTCCCATCGCAGGACCCGCATCATGAGCCCGAAGCAACTCGCCTTTCATGACGACGCACGGTTGCGTATCCGGCACGGGATTGACACATTGGCTGAAGCGGTCAAAGTGACCCTGGGACCACGCGGTCGCACGGTCATTCTCGAGCGAGACTATGGCCCACCCCAGATCGTCAACTCGGGCGTGCTGGTGGCCAAATCCATCGAACTGGAAGATCCGTTTGAAAACATAGGTGCCCAGTTGCTGCGCGAGGTTGCTGTGCGCACCAGCGACATGGCGGGGGATGGCACGACCACCGCCACGGTGCTTGGGCATATGATGATTCAGGAAGGCTTGCGCTATCTGGCTGGCGGCATGAATCCGATGGACTTGAAGCGCGGCATTGACAAGGCCATTCAGTGGGTGGTGGAAGAACTCAAGCGCATGGCGCAACCTTGTGCGACCAGCCAGGACATCGCCCACGTCGCCAGCATTTCAGCCAACAATGATCCCTCGATTGGTGAATTGCTGGCTCAGGCCATCGAACAAGTGGGCCGAGAGGGGGCCATTTCCATCGAGGATGGTTCCGGATTGGTCAGCGTGCTCGACGTGGTCGAGGGCCTGCAATTCGACCGCGGGTTTCTATCACCCTATTTCATCAACCGGGCGGACCGTCAATCGGTGGTCCTGGAGAATGCCTGGGTGCTGTTGTGCGAAAACAAGCTGACCTCGATCAATGACCTGCTCCCCCTGCTGGAGGAAGTGGTCAAAAGCGGCCAGCCTTTGCTGGTCATCGCGGAGGATCTGGACACCGAGGTATTGGCCGCCCTGGTGATCAACACCATCCGTGGCGCGCTGAAATTGTGCGCGGTCAGGGCGCCCGGGTTTGGTGAATTGCGCAAGCAATTGCTGGCCGACATGGCGGTGCTCACCGGCGGATCGGTGTTGAGCGAATTGACCGGCAATCCTGTCAGCAAAGTCACGCTGACGCAACTGGGTCGGGTCAAACGACTCGAAATCACCAAGGACAACACCACCCTGATCGGTGGTGCGGGCGAGACCCAGGCCATTGAGGAGCGCGTGAGCGCGTTGCGACGTGAGCGCGAAGCCTGCACGTCCGATTACGACCGCGACAAGCTCGATGAGCGCATGGCCAAGCTGTCGGGCGGCGTGGCCCTCATCAAAGTGGGCGCCGCGACGGAAACGGAACTGAAAGAGCGCAAGATTCGGGTGGAAGATGCCCTGCACGCCACCCGGGCGGCGGTGGAAGAAGGCATCGTGCCAGGGGGCGGCGTGGCGTTGCTGCGAGCTCGTCAAGTCTTGCGTCAACGACAGGGAGACACGCTCGATGAAAGTTCGGGCATCCAGTTGGTGGCACGGGCCCTGGAGGAACCCTTGCGTCGCATCGTCGGCAATGCAGGGGTCGAGCCCTCCGTGGTGTTGAACCACGTGGATGCCTGCCATGACGCGGCGTTTGGCTACAACGCTGCCCGCAACGTGTATGGTGACCTCATGAAGGCCGGCGTGATCGATCCGGTGAAAGTCACGCGGCTGGCGTTGCAAAATGCCGCGTCCATCGCCAGCCTGGTGTTGATGACGGACTGTGTGATTGTCGCCAAACCTCGCACGCCACCCCCTCCCGATCCGACAGCGTTGGGGATGAATCCGGAATGACTCAGGGTTCGTGACGCACCAGATACAACGGCGGGGTCGTCATGGCTGCTTGACGCACCTGGGTTCGGGCATCTTCCCGCTCCAGATTGACCCGCAGGGTGCGGGACAGGTCACCCAATTCCTCCGCCATCGCCTCGAGCAGGTCATCCATGGAAATCAGCCCGGAGAGACTGCCATCCGCATGGGCGACAAAGAGACGACGCACGCCGTGCTGCAACATGTGCGCGATGGCCTCATGCCGCGTGGCGGTGATGGGTACGCCAACCAGTTGGGGGTGGCACAGGCTGGCTGCTGTGCACTCATCCACGGATTTTCCGAGGGCCAGTGCGTCCACCACGATGTCGCGGTCAGTCAACAACCCGATGACGTGTGAAGCATCTTGCGGATCGGTGACGGCCACTGCGCCCACGTGGTGTTTGCGCATGACCTCTGCGGCTTTGCGAGCGGGGGCTTGTCCCGCCACACAAACAATTTCGCGGTGACACAACGAAGCCAGCGACATGAGTGAACTCCCGAAAAAAAACCCGTCCCTGACCGAATGCCAAGGCACGGGGTGGAGTTCATCCTAGGCCGGTGAGACGGCCTGGTCCGTACGGCGGCGGACTCAGGCTACCGGCTGTGGAGGGAGGGTCAGCGCACCACGGTGATGGTTTCGCGCTTGCCACCCTTGTAGGTGAAGAGCGTCAGGGCACCATTTTTGATGTCGCCCTTTTCATCGAAACCGATGGTGCCGGTGACGCCTTTGTAGCCGGTGGTTTTGGCCAGCAGCGGGAGGTACTTGGCAGGGTCACTGGAGTTGGCTTTCACCATGGCTTCCACCATGACGTTCACCGCATCGAACACATAGGGGGCATACAGCTGGACGTCCATGTTGTAGCGCTTCTTGTAGCGAACCGCAAAGTCGTCCATGCCTTTCTTGAGCGCGCCATCAACACCCCCGGCTTCAGCGCAGACCACTTGACCATCGGACATGGCGTCGCCAGCCAGTTTGGCCAACTCTGCCGTACAGATGCCATCGCCGCCCATGAACTTGGCCGGGATGCCCAGCGACTTCATCTGCTTGAGCATGGGACCGGCGACGGCGTCCATGCCACCGAAGAACACGATGTCGGGCTTCTTGCCCTTGAGGGTGGTGAGGATGGGCATGAAATCGGTGGCTTTGTCAGACGTGAACTCACGGCCGATCACTTTGCCGCCAGCCGCCTTGACGGCTTTTTCGAATTCGTCCGCCACGCCCTGACCATAGGCCGTACGGTCATCGATCACGGCAATGGCCTGCCCTTTCAGGTCCTTGGTGGCATAACGCCCCAGCAAACCACCCAGGTGCACATCATCGGCCACCACACGGAACGTGGTCTTGAAGCCCTGACGGGTGTACTTGGGGTTGGTGGCGGAGGGGGAAATCTGGGGGATGCCCGCATCGCTGTAGAGCTTGGACGCCGGAATGGTGGTACCCGAGTTCAAGTGGCCAATCACGCCGCTGATTTTCTGGTCGATGAGCTTTTGGGCGGCGGCCGTGCCTTGCTTGGGATCGGCCGCATCGTCCTCGGCCAGCAGCTCAAAGCGAACTTTCTTGCCAGCGATGGTGACGCCCTTGGCGTTGAGTTCCTCGATGGCCAGGCGTGCGCCATTTTCGTTGTCCTTGCCCAGGTGAGCGATGGCACCGCTGACCGGTCCCACATGGCCAATTTTGATGACCTCCTGGGCCTGAACCAGACCCACGCCAACCACGAGGCCAGCGCCCAACCATGCTTTCAATTTCATCGTTTACTCCTGATAAAGAATGCCATGTCGCCGATTATGCGGGTGAACCTGTTTCCTGAAACCCGGGATGGGCTTAGATAAATCCCTAGTGGGCCTCGGTCTTCAGCTTCAGATCGTGACGCGTGATGCTGTATCCCCGGTCCGCATAGTGTTTCCATCGGCCACGCGCCGTCTGGCGATCCGCGTCATCCAGGGTCACCACTTCGATCACCCGCTCAAAGGACTCGAAACCAGTTGGCACGGCGTCGCCCAGGTTCACCAGCACCTGATGGTGGGTGTCCTGCAATTCGCGGCTCAGCGCTTCACACAGCACCACGCCCGAGGCCTGTACCTCCTGGGGTGAAGCAGGCCAGCAGCAATGAGGGATGAACTCCAGGGGGGAAAAGGTCCACAGCAGGCTGTCGAGCTGGGACAAACCCTCGACATCTGCCACCACCACCACCCGCGCCCCGACGTTCGAGGCCTTGCGCAGCAACCGGCAGGCGTAGGCCCACTTGTCGGGCGCATTGAAATGAAACGCCACCTCGGTCATGGCGTCAGGCTTTTGAGGTTTTGCGCTTGCTGCCCGGGTTGCCTGCCGTTCGGCCACTGGCACTCACAGGCAAGTGAAGCAGGTAAGACAGCAACAGGCCCACCGGTCGACCCGTGGCCCCTTTGGCGCCGCCACTCTTCCAGGCGGTTCCCGCAATATCCAGATGGGCCCAGGGCGCTGTGCCGGCAAAACGCTGCAGGAATTTCGCGGCGGTGACCGATCCGGCTGAACGGTCTCCCACGTTGGCCACATCCGCAAAATTGGATTTCAGGCCATCGGCATATTCATCGTCCAGGGGCATGCGCCAGCACGGGTCGAAAGCGCGGTCACCGGCCTGCTCGAGGGCATGCGCCAGCGCGTCGTCACTGGCGAACAGGCCACTGCGGTGATGTCCCAGGGCGATCACACAGGCACCGGTCAGTGTGGCGATGTCGATCACCGCCTGGGGCTTGAAGCGTTTGGCATAGGTCAGGGCATCACAGAGGATCAGACGACCTTCCGCATCGGTGTTCAGGATTTCGATGGTTTGCCCCGACATGCTGGTGACCACATCGCCGGGTTTGAGCGCACGGCCGTCGGGCATGTTCTCGCAGGTCGGGATCAGCCCCACCACAGGCACATCAGGCTGCAGCTCGGCCAGGGCCTTGAAGGTGCCCAGGACGCTGGCCGCACCGCACATGTCAAACTTCATTTCGTCCATGCCCGCGCCGGGTTTGAGCGAAATACCGCCGGTATCAAAGGTGATGCCCTTGCCCACCAGCACCACCGGCGCCTGGCGGGACTGGCCGCCCGGTTTGCGGTATTGCAGCACGATGAAGCGCAGACTTTCCTCGGATCCCTGCGCCACCGCCATGAACGAGCCCATGCCCAGCCGCTTGACCTCTGCCGGTCCCATCACTTCACAGCGAATGCCCGGCTCGCGCCCCAGAGACTGCGCCACCTTGGCCAGATGCGCCGGTGTGGCATGGTTGGCGGGGCGATTGCCCCACTCACGGGCCAGGGTCATGCCCGCCACGCGGGCGCAACCTTCCTTGAACGCTGCCTTGGCGGTGGCGGTATCGGACACGCCCAGCACCACCGTCTGAAGTACCGCGGCCTCAGCGCTGGGCTTGGTGGCGGTGTAGACATAGGTGCCATCGGCGATGGCCTGCACAGCCACCGCAGCCTGGGCCTCATGGCCAGCGGGCAGCAGCACCGTGGCGTGCCTGGCCTTGGCCGTCTTGATGGCGGCCGCCGCGGCACTCAGCGCTTGCCGCAACTGCCGGGGCTGACCCTCGCCCGCGCCCACCAGCAGCAGTCGGGAAGCCCGGAACCCGGGCACTTTCCACATGGCGAGGGTTTGACCGGGTTTGGCCTGGAAATCGCCCGCCCGGTGGGCCTGCACCAACAAGGTGCCCAGTGGGTCGGAGGCCGTCTTGGGGAGGTCCGTGACCAGCACGGTCAGGATGTCGGTGACGTGTTGGGCTGCACGCTGGTTGGACAGGGACTTCAGTTCAAAGTTCATAATGGCGTTTTTCCTTCACTGGCGATGTTATTCCATTCCTCCCTGCGACAGGAGTTGGCCCGCAGTCTGGCCGCTACCGTGTTGGTGCTGCTCACCATCGTGATGACGATGATGCTGATCCGCACCCTGGGCATGGCCTCGCAGGGCAACGTCAACCCCTCCGAGGTCGGGTTGGTGCTGGGCTACACCATGCTGGGGCATTTGCCCACCCTGCTCACCATGAGCCTCTTCATGTCCATGGTCTGGACGTTTTCCCGCATGTTCCGCGACAGCGAAATGGTCATCTGGCTCTGCAGCGGACGCAGCCTGCTGAGTTTTCTGCGCCCTTTGATGCAATTCACCTGGCCGATCCTGCTGCTGGTGCTGTGCATGACGGTGTGGGTCTGGCCCTGGTCGAATCAGCAGATCCAGCAGCTGAAGGACCGGTTCGAGCAACGCGGCGATCTGGAAAGGGTCTCACCCGGCGAGTTCCAGGAGTCGGCCAACGGGCAACGCGTGTTTTTCATCGACAAGAACCAGGTGCGTGACAAGGAGGGCCACAACGTTTTTGTGGCGGCCAACACACCCACCGGACAAACCGTCACTTCCGCCCAAACCGGTCGTATCGAGGCGCTGAATGACGGCCGCTACCTGATGCTGATGGAGGGTCAACGCCTGGAAATTCGTCGTGACGACCAGCGTCTGCGTATCAGTGAATTCAAACAGTATGGAACACAGGTAGGCGCCCAGCAGATGATCACCGTCACGCCCGTTCCCAAGGCCATCAGTTCCTGGCAGTTGCTGCAGCAGCCCACGCCGGATCACCTGGCCGAGCTGGCCTGGCGCCTGGGGCTCGGCCTGGCTGCGTTCAACATGGTGTTGATTGCCCTGGCCATGGCCCGCATCAATCCGCGCGGGGCGCGCAATGGTCACCTGATCACCGCCTTCTTCACCTTCATCGTTTACTACAACCTCATCAACCTGGGGCAGAGCTGGATTTCGGCGGGCCGCATCAGCTTTGGGGGGCTGATGCTGGTGTTGCATGGCGGGGCCCTGGCCATTGCACTGGGCTTGTTGTGGACGCGGGACCGGCAGTGGACAGTCAGCACCCTGTGGGCGCGCCCCGCCAGCCCCCTCAGTCCCCGAGGCGGTGCCGCATGACCATCCTGCGCCGACTGATTTACGGGGAGGTCCTGGTCACGGTGGGCTTTGTCTGCCTGGTGTTCCTCGGGCTCTTTTTCTTTTTTGACCTGATCGATGAATTGCAATGGGTCGGCAAGGGTCGGGGCGGTGGCTACCAGGTAAACCATGCCCTGACCTATGTGTCGCTGATGGTCCCCAGCCACATTTACGAGGTGTTGCCGATAGCCGTGTTGATTGGCACCATCGCTGTCATGGCACGCTTGGCGCAAAGTTCGGAGTTCACCATCTTGCGCACCAGCGGTCTCGGCCCCGTGCAAGCCCTGCGAACCCTGAGCGGTCTGGGACTGTTTTTTGTGCTGCTCACCTTTGTGGTGGGGGATTACCTGTCGCCATGGGCCGACCGCCAGGGGCAACTCCTCAAGGCTCGTCACCTGCAGCAAATCACCGTGGGGCAAACCGGTGCCTGGCTGCGTGAAAAGCAGACCGACAGTCTGCGCTCGGTCAATATCCAGTCACTCAGCCCGGATGGCGACATGAAAGGCATCCGGATTTTTGAATTCGACCGGCAGGGCGTGCTGATGTCGGTCACGCAAGCCTTGGAAGGTGCATTTTCCGAAGACGCGGAGGCCTGGTTGTTGTCTGATGTGAGCCGCGACGAGTTCTCCGTCCGTGACGGACAACGCACCGAATTGCAGCGCGAACACCTGGAAAAGCTGGTGTGGCCCAGTGGCATCACCCAGGACATGGTGTCGGTGGCCCTGCTCAAGCCCTCCCGCATGGGAACGATTGATCTGTTCGAGTACATCCGGCACCTGGAAGACAATGCCCAGACCGCACAACGCTACGAGATCGAGTTCTGGAAAAAGGTGTTTTACCCCATCAGTTGTCTGGTGATGGTGGTGCTGGCCCTGCCGTTTGCCTATTTGCACTTCCGAAGCGGCAACATCGCCAGTTACGTGTTTGTGGGTGTGCTGATCGGGATCAGCTTTTTCCTGCTCAACAATGTGTTTGGTTATATCGGTAACCTGAGCCAGTGGGCGCCCTGGTTGGCTGCCGCGGCGCCAGGTCTCATTTACAGTGTCGTCTCGCTGGCCGCGTTTGGCTGGTTGGTGTTGAGACAATGAAGGGCATGGCGGCCACCGCATGAACACAATCACAACGGCGTCCGGCGCATCAGCCGTCATGTCGACTCCCCCAACAGCCATTGTCCTGATCGGTCATGGTTCGCGAGACCCGCTGTGGCGCGTCCCAATGGAAACCCTGGCGCAACGCGTGTCACAGCGCTCACCCGACATGGCGGTGAGTTGTGCCTATCTGGAATGGGCCACCCCGGATGTCAAACAGGCAGTGGAAGCCTTGGTGTCACAGGGGCATGCACACATTCGCCTGATGCCACTTTTCTTCGGCATGGGAAAACATGCTCGCGAGGACATGCCGGCGCTGGTGCAAGCACTTCGCGAGCAGCATCCCGGTCTGGATCTCCATGTGATGCCGTCTGCCGGGGAACTGCCGGAAGTCCTGGACCTGCTGGCAGGTCTGGCACTCCAGGCGGGCTGAACCGAACCGAGAATATCCCGGCTAATCCCGAATTGGCATAATAACGAGACTTCTTATGGATTTTCGTTATGAACCTTCACCAATTCAGATTCGTCCAGGAAGCCGTACGCCGCAACCTCAACCTGACCGAGGCCGCCAAGGCGCTGCACACCTCGCAGCCCGGGGTGTCCAAGGCCATCATCGAACTCGAGGGTGAACTCGGCATTGAAATTTTCACCCGGCACGGCAAGCGCCTCAAACGCATCACCGAACCGGGTCAGCAGGTGTTGCGCAGCATCGAGGTGATCCTGCGCGAGGTCAGCAACCTCAAACGCATTGGCGAGCAGTTCAGTGCTCAGGACAGTGGCACCCTGTCCATTGCCACGACCCACACCCAGGCCCGCTATGTGCTGCCCGTCCCGGTGGCCAAGTTGCGATCCACCTACCCCCAGGTCAACATCAGTCTGCATCAGGGCGCACCCGATCAGGTGGCCCGCATGGTGCTGGACGAAGTGGCCGAAATCGGGATTGCCACCGAATCGCTGTCCGACTATCCCGAGTTGGTGACCCTGCCCTGCTACGAGTGGGAGCACGTGCTGGTCTTGCCCCGGGAACATCCGCTGACGGGCAAGACACGCATCACGCTGGAGGAACTGTCACAGGAACCCTTGATCACCTATCACCCGTCCTTCACCGGTCGCACACGGATTGACAACGCATTTGCCGCCAAGCAACTCACGCCCCGCATTGCGCTGGAGGCGATCGACTCGGACGTGATCAAAACCTACGTCGGTCTGGGCATGGGGGTGGGCATCGTGGCCGAAATGGCGGTCCGCGAGCAACTCGACCCCTCCTTGGTGGTGGTGCCCGCGGGCTACTTGTTTGGCCACAACACGGCCCGGGTCGCGTTCAAGCGAAACGCCTACCTGCGTCACTTTGTGCTGGAGTTTGCCGGCATGCTGAGTGAGCGACTTGACCAGCGCATCATCCACCGCGCCCTGGAGGGCAAACCGGTCGAATACGAGTTGTGAGTTACTGCTGCAACAGGGCCCATGCCTTGTCGAGCCGCTTGACACTCACCGGCTGTGGCGTGCGCAGTTCCTGCGCGAAAAAACTCACACGCAACTCTTCAAGCAACCAGCGATATTCGCGGCTTCGCTCATCCATCACCCCTTTGCGCTCGGCCACCAGTCGCCAGTAGCGTTGATCCAGTGGCTTCAATTCGGCACGCTTGGCCACATCCCGGGCCGGGTCGGTGCGCAGTTTGTCCAGTCGCAATTGCATGGCCTTGAGGTAGCGCGGGAAATGCTGCAACTGCAGATAGGGTGTGTCGATCACAAACCGCTTGCCCACCAACCGCTGAAGTTGCTGCTGCATCTCCTCCACCAACTCGGGGTGCCCCTTGGTGTCCTTGATTTTGCGCTGCACCTGAGTGAACTCGGTCAGGATGGTGCCGGCTAAGCGCGCCACTTCCTGCGCAATCAGATTAAGTCGTCCTCGACCCTCCTGCAAACGTTGCTGGAAGGCCGCCTCACTGTCCGGCAAGGGATCGAGCAGGAAAGCCCGATCCAGGGAGAGATCGATCAACTGCGAGAGCAGCTCATCAGCCGAGCCGCCGCCCGCTCCATCGGGGCGCTTGCCCACCTGCAGGTAGGCCATCACCATGGCTTGTGAACCCGGGATGTTTTTCTCCAGGTATTTGAGTGCATCGCGAAGCTGCAGCGCAAAGAGCCGTCGCAAACCGCCGCGGTGACGGGTGGCGGCCAGCTCGGGCTCATCAAACACTTCCAGCGTCACGGCATCCTGCTGATCCACCAGGGCAGGAAACCCCACCAACGTTTGAACGCCTTTGCGAATTTCCATCAACTCGGGCAACTCGCCAAAGGACCAACGGGTGTAACGATGCTCGGCTTGAGGCGGGGAGCTTGCCGGTGGGTGAGCAGAATCGCTTCGCGATGCTGAGACGCCCGATGGGGTCGACGGCCCGTGTGGGGTGGCTGAGGAGGAAGCTGTGCTGCTGAGGGCTGAGGGTGAATCAAACGATGACGCGCGGGTTTGACCCGGGGCCAGCCCAGGCAATGCAGGTTGCGTGCGCAATGCCGCCAGGGCTTGAAATGCCCCGCGTGCCTGCGATCCCCACTGTGATTTGATCGCGCCCAGGTTGCGGCCCTGCGCGAGTTGGCGACCATGCTCATCCACCACGCGGATGTTCATGAACAGGTGCGGCGACACCATGTCTGCCTTGAAGTCGGTGCGTTTGATGTCCAGTTGCACCCGGGCCTTGACATGCGATTGCAAGGCTTCATACAGCGAGCCGTTGGCAAACACCTCCGGGTGGCACAACGCGTCTGCCAGTTGTGATGCACTCTCGGGCAAGGGCACCAGTCGCGCCCGCGGCTTTTGCGGCAGGCTCTTGAGCAGGGCCTGGATTTTGTCCTTCAGCATGCCCGGCACCAACCACTCGGTGCGTTCTTCGTTCACCTGATTGAGCACAAAGAGCGGCACGGTGACGGTCAAGCCATCGCGCGCATCGCCGGGTTCGTGAAGGTACTGGGCCGCGCAATCCACCCCTCCGAGACGCACGATCTTGGGGAAGGCTTCGGTGGTGACACCGGCCGCCTCGTGTCGCATCAGCTCGGCTTGGGTGAGGGTCAGCGGTGCGGGCTGTCCCGGTCCCGCTTCGCGACTGGCTTGCCGGTACCAGCGCTCCAGCGTCTTGCCATTGCAGACATCCTGGGGCAACTGCTGATCGTAAAACGCATAGATGAGCGCCTCGTCCACCAGCACATCCTGGCGGCGCGACTTGTGCTCGAGATCCATGACCCTGCGGATCTGCTTGCGATTGGCTGCCAGAAACGGCAACTCCGTGTCCCACTGCCCTTCGACCAGGGCCTCCCGGATGAAAATTTCACGGGCCCCAGCCAGATCCACCCGCGCGTAAGGCACCCGCCGACCGCTGTACACCACCAGCCCATACAAGGTGGCGCGCTCCATGCCCTGCACTTCCGCCTGCCGTCGATCCCATTTGGGGTCCAGCACCTGCTTGCGCAGCAGATGGGCCCCCACCTCCTCCAGCCAGCGTGGTTCGATATGGGCGATACCACGGCCAAACAGCCGCGTGGTTTCGACCAGTTCGGCACAGACCACCCACCGGCCCGGCTTCTTGCGCAGTTGCGCCCCCGGGTGGCGGTAGAACCGGATGCCACGCGCACCGAGATAGCCTTCCTCATCCTCTTGTCGCCAACCGATGTTGCCCAGCAGGCCCGCCAGCATGGAGCAATGGAGTTGCTCGTAGCTGGCCGGCTGGGTGTTGAGTTGCCACCCCTGCTGGTTCACCACCGTCAGCAACTGCGAATACACATCCCGCCATTCGCGCAGGCGTCTCGGGTTGATGAAATGCTGGCGCAACAGCTGTTCAAACTGGCGGTTGGACAACTTGTGCGTGGCGGGGGGCGTGTTCGTTGGGCCGGAAGGGGTAGACGCCGAGTCGTGGGTTCCGCCGCCTCTGGCCCGCTCCAGCCACGCCCACAAGGTCAGATAGCCGCTGAATTCACTGCGCTCGTCCTTGAACTGCGCCTGGGCCTGATCGGCTTGCGTCTGCTGGGCCAGGGGCCGGTCCCGCACGTCCTGCACACTCAACGCAGAGGCCACGATCAGCACCTCGGCCAGCGATTGACGGTGCCGCGCCTCCAGCACCATGCGCCCCACCCGCGGGTCCAGCGGCCAGTGCGCCAGGTCGCGGCCCACGTCCGTCAATTCATTCTGTTCATCCACCGCGCCCAACTCGGCCAGCAACTGGTAGCCATCCGAAATGGCTTTGGGACGTGGGGCTTCCACAAACGGAAAGCGTTCGACATCACCCAAATGCAGGGACTTCATGCGCAGGATGACGCCCGCCAGCGAGCTGCGCAGAATCTCCGGATCGGTGAAGCGAGGACGCGCACTGAAGTCCTGCTCGTCATAAAGACGAATGCAAATGCCGTTGGCCACACGCCCGCAGCGTCCGCTGCGCTGCTGTGCCGCCGCCTGGCTGATCGGCTCCACCAGCAACTGTTCCACCTTGCTGCGATAGCTGTAGCGCTTCACCCGTGCGGTGCCGCTGTCGATCACATAGCGGATACCCGGCACGGTGAGCGAGGTTTCGGCCACATTGGTGGCCAGCACAATGCGACGACCGCTGTGGGTATCAAACACCCGCTCCTGCTCGGCCTGGGACAAGCGGGCAAACAAGGGCAAGACATCGGTGCCGCGCAAGGCCGGCTGGTGACTGAGGTGCTGACGCAGGTGGTCAGCGGCCTCGCGGATTTCGCGCTCACCCGGCAAAAACACCAGGATGTCGCCCTGGTCACGGGGGTCGCGCCACAACTCATCCACCGCATCGGCAATGGCCTGATCGAGCCCGTAGTCACGGCTTTCTTCGAACGGTCTCCACCGCTGCTCCACCGGGTAGGTGCGGCCCGAGACCATGATCACCGGGGCGGGCCCGGCAGGGGATGCAAAGTGGCGCGCAAACCGGTCCGCGTCAATGGTGGCCGAGGTCACGATGACCTTGAGGTCCGGTCGCCGCGGCAGGATCTGGCGCAAATAGCCCAACAGAAAATCGATGTTGAGGCTGCGCTCGTGGGCCTCGTCAATGATGAGGGTGTCGTAGGCCTGCAGCAACGGGTCGCCCTGGGTCTCCGCCAGCAAAATGCCGTCGGTCATCAGCTTGACGGAGGCGTTGCGGCTCAGGCGGTCGTTGAAGCGCACCTTGTAGCCCACCACCTCACCCAGCGGCGTGTTCAGCTCCTCGGCAATGCGCTTGGCCACCGAAGTGGCAGCGATGCGCCGGGGTTGCGTGTGACCGATCAGCCGGGGGCGCTCGCCAGGTCTTGCGCTGAGCTTGCCACGACCCAGGGCCAGCGCCATCTTGGGGAGCTGGGTGGTTTTGCCCGAGCCCGTCTCACCGCACACGATGATGACCTGATGCTGCGCCATGGCAGCCATGATCTCGTCACGGCGCGCCGAGACGGGCAGCGACTCGGGAAAGACAATCTTCAAAGCAGGCGCGCCCGGGGGCTCAGGCTGTGGGGAACCGGCAACGGACTCAGGGGATGAGGACACAGGTGTGGAGGAGAATCAGAAGAATCAGCCCATCAGCGGCCGCAGGGTGCACGTCTTGAGGGAGAATGACCGATTATCCCAGCCCACACACCCTGACGCACACTGACTGCCTGTCGTTCGCCCAGAACCGCCACCATGTCCACTGTCTTCAACTTCACCTTTGTTCCCTGGTTCCGGTCGGTGGCCCCCTACATCCACATGCACCGGGGCAAGACCTTCGTGGTGGCGATCGCGGGGGAAGCCATCGCGGCGGGCAAGCTGCAAAACCTGGCCCAGGACCTGGCCCTGATACAAAGCATGGGCGTGAAGATCGTGCTGGTGCACGGATTTCGGCCGCAGGTCAACGAGCAGTTGCGGGCCAAGGGGCACGAGCCGCAGTACGCCCGCGGCATGCGCATCACCGACGAAGTGGCCCTGGATTGTGCGCAGGAAGCGGCCGGACAGATCCGTTACGAGATCGAGGCGGCGTTCAGCCAGGGACTGCCCAACACCCCGATGGCCGGTGCCACGGTGCGGGTGATCTCCGGCAACTTCATCACCGCGCGTCCGGTGGGCATTGTCGATGGCGTGGACTTCCAGCATTCGGGCCTGGTGCGCCGGGTCGATGTCATGGGCATCACCCAAACCTTGAATGCCGGCTCGATGGTCCTGCTGTCCCCCTTTGGCTTTTCGCCAACGGGTGAAGCCTTCAACCTCACGATGGAGGAAGTGGCGACCTCGGTGGCCACGGCCTTGCAGGCGGACAAGCTCATTTTTGTCTCCGAAGTGCCGGGCATCCGCGTGCGTCCCCAGGAGCCCGAGAGCGAGGACAATCCGATCGACACCGAACTGCCCCTTGATGTGGCGCGCAGCCTCCTCACCCAATTGCCGCAAGCGCAACAACCCACGGACATTGCGTTTTATTTGCAGCACTGCGTGCGTGCCTGCGAGAGCGGGGTCGAGCGCAGTCACATCCTGCCCTTTGCGGTGGATGGCGCCTTGCTGCTGGAAATTTACATGCACGACGGCATTGGCACCATGGTGGTGGATGAAAAGCTCGAGAGCCTGCGTCAGGCGTCTCACGAGGATGTGGGCGGTATCCTCCAGCTCATCGAGCCGTTCGAGAACGATGGCACCCTGGTCAAGCGCAGCCGCACCGAGATCGAGCGTGACATCGGTCAGTACACCGTGGTGGAGCACGATGGCGTGATCTTTGCCTGCGCGGCGCTTTACCCGTACCCGGAAAACCGCACCGGCGAAATGGCCGCCCTGACCGTGTCGCCGCAATCGCAAGGCCAGGGGGATGGCGAGAAGGTCCTCAAACGCATCGAGCAACAGGCTCGGGCCCAGGGCCTCGACAGCATTTTCGTACTCACCACCCGCACCATGCATTGGTTTCTCAAGCGCGGCTTTGTGCCCGTCGACCTCGACTGGTTGCCCGAGGCCCGCAAGCGCAAATACAACGCCGATCGGGGCAGCAAAGTACTGGTCAAGAAGCTGGTTTAAGCAAAGTTGGTACAGTCCGGGACATCGACCACGGCCTGAGTACCACCCAGGCATGTCCCTCGCAACGATTTCAGGATTTATTCATGGCACGCACTGTTCAATGCATCAAGCTCGGCGTTGAAGCCGAAGGGCTGGACTTTCCCCCTTACCCCGGCGAACTCGGCAAGCGCATCTGGCAACAGGTGAGCAAGGATGCCTGGGCCGAGTGGATGCGCCAGCAAACCATGCTGGTCAATGAAAACCGTCTGAACCTGGCAGACCAGCGTGCACGCCAGTACCTGGCCCGCCAGATGGAAAAGCATTTCTTCGGCGAAGGCGCCGATGTCGCGCAAGGCTTTGTCCCTCCCTCCCCCTGAGCCCGTCGTTGTCTGGGACGCGCAGGGTTCACCGCGCAGTCCCCGCTTTGACGACATTTACCGCCACCGGGGCATGAACGGCCAGGGGGGTCTGGCGCAAAGCCGGCACGTGTTTCTGCAAGGCTGCGGGCTGATCGGCCCCACCCCCTTGTGGCAAAACCGCCCGCACTGGACCGTGCTGGAGACCGGCTTTGGTCTGGGACTGAATTTCCTCGCCACCTGGGCCGCCTGGCGCGCCGACCCGAAGCGTTCGCGCTTGCTGCACTTCGTATCGGTCGAGGCCTACCCGGTCACGGCCGAGGACCTGCTGCGCAGTGCCGCTCCCTGGCCAGAACTCCACCCCTTGGCGCAGGCCCTGGCGGATCGATGGTGGGCGTTGATCAAGGGGGTGCATCGGCTTCGCCTGGACGACGGACAGGTGCTGCTCACCCTGGGGATCGGGCCCGCCTCGCAACGTCTGATCGAACTCACGGGTCATGCCGACAGCGTCTTTCTGGATGGTTTTTCCCCGGACGTGAATCCCGACATGTGGTCACCCTCCGTGTTGTCACAGGTGGCTGAGCGTTGCCACGCTGACACCCGCTTGGCCACCTGGTGTGTGACACGCACCTTGCGCGAGACCCTGACCCAGGTGGGCTTTGAGGTCCAGCGGGTGAAAGGTCTTTTGCCCAAGCGTGAGTGCTTGACCGCCCGCTACCAGCCTGCCGGCTTGGCGGGTCCCGCGACGCCTCCTTCTCGGCGTTCCACCCAGGCCTTCAGGCAACCCCGTTGCGCGGTTGTCGGGGCGGGACTGGCAGGTGCTGCGGTGGCATACGCCCTGGCCCAGCGCGGCTGGAACGTCGAGGTGTTTGAAGCCGGTGCTACCCCATGCGCCGGCGCCTCCGGCTTGCCCGCCGGGCTTTGTGCCCCCCATGTCTCCCAGGATGATTCCGGGCTGTCCCGCCTCACACGGGCCGGCGTACGCGCCACCTCGGATCTGGCCCACCGGTTACTTCGTGAGGGGCAAGACTATGGCGCCACGGGCGTGCTGGAGCGCCGCTTGCCCCGCAAAACCCGAAAAGCCCGTCTGCCGGACGACTGGCCCAGGGAAGCGCACGCCTGGAGCCGCGAGGCCACGGACGAAGAATGCGCCCACACCTTTGCGCACAGCCCCCTACCTGCCGACGAGCCCAGCCCCTTGTGGCATGGGAGTGGCTTGTGGCTCAAACCTGTCCGCCTCGTCGAGGCCCAATTGGACCACCCGGGCATCCGTCTGCACCTGTCTAGCGCGGTCCGGCGCATCCACCTCAGCGGACCCTGCCCCGAACAGCCTGATGACTTGCCCGCTCGTTGGCAACTGCTTCTGGATGGCCACAGCGCCGGCCCATTTGACCAGGTTGTCGTCTGTGCCGGCCCGGCGGCTCGGGATCTGCTGGAGCCCATGCTGCCCGCCCATCGGGTCCCCACCCTGACCCCTGTCAGAGGCCAACTCAGCTGGGGGTGGGTGGACCCCGGCTTGCAGGCGGTCATGCCCGCCACCCCGGTGAATGGCGATGGCAGTTTTCTGGGGGCCGTGCCGGACCCGCAAGGGACCTTGTGGATGGCAGGATCGAGTTTTGATCGTGAGCGCCCGACCGCGGTGATCGATCCACAGGACCATGTGGACAATCTTGTCCGCTTGCAGGCCTTGTTGCCTGACGTGGCAGCGCAGCTGATGCCCCAACTGGCCCGTGGCGATGTTCAAGCCTGGGCGTCAGTCCGTTGCACCACCCCGGACCGGCTTCCCCGGGTCGGCCATCCCCTGCCGGATGAAGCACCCGGTTTGCAGGTGCTGACCGGCCTGGGCGCCCGGGGATTGACCCTGAGCGTGTTGTGTGCCGAGTGGCTGGCCGCCTGTCTGTGCCGGGAGCCCTCCCCGATCGAACCCCAACTGTCCGCCCGGTTGGCAGCAGACCGGCCTTGATCCCGCCTATATTTCCGAATGGAATATGGGCAGAACGAAAAAATCGTTTGGGTTCTTAAGCGTGAACACTACAGTTCATCCCCAAGCTTGACACCGGGTGGGCCTCTGCCACGCCCGAGTTGGGGCGCACCGTCCCATCCACCGTTGTTCCATGACTGGCCCTGACCGGCAGCAAACTCGACCACACCTGACATGTACGTCTACAACGAATTCGACCGTCAATTCCTGCGCGAGCGCAACGCGCAGTTCCGAGATCAGCTCAACCGTCACCTCGCCGGGGAGTTGGGCGGGGATGAGTTCAAGCCGCTTCGGCTGCAAAATGGCTGGTACATCCAACGCTACGCGCCCATGCTGCGGATCGCTGTGCCCTATGGCGAAATCTCCTCGGCACAACTGCGCGTGATTGCCCGCATTGCGCGCGAGTTCGATCAGCCCGATACCGCCTTGTTTGAGCGCGCCCAGCACACGCAACAGCAAATCGGGGGCATCCAGGCGCCTGCGCTCGTGAAAGGTGTGGCCCACTTCACCACGCGCCACAACATCCAGTTCAACTGGATTCCGCTGGCCCGCAGTGCCGATGTGATGGACCTCCTCGCCACCGTGGACATGCACGGCATCCAGACCAGCGGAAACTGCATCCGCAACATCACCACCGACGAATTGGCCGGCGTGGCGCCTGATGAAGTTGCCGACCCTCGCCCCTTTGCGGAAATCATGCGCCAGTGGAGCACCCTGCATCCCGAGTTTGCCTTTTTGCCACGCAAGTTCAAGATCGCCATCACCGGCGCCCAGGAAGACCGCGCGGCCACGGCCTGGCACGACGTTGGTTTGCACCTGCACCGCAACGCCGAGCACCAGCTGGGTTTTCGCGTCCTGGTGGGCGGTGGCATGGGGCGCACCCCCATCACCGGCACCGTGGTGCGGGAGTTCCTCCCCTGGCAAGATATCCTGAACTACCTTGAAGCCGTGGTGCGTGTCTACAACCGCTGGGGCCGTCGCGACAATGCCTACAAGGCCCGCATCAAGATCCTGGTGAAGGCCGAAGGGCAGCGCTACGTCGACGAAGTGGAGGCCGAGTTTCGCCGGATCCTGGAGCAGGACGGTGCCCCACACCGCATCAGCGAGGCGGTACTCGCGCAGCACACGGCGCATTTCGCCCCCCCCACACAGACGTGCAACCGCACCGACGCCGAAGAAAAGGTGGCTCGCATCCTGCGCGCGGCGGCCGAGGACGACGTGGAGTTTGGCCGCTGGCTGCACACCAACGTCACCGCACACCGCAATCCCGATTTCCGTGCCGTCACCCTGTCCTTCAAGCGCATGGGCCAGGCCCCTGGCGACGCCACCGCCGACCAGCTGGATGCGGCCGCCGACCTGGCCGAGCAGTTTTCCGCCGGTGAGTTGCGCATCACCCACGAACAGAACCTGGTGCTGCCCTGGGTGCGGTGCGATCAGCTGCCTGAACTGTGGCGCGCGGCCCGCAAGCTGGGCGTGGCACGGCCCAACATCGGGTTGGTGTCGGACATCATCGCCTGCCCGGGTGGCGACTACTGCGACCTGGCCAATGCCCGGTCGCTGCCGTTGGCCGCTGCCATTCTCGAACGCTACCAGGACCTGGACGAACTCAACGACCTGGGCGAGATCGACCTGCACATCAGTGGTTGCATCAACTCCTGCGGGCACCACCACAGTGGCCACATCGGCATCCTGGGCGTCGACAAGGACGGCCAGGAGTGGTACCAGATCACGTTGGGGGGCTCGGACGGCACCCTCCTGAGCGGGCCGGCACGCGCAGGCAAAGTCGTCGGTCCCTCCTTCGCGGCCGCTGAAGTCCTGGGTGTCATCGAGGCTGTCCTCGACACCTACGTGGCCCAGCGTCAGGACCGCGAGACCTTCCAGCAAACGCTGAACCGCGTGGGATTCGACACCTTCAAGACGGCCGCCAACCAGGCCCGTCTGCAACCCATCACACACGCCTGAACCATGGAACTCCTGCTCGCCTCCCACACCGGGTCGGACGCCGCGCCTGCGCCTGGCGTCTTGCGTCTGCCCAATGACGAAGACCCCTGCACCACCTCACTCGAGGGGGTGACCCGTGTCGAACTGCATTTCCCCAAATTCGCCGACGGCCGCGCCTACAGCCAGGCCGTGATGCTGCGTCGCCGCCTGGGCTTCCAGGGCGATATCCGCGCCGTGGGAGATGTGCTGATCGACCAGGTGCAACAGATGTCACGCACCGGGTTCACGAGCGCCGAATTGCGCGCCGACCAGTCGATTGAAAAGGCCCGCCAACAGTTGCAACGATTTGCGGGTTTCTATCAGGGTGACGCCTTGCACGCGCGCCCGCGCTTTGCCCGGAACTGACCATGCGCCCCACCCCCAAAGCCACGGAACAACTCGCGCAGGCCAGCACCGATTTCGATGCGAAGCTGGCCGCCACGCGCGCCTTGCTCAGCAACAGCATCAGCGCCTTCAGTCCGCTCAAGCAGGCCTCCAGCCTGGGCGCTGAGGACGTGGTGATCACGCACCTGATCAACCGCTTGCAACTCGACATCCCCGTCTTTGTGCTGGAGACCGGCGCGTTGCACAACGAAACCCTGGCCTTGCTGGAACGGACCCAGGCCCACTCGCGCGCGGCCATCGAGGTCTACCGGCCCGAACACCATGCCGTGATCCAGTTCGTGCGCGAACGCGGGCAGGATGCCATCTACCGCAGTATCGAGACGCGCAAGGCCTGCTGCGAGCTGCGCAAACTCGAGCCCCTGCGGCGAGCCCTGCAGGGCCAGCGGGCCTGGATCACGGGTCTTCGCCGCGAACAGTCTGCCAACCGAGGTGCGGTGGACATGATCGACAAAAGCGAACTCACCACCCTGGGTCGCGTCAAGCTCAACCCCCTGGCCGACTGGACCTGGGGGGATGTATGGCACTACATCGCCACCGAGGGCGTGGACTACAACCCGCTGCACGACGAGTTTTTCCCGAGCATTGGCTGTGCGCCTTGTACACGGGCCATTTCGCTGGGCGAGGACTTCCGTGCGGGTCGCTGGTGGTGGGAGGACGAGACCGCCAAGGAATGCGGCCTGCACGCCAGCCACACCCCTGACAAGCCATCCGAGAAAGCCCCCGCATGAATGCCCGAGTCGACACCGCCGTGCTGCACCACCTGAGCAGCGCCCACCTCGATGCCCTCGAGGAAGAAACCATCTATATCCTGCGCGAGGTGGCCGCCACGTTCGAACGCCCCACCCTGCTGTTCTCGGGTGGCAAGGACTCCCTGGTGATGCTCAAATGCGCCGAGAAAGCCTTTGGCGCTGGCCGGCTGCCCTACCCGCTGCTCATGATCGACACCGGGCACAACTTTCCCGAGGTCACCGCTTTTCGAGACTACCGCGCCCAGCAACTCGGTGCCGAGCTGATCGTGCGCAGCGTGGAAGACTCGATGGCGCGCGGCACCGTGCGTTTGGCCCACCCAGGGGAATCGCGCAACGTGCACCAGTCCGTCACCTTGCTCGAAGCGATCGAGGAGTTCCGCTTTGACGCGCTCATCGGCGGGGCCCGCCGTGACGAGGAAAAGGCCCGGGCGAAGGAACGCATCTTCTCGCACCGCGACAGTTTCGGGCAGTGGCAACCCAAGGCCCAGCGACCCGAGTTGTGGTCGCTGTTCAACACCCGCCATCACCCGGGTGAACACTTCCGCGTCTTTCCCATCTCCAACTGGACCGAGCTCGATGTGTGGCAGTACATCGCGCGTGAGCACGTGGAGTTGCCCTCGATTTATTACGCCCACCCGCGCGAGGTGATCGAACGCCGTGGCCTGCTGGTCCCGGTGACCGAACTCACTCCCCCGCGTGAGAACGAACAGGTCGTGACCCGGGAAGTGCGGTTCCGGACCGTGGGTGACATCACCTGCACCTGCCCGGTGCTCAGCAGTGCGGCCACGCCCGAAGCCATCGTGATCGAAACCCTGGCCGCCGAAGTGTCCGAACGCGGTGCCACCCGCATGGACGACCAGACCTCCGAGGCCTCCATGGAAAAACGCAAAAAGGACGGGTATTTCTGATGTCCACCCTTGACCAACTTCTCACCCCGGCGCAAACAGCCCCCGCCCTGCGCTTCATCACCTGCGGGTCCGTGGACGACGGCAAGAGCACGCTGATTGGCCGACTGCTGGTCGACACCAAGGCGGTGTTGCAGGATCACCTGGCCGGCGTGCAACGGCAAGGACAAACCGATCTGGCGCTCCTCACCGACGGCCTGAGTGCCGAGCGCGAGCAGGGCATCACGATTGACGTGGCGTACCGGTATTTCTCCACCGAACAACGCAAGTTCATCATTGGCGATGCACCGGGCCATGAGCAGTACACCCGCAACATGGTGACTGCCGCCTCGAGCGCGGATGCCGCGGTGGTGCTGGTCGATGCGACCAAACTGCCCTGGCAAGAGGCCGGACTGGCACTGCTGCCCCAAACGCGTCGGCACAGCTTGCTGGCCCACTTGCTGCGCGTACCGTCCATCGTGTTCGCGATCAACAAGCTGGACGCGGTGGATGATCCCGCACGGGCCTTTCAGCACATCAGCCAATCCCTGACCGCCTTTGCGACGACAGCAGGCATGGTGGTGAACGCCATCGTGCCCGTGTCAGCGCTCAAGGGCTTTAATGTGGTGGATCGTCAGACGGGCTGGTGCGGCTACCAGGGCCCCAGCTTGCTGGAACTGCTTGAGCGCCTGCCCACCACCCCGGCAGACGAAGCCCAGGCCACGACCTTCCCGGTTCAATGGGTCGAGAAGTTTCACGATGGGTCACAGACACACGAGGGTCGCCGCGTGTTCTGGGGCCGGGTGGCCTCGGGCAGCCTGGCGGCAGGTCAAGCCGTGACGGTATTCCCCAGCGGACAAACCGCCACCGTGTCCCGGGTGCTGAGCGCAACCCGCGAAGCCCTGGCGTCGCTCAGCGGCCACAGCGGCGGCGTGGTGCTGGACCGGGAGGTGGATGTGTCGCGAGGCGACTGGCTGGTGGCCCAGGACAGCGGCCTGGAAGGTCAGCGTGAATTGCAGGTGACCCTGGCCTGGATGGACGACCAGCCCCTGGTGGCCGGGCGCGTCTACTGGGCCCTGCACGGCCATCGCTGGGTGAAAGCCCGGGTGAAGGCGGTGGTGCACAAACTCGACATCCATACCCTGGCCGAGGAAGACGCCCAGCAGCTCGAGGCCAATGCCATTGGGCATGTGACCCTGAGCCTGCAGGAACCCTTGCTCACCCGCCCTTACCGGCAGTCCCGCGTCCTGGGGGCCCTGGTGCTGGTAGACACCGCATCCCATGCCACGGCCGGGGCCGCGCTGGTGCGGGCCTGAAATCATCCGGCCGTCACGCACATTTCAGGCAAACCAGGCTAATCTCGTAAAATAAACGCTTGCCCTGAACCTTCTGCCTGACCCCATCATGACCCACGTTGTCACCGAATCCTGTATCCGTTGCAAGTACACCGACTGTGTGGACGTCTGTCCGGTGGACTGCTTCCGTGAGGGGCCCAACTTCCTCACCATCGATCCGGACGAGTGCATCGACTGCGCCGTCTGCATCCCCGAGTGTCCCGTCAACGCCATTTACGCCGAGGAAGACCTGCCGCAGGACCAACGCCACATGACGGCCCTGAACGCCGAACTGGCCACCAGTGGCTGGCCCAGCATCACCAAGCGCAAAGCCCCCTTGCCGGATGCCGACGACTGGAAAGACAAAACCGGCAAGTTGCCTGAACTGCAACGCTGATCCGCGCACATTCCCGTGATACAGACCGATGCCCTGATCATCGGCGCCGGCCCGGTCGGGCTGTTTCAGGTCTTTGAACTCGGCCTGCTGGACATTCACGCCCACGTGGTCGACGTGCTGCCCCATGTGGGCGGTCAGTGCATCGAGTTGTACGGCGACAAACCCATTTACGACATCCCCGGATTGCCCCGCAGCACAGGGCGCGATCTGGTCGAGCGTCTGACCACCCAGGCGGCCCCCTTCACGCCCACGTTCCACCTGGGCCAGCACATCACCCAGGTGCAGCGCGATCCGGATGGCCGTCTGCGCGTCACCAGCAGTCAGGGCACCACCTGGATCACACCCTGTCTCTTCATCGCCACCGGTGTCGGGGCCTTCTTGCCCCGCACACTGGCCGTGCCCGGGCTGGAACCCGTGATGAACCGTCAGGTCTTCCATGTGACGCGTCCCGAGTCTGTCCGGGACCGGCATGTGGTCATCGTCGGGAGCGACCCGCATGCCGTCCAGACCGCGCTGGCCCTCACGCAAGCTGATGACCGTGTGGCCAGTGTCACCCTGTTGCACCGCCGCCATGTCCTGGACATTGACGATGTCCTTGAGGCCACCTGGCGTTCCGCCTGCGAGCGAGGCGATGCCCGGTTTCAGGTGGGTCAAATCATCGACACCGAGATCCCCTCCGGGGTCATGACCCATCTACGGGTGGCCACGCCGCAAGGCGAAACCGTGTCATTGGCGTGCGATGAATTGTGGATACTGCTGGGGCTGTCACCCAAACTCGGTCCTCTCAGCGAATGGGGGCCGGCCCTGGAGCGCAAACAGGTGGTGGTGGACACTGAGCGCTTTGTCACCAGTGAGCCCGGCATCTACGCCGTGGGCGACTGCAACACTTACCCGGGCAAACGCAAGCTCATCGTGAGTGGATTTCACGAGGCCACCCTGGCGGCATTTGCGGCCGCAGCACAACTGCGGCCCGGCCAAAAAATTCCCCTGCAGTACACCACCGCATCGCCGCGTTTGCATCAACTGCTGGGGGTCTCATGACCGCACAAGGGCCCGAGTCACGCGCACAGACCGCGGGTGTGTCAACGCACGCGAGTGGGCACGGGCGAGTAGCCATGATTGAGCGGACCATGGCCGCGACCCACCGCGACACCGGCGCCCGCCTGTATCGCCCCCAGGATGTAGGCACGAGCCGCGCGCACCGCCCCCTCCAGGGTCTCACCCAGGGCCAGGTGGGCGGCAATGGCCGACGACAGGGTACACCCGGTGCCGTGGGTGTTGCGACTGGACACACGGGCGCTGGCCAACACCACGTCGGCATGACCGGGACGGGCCAGCACATCCACCACCTCGTCACCCGGCAAATGTCCGCCCTTGAGCAACACAGCCTTCGCGCCCATTGCCAGCAAGGCGTGCGCCGCCGCAGACAAATCGTCAACGGCCGCAATGGGTCTCCCGAGCAGCAAGGCGGCCTCGTCCAGGTTGGGGGTGATCACGGTGGCCAGGGAAAACAGGTGTTCCACCAGCACGTTCACCGTGGCGTCAGCGATCAGCCGATCGCCACTGGTGGCCACCATCACCGGGTCCAGCACCACATGCTGCAACCGGTAATGCCGGATGGCCCAGGCCACCACCTCCACCACACCGGGTTCGTGCAGCATGCCAATCTTGACGGCATCCACGCCGATGTCGTCGATGACCGACTGCAGTTGCGACTTGAGAAACGCCGCAGGCAAGGCATGAATGCCTTGAACACCCACGGTGTTTTGCGCAGTCAGCGCGGTGATGGCGCTCATGCCGTAACAACCCAAAGCGGCAAAGGTCTTCAGATCGGCCTGAATGCCAGCTCCGCCGCCACTGTCCGAGCCCGCAATCGTGAGCACACGGGCATAGCGGCCTGGGGAAGATGCGTGGGTGGCATGCGTGTTCATGCCGTTCATTATCCTGAAACCCGGGCGTCATGATGTCGCAAGGTCCTCACAGTGTGGTCCTGGGCGCCGGTTTGATGGGGCGCCTGCTGGCCTGGCGACTGGTTCAGGCCGGGCATCGCGTCGAGATGCATGAGGCGGGTCAAGCAGATGCACAAGGGGCCGCTGCTCGCGTGGCCGCGGCCATGCTGGCGCCACTGGCCGAATCCGCCATCACCGAATTGCCCGTGGTGCGCATGGGCCAGCACGCCCTGCTGGGCTGGCCCCGGTTGCTGGCCGAATTGCCGGTGCCGGTTTTTTTCCAGCAGGCGGGTACGCTGATTGTGTGGCACCGGCAGGATGCGTCTGAAGCGCATCGCTTTCACCAACTGCTGCAACGCACACACACCGCCTTGCCCCAATTGCCCGCCGCTGAAACGGTGGATGCGCAGCAACTCAACCACTTGGAACAAGGCCTGGGTGACCGCTTCGCCCAGGGCCTTTACTTGCCCGACGAAGGCCAACTCGATAACCGTCAGTTGCTGCAGGCCTTGCTCGAAGGTCTGCAACAGCGCGGCGTCACGCTGTATTTCAACAGCCCCCAGTCGATCGATCGCTTCCGCCCGGGCGAGGCAGGCCAACCTGACTGGGTATTCGATTGCCGCGGACTGGGCGCGCGTGTCGACTGGAACAGCCTTCGTGGCGTTCGCGGCGAAGTCGTGCGGGTCCATGCCCCGCAGGTGAACCTGACTCGACCCACGCGCCTCATCCACCCGCGCTACCCGATTTACATCGCGCCCAAGCAGGACCATGTGTACGTGATTGGCGCCACCGAAATCGAGACCGAGGATCTCTCCCCTGCCAGCGTGCGCTCCACGCTGGAACTGCTCAGCGCCGCCTACACGGTGCATTCCGGATTTGCCGAGGCGCGTATCCTGGAAATTGCCACCCAGGCGCGCCCGACACTGCCCGACAACCTGCCGGCTGTCACCGGCCCGCACCCCCATGTGCTCCAGATCAACGGCTTGTACCGTCACGGCTTTCTCATCGCCCCGGCCGTGGCCGATTGCGTGATGGAATGGGTGCAAGGTGGCACGCATCGGTTGGCCGACAGTTTTGGCATGGCTTTCAGCGCACAGTAGGATGTCCTCTCACCATGACCTCACCTGACCTGAACGTGCTGATCAACCAGGCGCCCCACCCCTTGCCGGCCGGATCGAGCCTGCTGGATGCCATTGAACGGGTGGGCATCCAACCGCCATTTGCCGCGGCCGTGAACCTCGAGTTTGTCCCGCGTGGACAATACGCGCATCGATTGCTGCACGACGGCGACCAGATTGAACTCATTGCCCCCATCACGGGAGGCTGATTCCACGATGAACACCATGCCTTCCCGCGACGATCCCCTGATCCTCTATGGCGAGTCCTTCCAGAGCCGCCTGATGCTGGGCACGTCGCGATATCCGTCGCCGGCGGTGCTGCAAGAAGCGATTGCCGTGTCCCGGCCGGCCATGCTCACAGCCTCGTTGCGCCGACAAACGGCGCAGGGGGACAACTCACAAGGCTTTTGGCAACTGCTCAAGCAAGCGCAGGTGCCGGTGCTGCCCAACACCGCCGGTTGCCACAGCATCCAGGAAGTCATCACCACGGCTGAAATGGCGCGTGAGGTGTTTGAAACCGACTGGATCAAGCTCGAACTCATCGGGGACGACTACACCCTGCAACCCGACACACTCCATTTGCCCGACGCTGCAGACCGGCTGCTTCGAGCCGGCTTCAAGGTGCTGCCCTACACCACCGACGACCTGGTGTTGTGCCAGCGCTTGATCGATGTGGGCTGCCAGGCCATCATGCCGTGGGCGGCCCCCATCGGCACGGGCAAAGGACCCATCAATCCCTATGCCTTGCAAACCTTGCGCGAACGCGTGAGCGTGCCCTTGATTGTGGACGCGGGTCTGGGCCGTCCCTCGCACGCATGCCAGGTGCTGGAATGGGGCTTTGACGCCGTGCTGCTCAACACCGCGGTGGCTCTGGCGCTCGATCCCGTTGCCATGGCCCAGGCGTTTGCCAATGCCGTGCACGCGGGACGCGGCGCCTATCGTGCCGGGACGATGACCGAGCAGGATCTGGCCCAGCCCAGCACACCGGTGCTGGGTACCCCTTTCTGGCATCAACCTTGAGGACGTGGTGAATGGACAAGAAGGCCATCCAGGACCTGGCAGATGTGTTGGTGTCCAGCCACCTCGACATGACGGCGGGCGATCCGCTGCCCGACCATCAGGCTCAACGGAGCACCGACGCAGCGCTGCCCGATGAGCAGGTGGCGGTGCTGCAGGCGTGTCGACGGTTGGGGTTTGTCGAGCATGACGCCGACTGTGTGGCACAGGCCTGGCAGCGGCAGACCGAACGCATCGGGCGTTTTGATCCGCAGGCCTGGCCAGATGACGCGCAGGACTTTGGCCTTCGCCCCTGGCCCCGTCCCGATGCATTTCCCCCCTGTCCGTCACAACTGGGCCTCTATGCGGTGTTGCCCGATGCGGCCTGGGTGGGACGCATGGCACGTGCGGGCGTGCCTACGGTGCAATTGCGCTACAAGTCCGATGACCGTGCCGCGGTGATGCGCGAAGTGCAGGCCGCCGTGCGTGCCGTGGAAGGCACGGGCGCCCTGCTCTTCATCAATGACCATTGGCAGGCAGCGATGGAGGCCGGGGCCTATGGCTTGCACCTGGGACAGGAAGACCTGGCCGACGCGCCGCTAGAGCGCATCCGTGCCAGTGGTTTGCGCCTGGGTGTCAGCACACACGGTTACGCCGAAATGCGGGTGGCCGATCGGGTCTCTCCCAGCTACCTGGCCTTGGGCGCGGTATTTCCCACCACCCTCAAGCGCATGGTCACGGCACCCCAAGGCACGGGGCGTTTACAGGCCTATGCGCGGTTGATGCATCAGTTCCCCCTGGTGGCCATTGGTGGGATCGACCTGGAAAAACTGCCTGACGTGATGCGCAGTGGTGTGGGTTCGGTGGCAGTGGTTCGTGCCATCACCGGTGCTGACCACCCTGAACTGGCGGCTCAAACCTTCATGCGGTCCATGGCGTCGGGAAGCCCTCAAAAATGAGGTTATAATCTTTGGATTGATCCCCGATAGCTCAGTCGGTAGAGCGCCGGACTGTTAATCCGTAGGTCCCTGGTTCGAGCCCAGGTCGGGGAGCCAAAAATTCGAACGAAATGAAGGACTTGGAGACATCCAGGTCCTTTTTTTCTGGGCGACCCAGGATCATGGTTTGGCGACGAGTCGCCCATGACAACCCGCCAACTGGTCAATCAGGGGGCGTTTTGCCACAATCCGGTGACATGAACCACACCGACATCGAATCCCAGTTCAACCCACGCCGGGCGGTCCCCAACGCCGAAGAACACGCGGCCCGCATGCAACAACGCAGTGCCCTCGCGCGCGATCGTCATGCCGGTCTGTTCAACCTGCGCTATGGCCCCGGGCCATTGGCCACGCTGGATGTATTCCGAGCGGCGCAGGCCCATGCACCTGTGCATGTGTTTTTGCACGGCGGGTACTGGCGAGGACGCGACAAAAGCGATTTCAGTTTTCTGGCCGATGCGCTCATCCCTCAAGGCATCACGCTGGTCGTGATGAACTACGACTTGTGCCCCAGTGTCGAGTTACCCGCCATCGTCGACCAGGTGGCCGCGGGACTGCACTGGGTTCACCAGCACGCACCCGAGTGGGGCGCCGATCCTTCACGCTACAGTGCCAGTGGCCATTCGGCCGGTGCTCACCTCCTGGCGGCAGTGCTGGCGCGGCACAGCCAGGCGACGGCCGTGCCAGACGGTCTGCCGTCCTCTGCCGTGCTGATCAGCGGCGTCTATGAACTTGAACCGGTGCTGTCAATTTCAGTCAACCAGGAAATCCGTTTACGCCCCGAACAAGTGGCCCCCATGAGCCCGCTTCGCCACCCCCCTTGCCAGCCCGTCCGCTTGGACGTGGTGGTGGGCGGGGCTGAGACGCAAGGTTTCATCGACCAGTCGACACAATACGCCCGCCATTGCACACACCACGGTGTCGACGCCCGCTTTCTGTCCATCGAGGGCACTGACCACTACACGGTGCTTCGCCAATTCGAGTCGCCGGAGGGCGAGTTGTCTCGGCTGGTGGCCCACGGTCTTGTTTCCCATTGATCTTCTTCGGAGACGCCCATGCCTGAAATTCACGCCACCTCATCGCGTCAGCTTCGCCGCCTGCTCCTGCAGGCCGGTTGGCTGGTCTCGATGGGTCTGTTGACGGCACTGCCCGCGCAGGCACAAACGCCCTGGCCCACCAAACCCATCAAGCTGGTGATCCCGTTTGCGCCGGGGGGCGTGACCGACACCAGTGGCCGCATCATTGCCGACCACCTGAGCAAGCGGTTGGGGCAACAGGTGGTGCCAGACAATCGCCCCGGTGCGTCTGGCAACATCGGCAGCCAGGTCGTGGCCACGGCCGAGCCCGACGGCTACACGCTGCTGCTCGTGCTCGACGGCACGTTTGTCATCAATCCGCATGTGTTCGACAAGGTGCCCTTCGACCCGCTGCGGGACTTCAGCCCCATTGGCAAGATTGGCGACTCCACCACCATTCTGGTGGCACACCCGGGCTTCAAGGCCAACTCCTTGCGAGAGCTCATTGAACTCTCCAAATCGCAACCGGGCGGTTTCTCCTATGGCACTTCGGGCACGGGCAGCATCGTTCACCTGGCGGGCGAAATGGTCAAACAGCGGACAGGCGCAAACCTGGTGCATATTCCCTACAAGGGTGGCGCGCCGGCCATCGCCGACGCCCTGGCGGGCCACACACCACTGGCCTTTGCCTCTGCCGCATCAGTCCAGCATCACCTGAAGACCGGCAACCTCAAGGCACTCGGCGTCCCCTCGGGCAAACGGTCGCGTCAGTACCCGGAAATTCCGACGTTTGCTGAATCGGGGCTGTCCGACTTTGATATCAATTCGTGGGTGGGACTTGTTGCACCCGCCAAAACCCCGCGGTCCATCGTTGAACGACTCAATCTCGAACTGAATGCGGCGCTCGCTGATCCGGAGGTACGCGCCAAGCTCGAGGCCGCCGGGATCGTCGCCACGCCAGGAACATCCGACGCCTTTGCCGCCACCCTGCGCAAGGAGCTGGCCCTGTACGGACCGGTGGTCAAGGCGGCTGGCATCAAATTGAATTGACCCGGTGGCCGACCCACGATGAAGACGATCAGCCCGCACCAGCTGAACCTGCGCGAGCACATCAAGCCTGGCGACCACATTGTCATGAGCGAGGCCGCGGGCGAGCCCCAGACCCTGGCCGACCTGCTGATTGAACAACGCGCCGAATTGGGACGGCCCCAGCTGTTCTTCGGCATCGGTGCCTCCACACGGTTCAAGCCGGAGCACGCGGAGGCACTGGTCTTCAATGGCACGGGGGCCGCCATGACCTATCGTCCCCTCATCAAGGCGGGCGTGATGACGGTGGTGAGCCAGCATTTCTCGGACCTGCCACGGCTTTTTCGCAGTGGTCAATTGCGCTGTGACGTGGTGATGATCCAGTTGAGCGCACCCAACGAACGTGGCGAGCACAGCTTCGGTCTGAGTTGTGACTATCTGCGTGCCGCCATGTCACAGGCTCGCCTCGTGATCGCTGAAATCAACGATCAATTGCCGCAGACACCGTGTGCACAGCCGGTGCTGCCGCATGAAATCGACCTGGCCATCCACACCTCACGTCCGCCGATCGAATGGCCGGCTGCGACGATTGGCGACCTGGAACGTCGCATTGCCCGCCAGGTGGCCGAACTGATTCCGGATCGCGCCACCCTGCAAATGGGTCTGGGTGCCATGCCCGAAGCCTTGTGCGCTCACTTGCTGGGTCACCGCGACCTGGGCATTCATTCCGGCATGCTGGGCGATGGCTATGTGGACCTGATGGAACACGGCGTCGTGACCAACGCCTACAAGGAGGTGGATGCGGGGGTGAGCGTGACCGGGGTGCTGATTGGCACCCGCAAGCTGTACCAGCATGTGCACCGTCAACCCACCATCCGGCTGTTTGATGCGGACATCACGCACGGTGCGGCATCCCTGAGCCGCTTCAAGCACTTTCATTCGGTCAATTCCGCCCTTGAGGTGGATCTGACGGGACAGGTCAACGCCGAGGCCATCGGTCGCGACTTTCTGGGCACCATCGGCGGTCAGGTGGACTACGTGCGAGCCGCCTCCCTCTCCGAGGGCGGACGCTCCATCATTGCCTTGCCCAGCACGGCCCGGCAAACGAGCCGCATCGTGTCACGACTGAACGGTCCGGTGACCACTGCGCGCAGTGATGTGGACGTGATCGTGACGGAACACGGCAGCGCCCACCTGCGGGGTCTGTCAGGACGGGAACGGGCCCGAGCCCTGATTCAGATTGCGGCACCGGAACACCGTGAGGCCTTGACCCAGCAGGCGCAAGAGGCCGGGTTGTTCTGACGTCTGAGTGGCGCGGAATTCAAGCCCGGGCAAACACGCCCTGGCTCGCGTCCACACAACGAACCTGGCCGGCGTCCACCAGTTCGCGCAGGTGCTGCTCGATCATGCGGCGCTCCACGTCGTTGACAAAAGCAGCCTCATAACCCGGGGGATACACCAGACGTTGTGCCACCAGTGTGTCCAGGCTTTGCGGCTCGTGTTGCAACATCCCCAGCAGCTTGTCCGCACGTTGGTCCAGCTTGTCCGCAAAAGCCTGCAAGGCCGCTTCAAACGCATCCCGGTCGGTGATGACCCCCCGGTGGTGCGAGGTCACCCACACCCGGGCGTCAAGTTCGCGCACTGCCTTCAGGCTGTGTCGAAACCGTGTCAGACTTGAGGTGGCATCGCCGTAATAGGGGCCGAATCTGGTGAGGTCGATGTCACCGATGAACGCCACCCCTTCGGGTTCGACCACCAGCACACAGTGTCCCGTGGTGTGACCGGGCATGTGGTGTGCCCTGACCCGCACCCCGCCACCCAGGTCCCAGGTGTGCCCATCGGCATAGCCGATGGCGTCTGGACGGGGCTGGTAATGGAAATCGCGCACCATGCGCTCATGCCAGACCTCCAGCACCTCGGCACGGTAGCCAAAGTGGCGTGTCATGCCGTCCCAGGAACGGGCGGCATCCAGATCCCCTTCGTGCACCCACAACGGCACGGCATCGCGTTGGTCCAGTCCGGCCAGGTGGTCCTCGTGCACATGGCCCAAAATGACCATGTCCACCGCATCAAAGACGCCGTTCAGCGCATGGGCCACCAAGGGCATGTCAAAAGCCACCTGTGTGTCTCCCCCTGTGACCAGGACTTGGTTGCCATCCGGGTACTTGCCGGATTTCTCACCCAGGTACACCTGAACCGAACCCCGCTGGAATGACGCCTGTGTCATGACTTCCGCCCGAGATCGCGGGCTGATTTGAAATCTGCACGGCGAGGTGCGTCGGCCGCCAGCGCCTGGCGAATATGGCCGGCGAGCAAGCGGCCCACGTCGTGGCGAAGGGCCTGGGTGCGCAAACGAATATAGGCCTCCCGAGCCGTGGCAGCATCGCCGTGCGATTGACCCAGGGCCTGCTCCCACAGATCGATGCGGTAAGTGCCCTGGCGGATCTCTTGCCAGGCCATCGCTTCGGTGATCGGGGACGGGTCGGTGGTCACCCGGTGATTGTGTCACGGCCAATGATGACCCGAGCGAGGGGGGCCAGGTTGATGCCCCTCAAAAGTTATGACAACTATGTGCGAAAACACACATGGCAATGCGTACAAAGGTGCTATAAATTTGACTTGAGTTCGTTTCGGTCGGCGTATCGAGACGCTTTGATTGCACACAAGGAGCGCCATGAAGGAAGATTTAGGCCATTTGCGCAAGGAGATGGAGAGTTTGCGCACGGAGTTCAAGGAACTCAAGCAGATCCACCTGGACGTCAACCGGATTTACAGCGATTCACTGATCACCCTGCGCGGGCTGACCCAGCACGCCACCGAGTCCGCCGAAAAGGCCGCTTGCGCCGCCGAACACTCAGCCAACTGTTCCGAGCGGTGTCTGGAGGCCGCAGCCAAGGCCGCTTCCACGAATGTGATCGAAACTGCAGAGGCCGCCTCGGCGGCAGCCAGTTTTGCGGCCCAGTCGGCCATGGAAAGCGCCGCCTCTGCGGCGTCTGCGGCCGCCGCGGTGGCGATGGCCGTGGCCCACCATGCGGAAGACGCCTCGGCGCAAGGTTCTGCCGTGGCGGCTGACGCCTCCAAAAAGGCGGCCAGTTTTGCGGCGAAGGCGGTCATGCTCTCCAACAAGGCCGCCGAGTACGCCAGGTCAGCACGCAGTCACGGGGGCTGAAGGGGTGACACCCATGGGCCGTCGGCGCACCCCGGCCAAAAGAATGACAAAATCGAAGGGATTGCCGCCTCCCTGAGATTTTCATGCCTCTGCTCCAACTGAATGGGATCACCAAGCGCTATCCATCGGTTGTCGCCAACGATGGCGTGTCCCTGACGCTGGAGCCCGGCGAGATCCACGCCGTCCTGGGTGAGAACGGCGCGGGCAAATCCACCCTGATGAAAATCATCTACGGGCTGGTGCAACCCGATGCGGGCCACCTGATCTACCGTGATGAGGTGCTGACGGCACACCATCCCCAGCAGGCGCGATCCAAGGGTATCGCCATGGTGTTTCAGCACTTCAGCCTGTTTGACACGCTGACTGTGGCTCACAACGTGTGGCTGGGGCTGGGCACGGATCAATCGCTCGACGGTACCCGACAGCGCATTGTCGATATCGCCACCGATTACGGACTGGACATCGACCCCGACCGTCCCGTGCACACGCTCAGTGTGGGAGAAAAGCAGCGCGTCGAAATCATCCGCGCCCTGCTGGGTCAACCCCAGTTGCTGATACTGGACGAGCCCACCTCGGTGCTGACACCCCAGGCGGTGGACAAACTGTTTGTGGTGCTCAGACGCTTGGCGTCACAAGGCTGCAGCATTCTCTACATCAGCCACAAGTTGCATGAAATTCAAGCGCTGTGTCACCGCTGCACCGTGATGCGCAGCGGTCGTGTGGTGGGCGAATGTGATCCCCGTCATGAAACACCCGCATCGCTCAGTCGACTGATGATGGGACAGGAGCCTCCCGCCCTGGTGCATCGTGAACGCACACCCGGCCCGCTGCTGTTGACGGTGGAGGGTTTGTCCCTGCCCCCTGATGATCCGTTTGGTGTGACGCTGGAGCAAGTGCATTTGCAGGTTCGGCAAGGCGAGGTGGTGGGCATCGCCGGTGTCTCGGGCAATGGCCAACGAGAGCTCATGGCAGCGCTGTCCGGTGAAGACGTCCGCGCTGCTGCAGAGCACATCCGCATAGACGGGGTGGCCGTGGGCCATCTCGACCCCCAGCAACGCAGACGCTTGGGCTTGTACAGCGTGCCCGAGGAGCGGCTCGGACGCGGCGCCGTGCCCGAACACTCGCTGGCGTTGAATCTGCTGCTCACCCGTGACATCGGCGTGGGTCCAGGCGGCTGGCTCAACCGCACGGCCCTGCAACAGGGGGCTCAAGCCTTGATCGAGCGTTTTCGCATCCAGGCCAGCGGTCCTCAAGCCCTGGCCCGGTCACTGTCCGGGGGCAATTTGCAAAAGTACATCGTCGGACGTGAAATGGACGCGCAACCCCGGTTGTTGCTGGTGTCTCAACCCACGTGGGGCGTGGATGTGGGGGCGGCCGCTCAAATTCGCGCCAGCCTCCTGGCGCTGCGTGACCAGGGTTGTGCGGTGTTGGTGGTGAGTGATGAACTGGACGAGTTGTTCGAGTTGTCGGATCGCCTGGTCGTGATGTCGCAAGGTCGACTCTCCCCCCCCGTGGACCGGGCGCACGCCAGCCCTGAGCAGATCGGCGCCTGGATGAGTGGCCTGTGGCCCGAGACAACCGCAACCGGTGCGCGCGCGCACACGGCATGACCTCGCATCGACCGCCATGATCCGTCTTCAGCCCCGCCCCCAACCTTCTGCCGCCTGGTCAGTGCTGTCGCCGTTGCTGGCACTCGGGCTCACACTCGTGATCGGGACGCTGTTGCTGACGGCGCTGGGCAAAGACCCGGTGCGTGGCCTGGCCGTGTTTTTCTGGGAACCCATCCGAACGCCTTACGCGTTGGGCGAGTTGATGGTCAAGGCCACGCCCCTGCTCCTGATCGCCACGGGGCTCACGGTGGCCTACCGCTCCAATGTCTGGAATATCGGGGCCGAGGGGCAGTATGTGCTGGGGGCTGTTGCAGCCACCTGGGTGGCTCTGCAGGTCACGCCCGATCAAGGGCCGTGGGTGGTGATTCCCGTGGTGTTGGCAGGGGTCCTGGGCGGCATGGGGTGGGCGGCCATCACCGCGCTGCTGCGCGACCGCTTCAACGCCAATGAAATTTTGGTCAGCCTGATGCTGGTGTATGTGGCCATTCACCTGCTCAACTACCTGGTCTATGGCCCCTGGAAAGACCCGGGTGGCTATAACTTCCCCCAGACCCAAACCTTCGACAAAGTCACCCAGATTCCACGCCTGTTCAACGGTTCGCGGGTCACGGTGGGATGGCTGCTGGCCTTGCTGGGCGTCGTGGGCTTGTGGTTGTTTCTGTTTCGTACCCGTGCTGGGTGGGGGTTGAGTGTCAGCGGCCTGGCACCCCTGGCCGCGCGCTATGCCGGCCTGTCCTCCAGCCGCGCGTTGTGGACCGCGATGCTGGTCTCGGGCGGTCTGGCCGGCCTGGCTGGCGCGTTGGAGGTGGCCGGTCCCCTGGGTCAGCTCACCCCCTACGTTCCCGTGGGCTATGGATTTGGCGCCATCATCGTGGCCTTTGTGGGGCGATTGCATCCGGTGGGGCTGGTGTTGTCCGCCCTGCTGATGAGCATGCTCTACATCGGCGGGGAGTTGGCCCAATCGCGGATGGGCTTGCCCAAATCCATCACGGGTGTGTTTCAGGGTTTGCTGCTGTTTTGTCTGCTGGCGTGTGATGTGCTCATGCATGTCCAACTGCGTTGGACTGGACGTGCGCGAGGAGCCCCCTGATGGACACGTACGCCCTGCTGCTCGCCGCCACCCTGCACGCCGGCACGGTGCTGGCCATCGCCTCCCTGGGCTTACTCATCAACGAGAAGGCCGGCGTCATCAACCTGGGGGCTGAAGGCATGATGCTGTGCGCCGGCATCGCCGGCTTTGCCACCGTGGTGCACACGGGCAGCGACAGCCTGGGGCTCATGGCCGGTTTTGCCGCGGGGGCGGCGCTCGCGTCCCTGTTGGGCGTGCTCGTCATCTGGCTCAACACCAATCCCTACGCCACTGGATTGGCACTCAGCCTGTTCGGCGGGGGCTTGTCTGCATTTCTGGGCACGCCCTACGTCCAAGCCAAGCTACCGGAGCGGTTGCAGTTCAGCGTCCCGGTGCTGTCCGATCTGCCCTGGATCGGGCCGGCCTTTTTTCAGCATCACCCCATGGTGTACGCGGTGCTGGTGTTTACCCTGACCCTGATCTGGTTTCTGGACCGCACCCGGGCTGGTCTGATCGTGCGCAGCGTGGGTGAGTCGCCGGCAGCAGCCCATGCCCTGGGCTATCCCGTGCGGTCCATCCGGATGCTCGCCGTGGTGACCGGCGGTGGCTTATGCGGGCTGGCCGGTGCCTATGTCTCGATTGTGTACACCCCGCTGTGGGTGGAAGGCATGATTGCCGGCAAGGGCTGGATTGCCCTGGCCTTGACCACGTTTGCCACCTGGCGACCCGCGCGGGTCTTGCTCGGTGCCTACTTGTTTGGCGGCGTGACCATGCTGCAGTTCCACCTCCAGGCCAGCGGTGTTGAGGTGCCCAGTCAGTGGCTGAGCATGTTGCCTTATCTTGCTACCATTGGTGTGTTGGCTGTGATGTCAAGACGCCCGGCCTGGATCAAGTTGCATATGCCACTCTCCTTGGGCAAGCCCTTTCATCCCGGCAGCCATTGACCTGTCGCCTGTCTATTTTTTATGACCCACCGAGGACCCACGATGACAACTGTGAACAAACGCACCTGGATCAAAGCGCTGGCGCTGGGCGCCGTGGCTTCAGCGGCTCTGCTGGGCTGTGCCAAGAAGGAAGAAGCCCCGGCAGCTGCCGCTGCTGCCAAGGCCGAGCCACTGAAAATCGCCTTTGCCTATGTGGGCCCGGTGGGCGATGGTGGATGGACCTTTGCGCATGACAACGGTCGCAAGGCGATCGAAAAGGAATTTGGCGACAAGGTGGCCACCTCCTTTGTGGAGAACGTGCCCGAGTCGGCCGATGCCGAGCGTGTGCTGCGTGACCTGGCCGGCCAGGGCAACAAACTCATCTTTGGCACCACCTTTGGTTACATGGAGCCCATGCTCAAGGTGGCTGCCGACAAGTCCGAGATCAAATTTGAACACGCCACCGGCTACAAGCAAGCGCCCAACATGCGCACCTATGACAGCCGCACCTACGAGGGCGCCTACATGGCCGGCATCATCGCGGGCAAGATGACTCAATCCAACACACTGGGTGTGGTCGCGTCCATTCCCATTCCTGAAGTCATTCGCAACATCAACAGCTTTACCCTGGGGGCTCAAAGCAGTAACCCGAAAGTGAAGACCAAGGTGGTGTGGGTGAATGAATGGTTCAATCCGCCCAAGGAAACCGAAGCCGCCACCTCGCTCATCAATGGCGGCGCTGACGTGCTGTTCCAGAACACCGACTCGCCCGCTGTGCTCAAGACTGCTCAGGACAAAGGCAAGCGCGCCTTTGGCTGGGACTCCGACATGACGGCCTATGGTCCCAAGGCTCACCTGGCCTCGGCCGTCATCAACTGGGGGCCGTACTATGTGGCGGCCACCCGTGATGCGCTGGAAGGCAAGTGGACCGGTGGCAGTGCCGTGTGGTGGGGCGTGAAAGAAGGGGCCATCGATCTGGTCTCCATCGCCGACGACGTTCCCGCAGACACCAAGACACGCATCGACGAGGTCAAGAAGGGCTTGCGTGACGGCAGCTTTGCCATCTGGAAAGGCCCCATCAACGACAACACCGGCAAGGCTGTGCTCAAGAAAGACGAAGTGGCCGATGACAAGTTCCTGGGTGGCGTCAACTTCTTCGTCAAGGGCGTGGAAGGCAAAGTACCCGGTGGTGCCAAGTAAGCGTTGATGCAACACACTGGAACCCTCTGAACGCTTGCAAGGAGTCGTATGCATGACGTGCTGATCAAAGGTGGTACCGTCATTGACGGCACCGGCAAGCCCGGCTTCACCGCCGATGTGGCCATTTCCAACGGTCGCATCGCCGCGGTCGGCCGCATCGACGGTCCAGCGCATCGCACCGTGCAGGCCGATGGCTTGCTGGTCACGCCGGGCTGGGTAGACATCCACACCCACTACGATGGCCAGGCCACCTGGGATGCCTTCATGACGCCTTCGTCCTGGCATGGGGTGACCACGGCCGTGATGGGCAATTGCGGTGTCGGATTTGCCCCCTCGCGCGTCCACCAGCGTCAGTGGATGATGGACTTGATGGAGGGGGTGGAGGACATCCCCGGTGTGGTCCTGTCCGAGGGGGTGCAGTGGGATTGGGAAAGCTTTCCTGAATACCTGCAAGCGCTTGACAGTCGACCCCGCATCATGGATGTGGGGGCGCAGGTGCCGCATTGCGCCTTGCGGGTCTATGTCATGGGCGAGCGCGGAGCGGCACGCGAACCGGCCACCCCGGACGACATCGATGCCATGGGACGGCTGGTCCAGGAAGCCGTGAGCGCGGGGGCGCTCGGGTTCAGTTCCTCACGCACCGTGGTCCATCGGACCAAGCAGGGCCAGGCAGTGCCCACGCTGGAGGCGGCCGGGCAGGAACTGATCGGCATTGCCCGCGCCATGGGTCGCACCGGCAAGGGCGTTAACCAGTTGATCTCCGACTTTGATGATCTCGACGGCGAGTTTGAGCTGATTCGCGAGATCGCCCGTCAAAGTGGTCGCCCCATTTCGTTCACGCTGTTGCAGCACGACTTTCTGCCGCAACGCTGGCGCGAGGTGCTGCGTCGCACCAGCCTGGCGCGAGACGGTGGCCTGAGCGTGCGGGCACAAGTGGCGTGCCGCCCTGTGGGCATGGTGCATGGCCTGGAATGCTCGATGCATCCCTTCTTCCTGGCGCCGAGTTACCTCGCCATCGCAGACTTGCCGCTGGACGAACGCGTGCGTCGCATGCGTGATCCGTCTGTGCGTGCGCGCATCCTGTCCGAGGCCGCTGAGGCCCCCGACAACCGCCGCCTGAACACCATCACGCAGCACTTCCACAAGCTCTTCCCCATTGGCGAACGTTCTGACTATGAACCTCGCGCCGAGGACAGTGTGGCTGCGATTGCGCAGCGACAGGGCCGACCCGCGCCCGAGGTGGCCTATGACATGCTGCTGGAGGACGAGGGGCGTCGTAAATTCAATTTCCCGATTTACAACTACACCGACCAGAACCTGGATGTGGTGCGCGAGATGATGACGCACCCGGCCGCCTTGTTCGGACTGGGCGACGCCGGCGCCCATTGCGGTTACATCTGCGATGCCAGCTACCCCACGTTCCTGATGACGCACTGGGGCCGCGACCGCACACGCGGAGACAAGTTGCCGCTGGAGTTTCTGGTCCATGGACAAACCCAGCGCAACGCCCAGGCGCTGGGCATGCAGGACCGGGGCGCCTTGCTGCCTGGTCTGCGCGCTGACATCAACCTCATCGACTACCCCCAACTCAACCTGACGCGACCCACGATCACCAACGATTTGCCCGCGGGTGGACGGCGCCTGATCCAGCATGCCAGTGGCTATGTGCAAACCTGGGTGGCCGGTCAGGTCGTGATGGAGGATGGACAGGCCACGGGTGCCCTGCCCGGTCGGCTGGTGCGTGCGTGAGCGTGCTGGCCCCCTTCCGGTCGCGTGCGTTCCGGTACCAATGGCCGGCCGACCTGGCCACCTCGTGGGCGGTGGAGATGGAGGTCCTGATTCTGGGCTGGTACATCCTGGTCGAATCCGAATCGGTGGTGTTGCTGGTCTTTTTTGGCGCCTTGCAATATCTGGGGTCGCTGGTCTCGCCCCTGTTCGGTGTGGCGGGAGACCGTTTTGGCTATGGCCGTCTGTTGTGGATGACGCGAGCGCTCTATGCAGCCATGGCAGCGTTGCTGGGTTGCCTGGCCGCCAGTGACTCGCTCAGTACCACGGCGGTACTGGTCATTGCCGGACTCAATGGCCTGGTACGCCCCTCCGACATGGTGATGCGCTATGCCCTGATTGCCCAGACCCTGCCCGCTTCACAACTCATGGGCGCCTTAGGCATCGCGCGCATCACCTCGGACTCGGCGCGGATCGCAGGCGCTCTGGCGGGTGCCGGTGTCGTCGCCATGTTTGGCATGGCCCCCGCCTACCTGGTGGTGACCTCGCTGTATGTGGTGAGTTTTGTGCTCTCGCTCCAGGTGGTGCCCGCGGGAAAAACCGCGCCAGGTGCCAGCCCGCCCGAACAGGCGAATGGCCAGGCCCCCGCACCAGCGATCGGGCCAAAGCCACCTGTCGCGTCCCCCTGGCAGGATTTGTGCTCCGCGGCCGTGTACGTCTGGCAGCGCCCGGCCCTCATGGGGGCCATGTCCATGGCGTTTCTCGCCAATCTCGTGGCCTTTCCGCTCTTCATTGGTCTGTTGCCCTTTGTCGCCAAAAACATCTACGGTGTGGGTCAGGGCGGATTGGGCTGGCTGGGTGCGAGTTTCGCCAGCGGCGCACTCCTGGGTTCCCTGGTGCTCAGCAGCAACCGGGTACATCTTGGCGCGGCACCCCTGATGCTGGTCTCCGCCATGGGTTGGCTCCTGGCCAACGCCTTTCAAGCCCAGACAAGCACCTTGCTCCCGGGCATGGCCCTGCTCGCCCTGGCCGGGTTTGCCCAAAGCCTGTGCATGACACCGCTGGCGGCCGTGATGCTGCGAGCCACCGAACCAGCCTACCGCGGCCGTGTGATGGGCATGCGCATCCTCGCCATCTGGGGATTGCCGGTGGGCCTGATGCTGGCGGGACCCTTGATTGAGCGCGTGGGATTCCAGGCCACCATGACGGGCTACGCCGTGGTGGGCATGGTACTGACCCTGGCCATCGGACTGCGCTGGCGTCAGGCACTGTGGCTTGAAGACCGCCCACGATGAATGACCCGCGCGCGCTGGCGCGTGGCTTCTGACACAGGCATCGGATTTTGATAAGCTGACAACCAGAATCATCGGGAATCTTGCATGAACCCACGTACATCTCGCTCTGCCATCGCCGCCACACCCCAGCGGTTTTCCGCCTCTCGCATCGCCGACTGGTTGGTCGATGAGCACCGCCACCAACGCCGCTTTGACCTGCCTCCAGCCGGTTTACAGGTCCGCGACCTTCAGCAAGCCACGCAAGTGCAACAAGCCCTGGTTCAAAGAAAGTCACAAGAATGCGGTCCCACCGCAGGTTGGAAGATTGCACTGGCCACCCCCGTGATGCAGCAGATGGTGGGTCTGAACGCGCCCATTGCAGGTCGCTTGCACCAGCGACAGGTGGTGAGCGCGCCCGCGCACACGCGGCAACGTGACTATGGCCGGTTGTTGGTCGAGTTTGAAATCGCCGTGAAACTGTCTCGCGATCTGCCCGCAGGCACCACGCCCTACACGGCCCAGCGTGTGATCAACGCTGTTCAGGGGGTGGCCCCGGCCATGGAGATCGCCGACGACCGCAACGCCGATTACGCCCAACTGGCCCGTCTGGGCTTGTACCTGGTGGCCGATAACGCCTGGAACGAAGGCGCCATGCTGGGCCGCTGGGATACCCAGTGGAGACGATGGCTGACCACCTCTGACGTGTCCGCCGACGATGGCCTGGGCCAATTGCGTGGTGAGGTGTTCATCAACGGCACCTCCGTGGGTGGCGGTCAGGGCCGCGACCTGATGGGGCATCCGCTCAAGGCCCTGGCCTGGTTGGCCAATGAAGCCAACGCACGCGGCGAGCAGTTGTGCGCCGGCGATGTGTGCATTCTGGGTTCACTGGTATCGTCCAAATTTCCGCAGCAAGGCGATGTGCTGCGTTACGAACTCGAGGGTTTCGAGCCCATTGAACTCATCGTGACCTGAACTCACCGTGACCTGAACTCACCGCGACCTGAAGCGCCACCACCCTGCAACAACAGGGGAACGTGGCGCCTCAAAGCCTCACGCGTGAAGCACAGGGGTCAGGTGCCCGGCATGGCCGTGCCCCACACCGCGTCCCAGTCTTTGCCCGCCATGTCCACCACCTCGCCGGGGCGGTCATAGAACTTGTTGGGCACCTGGAAAAAGGCCAGGAAAGTGCCGCCCTTGGGTGACCAGGCACTGTGCTGGCTGCCGGCAGGTCGCCAGATGAACTGACCCGCCTTGCACTCCATGCCTTCGTCAGGGCCGGACTTGTCCACCAGATGACCGTCCAGAACCCAGGTCTGTTCGATCAGCACATGCTCGTGGTGCGGCAACACCGAACCCGGCGCCATGCGCATGAGCACACTGGCCAGGCCCGATTGCGGGTCCACCAGCAGGGGTTTGACCTTCACGCCTTCAAAACGTGTGGATTGCCAGGCCATGGAATCGACGTCCACCAGACGAGACGCCATCGGACCCAGGCCCGCATGGGCGGCCACCTGGGGAGAAAAGGCTTGACTGCTCATGCGCGTGCTCCCGGCCGTGGTTACTTCTTCTTGGGTTGCTTGGCGTAGGACATGTAGTTGTCGTAGGTCGACTCGGCCACACGGAACCACGACACCTGGTCATCCAGGAATTTGGAGTAGGAGTCGTACAGGCGCTTGAAGTCGGCGTTTTGCGCTGACCACTCGGCGTACTGCTCCATCGAGGCCTTGTAGCAGGCATCCAGCACTTCGCGCGGGAATGCGCGCAGTTGCGTGCCACTGGCCAGGAGTTTTTTCATGGCCGGCGGGTTGAGCTGATCGTACTTGGCTGTGGACACCACGTTCGACTCGGCAGCCGCTGCCGAGAACGCGTTCTGGTATTCCTTGGGCAGCGAATCCCAGGCCTTGGCATTCACCAGGTACAGGGTGGGCGCATTGCCTTCCCACCAACCCGGGGTGTAGTAATACTTGGCCACCTTGTTGAAACCCAGCTTTTCATCGTCGTACGGGCCCACCCACTCGGCGGCATCGATGGTGCCCTTTTCCAGCGCGGGATAAATGTCGCCACCGGCAATCTGCTGCGGCACCACACCCAGTCGGGACATGACCTGCCCGGCGAGTGCTCCCACGCGGAACTTCAGCCCTTTGAGGTCGGCGACCGTTTTGATTTCCTTGCGATACCACCCACCCATCTGGGTGCCGGTATTCAAGCCCAGGAAGGCAATGCTGTTGTACTTGGCGCGGAGAAACTCGTTGTACATCTCGGCGCCACCGCCGTGGTACCACCAGGCGTTGTGCTGGCGCACGTTCATGCCGAAGGGCAGGATGGCCCCCAGCCCCAGGGCCGGGTTCTTGCCGGTGTAGTAATACATGATGGTCTGGCCCACTTCCACCGTGGCGTTGTCCACGGCGTCGAGCACTTGCAGACCCGGGACAATTTCACCCGCTGCATGCACACGGATCTGGAACTTGCCGCCCGTCGTGTCCGCAATGCGCTTGCTGAAGTTTTCAGCCGCACCGATCAGGGTATCCAGGCTCTTGGGGTAACTCGATGTCAGGCGCCACTTGATCTCGGGCAGGGATTGCGCCATGGCGGGTGCTGAGGCGGCAGCCAGAATGCCGGCGATGCCCCCGTGTTGCAAAAGACTTCTGCGTTTCATGTCTCTCTCCTATTTTCTGAAAAATGACGTGCAAGTTCATCCGGGTCAGGCCAGCACAGCTCAAGACCGGCGTTGACCATGGTGTCCAGTTGCTGTTTGTACACCCATTCGCCACTCGCGGTGTCCCACAGATTACAGAGGCACACAGGCGATTGCCAGTCGTGGTCCGTGCCCCTACCATGCGAAATCAGGTTCTGGTTGATCCCCACCACACAACACCCCGGAGACTTACATGAAAGCACGTTGCGGCGACATCGATTTGCACTACACCGTCGAGGGCGAAGGACCCTGGCTCACGTTGTCACACTCCCTGGCCTGTGACAGCTCGATGTGGGACGATCAGATGCCCTGGCTCACCCAGCACTTCAAGGTGCTGCGCTTTGACACCCGTGGGCATGGTCAATCCAGCGCACCCGCCGGGCCCTACACGCTGGAAGGGCTGGCCGACGATGCCTACCACCTCATGCAGCATCTGGGCATCGAGCAGACCCATTGGCTGGGCCTGTCACTGGGCGGCATGATCGGTCAGACCTTTACGCTCAAGTATCCGAAGGTGGTGAAAAGTCTGGGCTTGGCAGCCACCACCAGCCGTGGCTTGCCTGCAGCACCCGGCATGTGGGCGGACCGGGCGCGCATTGCCCGCACGCAAGGCATGACTCCCCTCCTCGAGCCCACCCTCGCTCGTTGGTACACCGCACCCAGCCGCGAGGCCAAACTCCCCGTCATCGACCGCATTGCCAAGACCATCCTGGGTACGCCGCCCGAGGGCTATGCATCTTGCTGTGAAGCCATCTCCGGTCTTGACCTGACCGACCGGCTGGCCCATATCCACTGCCCCACCCTGGTGGTGGTGGGGACCGAAGACACGGGCACACCGCCTGACATGTCGCGCATCATTCACGAACACATTGCCGGGTCCGTCCTGCACCTCATCCCGAATGCGGCGCACCTGGTCAATACCGAGCAACCGGCTGCGTTCGACCAGGTTTTGAAGGAATTCCTGCTACGGGTCAAGTGACCAGGTCATCACCTGACGCGCCGTCCTGACGCACAGGCCAAGCCGTCGCCAGGGTCGTCGGCTCAAGTCTTTGGATCAAGTCTTTGGCTCAGGTCTTCGGCTTTTGGGGTTCCTGGTGACCGCCAAACTGCTTGCGCATAGCCGACAGGGTCTTCTCGGCAAACGTGTGATCCTGGCGCGAACGAAAGCGCGCATACAAGGCAGCCGACAACACCTCGGCCGGGACAGCTTCCTCGATGGCGGCCAGCAGGGTCCAACGGCCCTCGCCAGAGTCCTCCACATGCCCGGAGTAACTGCTGAGTTCCGGATCCTGCGCCAGCGCAATCGCGCTCAAATCGAGTAACCACGACGAGACCACGCTACCGCGTCGCCACAACTCAGTGATATCGGCCAGGTCCAGGTTGTAACGGCGCTCGGCAGGGATGAAGGACTGGCCCGCACCCTTGAGGATGTCAAAGCCCTCGGCAAAGGCTTGCATCATGCCGTACTCGATGCCGTTGTGAATCATCTTCACAAAGTGGCCTGAGCCGGCAGGCCCGGTATACAGGTAGCCCTGATCTGCAGTCGAGGAGCGCCCTTCGCGTCCAGGCGTGGGCTCGATCGAACCACGGCCCGGCGCGAGGTCACGAAAAATGGGGTTGAGGTGCTCAAAGGCCGAGGCATCGCCTCCGATCATCAGGCAGTAACCCCGCTCCAGGCCCCACACGCCACCGCTGGTGCCCACGTCCAGGTAGCGCAGCCCCTGGCCTTGAAATGATTGAGCGCGGCGCACATCGTCCACGTAATGGGTGTTACCGCCATCAATCAACATGTCGCCCGGCGAGAGCATGCCGGCCAATTCCTGCAAGGTGGATTCGGTGATGTCGCCTGCAGGCAGCATGACCCAGACCGCGCGCGGCGTGGCCAGCTGCTGCACCAGATCGCGCAAGTCCCGAGCGGGTATGGCGCCTTCGGCCGCCAGGGTCTTCACCGCCTCGGACTGCGCGTCAAACACCACGCAATCGTGTCCTCGCGGCAACAAACGTCGGACCAGATTGGCCCCCATGCGGCCCAGCCCCACCATGCCCAATTGCATAACCTCTCCTTGGATAGTCAATCGGGAATTGTCGCACCGACCAGGTTCAGCGCCGCTGGAACTGGGGGGGTCGTCGCTCCGTCATGGCACGGACCCCTTCCTTGAAATCCTCGGTCTTGAACTGCTGGTACTGTTCAGCGCTTTCACGGATCACCGCTGTGCGCAACTGCTCGACCAAGCCCTGGCGCAAAGTGGCACGCACCGACTCGAGCGCGATCGGGGCCGACAAGGCCATGTCCTGAGCCAGGGCCAGCGCCCGTTGCAACACCTGGTCCTTGGGCACCAGTTCGTCCACCAGCCCGATCTCCAGCGCCTGCCGACCGTTGATGCGCTCTCCCACGTAGAACAGGCGTTGCGCAGCCTGCAGCCCGACCAACCGGGGCAGGGTCACCGACAACCCGAAGCCCGGGTGAAAGCCCAGACGAGTGAAGTTGGCCGAGAAACGGGCCTCCTCGCAGGCGATGCGGAAGTCACCCACCAGCGCCACCCCCAGTCCGCCACCGATGGCCGGGCCGTGGACCGCCACCACCACGGGTTTGCGACAGGCAAAGAGTCGCAAGGCCTCGTGGTAGATGGGATTCATGGTGCCGCCAGAATCCCGGCTCACGCTCTCGTTCGGATCGTTGAAATTGGCCCCGGCACAAAACGACGAACCCTGCGCGGCGAGCACGATGGCACGGCATTCGGGGTTGGCATCGAGTTGCTCGAACACATCGGCCAGCTGGGCAATCAAGGCATGGTCGAAAAAGTTGTGGGGCGGACGGCAGAGGTCCACCTGGGTGACGTGGCCGTGAGGGGTGATCTGCAAATCGGTCGGGGGGGTCATGAAAGCCTTGAAGGAGATAAATTCACAAAGAAGTCAACAGCGGCCACAGCTGGTCAGCCCCTTGCTGGGTCACCAGCCGGCCCAGACGGGTTTGCCACAGCGTCTCGTTGCCGAATTCATCGCGCCAGGCCCACAGTCGGCGGGTCACATGGTGCAGGTGGTGTTCTCGGGTGAAACCCATGGCCCCGTGCACCTGGTGGGCAATTTCAGTGCCTTTGCTGGCAGCTTCTCCCACACGGGCTTTGGCCACGGCCGTGAGCACAGTGTGGGGCGCGTGCTCGGACGCACCCACCACGGCATCCACCGCGGCACTGCTGGCGGCCACGTGTCCGGCCAGAACTGCCAGCATGTGTTGCACCGCTTGAAACTTGCCAATGGGTCGACCAAACTGCACGCGCTCGTTGGCATACCGGATCGAATGGTCCAGCGTGCGTTGCAAGGCACCGGCCATCTGCACCGATCGCATCAGGGCCCCTTCCAGCAGCAAGCGCTCGGTGGCCTCATTCAGAGGCGCCAAGGCGAGAACGGGGGCCTGCTGGAGTTCAACCTGGGAGCGGGGCTCACCGGCGAGGTTGTGGCGCGTGGAAAGCTTGGCGTTGGCCCAGGCAGCGCGTTCCAGCACCGCCACGCATTCGCGCCCCTCGTGCCGCGCCACCACCACCCAGTGGTGGGCATGGGGTAGCCACGGCACACGATGCGCTTGTCCCTTGAGCCACAGGCTCTGGCCTTCCCCCTGCACCAGCAAGTCATCCTGTGCATGACAGGCCGTGACCGTCAGCACGCCCGCCGGCACGGACAGTCCTGCAGCCAGTAGCAGACGGGTCGCGAGCAGGGATTCAGCCAACGGCACCGGCAGGCCCTGGTAGGCGCTGCGACGCAAGGCCACCATGGCATCGGCAAAGGGCAACTCAGCACCACCCTGATCGGCGGGGACACAGGCCTGGGGCACGCCCGCTTGCGCGAGGGCGTCCCACAAAGCTGCCGGCCACTTCCCTTGTTCCATGTCAAGGTGAAGCGCCTGATCCGTGTGGTCTGCACTGATACGATCGATCAGTGTCTCAAGTTCAGCATGCATGTCGCTCATCGCAGCCCCAATCCCTTGGCGATCATGCCGCGCAAGATTTCACGTGTGCCCCCCCGCAAGGTGAAGCCGGGCGACTTCAGCGTGCCCATGCCCAGCAGGGCCTGGTAATCCGAGGACTCGTTGTCCATGATGGGTTCACCTGGCAAGAGATGCCGAAACACCTCGGGGATTTCACGCTCCAGGGCCGTGCCCACGTCTTTCACGAGTGCAGCCTCGAGGACCGGCTTGGCACCCGCATCGAGCATGCCGGCCACCGAGGTGGACATGCACCGCAGGGTAGACAGGTGAGCCACCAGACGACCCACGTCGTTGAGGGCCCGCTCACCGGGTTGGTCACCGAGTTGACGAATCGATTCGATGAGCAGCTGATACGTGCTCAGAAAGCGGTCCGGGCCGGAACGCTCGAAGGCCAGCTCGCCGGTCACCATGTCCCAGCCAGTGCCCACCTTGCCCATCACCATGTCATCCGGCACGAAATAGTCGTCGAAGACCACCTCGTTCCAGTCGTGCGCACCAAAGATGTTGTAGATGGGTCGCAAGCTGACGCCCGGCTGCGACAGATCGACAATGAACTGGGTCATGCCGGCGTGGCGGTCTTCTTCCTTGGGCGCTGTGCGGGCCAGGGCAATCAGGTAGTGGCAATGGTGGGCGTAGCTGGTCCAGACCTTGGTGCCGGAAATCTTCCAGCCGCCCTCGCAGGCCACGGCACGGGTTCGCACTGCAGCCAGGTCCGACCCCGAATCGGGCTCGCTCATGCCGATGGCGAAATAGCATTCACCCGCTGCAATGCGCGGCAGAATGGTCTGGCGTGCACGCTCGCTGCCATGACGCAGGATTTGATGGCCACTTTGCCGGTCGGCCACCCAGTGGGCCCCCACCGGCGCACCCGCGGCCAGCATTTCCTCGGTCATCACGTAGCGCTCCAACGCCGATCGCTCATGACCGCCATAGCGCTTGGGCCACACCATGCCGATGAACCCGGCCTGGCCGCATTTGCGACTGAAGGCGGCATTGGTGTCGGACCAGGTGTTGCGACTGGGGACAAACGTGCCCGCGTCAATCTCGGCCTGGAGAAAGCGCCGGAGTTGCTGGCGCAACGCCTCAGTGCCCTCGGGCAAGGTGACAGACTTGAAGACAAAGGGATGCATGGTGCAGGGGTGCTATCAAAGACAGACGATCATGGGCTAACTATAGAGCCTGTCAAGCATGCCTGGGACAACCCTGGGTTGCACATTCGATAAGCTTATGTCCATGAAACACCTATTCGGACGCCAGGCCTTTGTTGAACTGATGATCGACGAGGGCATCACCCACCTCTTTGGCAACCCCGGCACCACCGAGTTGCCCATCATGCAGGCGCTGCCCGATTACCCGGACCTGCGCTTCATCCTGGGGCTGCAGGAGGCCGTGGTGGTCGCGATGGCGGACGGCTTTGCCCGGGCCTCACACCAACTCACAGCGGCCAATGTGCACGTGGCGCCCGGTCTGGGCAATGCCATGGGGGCGCTGTACAACGCCAAGTTCTCGGGTTCACCCCTGATTCTCACGGCCGGCCAGCAGGAGCAAGGGCATGGTCTGCTCGAACCTCTGCTCTATGACCCCCTGCCCCCCATCGCGGCTCCCCTGGTGAAGTGGTCAGTGGAAGTCACGCAGTTGCAAGACCTGCCCCGCATCATGCGACGAGCAGCCAAAGTGGCGTGCACCTATCCCATGGGGCCGGTGTTCATCAGCCTGCCGGGTGACATCCTGAACGCCGAGGGCGATCTGGACATGATGCAGTCGATGCGCATTGACCCCCGCGTTCGCCCCTCGGACGAGGCGCTGGCGCAGTGGGCCCAATTGCTGCTGGGCGCCAAGCGGCCCTGCATCATTGCCGGTCAGGAATTGGCCATCCACGATGCCTTTGGCTTGGCCGCCGAACTGGCCACCACCCTGGGTGCGGCCGTGTTTCAAGAACCGGTGCCCTACAACAGTTCGTTCCCCACTGATCACCCCAACTACCAGGGCATGCTCACACGGTCACAGGACAATGTGCGTGCCACCCTCGAGCCCTATGACCTCATCCTGTGCCTGGGCGCCGACTTGCTACGCATGTCGGTCTACAGCCCGGTGGAACCCCTGCCGGCGCATGCCCGTGTGTTGCATCTGAGCGAGCGGCCCTGGGAACTCGGCAAGAACTACAACACCGAGGCCGCGATGGCTGCCAATGTGCGCGAAACCCTGCGAGCCCTGTTGCCCGTTCTCAAATCGCACGCCGCCACGGAAGATCAAAATGCGGCACAGCAGCGCAACCAGGCACTGATCAGCGACAACTGGACACAGCGTTATCCACAACGGGTGGCGCTGGCGCAATCGCAGGCGGCCCAGCGACCGCTCACAGCCCCCACCATGCTGTGGCACCTCACCCGCGAATTGCCGCGCGAGGTCATCGTGGTGGAGGAAGCGTTGACCTCCACGCACGCCCTCCCCCATTACCTGCGCCGGCAGGATCCCGACAGTTTCTTCGGACTGGCCAGTGGTGGCTTGGGCTTTGCCATTCCGGGCGCCGTGGGCATCAGCCTGGCCAAGCCGGGACGGCCGGTGCTGGCCGTGGTGGGCGACGGCAGCGCGATGTACAGCATCCAGGGCTTGTGGACCGCCGCGCACCTCAAGCTGCCCATCACCTACGTCATCACCAACAACCGCAGCTACCGCATCATCAAAGAGCGGCTGGTCTCAATGCAGCAGTGCGACCAATTCATCGGGATGGACATGCGCGATCCGGCGATTGACTTCTGTCAGCTGGCCGGCTCCATGGGCATTGAAGCGCACCGCATCACCGAGGCCGACGACATCACACCGGCGCTGCAACGGGCCTTGGCCAGCGGTCGCCCCCAGTTGATCGAGATCATGATGGCCGATGGCTTCGGCCAGTGATCCGACCCTGATCAGGCCTGGATGGCCGCGTGCACCAGGTTGCTGACCTGGTCGAGTCGCACCGAGTGCCAGGGGTCGGGCACCCGGGAATTGGTGATGTACGCAAACGACAGGCCACTGTCCGGATCCGCCCAGCAATAGCTGGTGCCGACCCCTCCGTGTCCATAGGCTCGCGGTGAAGCCAGGGAACCCAGCCCACGGATCCCCACACTGTGTCCGCGCATGTGCGGCCCCAGGCCACGGTGCATGGCCATGCCCATGAACTCATCCGCACGCTCGTCGGTGTAATTGCGAATGGCATAAGCCAGGGTCCGGGGCGAGAGCAATTGCACGCCGTTGAGTCGCCCACCTTGCAACATCATCTGGTACAGCGCCACCATACCGCGCGCCGTCCCATAGCCACCCCCTCCCGGGGCACCACATTGTTGCCAGACCTCGCTGGTGCTTTCAAAGCGCAGATCATAGGAACCTGATGTCTTGCCGGGCTGGTAAAGGTAGGCCATGCGCGGCACTTCGTTGTGGGGCAACCCGACAAAGAGATCGTTCTCCAGTCCCAACGGACGAATGACCAGGTCGGTGATGGCCTGTCGGAAGTCCTGCCCCGTGATGGCTTCGATCACCATGCCCAGCACCCAGTGCGCGCTCAGACCATGGTAGTGAACCCGTGAGCCGGGCGTCCATTGCAGCTTGAAATCGCACACCCGCTCGCGCACGCGTGCGTGATCGCCCGTCAGCTCCAGGGGAACCTCTGCATCCGGGAAACCGCCTTGGTGGGTGATGACCTGGAACAAGGTGATGGCTCCCTTGTCATGCTGGGCAAATTCAGGCAAATGGTCTGCCACGGTGTCCGTGAAGCGCAAACGCCCCTGTTCATGCAAGCGCCACAGTGCCGTGGCGGTGATGACCTTGGTGTTGGAATAGAGTAGCCACAGGCTGTCGTTCGTTGCCGCGATGGCTTGCTTGTCAGCGGGGTCGCCGTGACCGACACGGGCTAGGCCGAAGCTCTGGTTGAACACCAGTCGGCCCTGATGGGCCAGGGCCAACTGGCACCCCGGGTAACGACCCTCGGCGATGTGCTGCTCGATCAGCTCCAGCAACGGATCCAAGGCGCCGGGGCGCAGGGGAGCGGTGTCCAGGTCGGCAAGGGGAAGTGGATAAGCCATCATCAATTCCTGAATCATCAGCGGCAGTCTGCCCTGGGGAAGGTGCAAACCCAGAGACAGCCGCCAGTTACAACGGATCGGATCTGGATCATTATGGCGGATGCGATTTCAGCATCCAGGTCATCCCCAGTCGCACAGGAGATTGGGAAGGCGTCATTCAAAGCCCCTCAGGCGTGACAGGCATCGACAAGAAGTCCGTGATTGAGCACAATGCCTACCCAGCGCCTTGCGCCCGTTTCATGACCCCGGAGACTGACTATCCATGAGTGCCTTTCGTTTGCTGAGTGACCGCGTGCCTTACCAGGCTTTCCCCGATCGTCCGGCCTTGACTCTGCCGAACGGCAACCGCATGGCCGTCTGGGTCATTGTGAACGTCGAGCACTGGTCGATCGAGCGGGCCATGCCCCGCACCGTGCTGCCCCCACCCATGGGGCAACCCTTGCTGCCCGACCTGCCCAACTGGTCGTGGCACGAGTACGGCATGCGGGCCGGATTCTGGCGTTTGTTTGACGCGCTTCGCTCGCGCGGCATCACCCCCACCCTGGCCACCAACGGCATTGTGTGCAAGTCCTATCCGCGCGTGGCACAAGCCGCGCTGGATGCGGGCTGGGAATTCATGGGACACGGCTATGTGCAAGGCCCCATGCACAAGGTGGAAGACCAGATGAGCGCCATCCGCGACACCGTGGAAACGATCAAACAGTTCACCGGCAAGGCGCCGCGCGGCTGGGAAAGCCCGGGCCTGACCGAAACCGACGACACCCTGGATTACCTGAGCGCCAACGGCATCGAGTATGTGGCCGACTGGGTCATTGACGACCTGCCCACCTGGATCCAGGCCCACCCCAAGCCAGTGCTGTCCGTGCCCTACACCGTCGAACTCAACGACATCCCGCTCATGGCCATCCAGCACCACCGCAGCGATGAGTTGTATGTGCGCGGTGTGCAGCAACTCGATCGCTTGTGGAAGGAAAGTGCCACGCAACCGCGCGTCATGGCCATCAGCGTGCATCCCTACATCACCGGTGTGCCCCACCGTATCGATGCGTTCGAGCGCCTGCTCGACGCGGTGCAGGCCAAAACCGAAGTGGCCGTGATGACCGGTGAACAGGTGGCGGACTGGTACAGCGCCCAGGTCCCTCCACCCGCCAGCGCCTGACCCAGCCCTGAAGTCTCAGACTTTGCCCAACGCCTGCAGCACCCGCTGCGGCGTGAAGGGCTGCACTGACACGGAAGCGCCCAACACGCCAAGGGCGTCGTTGATGGCGTTCATCACCGCGCCCGGCGCACCTGCCGTACCCGCCTCCCCGGCGCCTTTGGCCCCCAGTTCCGAGGTTTTGGTGGGCGTTTGCACGTGGCCGACCACGATGTCGGGCATTTCTGACGCCATGGGCACCAGGTAGTCAGCCATCGAGCCATTTAGCAGCTGCCCGTCATCGCTGTAGAGGCACTCCTCGAACAGGGCACCACCGATGCCTTGCACCACACCGCCACGAATCTGCTCGTCCACCAACATGGGGTTGATGATGGTGCCGCAGTCTTCGACGCACCAGTGCTTGAGCAGCTTGACAAAACCGGTCTCGACATCGACCTCGACATACGAGGCCTGGATGCCGTTGGTGAAGGTGAAGCCGTATTCACGCGGTGTGAAATGGCGTGTGACGGTGAGTTCCGACTGGAAGTTCATCGGCAAGGTGTCGGGGCGGAAATAGCCCACGCGGCCAATCTCGTTCAAGGGCAGACGCTCCTGACCGGTGAGCCGGTCCACCACCCCGTTGTTGCGCACATCCAGGGTGGATTTGTCCACCTGCAGGATGGCGGCCGCCACATCGAGGATGTTGGAGCGCAAGGCCTTGCCAGCCTGCAACACCGCTTCGCCTCCGATGCCAGCGCCACGCGACGCCCAGGTGCCACCACCATAGGGCGTGACGGCCGTGTCACCGGTGATCACGCGTACACGCTCCACGCCAACACCCACGGCGCTGGCCGCCACTTGAGCAAACACCGCTTCGGTGCCCTGCCCTTGCTCGGTCACGCTGACCAATACCTGAACCATGCCCCCCGGGTCGAGACGCACGGTGGCGCCATCCTGCGCCGAAATACGCGCACCACCCACACCGTAAAACGCGGGCGAGGGATTAGTCACCTCGATCATGGCGGCGAGACCAATGCCGCGGTACACGCCGCGCTGTCGGCACTCGGCCTGGTCACGGCGCAAGCCGTCGTAGTCCATGAGCTTCAACAGTTGATCCAGGCACTGGTGGTGCGACAACTTCTCGAACTTGATGCCCGAGGGAAAGGTGTAGGGATAGGCGTCGTCTGCAATCAGGTTACGACGGCGGAACTCGGCCGCGTCCATGCCAATGGCACGGGCCCCTTCGTCCACAATGCCTTCGGTGATGGCCACTGCAATCGGGTGTCCCACGGCGCGGTACTGGCAGGTGACGTTCTTGTTGGTGAACACCACATCGAGTCGTGCCCGGTAATGCTTGTGCTTGTAGGGTCCTCCGGTGAGGTTGACCACCTGGTTACCTTCGATGCCGCTGGTGCGGGGATACACCGAATAGGGTCCAATCCCGGTGAGGTCGCGCATGTCAAAGCCAACGATCTCACCATTGCGGTTGCAGGCCATGCGTACCGTCACCGTGTGCTCGCGCGCATGGATGTCGGTCAGGAATGACTCCAGACGGTCCGCCAAGAACTTGACCGGGCGGCGCAACATGACCGACAGCGCCGCGGTGGCCATCTCGTCGGCATACACGTGCACCTTGATACCAAACGAGCCCCCCACATCCTTGCACACCACGCGCACCTGGGACTCCGGGATATTCAGATGTCGCGAAAAGATGTCCTGCATCATGTGCGGCGCCTGCGTGCCCTGGTACACCACCAGGGTGTGATCCGCCGGGTTGTAGTCGGCGAGCAGTCCGCGCGGCTCGTTGGTCACCCCGGTGTGGCGGCTGAAGTCGTAGGTTTTTTCCACCACCACATCGGCCTGGGCAAAGGCTTCTTCGAAGCCCTCGGTGGCCATCTCGCGTGAGAAACAAATGTTGTCACCCAGTTCAGGGTGGATGACCTGCCGGTTGGACAGCGAGTCGCGCATGTCGATGACGGCGGGCAGCACCTCCCACTCGACCGCCACATGGTCCAGCGCATCCTCGGCCTGACGACGTGTCTGAGCCACGATAGCCGCGACCGCCTCGCCTTGCCAACACACCCGGTCGATCGCCACCGCATGTTGCGGTGCGGACTTGAGGCCCTTCAGGTGGGTGAGCACGCCGACCCAGGGGGTGCAAAACTCGGCAATCGCGCGTCCATCCACCGCGGCAATGACACCGGGTTGCTGACGCGCCGCGCTCAAGTCGAGGTGCTTGATGCGTGCGTGCGCGTGGGGACTGCGAAAGAACACCACATGCGCCAAACGGGGAACACGCATGTCATCGAGGTACATGCCGCGACCTTGCAGCAGTTTGCGTGCCCCGGTGCGCGGGGTGCTTTGGCCGATGGGATTGGCGCTCTGAGCGACCTCGTCGGTCACCGGGAGTTCGTTGCGGGCATTCATGACGTGGCTCCTTGCGGGGGCAGGACACGTTGTTCCTGGAGCACCGATTCGATGGCATCCACAATGGCCTGGTACCCGGTGCAACGGCAGTAGTTGCCGGAGATGAGGTCGCGAATCTCGTCGCGGCTGGCCTGGGGATGGTGACGCACGATGTCGAGCGCTGAAATCAGCATGCCGGATGAGCAGAAACCGCACTGGAACGCATTGTGCTGCAGGAAGGCTTGCTGCAATCGCGCGAGGTCACCGCGCTCGGACAAGCCTTCGATGGTGTCCACGCTGCGCCCTTGCATCTGCACGGCCAGAGTCAGACACCCGCGCACCACCTGACCGTCCACCATCACCTGGCAGGCACCGCAGACGCCGTGCTCGCAACCCAGGTGGGAACCGGTCAGGTCATGGCATTCGCGCAGGAAATCAACCAGATGCTGGCGCGCAGCGATATCTTGTTCGACCTTCACGCCATTGAGCGTGAACGTGGTCTTGACGGTGAATTCACTCATGATGCGTTTCTCCAGGCAGCCAAGGCACGACCGAGCAGCACTCGGGCGCAGTGCAGTTTGGTGGCGGCGTTGGCCTGCAAGTCACCGGCCGGATGGAGGTCCTGATCCAATGCCTGCTGGGCTTGACGGATGGTGTTGTCGTCGAGCGGGTGGCCTTCCAGCGTCGCCATGGCCTGAAGGGCCAGCACCGGCCCATCACCCACGGCCAGAAAACTCAGACGGACACCTGAACAGCGGCCAGCCTTGACCTGCGCTGTCGCAGCCAGCCCCACCATGCCGTAATCACCGCGTCGGCGAGACAGCTCATCGAAATGAAAGCGTTGTTCGGCTTGCGCCACCGGCAACTCGATCGCAATGAGCAATTCGCCCGGTTGCAAAGCCGTCTGGTACAGCCCCACAAAATAATCGTCTGCCGGGATGCGTCGTTCACCCTTGGGGCCCTGTGCGATCAAGGTGGCTTGCAACGCCTGCACCACGGTGGGATATTCAGCAGCCGGGTCGGCCAGCGCCAGACTGCCGCCGATGGTGCCCGCATTGCGAATGGCCAAATGCGCCACATGCGGAACCGCCTGCGCCAGCAAAGGGACGGCCGTCTTGATGAGCGAAGAGGTCAGGATCTGGTGGTGGGTGCACAAAGCCCCGATCCGCACCACCGAACCGGTTTGCCGGATATCGGACAAACCGGCGATGGCGCGAATATCAATCAGCGCCGGTGGATTGGCCAGACGCAGGTTCATCATGGCCAACAGACTTTGTCCCCCAGCCAACCACTGCGCCTGACCGTCATAGCGTGCCATGCAGGCAAACGCTTCGCTCAGGGTGGTGGCTCGGTGGTATTCAAATGCAGCAGATTTCATTGCTGACACCTTTTCCAAATCGGGCCAAGCAAAGCCCGCGACAATCAACAGCGAACCACGACGCGAGGGTCAGGCCGCCACGCCGAGGTAGAAACTCTTGACCAACTCGTTGTTCTTCACCGTGTCCACATCGCCCTGGAACACGATCTCGCCGTGCACGATGATGTATCCATGGTCGGCAATGCGAATGGCCTGGTTGAAGTTCTGCTCGGCCATCAGCACCGTGAGCTGGTACTTCTCTTTGAGTTCACGGATTTTCGTGATGGTGTGAGAGACCAGGAGGGGCGACAGACCCACAGAGGGCTCATCGACCAGCAGGACCTTGGGCGAGGACATCAACGCGCGGGCAATGGCCAGCATTTGTTGCTGCCCGCCTGACATGGAGCCGGCGAGTTGCTTCTGGCGCTCGAGCAGCAACGGAAATGCTTCGTAGACGAATTCCAGGTTGCTGGCAATTTGCGGACGGGCGATTTCCCGGTACGCACCGAGCAACAGGTTTTCTTCCACCGTGAGCTTGGGAAACAAGCGACGCCCTTCGGGCACCAGCGCCACCCCCAGGTTGACGATGTCTTCCGTAGACATCTGGGTGAGGTCGTGGCGGTGCCCATCGATCTCGAGATGGATGCTGCCCTGGTCCGGCTTCACCATGCCCATGATGCATTTCATCAGGGTGCTCTTGCCGTTGCCGTTGGTGCCCAACAGCGCCACGGTCTGACCCTGGTTCAAGTCCAGGGACACGCCCATCAAGGCCCGGACTGCGCCGTACCCTGCGTGCAGGTCACGAATTTCAAGCTTCATCGCCAAGGTATGCTCTCTGTACGTCCGGGTTTTTGAAAATGCTTTCTGGGGTGCCTTCGCAGATGATCTTGCCGGCATCCAGACACACCACACGCTGTGAAAACTTCATCACGGCCTGCATGATGTGCTCGATCATGATGATGGTGATGCCCATGGCGTTCAGATCAAACAGGATCTGCAATACCTCGTCAACCTCGGCACCGGCCAGTCCGGCCATGGCTTCATCGGAGATAAGCAACTGCGGTTTGGCCGCCATGGCACGTGCCAGTTCCATCTTGCGCAACTCGACTTGCGAGAGTTGCTTGGAGGACACTTCAGCTTTCGCGGCCAACCCCATGCGTTCGAGGATTTCCATCGCCTCACGACGCTCTTTGGGGCCGTCGGCTCCGCCGACATAAGCAAAGGGCACCAGCAGGTTTTCCAGCACCGTCATGCTGCCAAAGGGGCGCGGGATCTGGAAACTGCGCGCAATGCCCAGTTTGGTGCGTTGATAGGCCGGCAACATGTGAATATCACGGCCATTGAAGCGGATCTCACCGCCATCGTTGATCAGCGCACCCGAGATGCAGTTGATCATGGTGGTTTTGCCCGACCCGTTGGGTCCGATCAGACCCAGTCGTTCGCCGCGTTGCACATGCAGGTTCACCCCATTGAGGGCGGTGAAGCCCCCAAAGTGCTTGCTGACGTTGTTTACTTCGAGGATTGCTTCCATTTTTTCACCAGTCCGAGCACACCATCAGGCGCCGCCACGACAAAGAACACCAGCAGCAACCCCACCACCAGCACGTTGAGTTCACTCGACACCGTCACGGTGACGACTTGCTGCAAGGTTCCCAGAATCAGCGCGCCAATCACCGGGCCCAACCAGTGCGAGGTGCCACCGATGATGGGCATGCCCAATGCAGAAATGGAATAGCTGAGGTTGAAGGTTGAGGTCGGCTCGATATAGCTTAGGTACATCGGCATGGGAGCACCGGCTACGCCCATCAAGGCGCCGGACACCACACAGGCGATCAGTTTGATGCGCAAGGTGGGCACACCGGAACACTCCGCCGCCTCTTCGGAATCACGCACGGCGCGCAAGCCACGGCCCAGAAAGGAATTCTGGATGTAGCGCGCAACCGCCACTGAACCGATGGCCAGCACGGCCATCACGAAAAACAGCATGCGGGTGTAAGAGTCGAAGAACATCAAATCCGACGGTCGGGTCAACTGCAGGCCGGAGGCACCTCCCACATAGCGCCAGTTCATCACCACAGTTTCCAGGATGAAGACCACCGCCACCGTGGCAATGGAGAAGAAAATGCCACGCAGCTTCAGGGTGAGCAGGCCCACGGCCAGTCCGAGCACACCGGCCAAAATGCCGCCGCCCAGAATCTGCACCAGGATCGGCGCCTGGTAGGCCTTGAACAGCACCACCGCGGTATAAGCCCCGACGGCGACAAAAGCCGGTACGCCAAAGTTGACGTAACCGGCATAGCCGCCCAGGATGTTCCAGGCGGTGGCCAGCACCACGAACTGCAGGATGACGAATCCGGCAAAGAACACGTACTCGTTGATTCCGGACTGACTCAGCCCGAGAAAGCCCAACACCAGGGCCGCACAAATGATCCAGAATTTCATGGTTGGCTTACCTTCCGAACAGGCCTTGCGGGCGCACGCCCAGCATCACCAGCAACAAGCCGAAGGACACGGCTGGCGCCCATGAAGCTCCAAAGGTCATCAGCACCACCGACTCGACCACGCCCAGGATGAGCCCAGCCACCAGCGTGCCGCTCATGCTGCCCAGACCGGCGAGCACCACCACGCAGAAAGTTCGACCGATATAAATACGGTCCATGGCCGGTTCAACCGGGCCAACGATGATCAGCATGGCACCGGCCAGGGCGTTGACCGCTGTGGCAATGCCAAATGCGAGCTGCTTGATCTTGACCGGATTGGCCCCCATGAGGCGCAAGGCCGATTCGTCCTGTCCCACGGCCTTGATGGCACGACCGTTAAAGGTTTTGGAGAAGTAAATCGTCAGCACCAGGGTCAGGAGCAAGGCGACCGCAAAAGCGACCAACATCCGATACGGAAAACGGAAGTCGCCGATCTCCAGGCTGCTGCCGATGTAGCCCGCACGCACGCTGCGCTGGTCCACACCGAATATCAGGATCAGCACCACTTCGATGATGAAGGCGATACCGAAAAAGAAACCCAGTCCACGAACGCCGGCATCACTGCCTCGTTTTTCGAAGGTTTCGTAATAGAAGCGATACAAGCCCATGCCGAGGAGGAAAAACACGGGCATGAGGAGCAGGCCGGAAAGCAGCGGGTCGATGCCCAGGGAGCTGACCAGGTAGGTGGCGTAGGAGCCCATGATCAGCAAGGCGGGATGCGCCACATAAGGCACATCCAGCAAGCCGAAGGCCACCGACAGCCCCAAACTCACCGCTGCGTAAAAGCAGCCCAGAAGCACCCCGAAGAGGGCTGCCTCGAACAACAGTTCAAGAGAAAACATGAAAGTGCAATCCAGGAGGGGCAGCCGAAGCCGCCCGCTTCAATTCAATCGGAAAAATCAGCTGGCTTTACGGGCTTTGTCAAATGGGAAGACAAATTCACCCTGCTTGTCCGAGTCCGGCCACAGCACCACCTGCTTGCCCGGGTTCTTGAACTGGTCCACGTTGTTGTCCTGGATGTTGCGGAACTGCGCCTGCACCAGGCGGGGCTTGGCTCGTTCACCCGACTTGTCGTAGCCGATGGGGCCCACAATGGTCTGGAACTCGGTCTTGCGGATGTACTCGGCCAGCTTTTTGTGGTCGAGGGTCTTGGTGGCATTGATCGCCTGCTCCAGCATCTGACCCGTGGCGTAGTTGAACGGCGGCAGGTAAAAGCCCAACGGATCGACCTTGGCTGCGGCGGCGCGGACACTGTAACGCTTGAAGAAGTCGTCAATGCCGGGCAAATTCATGCCAGGCACATAGGAGTTGTAATTGACCACGCCGTTCAGGAGGCTGCCCAGGCTCTGCATGATGGGGGTGAACTGCAAGCCAACCATACCGCCACCGAAAATCTGCACCTGCGAACCCAGGCCGATTTCGTTGACCGAGCGCATGATGGCCACCGCCTCATTGGGGTAGCAGGCCACAAACACCGCCTCGGGCCTGGCGGCGCGCACCGCACGGATGATGGAGGAGAAGTCGGTGTTGTTGGGCGGGTAGTTCTGGTCGTAGACCACGTTCCAGCCGGATTTCTTGATGAGGTCGCGTGCGCCGTTGGCCAGGTTTTGCTGGAACTCGGCATCAGCCGCAAAAATGGCGATGGACTTGGCCCCGGCCTTCTTGCCCAATTCCAGGAAGCCCTCGGACCATCCGCGCGCATCGTTCCAGGGTGCGTTGTTGAACCACATGTCGTGCTGAACCTTGGCATTCACCTGGAAGGAGAAATTGCCCATCAGCAGCAGGCCGCGCTCCTTGACCAGCGGCATGATGGGCGCGGTCACGTTGGTGGCGTAGGGGGCGATCAGCAGATCCACCTTGTCGACGTCGATCAGCTTGGTATAAATGCCCGGGGTCAGCGCGCCGTTGCTCTGGTCGTCATAGGCGATCAACTCCACCTTGCGGCCGAGCAGGCCGCCTTTGGCGTTGACGTCCTCCACCCACATGCGCAGGGCCAGCAACGCGGCCTGACCACCGGCACCCAGGCCACCGGTTTGCGGCATGCTCATGCCGATCTTGATCGGGGCCCCCTGCGCCAAAGCCGTCGTGGGCAGGTTGGCAGAAAAAATGGCAACACCCGCGGTGCCCAGAATTTGACGACGTGTTTTATTCATGCTGATCTCCTGTTGAGGTGGTCCGATGTGGTTGTCATGTCCAGACCATACCCTGTTTTGTTCAAGACGATATTAGGACAAATACGATGCCTTCAAAGCAAGAGTCCCCCCTGGGGTTGTAAGCCCAATGCGCTTTGCCCATAGGCTGCCGCGTGCACGTCCCAGGTCAGGGCGATGTGGGAGGACGCTGCGTGGATATCGCGAAATTGCCTCTGTAGCGGCAGATCCATCTTGAGACCCCCAGCGCCTGCAGCAGGCATCAAGGCGTCGATGGCGCGCACGGCCAGGCCTGTCGCAAAAGCGACGTTGCGTTTCCAGCGCAGCTTGGTCTCCATGCTCGGGAACTCGCCGGCACGCACATTGGCTTCCAGCGTTTGCCAATCGCGACGTATCACGGTTTCCGCAAACTCAACGCAGGAGGCCGCCTCGGCAATGCGCGCCTGTACTGACGACAACTCGGCCACGCGAGAGCCCGTGTAGGTGCTGGCGCGAGCGCGCATGGTGCTGGTGAACTGCTCCACCGCCGCCTTGGCCGTGGCCACGGGCACACTGGAGAGGATGTAGGCAAAGGCCGCGAACGTCGGCATGGAGAACAAGGGGTTTTCGTACAACTGGGCACCGGGCAGGTTTTGTCCCGCCGCAAAAATTTCAGCCGAGACCGAGCGGTGCAAGGGCACAAAGGCATCCTGTACCTGAACGTCATGACTGCCGGTGGCCGTGAGCCCATAGGAGCTCCAGTTGTCCAGGCTCTTGAAGTCTGCTTGCGGCACCAGGAAGAACCGACGCTCGGGTGCTCCGCCAGCGCGTTCGGTCATGGCACCCACCAACATCCAGGTGGACGCGTCCACACCGCTGCCAAACGGCCACGAGCCGCTCAGTCGATAGCCCCCCTCGACCGGAGTCGCCTTGCCGCAGGGAAACGCCAGGCCCGTGGCGGCCAGTGCCGTGGGGTCGTCCCCCCAGATGTCTTCCTGGGCCTGCAATTCGAATTGACCCAGGTTCCAGGAATGGGACGCCAGGTTGGAATACACCCAGGCAGTGGAAGAACAGCCGCGCGCCAGTTCGAACACCACATCCATCAGGGCGTCCAGCCCCAACTCCGAACCGCCAAAACGGGTGGGTTGCATCAGGCGCATGAGGCCGCTGCTGTGCAACTCGGCGATGGTGTCCGGGTGAACGTGGCGCAGACGCTCCGACTCGGCAGCCCGCGCCAACAGACGCGACACCATGTCGGCGGCAGCCTGCCGCGCTTGTGCCGGGGTCAAGACGGGTGACGGGGGGATCGCGGATCTGCGTGGTGCAAGCTGGTGAATGGTCATCTCGTCGCTCCCGTGAAAGAATTCAAAAAGTCTAACGTGTGCGCCAGGCTTTCACAATCGCGTCAGACCCTGTTACGGGGTTGAATTCCGCGGTCATGGCACCTGGCTGGTCACCTTGGCGACCAGCGTGTCACCACGGGGCGCTCCTCGCATTTGCAAACCCGTCCAATCCCCTATCATGCGCTCACAACACCACCTACGGAGACACTGATGAGTGCATCGCCTCGCTGGAAGCAACGCCCCCCCGGTTCCACCTGGGGAGACTTTGGCCCTGATGATCAGGCCGGCCGCATGAACCTTCTGACGCCGGACAAGGTATTGAAAGCCGTGGCCGAAGTGCGCACCGGGCAAACCTTCAATCTGAGCCTGCCCCTGGACTTTCCCGGGGGCAACGTGCTCAACCCCAGGCGCATGCCTCCCGTGTTGCGGCCCACGGCACGGGAAGGCACGCCCATGCTCAATTACCAGCTGCGTACCCACGATCCCAGTTGCACCGACGTGCTGTGTGACGACCTCGTCATCATGCACCTGCAATACAGCACGCAGTGGGACAGCCTGGCGCATGTGGGCAGTCTGTTCGATGCCGATGGCGACGGTATTCCCGAGCCGGTCTACTACAACGGGTTCCGTGCCGGTCAGGACGTGATCGGCCCCACCCACCCGGGGGGCGCCGGCATTTTCGATTTCCCGGGGATTCCGCGCAGCTCCACCACGCAAGTCAAGAAGCTGGGCATTGAGAACATGTCCGAGCGCTGCGTGCAAGGGCGTGGTGTGATGGTCGATCTGCACGCGCATGTAGGACGCCAACGCGTGAACATCGATTACGACCACCTGATGGATATCCTGCGCCAGGACAACGTGACGGTGGAGAGTGGCGACATGGTGTGCCTGCACACCGGTTTTGCCGACATGCTGCTGGAAATGAACCGCCAACCCGATGGCAAGCTACTTTCACGCAGTTGTGCCGTGCTGGAAGGCCGCGACCCCAAGCTGTTGCAATGGATCACAGACACCGGCCTGGTGGCCCTGATTGCCGACAACTACGCGGTGGAAGCACACCCGCCGACACCGCAGGAGGGCACTTGCGCCTTCCTGCCGTTGCACCAGCATTGCCTTTTCAAACTGGGCGTGCACCTGGGTGAAATCTGGCACCTGTCACCGCTGGCCAACTGGCTGCGCGAACACCAGCGTTCCCGTTTCCTGCTGACGGCACCGCCATTGCGACTGCCTGGCGCAGTGGGATCGCCCGCCACGCCCATCGCCACCGTGTGAGCCACGCCCACGGGCCCGCACACGGGCCAGGTGGCCCTTGCGTGTGCCACCGGCGGCGTGGCGCCGCTTGACGTGGATCAGGCGGACACGGCCTCTGGCGCGTGGATGCCCATGCTGTCGAGCGCCACGGCGAGGTGCTGCACGCTTCGGGCCACGTTGTGCAACTTCTCCAGGCCAAACAGACCAATGCGGAAGGTCATGAAGTCGGCGGGTTCGTCACACTGCAAGGGCACACCCGCCGCCGTTTGAAGTCCCCGCGCCAGAAACTTCTTGCTGCTGTGAATGTCGGCGTCCGTGGTGTAACTCACCACCACACCAGGGGCCTTGAAGCCCTCGGCCGCCACACTCTTGAAGCCGCGGGATTCGAGCATGGCACGCACCTGGCGACCAATCTCGAACTGTTCCTGCCGGACCTTGTCGAATCCGTATGCCCGGGTTTCCATCATCACGTCACGCAGACGGGTCAGGGCATCGGTGGGCATGGTGGTGTGGTAAGCATGGCCACCCTTTTCGTAGGTTTCCATGATATTGAGCCATTTCTTGAGGTCGCAGGCAAAGCTCGTGTTTTGCGTGGTCTCGATGGCCTGGCGGGCGCGCTCGCTCAGCATGACCATGGCGCAACACGGCGAGCCGCTCCAACCCTTTTGGGGGGCACTGATGAGCACGTCCACGCCCGTGGCCACCATGTCAACCCAGGCCGCACCCGAGGCGATGCAATCGAGCACCATCAGGCCGCCCACTTCGTGCACGGCGTCTGAAACGGCACGCAGGTAGTCGTCGGGAAGGATCATGCCCGCCGCGGTTTCCACATGCGGTGCAAACACCACATCGGGTTTGTGCTGGCGAATGGCTTGCACCACCTCGCCCACCGGACACGGCGTCCAGGCCGCTTGCGCATCGGTGCCCTGTCGACGAGCCTTCATCACGATGCTGTCAGACGGGATATGCCCCATCTCGAAAATCTGGGTCCATCGGTAGCTGAACCAGCCATTGCGGATCACCATCGCCCGACGACCCGTGACGAACTGACGCGCAACCGACTCCATGCCAAAAGTACCGCTACCGGGGACCAGCACGGCCGCATGCGCGTGGTACACCTCTTTGAGGATGCCGGAGATGTCCTGCATCACGCCTTGAAAACGCTGGGACATGTGGTTGAGCGCCCGGTCGGTATAGACCACCGAAAACTCCAGCAGTCCATCCGGGTCGATATGAGGAACGAGTCCAGCCATGTCCAATCTCCTGTCGCACACACGGTGCAGTGGCCCGGCCGACATGGCCAGGGCGGGCTGACGATCATATCGGTGTTCACCTTGGGCCGCAAACCAGCCGGCAAGTAACCCGTGCAGCGAGCCCTGCGGGCAGACGCCACCGGCACCACGCGACCGGCAGGGTTCAGGGGAATCCGTCGAACGGACTCAGTCGGCCTTGAGGTTGGCTTTGCGCGCCGCCTCGGACCACTTGGTCACCTCGGCACTGACAAATTCCCCCCACTCGCGAGCCCCGCGCATGTCGGCCACCATCCCGCGGTCGATGATCAGTTCGCGGATTTTGGGATCACTCAGGACCTTGTGCGTGTCATCGCTGATCTTGTCAATGACAGCCTGGGGCGTGCCCTTGGGCGCCACCAGTCCGGCCCATCCCACCCCTTCAAAGCCCGGAAAGCTCTCGGCCACGGTGGGCAGGTCGGGCATCTGGGGCACGCGCTGCAGCGTGGAGATGGCCAACGGCCGGATCTTGCCCGACTTGATGTGCGGCATGGTGGCGGCCAGGCTGTCGACCAGCAAGGACACCTGCCCGCCCAACAAATCGGTCACGGCGGCGGCGCTGCCCTTGTAGGTCACGCCCACCAGATCAACTTTGGCGTAGGACTTGAACAGCTCGCCGGTGAGGTGCTGTGTGTTGTTCACGCCTCCGTAGCCAATGTTGTATTTGCCCGGCTCCTTGCGGGCGGCATCCACCAGGTCCTTCAGCGTTTGGAAGGGGGACGTGGCGCTCGCCACGATCACCATGGGGATGATGCCCCCGCCATGGATCATGGCGAAGTCGCGCTGCGTGTCATAGGTCAGCTTGGAATAGACCGCCGGGTTCACGGCCAGGGTGCCGCTGGTGCCGAAGGTGAGCGTGTAGCCATCGGCCAGCGCTTCTTTGCCGGCCATCATGCCCGGCACGCCCGGGCGGTTTTCCACCACCACCTGGTGACCCCAGGTCCGACTCAATCCCTCGGCCAGCATGCGTGCCACCATGTCGGTGGCCTGCCCTGCCGGGAAGGGCACGATCATGCGAACCGGTTTGTTGGGGTATGCCGGCTGTGCGGCGGCAGTCATGGCGCCGCAGGTGAGCAGCGCGGCCAGCCACCCAGAGAACACAGGACGAAAACGCATGATCGACTCCTTGGTTTGTTGTTGTGCAGGGGCGCTGAACGCGGAACGACGGTGTCCGGTCAATAAAACGACTTGTCCTCCAGGGACAAGAGCGGAAAGGCACTCAGCGTGTGAGGCGTGTCAATGGCAGGCGCGGCGGTGATGTAGGAGCGATCCAGCTCCGACCAGTTGTTCACGCCGAGCAGGCCCATGCAGGTCACCACTTCGTGCTCCAGAATTTCCAGCATGCGAACCACACCCGCTTCGCCGCCCGCGGCCAACGCCAGGCACTGCATGCGACCCAGCCCGACCATGTCGGCACCGGCGGCCAGGGCCTTGACCACGTCCGACCCCCGGTTGATGCCGCCATCGACAATGACCGGGATGCGCTTCTTGACCACATCCACGATTTCCGGCAACACCGCCATCGAGCCCAGGCAATGGTCGAGTTGACGCCCGCCATGGTTGGACACATAGATCATGTCGATGCCGTGGTCCAGCGCCAGCTGGGCGTCGGCGGCGGTGTCCACCCCCTTGAGAGCGATGGGAATCGAGTACTTGGCACGGATGCGCTCGATGTCCTTCCAACTGAAGTACACCTGCATCTCACGCCCCGGCACCACGTTGCGCCGGATGTTGCGCTTGGCCTGATCGCGTTCGCGGCGGCTGTACACCGCCGAGTCCACCGTGAAGCAAAACGCGGCATAGCCCGCAGCCAGGCATCGTTCGATGCGATCATCGATCCAGCCCGCATCGCCGTGCACATAGAGCTGGTAGGTGCGAAGCGCATCCGGTGCCGCTTGCGCCAGTCCCTCGATACCCGGCTGGCACACTGAACTCAGCATGTGGGCCACCCCAAAGGTATGCGCTGCCCGAGCCGAGCCCGCAGCGCCTTCCGGGCTGAACAGCTCGAGGCTCCCCACCGGAGCGAGCACCACAGGCAGACGCAAGCGTCGACCCAGGAAATCGGTGCCGGCGTCAATGCGGCTCACATCGCGCAGGATGCGCGGTCGAAAACCCAGCGAATCGAGGGCCAGTCGGTTGCGTTTGACCCCCACCTCGGTTTCGGTGCCCCCAATGATGTAGTCCCAGTCATCATGGCTCAGGCGCTGGCGGGCGCGCTTGACGATTTCATGCAGGGTCAGGTATTCGGGCAAATCGCGCGTGGCGTCGGACACGGGCGCGAGAGTGGTCGGGGCACGGAACATGGATCAAAACCTGGTTGTCTTCAGTCGAGCCCACTGTAGGCAGGCCCCCCTGCCTTGTCAATTCAGGGCTTCACGATGAGCCCCGGGATGCGTCCAGCCCGCGACAGTGTCGTCTCGCCAGCCGGGCGAGCACGCTAGACTCACACGACTGCATCGACGCAGCGCATCAACGTTTCTGAAAGCCCCATGAACACCACCGCCCTCGTCCAGGAACTGGCTCCCCAAGGCACCTTGCGTGCCGCTGTCAATCTGCTCAATTTCCTGCTGGTCAGTGGCCGCGGGCCCGCCGGCGAGCCCCAGGGTGTGGGACCAGACATGGCGCGCGCGATTGCGGACCGGCTGGGCGTGGGTTTGGAACTGGTGCCTTACGCCACCCCCGGCGAACTCGCCGATGCGGCCGCGGACAACGTCTGGGATATCGGCCTGATTGGCGCCGAACCCGCGCGGGCTGAGCGCATCACCTTCACCAGTGCCTACGTCGAAATCGAGGCCACCTACCTGGTGCCCCCCGGCTCTCCGCTGCAGTCACTGGATCAGGTGGATCGACCCGGTGTGCGCATTGCCGTGGCCGCCCGCAGCGCCTACGACCTGTGGCTGAAGCGTCACATCCAGCATGCCACGCTGGTTCACGCCGAAGGTTTTGATGCCACCTTCGACATGTTCCAGCGCGAGGGGCTGGAAGCCATGGCCTGTCTGCGCCCACGTCTGCTGTCCGATGCCGAGAAGCTGCCCGGCTCGCGCATCCTGCCCGGACAGTTCACGACTGTTCAGCAGTCCATCGGCACACACAAACGCAACACACAGGCCGCCGCTTTCCTGCAGCAGTTTGTCAACGAAGCCATTGCCTCTGGCCGGGTGGCCCGCTTGATCGAGCATCACCGCATTCGTGGGCTGTCGGTGGCGCCTCTCGTCAAGTGAGCATGCCGTAAGCCCACATCAGCAAGGTGCCCGTGAGCAAGGCAGGCACCAGGCGACGCTGGGGACGCGACATCATCACCGCCACACTGAGTACGCACACGCCGATGCGTATCCACAGTGGCACGGTGGCCAGCGGTCCTTGTGGCAACACCACCAGCCGCACCGACAGCGACGCCACCATGGCGTAGGTGACGGCCGAGAGCCAGCGGAAGACCTCGCTCTCCGGGTTGAGGCGGCCCGCCATCAACACGCCGATGGCGCGACACAGGTAGGTGCCGACGCTGGCGCCCATCAACGCCAGCCAGGGAGCATGCGCCGACCAATCCATCAACGCGCCCCCGAGGTGGCCTGGGGCTTGCGCCACCAGCGGCGGTCCACCCAGTAACCCACACTGCCCGCAACCAACCCGGTCACCAGAAGACTGCTGTCCGGGTCGAACCAATAGGTCAGCGGCCCCAGCACACACCCCATCAGAATGGCGAGGCGATTGGCCCAGGGCCTGACCTCGGTGAAGGTGAGGATGAAGAACAACGGATTGATGAGCACCATGGCCAACGTCACGGCCGGATGCACACTGCCCGCCAGCCAGTACCCCAGCAAGGTCCCCGGCAGGGTGACGAGTCCGCAGACCAGGGCCAGGCCCAGGAAAAACGGCGCACGGCGTTCGCGCGGGATGGCATGAAAGTCGCGCATCGACAGTGCCCAGGCGGTCATGGCGAGCAGATGAACGGCCGCATAGAGCCAGGGCTGACGGTCGCGGTCATCCAGTTGGGAAAAGAGGGTCACCACCATCACGACAAACCGGCTCGAGGTCAGCGTCACCGCCAGCGTGATGGCCAGCCAGGAGGCCCCATGCGAGAGCATCTCGATCATCACGATCTGACCCGGCAAGGCCAGCACCGTCCAACTGCCGGTGGCCAGCAGCCACGGGTCCATCTGACTGGCGTGACCCAGTGCGCCAAATCCCACCATGCCGGCAAACAACACAGCGGCCGGGGCCCCAACAGCCATGCGCAGTCCATCGCGAAATGCGCTGCGTCGGGCGGCGAGTTCGGCAGGACTGAAGGCCATGGTCAATTCAGGCGCTGTCCATCACACGGCTTGACGACCCGAGGCCATCGATGCGCAGCATGTCAGGCATGTGCATCGCCCCTCATTCCGGCCTGACACCGGCTGCCTGCAACAGCGGCCCCAGGGTGTCCATTTCTTGTTTCAGGTGAGCACGCAAGGCGTCGGGTCTGGCCTTGTCAGGCGAGACGGGCACGGTCGCGAGCGCGGCCAGTCGCGCCTTGACCTCGGGGTCACGCACCGACTGCTGCAGGGCCGCCGTGAGGCGGTCCAGCACCGGGCGCGGCGTGCCCTTGGGGGCGTACAGGCCGAAGAAGATGCTGATCTCAAAGCCGCTCAAACCGGCTTCCTGCAGCGAGGGAACCTCGGGCAGTTGTGACAGGCGTTGGGTCCCCGCCACCGCATAAGCTTTCACCCGACCGGTTTGCACACTGGGCAGGTTGTTGCTGGTCTGGTCACACATGAAGTCGAGTTGCCCGCCCATCAGATCGTTCAGGGCGGGTGCTGCCCCCTTGTACGGAACCTGAGTGATGTTCACCTTGAGCGCCTGCATGAACTTGAGGTTGCACAGGTGGGCCGCCGAACCCGAGCCGGCATGACCCATGCTGAGCTTGGCGGCGTTGTTGCGAACATACTCCAGAAACTCGCGGCCATCTTTCGCCGGAAAGTCCTTGCGCGCCACCAGCACCATGGGACCTTCGGTGGCCAGGCCGATGGGCTCGAAATCATCCACCGGGCTGTAGCTCAGGTTCTTGAACATGAACGGGTTGGTGGCATGACTCACATGGGTCATCAGCAAGGTGTAGCCATCCGGCTTGCTGCGAGCCACCTTGGCCGTCCCGATCGAACCGGCGGCGCCCGCCGGGTTTTCCACAATCACTTGCTGCCCCAGCACCTTTTGCAGGGCCGCCGCGTAGATGCGGGTGATGACATCGCCCGGCCCACCCGCGGCATAAGGCATCACCAGGGTGATGGGCTTGTTGGGATAGTCCTGCGCGTGCGCCTGCAGGCTGCACCAGGCCACCAGCGCGCAACACACCAGGCGGGTCCACCCGCGAAAAACGAGTTGAGGTTCAAACATAAGGCGTCCTTGTCTTTTGCTCATGGCCGAGCGGTCTTATTGTGGGGTGGGTAAGTGCAGACGGGCCATGTCAGCCAGCACGGCAAACACTGCGGCTGTGTCCTGGGCGCCACGGCCCTGCGCCATCGCGGTGCTGTAGATCGGCGCTGTGGCATGGAACAAGGGCGTCGGTGCACCCACCTCGGCAGCAAATTCGGCAATGATCTTCATGTCCTTTTGCCAGGTCTCCACCTTCATGGTGGCGGGCTCGTAATGGTTGGCCACCATCTGCGGGCCTCGCACGGTGAACATGCGTGAGCCACCAGCCCCATCGGCAATCACCTTGTAAATGGTGTCGGCATCCAGCCCGGCCTTCATGCCCAACGCAAAGGCCTCTGCCGCGGCCACGTTATGAATGGCCACCAGCAGGTTGGCCACGAATTTCATGCGCGAGCCGTTGCCAAAAGCGCCCACATCGTGATGCGCTTTGGAGAACCCGTTGAACACCTGCGCGCACGCGGCGATGGCCTTGGAGTTGCCACTGGCGTAGACCAGCAAATCTTTTTTCGCGGCCTGTGCACCCGTGCCACTGAGCGGACAGTCCAGCATGTGCCAGCCCGTGGCCTGGTCATGCACGGATTGCTTGTCCTCGATGGGCAGCGTGCTGGTCTCGACCAGAATGCGGTCCTGAACCCGGGCCGTGGTGAGACCCTGCGGGCCCAGTACCACCGCGTTCAAGGCCGCCACACTGGGGAGGGACGTGATGACGATGGGCGCGGCTTCAGCCACCGCCTGGGGCGAAGTGGCGGCGGTGCCTCCGGCCTCCACAAAGACTTTCATGCGATCGGGCGAGACATCGAAGCCCACCACTTGAAAGCCGGCCGCCAGCAAATTGGGCGCCATGGCGCTGCCCATGATGCCCAGGCCCACCAGGCCTACGATGGGGGAAGAGGTTGAAGCACTCATCGGGGTATGCGTCCAGTCAAAGGGTATTGGGGATCGTTGTAACCATGGGTCGAGGCATAACCCGGGGGCACCAAGGCATCCACGGCCGCCTCGTCTTCCGGAGTCAGCCGGCATTGCCAGGCTGCCAGATAGTCTTGCCACTGGGCAAAGGTCTTAGGCCCGCCAATGACACCATGGACCAACCGGTTATTGAGCACCCAGGCAATGGCGAGCTGGGTGGCACTCATGCCGCGCGAGCGGGCATGGGCCTCGAAGGCCTGTGACATCGCCAGCGACTCGGGGCGAAACTCGGTCTGCAAAATGCGTTTGTCACCACGGGCGGCGCGGCTGTCCGCGGCGGGCGCCTGACCGGGCTTGTACTTGCCGGTCAACACCCCGCGGGCCAGCGGGCTGTAGGCCACCACCCCCACACCGTAATGCTCGCAACACGGCAGCAATTCGGTCTCGATGAGGCGGGTGGCCGCGCTGTACGGCGGCTGGCACACGATGGGGGACGGCACGCCCATGCGACGGGCGGTTTCGACCAGACGGGCCACGCGCCAGCCGCGGAAATTGGACACGCCGTAATAACGGATCTTGCCCATTTCGATCAGACGGGCAAAGGTGGAGAGCACCTCCTCGATAGGCGTACTCTCGTCATCCCGGTGCATGTAGTAGACGTCGATCCAGTCGGTGTTCAGGCGGCGCAGGCTGTTGTCCACCTCACGCATCACCCAGCGGCGCGACAAGCCCCGGTCATTGGCCTGATCGCCCATGGCGTTGGCCACCTTGGTGGCCACGATCCAGCGCTCGCGATCGGCGGCAATCAGTTGACCCAGCATGCGCTCGGAGGCACCGCCCGCGTAGTTGTCCGCCGTGTCCACGGCGAACAACCCCGCCTCCCGGCAGGATTCGATCATCCGGCGGGCTTCGTCGATGGGGGTCTGGTCCCCGAACATCATCGTGCCCAGCCACAAGGGCGGTGTTTTCAGGCCGCTATGGCCCAGCGAGGTATAAGGAATGGCTGACACACGGGTCTCCTGCGTTGGCTTGAGGCTATCACGCCCGAGCGGGCGACACGGGGGGGACATGCACCCCACGCGACACGAGCCCCGCTATCATCCGCTCAAACCCTGCCCCCTGCCCGAGGAGCTTGCAATGCCCAGAAAATTTGTCGACTTGTCCATCTACCTGGAAAACGATGTGATGAGCGATCCACCCGCCTTTGCGCCCAAGATCCAGTACTTCACCCATGAGAACACCTACCAGCAGATCGAGCCCTTTTTTCCGGGGTTGAAACAAGAGGATTTGCCGGACGGCGAAGGCTGGGCGGTGGAAACGGTCACCCTGTCCACCCACAACGGCACGCATCTGGATGCGCCCTTTCATTTCCATTCCACCATGGACAAGGCGCTCGGTCAGGCCAAACCCGCCATCACCATCGATCAGGTTCCCCTGGAATGGTGTTTTCAGCCCGGGGTCAAACTCGATTTCCGGCACCTGCCCGACGGTCACGTGGTGACAGCCGCCGAGGTGGAGCAGGAACTCCAACGTATCGGACACACCCTCTCGCCCCTGGAGATTGTGGTGGTGAACACGCGTGCCGGTTCACGTTACGGCGAGGCGGACTACGTTGCCAGCGGGTGCGGCATGGGCTACGAAGCCACCCGCTACCTGCTCGACCGCGGCGTTCGCCTGACCGGCACGGATGCGTGGAGCTGGGACGCCCCCTTTGTCCACACCGCGCAGAAATACCAGGCCAGCCAGGACGCTTCCCTGATCTGGGAAGGACACAAGGCGGGACGCGACATTGGTTACTGCCACCTGGAAAAACTGCACAACCTGGAGGCCCTCCCCCCCAGCGGTTTTTACATCAGCTGTTTTCCGCACAAGATCCGCGGCGCCTCGGCGGGCTGGACACGGGCTGTGGCGATCTTTGATGATGCGCTGATGGTGTGAGGCTTCAATCCACGGTGGCGCCGGAGGCTTTCACCACGACCGCCCAGCGGTCAATCTCGGCCTTGAAAAACGCCGTAGCCTGCTCGGGTGTGTTGCCCACGATCTCAAAGCCCTGGTCCTTGAAACGCTGAGACACATCGGGCGCGCGCAGACCGCGTGCGATGTCGGCCTGGAGTTTGTTCACGATGTCGCGCGGTGTGCCCTTGGGCGCCACCAGTGCCTGCCATGACGTCACGTCAAAGTCGGCCAGCCCACTTTCGATCATGGTGGGCACGTTGGGCAGTTGCGGCATGCGTTCGCGCGAGGTGACGGCCAGCGCCTTCATCTTGCCGGAGCGGATGTAGGGCACCACCGTGCCGAAATTCTGGAACGAGGCTTCGATGTTGCCGGACATGATGTCCATCTGGGCCGCCGCACCGCCCCGGTAGGGAATGTGAACCCCGAAGGTGCTGGTCTGTTGTTTGAACAACTCGGCGGACAAGTGGTCGCTTGACCCCGATCCCGATGAACCATACGACACCTTGCCTGGGTTGGCCTTGGCAAAGGCCACGAACTCCTTCACCGTGTTGGCCGGCAGGCCGGGCGGGGTGATCAGCACGTTGGGGGTGCGCACGGCCACCGTGATGGCCTCGAAGTCACGCATCACGTCGTACTTGGGGTTCTTGTACAGGCTCATGTTGATGGCAAAGGTGCCAATCGATCCCACCAGCAGCGTGTAGCCGTCGTTGGGCGATTTGGCCGTGGCTTCAGCCGCCAGCGAGCCGTTGGCGCCCGGTCGGTTTTCCACCACGGTGGTGTAACCGGCCTCGTTGAGCTTTTGCGCCACGGCACGGGCCACGATGTCGCTGGTGCCACCCGCGACAAAGGGCACCAGGATCCTGACGGGCTTGGCGGGATAGGTTTGCGCCTGGGCCATACCGCCACTCAGGCCAGCCAGACCCGTCAGGCACCACAGGGCTACCCACAGCCCGGATCGACGGGATGGCAAAAAGGTTCGGGAGGGTTGCATGCCAGACGTCCTGCACTGTTGTCATGGAGTAAATCACTATACCCGAGCAACCTGTGAACTGGACGCCCGGGCAGACCCTGAGTCGCCCTACCCCGTGCGCGACACAGACGCCCGCCAGGCTTTGCTAATATGAAATACAACTTTCTCTCAGCCTCTTCACGATCCTGGCCGCATGAGCGCAACTGCCCCCTCCTCTCCACAGCCCTTCAAGGGTCTGGTGGTTATCGAACTCGGTCACAGCGTGGCCGCGCCCTTTGCGGGGCACATCCTGAGTGAACTCGGCGCCGAGGTCATCAAGATCGAGAAATCCGACGGCGATGATGCGCGTCGCTGGGGCCCGCCCTTTTGGGAAGGGGCCTCGGCATTTTTCCAATCGCTTAACCGCAACAAATCGTCGGTGGTGTGCAACTTCCGTGACCCGCAGGAGTCGCAAGCCCTCAAGCAATTGATCCTGGAACGCGCCGATGTGGTGCTGCAAAACCTGAGACCCGGTCATGTCGAGAAACTGGGGCTTGACGGCCCTACCCTGCTCGCGAGCAAACCATCGCTGGTGTACTGCAACCTCGGGGCCTTCGGCCGCACCGGCCCGCTGCAGGACCGCCCTGGCTACGACCCGCTGATGCAGGCATTTGGCGGTGTGATGAGCACCACCGGTGAGCCGGGCCGGCCGTCGGTGCGTGTGGGGGCCTCGATCGTCGACATGGGCACGGGCCTGTGGTCGGTGGTGGGCATTCTCACGGCCTTGTACGAGCGCCAGCAGACGGGGCGAGGCCGTGTGGTTGATGTCTCACTGTTCGAAACCGCCACGTCCTGGACCTCGTTACTGGCCGCGCAATACCTGTGCACCGGCGAAAGTCCCCAAAAGCAGGGGTCGGGCGCCTCGGGCATTGCCCCCTACAAGGCCTACATCACGCTGGACGGCGAAGTGGTGGTGGCGGCAGGCAGTGACAGCCTGTTTCGCAGCCTGGCCCAGGTGGTCGGTCATCCCGAGTGGATCGATGACCCCCGCTTTGTGGACAACCCCTCGCGTGTGCGCAACCAGAGCGAGCTCTACCGCATGCTGGACGACATCATGGCCCAGCGTCCCACCCGGGAGTGGGTGACGGCGCTGGAGGCCGCCGGCATCCCGTGCTCGCCGGTGCAATCGATCGAGCAGATGGCCGAGCACCCGCAAACCCAGGCCCTGGGCCTGATCCAGCCGGTACCCGGCACCGGCATGCGTTTCGTTGCCTTGCCGCTGAGTCTGGATGGGCAGCGCCCGGTCTCCAGTGGACCGCCGCCCACCCTGGGCCAGCACACCGAATCCATTTTGTTTTCCAGGAGTTGATGCCATGACGCTTTCCTTACCCGACTACCAGACCGTTCTGACTGAGACAGTTGCACCGCATGTGTTGAAGGTCACGCTCAATCGACCGGAGGTGGGCAACGCCATCAGCACCCAGATGGGCCGCGACCTGCTCGACCTGTGGACCCGACTGACGGAAGATGCCGGCGATGTGCGCTGCATCGTGCTGACCGGGGCAGGCCCCAACAAGATCTTCTGCTCCGGGGGAGACCTGAAGGAGCGCAACGGCATGACCAAGGCGCAATGGATCAAGCAGCACGAATTGTTTGAGCGCATGTACTGGGCCCTCACCGACCTGCCCATTCCGGTCATCGCCGCGGTCAATGGTCACGCCTATGCGGGCGGCTTTGAAACCGTGTTGAGCTGCGACTTTGCCTATGCCTCGAGTGCGGCGCGCTTCGCCCTCACCGAGGTCACGCTGGGCATCATGCCGGGCGCCGGCGGCACACAAAACCTGCCGCGTGCCATTGGTCAGCGCCGGGCCAAGGAAATCCTCATGACCGGCCAGCCCATCAACGCCCAGAAGGCCCTGGCCTGGGGTCTGTTCAACGAGATTGCCGAACCTGAAGAGGTGTTGCCGCTGGCCCTGAAAACCGCCACCACCATCGCGGGCAACGCCCCCCTGTCGGTGCGCCAGATCAAAAAGTCCGTCCGGTATGGGTTCGAGATGGAGTTGCGCACCGCCTTCCGCTTTGAGGTCGAGGCCTACAACCACCTGGTGGAAACCGAAGACCGTTACGAAGGCGTGCTGGCCTTCAATGAAAAACGCAAGCCCGTGTTCAAGGGCCAATAAGGAGTCATCCATGTCCGACATTGATGTAGTGGTTCGCGAAGTGGGCCTGCGCGATGGCCTGCAAATTCATCCGGTGTTCATGCCCACCGAGCGCAAGCTGGCCTGGATTGCGGCGGAGGCCCAGGCCGGGGTGCGTGAAATTGAAGTCACGTCTTATGTGCCAGCCAAGGTGGTGCCCCAGTTCGTGGACGCCGAGGCGGTGTCGGTGGGCGCCCTGAAAGTACCCGGCCTCACCGTCGCCGCGCTGATCCCCAACTACCGGGGCGCCGAGCGTGGACTTGAACTGGGCGTGCACAAGCTGAACTTTGTGATGTCTGCCAGCAAGACCCACAACCTCAACAACGTGCGCCGCGAACGTGAGGAGTCCGTCGCTGATTTCGTCCGCATCGTGGAGCTGGTGCGCGCGCAACCCGCCGACACCCGCCCCTTGATCGTCGCCGGGTTGGCCACCGCCTTTGGCTGCTCCTATGAAGGCCGTGTCGCGGTGAGCGATGTGGTCAAGTACGCCTGCCTGCTGGCCGAAGCCGGCGCGGATGAACTCGTCATCCCCGATACCGTGGGCTATGCCGATCCGCAACTGGTGCGCACCGTGTTCAAAGCCCTCAAGGCCGAGCTGGGCGACAAGGTGATTGCCGCGCACTTTCACGACACGCGCGGCACCGGACTGGCCAACGTGGCGGCTGCGCTGGACTGTGGCATCCGCCACTTCGACGCGTCACTGGCGGGCATCGGCGGCTGTCCCTTCGCCCCGGGTGCCACCGGCAACATCGTGATGGAAGACCTGTGCTTCATGCTCGACTCGATGGGCCTGCGCACGGGTGTTGACCTCGAACAACTGGTCGCCATCCGTCAGATCATCCGTGACACCTTGCCGGACATCGAGATGCATGGCGCCTTGTCGCGTGCCGGCCTGCCCACCCGCTACCGGACCATGCAGGACCCCGCTCGCGAAGCGGTTCACGCCTGATCCCTCTCGCCACCCCGTTTCAGACCCCTGCCACGACGCCAACCCCACCGACTCCAGGAGCTCTCATGTCCGGACTAACCGCCACACTGGCCGCCTTTGTGCATCAACCGGGATTTCCGGCGTCATTGCCCGAAGCGGCCGTACGCATCATCCAGACCGGATTCGCCGATACCCTGGCCACCCTGGTGGCCGGACGAGACGAGCCGGTGGTGCAGATTGCCCGCCAGTTCGTGGCGGCTCGTCACCCGGCCGCCGGCGCCTCCTCGGTGTTGCTCGGCCGTGAACGTCTGAATGCCGCTGATGCGGCACTCATCAATGGCACCGCGGGTCACGCCCTCGACTTTGACGATGTCGCACTGGGGGGACATCCCAGCACCGTGCTGGTACCGGCCGTGCTGGCCGCTGCCGAGGAGGTCAACGCCTCCGGGGCCGAGGTGCTGCGCGCCTACCTGGTGGGCTACGAGGTGTGGGCCGAGTTGTTCACGCGGGAAACCGACGCTTACCACCTCAAGGGCTGGCACCCGACCGCCGTGCTGGGCACGGTGGGTGCCTGCGCGGCCGCAGCCTACCTGCATCGCTTGCCGTTGGAGCAGATTCAGCACGCCCTCGCCCTGTCTGCCAGCATGGCCAGCGGACTGGTGGCGAACTTCGGCACCATGACCAAACCCCTGCACGCCGGCCGCGCCGCGGCCTGCGGTCTGGAGGCTGTGCAGTTCGCCCGACTGGGGCTCACCGCCGCACCCGATGTGTTCGAGCACCACGCCGGCTATCTGGCGGCCCTCTCACCGCGTGGCCAGGCGGATCGCACGTCGCCTTGCCCTTCACTGGGCACAACCTTGCGCATCCTCGATTACGGCTTGTCGATCAAGAAGTACCCGACCTGCTACGCCACACACCGCGTGATCGATGGTGTTCTGGATCTCAAGCGCGCGCATGGGGTGCAAGCGGAACAGGTCAAAGCCATCCGCGCCCGCATCGGTGTGGCCCAGGCCTCGATGCTGCGCAACCATGCCCCGGTCACCGGACTCGAAGCCAAATTCAGCCTGGAATTTGCCGTCGCCTCGGCGCTGGTGCATGGTCGCGTGGGCTTGAACGAGTTGACCGACCCTGTGGTGAATGAGGCTCCGATTCGGGCACTCATGCAGCGACTGGCCATCAGCACCGACGACTCGCGCTGCACCGTCGAGCCCATTTTTGCCATGAACGACCGTGTCGAACTGGAACTGGATGATGGCCGGGTGCTGGACAGCGGCGACATCCGGTTTGCCCGTGGCAACGCCAAGCTGATCCTCTCCGAACAGGAGATGCGCACCAAGTTCATGGACTGTACCCAGCGACAGTCTGACCTGGACCGCGAGGCGCTGTGGGGTCACGTGTCCAACCTGGCGCAAGTGCCCACGGCGCGCGCATTGGCGGCGACCTGAGTCCAGCGCTGCGGACTTCGGGTCAGCCCCCATGCCGTCCGTGCCCTTTTGATGTAACTTTGTCGGCCACGGTGCCTTCCCAGAACCTGCCAGGAGTATTCCCATGAAACGCAAGCTTGAGACGATTCAACGCCCCCACGGCATCACCCGCCGTGACTGGATGGGTCAGGCCACCGCTTTGGGCGCGGCCAGTCTCTGGGGCCTGTCCGGCGCTGCCCTGGCGCAATCGGCTTACCCCAATCGTCCGATCAAGCTGATGGTCCCCTGGCCCCCTGGACAGGCCACCGACCTGGCCGCACGCGTGCTGGGGCAAGAGCTGAGCAAGATCCTGGGCCAGCCCTTCATCATCGACAACCGGGCAGGCGCTGGCGGCACCATCGGCACGGACGCCGTGGCCAAGGCGCCTGGCGACGGGTACACCCTGTTGGCGGCCTCGAGCGGCCCGGTGAGCATCAGCCCGTTGTTCACCAAGACCCCCTACGATTCCGAAAAAGACCTGCAACCCATCGCCATGCTGGGGTTGTCACCCTACCTGCTGGTCACCAACCCGGAGTTTCCGGCCAAGGACGCGAAGGAACTGGTCGCCCTCATCAAGGCCAACCCCAACAAATACTCGTTTGCGTCCTCGGGTACGGGGGCCACCGCCCATCTGATTTGTGAGGCATTCAACGCCGCGCTGGGTTTGCAGGCCACGCACGTGCCCTACAAAGGCTCGGTGCCGGCGCTGACCGACGTCATCAGCGGGCAGGTGGCCTACTGCATTGAAACCGCAGGCTCGACCCAACCCTTCATCCGCAACGGCCGGCTGAAGGCTTATGGCGTCTCGCTCGAAAAAGGCAGCACTGTCACCCCGGGGGTGCCGCCGCTGGCCGTGGCAGCGGGCATTCCGGGCTTTGACCTGGGCGCCTGGTTCGGCATGATGGCGCCGGCCTCCACGCCCAAACCCATCGTGGAACAGCTGACCGCGGTGCTGGAAAAGGCCATGCAGACCCCAGAGATGAAGAAGGCCTTTGATGGCATTGCCATCGAGATCGACTACCGCAAGCCGGGTGAATTCAGCAAGTACCTGAAGATGATTTCGGGCAGCTTCGCAGACGTGATCCGACGCGGCGATATCAAGCCCTGAACCCGCCAGCCGCCACGACCGGATTCACCCGACCGATCAGCCGTTGATCTTGAGATAAATCGCGTACAGCGAGGTGGTACCGCAGATGAACAGTCGGTTGCGCTGCAAACCGCCAAACTCGACGTTGGCCACCATCTCGGGCACATGCACCTTGCCAATCAGTCGCCCGTCAGGGGCATAGCAGTTCACGCCGCCCGCGGTGGAGGCCCACACGCGACCCTGCTCGTCAAGACGAAACCCATCAAAAACACCCTGTGTGCACTCGGCAAACACTCGTGAGCCTGTGAGGCCTGAGCCCGTGGCATTGACGTCCAGACACCGGATATGGCGTGGCGCCTGGGGGGATTCGGTGAAACCACTGTCCGCGATGAACAACTGCTTTTCGTCGCGCGAGAAGGCCAGCCCGTTGGGGTGATCGAAGTCATCGGCCACGCAGCTCACCTCGCCCGTGTGCGGGTCAATGCGATACACGTGACAACCCGCCTGTTCCTGCTCGGCGCGGCTGCCTTCGTAGTCGGCAATGATGCCGTAGTTGGGGTCGGTGAACCAGATCGAGCCGTCCGACTTCACGACCACGTCATTGGGTGAGTTCAGGCGCTTGCCCTGGTAGTGGCTGGCCAGCACCGTGATCGAGCCGTTGTGCTCGGTGCGGGTGACGCGGCGGTTCTGGTGCTCACAGGAAATCAGTCGACCTTGCTGGTCCGCGGTATTGCCATTGGAAAACCCGCTCGGCTGGCGAAAGACCGAGACCGAGCCGTCGGTGTCGTCGTAGCGCAGCTGGCGGTTGTTGGGCAGGTCCGACCAGATGAGGTAACGCCCCCCGCCGAACCAGGCCGGGCCCTCTGCCCATCGGCATCCGGTCCAGAGCCGCTCCAGGCGTGCGTGTCCGACAAAGCAGCCCGCAAACTCGGGCTCGATCACCTCAAAGCCGCCACCTTCGATTTCACCGTAGAACATGGGATTCACTCCTGGTTGACTGGCCATGCGCCCTCGGCCGACTGCTTCGGCCTGAAAATTCGCATGGTGAAAAAAAGTGTAGCACCGCCGGCCTCAAGTTCTGCCGAATGCGGACGATCCTAGGGGCATGAAAGTTGAACAATTTATTGAGCAGGTAACCGCCAACGCGTTGGTTGAACACACGCGTCACCGGGAAGCCTACGAGGACACCTTCGACTACCTCGCCCGTCCGGGACGAACGGTCATCGTGCTCAAAAAGCCGTGGCCTGTGGGTCAGACCGGGCGCGTGTTCGAATTTACCGAACCCAGCGACGGGTACTTCCGTGTCGGGGTCGATTTCGGCTCCAGGCAGATGTACATCCCGGCCCACGCCCTGGCCCGTTGGCTGGGCGCGCCGGATTGCGAAAAGGCCGAGTTGCGTCACTTCTACTTCCTCATGAAGCTCAACGCGGGCGGCATGGCGGTGTTTCCGGACGACCCGTCGGGCCTGGAAAACTGAGCCGCGCTGGCGATCAACTGCCAATCGTCACGCCCCCGTCAATGACCAGGCTCTGACCGGTCATGAAGGAACCCGCGGGCGAGGCCAGGAAGACGGCGGCCCCGGCAATCTCGTCGGGCTCGCCGATCCGTCGCAACGGGGTGGTGTCGGTGCGGCGCGACAGCATGGCCGGATCCTCCCACAGCGCACGCGCAAAATCGGTCTTGATCAGACCCGGCGCAATGCAGTTCACACGGATGTTGTGGGGCCCATACTCCACCGCCAGGTTGCGGGCGAGCTGCATGTCGGCGGCCTTGCTGATGCAATAAGCCCCGATCACGGGCGAACCCCGCAATCCCCCAATCGATGAGACGATGATGATGGAGCCGCGTCGGCGCTGCTTCATCTCGGGCACCGCCATGCTGATCATCCAGTGGTTGGCAATGATGTTGTTGTCCAGAATCTTGCGGAACTGGTCGTCCGAGATGCCTTCCTGCGGACCGAAATATGGATTGCTCGCCGCGTTGCACACCAGGATATCGATGGGGCCCAACTGCAGGCGGGCTTCGTTCATCAAATGCTGCAAGTCGTCTTTGGACGAAATGTTGGCGGGAATGGCCATCGCGCAACCGCTGCCGAAACGTTGTTGCAGGTCTTTGGCCACCGCCTCGCAGGCGTCGGCCTTGCGTGACGAGATCACCACCCGCGCACCGTGTTCAGCCATGCGTTCGGCAATGGCACGGCCGATGCCACGGCTCGAACCGGTGATGACGGCCACCAGGCCAGTGAGGTCAAAGAGATTCATGAGAAATTTTCCTTGGGTATGACAGCTATGGCTCGAAAACAACGCGCGCAGGGCGCAATTGCTGCAATTGCTGCAGTTGCAGCACATACAGCACATGAAGGACACACAAGGCCCACCCGGTGCACGCAACGCTTGAGGCGAAACTTCTGTGGAAGAATACCCGATCACGCCTGAAACGTCTGACATGAAGCGACACTCCTTACGCATGGACGGGGTCGATACCCCGATCATCCCCACCATCGCGGCCCTCGCCCGAGCCACCCCCGGTACCATTTCCCTGGGCCAGGGCGTGGTGAGCTATGCCCCGCCGGCCCAGGCCATTGCTGCCCTGCCCGAACTCATGGCCGAGGCCGCCTTGCACAAGTACCAGGCGGTCACCGGCTACCAGCCGCTGGTGGAGGAAATCGAGCGCAAGCTGGCGCGTGAAAACGGCATCGTCTGTGCCGGGCAATCGCTCGTCATGGTGACGGCCGGCAGCAACATGGCCTTCCTGAATGCCGTGCTGGCCATCGCCGACCCGGGGGATGAGTTCATCCTCCCCATGCCTTATTACTTCAACCAGGAAATGGCCATCCGCATGGCCGGCTGCGTACCCGTGCCGGTGCCCACGCGTTCGGACTGGGGACTGGATGTGGAGGCCCTGACCCGGGCCATCACACCGCGCACGCGCGCCATCATCACCGTCACCCCCAACAACCCCACGGGTGCCGTCTACAGCGAAGACGACCTGCGTGCCGTCAATGCGCTGTGCGCGCAGCATGGGCTGTATCACTTTTGTGATGAAGCCTACGAATACTTCACCTACGACGGCGCCCGACATTTCTCACCGGGCTCCATTCCAGGGGCCCATGCCCACACCTTGTCCTTCTACTCCATGTCAAAGAACTACGGCATGGCGAGTTGGCGGGTTGGCTATGTGGTGTTCCCCCGCGATTTGTTCGATGCCATGAACAAGGTGCAGGACACCAACATCATCTGTGCCCCCGTCATCTCGCAGGTTCTGGCGCTGCAGGCACTCAAGCTGGGGCGCGACTGGGTGGCGCCACACATCGAGGCCTTGGGACAGGTGCGTAAAACTGTGCACGCAGCGCTCGATACGCTGGGCGATCTGGTGGAGTACCCGCACACGCAAGGCGCCTTTTATGTCCTGATGAAGTTACCAGGGGTACCCGACGCCCTGGCCTTCAACCGGTTCATGACCGAACAGCACCGGGTGGCGTGTATTCCGGGATTCGCCTTCGGACTCACGGAGACCACTCGGGCCAATTACCAGCGTCTGTCGTACGGCGCACTGGATGCAGCCACCGTGTCGGAAGGGGTGCAGCGCTACCTGACCGCCGTGCGGGCGTGGTACCGGGCTTGACGGCCACGACGCCTGGCAGGCGTCGCGACCCTCACCATCCGCTGTCCGCTTAACTGCGCTTTTTCTGCAGCGCCTGCGACATGTAAGCGTCGAAACTGCCTTCCGCCACCCGGAACCAGGACACCTCCTCCTGCAGGTAGTTCATGTACGACGTCAGCATCGTCTTGAACTCCGGGTACTTGCCTGCCCACTCGGCGTACTGCTCCTGCGTCGCCGTATAGCAGGCATCCAGCACAGCCTTGGGGAACATTCGCAACTGCGCGCCACCCGCAATGAGTTTTTTGAGCCCGATCGGGTTCAGGTGGTCGTACTTGGCAATCGTCATGGCATTGGATTCGCCGCACGCAGCTGTGAAGATTTGCTGATATTCCTTCGGCAGGGCCTCCCAGGCCTTGAGGTTGACGATGATGTGCCCCGAGGAGTTGCCTTCCCACCAGCCGGGGGTGTAGTAGTACTTGGCCACCTTGGAAATACCCAGCCGGTCGTCATCGTGCGGGCCAATCCATTCGGCGGCGTCGATCGTGCCCTTTTCCAGCGCGGGATAAATGTCACCGGCGGCAATCTGCTGCGGCACCACGCCCAGACGCAACAGGATTTGTCCGGCCACGCCCCCCACCCGAAACTTCAAGCCCTTGAAGTCGTTGATGGTCTTGATTTCCTTGCGGAACCAGCCCCCCATTTGCGTGCCGGTGTTGCCGTAGGGAATGGCATAGCAGTTGTAGGCCTTGAGGAAATCGTTGTAGAGCTCCTCGCCGCCACCGTAATACCACCACGCATTTTGCTGCCGTGTGTTCATGCCAAACGGCATGCAACTGGCAAAGGCAAAGGTGGGGTTCTTGCCGAAGTAATAGTACATGGCCGTCTGACCGGCTTCGACCGAGGCGTTCTGCACCGCGTCGAGTACCTGAAGGCCCGGGACGATTTCCCCGGCCGCGAAGGTCTTGATCTGGAATTTGCCGCCCGTGGCATCGTGTACCCGCTTGGCCACATTTTCAGCGGCGCCGTACAGGGTATCCAGGGTTTTGGGGAAGCTGGAGGTCAGTCGCCAGCGCACCTCGGGCAACCCCTGCGCAAAGGCGGGGGCGGTACCCGCCGCCAGAATGCCGGCCAGACCACCTTGCTGTATCAGTTGACGACGCTTCATGCCCTGAGTCTCCTGTAATTGATGAAGTTGTACGCGGCGAGCTTTGGACAAAGCACGCAGGGTCTAGGTTGCACCGACTCGCGACGGCTGTCAATGGCGACTCCCCCACCCTCAAGCCTCTCAAGATGATGTCGATTCAAACCACCTGTCTCTGATGGCGGGCGGATAGAGCAAGGATGCATCATGGAATCCTGCATCGGCCACGCCCCCGGCGTCATTGCCCCAGCCGGTGCACGTGCACCGTGCCTCCGCTGGACAAAACATTGTTGAGTTTCGCGCCTGATCCCGGGCGTTGACAGCCCGGGGGGTCAGGGCCTGACCAGCACAAGGCTCGGGTAACATCTGACGCAGTGCTGCGGGGCTCTGGCCCCGGCCGCTCCCTGGCCATCTGTTTTATTCCACGCATGAACCCGCTCGAGCAACCCTTTGGCTCACTGCCCGACCTCATCCATCAGCACGCTGTCGCTCAAGGCGCGCACGCCGCCCTGATCTGTCAGGACCGCGTCCTCAGCTACGCCGAACTCGACCGGCTCATGGACCAGATGGCCGCCCGCCTGCAGCAGCAAGGCTTGCAACCCGGTGACGTGATTGCGCTGTGCGCTCAGTCCTCGATCGAATATGTGGTGGCCTTCATGGCCGGTCTGCGTGCCGGTCTGATCGCCGCCCCGCTCGCCCCGTCCTCCTCGCCGGCGCACCTGTCAGCCATGCTGGACAACGCCCAGCCGCGCTATCTGTTTCTCGACGCCAGCAGCCGCGAACGTCTGCCGCCGTCGGCGCTGCAGGACTGGCCCTGCGTCGCCCTGGACGACAGCGACGTGGGACAACCCTGGCGAGCCTGGCTGCAAGAAGCTGGCGCCTGCGCGCACCCCAGCCCGGTTCAGGCCCAACCGGACTGGTCATTCAACCTCATCTACTCCTCCGGGACCACGGGGGTGCCCAAAGGCATCCTGCAACCCTGGAGCATGCGCTGGGCGCAAATCCAGCGGGGTCATGTCAACGGCTACAACGCCCAGACCATCAACCTGGTGGCCACCCCGCTGTACTCCAACACCACGCTGGTCTCGCTCATCCCCACGCTGGGACTGGGGGGCACGAGCATTCTGATGCCCAAGTTTGACGTGCGCACCTACCTCGAACTGGCGCAAGCCCACCGCGCCACCCACAGCATGCTGGTGCCGGTTCAGTACCAGCGGCTGATGGATTTCCCAGCGTTTGACCAGTACGACCTCAGCAGTTTCCAGGCCAAGTTCGTGACGAGTGCGCCCTTTCGTGCCGACCTGAAACGCCAGGTGCTCCAGCGCTGGCCGGGACGGCTCACCGAGTACTACGGCATGACCGAAGGCGGTGGTCGCACCGAGTTGTATGCCCACGCCCACCCCGACAAGTTGCACACCGTGGGGCGCCCTGCCACCGGGCATGACATCCGTCTGATCGATGAACAGGGAGTGGAGGTCCCGCCGGGCGAGAGCGGCGAGGTGGTGGGCCACTCGGCCGCCATCATGAAGGGTTACCACCGCATGCCCGACAAAACCCGTGAGGTGGAATGGCACGATCCAACGGGCAAGCGGTTCATTCGCACAGGCGACGTCGGCCGCTTCGATGCCGATGGTTTTCTGATCCTGGGAGACCGCAAGAAGGACATGATCATCACGGGGGGCTTCAACGTCTACCCCTCGGATATCGAAGCCGAGTTACGCCAGCATCCGGACGTGCAGGAATGCGCGGTGGTGGGCGTGCCCTCGCACCAGTGGGGCGAAACGCCGGTGGCCTTTGTCGTGCAACGGGCCGGCGGCGTTGCGACGGCCGAGGCGATCCGTGACTTTGTGAATCAGCGCGTGGGCAAGACGCAGCGCGTGGCGGATGTGGTCCTGACCGCCACGCTGCCGCGCAGTGAGATCGGCAAGATTCTCAAACGCGAACTGCGCGACACGTATTTGCAACGGCATGACCAGCCGCTGCCGTACATCGAGCGCACCCGGCGCTGGTACGAAACCCTGGGTTATGGCAACCCCTATCGCTATGCGCATTTCGACCAGGTGCCATTCACCCCCCTGAAGAAACCCCTGACCGAATCTCGCGTGGCACTCATCACCACCGCGGCCCCCTACCAGCCGGACAAGGGGCCGCAGGATGCTGGGGCGCCCTACAACGCGGCTGCCAAGTTTTACCAGGTGTACTCGGGCGACACCGCTGCCGACCACGACCTGCGTGTCTCGCACGTCATGGTCGACCGCCGTCATCTGAGCGATGACAGCAACACCTGGTTTCCGTTGCCCGCCTTGCGCCGTGCTGCGGAGCGACACGAAATCGGTTCACTCACCGCGCGTTTTCATGGTGTCCCCACCAACCGCAGTCAGCGCCACACCCTCGAGGTGGATGTCCCCGAGGTACTGCGGCGTTGTCAGGCCGATGGGGCCGATGTGGCGGTCCTGGTACCCAATTGCCCGGTCTGTCACCAGACGCTGAGTCTGGTGGCACGTCATCTGGAAGCCAACGGCATCGCCACAGTCATCCTGGGCGCAGCACTGGACATCGTGGAGCACTGTGGCGTGCCGCGCTTGCTGTTCAGCGATCTGCCCCTGGGACATGCCGCGGGACTGCCCTACGATGTCCCCTCACAGGACGCCACGGTCAGTGCCGCCCTGGCGGTGTTGCGCGAAGCCCAGGGGCCGCGCACCACCGTGCGCAACGCCTTGCGCTGGCCCGGGGAACCCGACTGGAAACGTCACTACCTGAGCATCGACGGCCTGAGCGATGATGACATTGCCCGGCTGAGGGCTGACAACGACCAGATCAAAGCCACGGCACAACAGGTCCGCGATCAGGCCTGTTGACGTGCCAGCCACGCGGCACCCCGAACCCCCGAAGAGTCACCGTGCATGGCCACGCGAACCGGCGTGTGAATGTCCCGCTCAAAGGTGTAGCGCCCCAGGGCGGCTTCGAGCCATGACGGCAGGGACGGTATCAGGCTCAATCCACCGCCCAGCACCACCACATCCGGGTCGATGAGATTCACCACGTGCGCCAGGCCACGTCCCAACCGGTCGACCCAGGCCGTCACGCTGTCACGGGCCGCGACGTCCCCCGCCTGCATGGCCTGAACGATTTCGGGTGGTGTCAGCATGCGACCCGTGCGCCGTTGGTGCTCCCGTGACCAGCCAGGACCGCTGACCCAGGTTTCCAGGCAACCCTGCAGCCCGCACCAGCAGGCTGGGGCCTGCAACTCGTCCACGGTCGGCCAGGGCAAGGGGTTGTGCCCCCATTCGCCCGCCAGGGAATGTCGGCCGGTCCGCACCCGGGTGTTGATCGCCAGCCCCCCGCCGCAGCCTGTGCCGACAATCACGGCAAACACCAGCTCGGCACCCGCCCCCGCGCCATCGACCGATTCGCTCAGGGCCAGACAGTTGGCATCGTTTTCAATGCACACCTCCAGGCCCAGCACCGACGCCAGGTCGCGGGCCAAGGGCTGGCCATTGAGCACTTGTGTATTGGCCCCCCGCACGCGCTGCGTACGAGGGTCGAGGCACCCGGGGATGGCGCACCCCAGCCGCGCCGGCCAGTTGAGCTCGCCCTGATCAACAGCTTGTCTCACCAACGCCGCGATGAGCGACACGATGGCGTTGTAATCATTGGCCGGGGTTGGCTCGCGGTGTCGCCATCGAACATGGCCCGCGTCATCCAGCACGGCCACCTCCGTCTTGGTTCCGCCCAGGTCAATGCCGATCCAACCGGTCATGGCGCGCGAATGCCCTGCAAGGGTGGATCAGTCCGTGATCGTCTTGAAGTCGCCCGGCAGCACAATTTCAATCAGTTCGAGATCGTCCGAGTGGGCGATCTCGCGGTGCCGGATACCGGGCGATTGATGCACGCACGTGCCTGCCACCAGGGTGTGTTCGCCCTGCCCTTCATACTCGAATTTCACCCACCCTTTGAGCACATACACGATCTGTAACTGCACCTCGTGCCGGTGCCATTCACCGGTGAGCTGATGGCCGGCATGGGCGCGGATAACGTGCATCACCGCCTGGCCGGCGGTGGCATCCTTGATACCCAGATCGCGATACTCGAAGTAGGGTCGCAGCCCATCATGCACAAAAGCACTGTCACGGGCATGCTGCACGCTGAAGCGCATGGTGTTGTCCAACGTGGACGCAGAGGATGGCGATGCGGTCATGTCAATCTCCGTTGAGGGCTAGCGAATGCACGCAATCTATCACCATTCCTGCTGACCGGATGCAACGTGCGCGTCCTGATCAGGTTGACACGAATATTTTTTTATTTCAGTCAACATTGCTGAAACAGCTCCCGTTGTAGGAGTACTCCCGACACGCGGAGTGACAACCCACCGAAAGGACTTCACATGAACAAGCTCATCACCTCATTGATCGTCAGTGGTTTCTCCGTGGCAGCCTTTGCGGCCACCACCGTGACACCACCGGCTGCGCCGGCGCCCGCCAGCACTGCCGTGGCCCCGGCGGCCGTCACGCCCTCGCCTGCCACCACCAAGACAGAGTCCAAGGCAGAACACAAGGCCGAGGTGAAGAAGGCACCCAAGGACAAGACCGCCCACAAGGACGACGTGAAGAAATAAGTCCTGCCGCGCGGCTGTGTGACGGGGCTCAGGCAGCCATCACACGCTGCGCCAGGCGAACCAGCGACAGGTCGCTGCCGGGCGGGCCCATCAGGGACAGGCCCAATGGCGCGCCCTGCCGGCTGGCCAGCGGCAGGCTGAGCTGGGGACACCCGGTGAGGCCACCCAGGCACAGCAGGCGGATCGCGCGGTTGCGGTAGGTGTCCATCTCTGCATCAGAGGATGTGCTCAACGGCGCAATGTCCGGCATGGTGGGAAACACCAGCACGCCGTCCTGACCCATCACTTCCGTCCATTTGGCTTTCAGCTGGGCACGCAGTGCGCGTGCCTGCTCCATTTGCGCATCCGTGACCTGACTGGACCATTCGATGCGTTGTGCCACGTCCGTTCCCAGGGGCGGTGCAAAACGCGTGATGAGGGCCCGGTTGATACCCCAGGTTTCATGGCCCTGGATGTGCCGCACACTCCAGAACATCGATTCGATATCGAACAAATCGGGGGCCAGCCAGGCGGCAGGTCCTGCCACGGCTTCGACCCGTTGCACCGCACCTGACAGGGCCTGCAGGGCTTCCGGCAGCGCCACCTCATCAAGCTGCGGCGAGCGCAGCAGTCGGACGCGGTCGGGCAAGGGGTGCTGATCGCCACCCAGCAGCACCTCGGCCACCCGCAGGAAGGTGTTGATGTCACGGGTAAACCAGCCGCAGGTATCCAGACTGGGCGCCATGTCCAGGGTGGCCGTCAGGCTCACACGACCGTGGGTGGGGCGTAAACCGATCAGACCGCAATGGTTGGCCGGGGCGCGTACCGACCCGCCGGTGTCGGTGCCCAACGCAAAATCGCACAGGCCGTTGGACACAGCGGCCGCAGAACCACTGGAGGATCCCCCCGAAATTCGGTCGCGGGCCGCACCATTGACGGGCGAGCCGAAGTGCGCGTTTTGCCCGCTCATGGAGAAGGCCAGTTCATCGGTGATTGTCTTGCCCACAAAAGTGGCCCCAGCCAGCAACAGACGTTCCACCGTGGGGGCGTGTCGCGTCTTGATGCCTGACTGGGCCAGCAGGAAGGGCTGCCCACCGCTGGTGGGGTAACCCGCGACATCGAACAGGTCCTTGACGGCGAAGGTCAGGCCGCTGAGCGGGCCGGTGCCGGCACGGGGCACATCGACCCAGGGGTAAGACATGAAAGCACGGGCGGTGTCATGAACGAGGGACATCTGGGAACTCCTGGTTGAAGATGGCACATCCTAGCGTGCTCCTGGCGCGTTGTCCCGCACGCACTGGACAAACCCCCGGGTGGCGGACACCCCTCGCAAGCCCTTATGAAGTCTGCAGGACTTCGGACTAGGATGAAGTACTGTTTCACTCTGCCGTCAGGACTTCGCGCCATGTCAATCCCCCGTTTCTCACGCCGTCTGTGTCTGTGGGTAGCCGCCACGGGCTTGTCCGCCCTGTGGTGCTCACTGCTGCAGGCCCAGACAGCCTGGCCCACGCGACCGGTCACCATCGTGGTCCCCTTTGCACCGGGTGGCGGCACCGACATCGGGACCCGCATCGTGGCCCAGCGCTTGTCTCAGCTGTGGGGCCAGTCGGTGGTGGTGGACAACAAGGGCGGTGCGGGAGGCAACGTCGGATTGGAAGTGGTGTCGCGCGCCAAGCCGGACGGGTACACGCTGCTGACCGGCAACGTGGGGACACAGTCGATCAACCCCAGCCTCTACAAAAAACTGAACTACAACCCGGACACCGCGTTCACGCCCATCGGCCTCTTTGCCGAGTTGCCCTTTGTGCTGGCCGTGACCAACAGCCTCCCCGCCAACAACGTCAAGGAGTTGGTGGCCCTGGCCAAGGCGAAACCGAACCAGCTGACCTACGCCAGTTCGGGCAATGGCGGCTCGCCCCATTTGTCTGCGGAAACCTTCAAAATCGCCACCGACACGCAGATACTGCACGTGCCTTACAAGGGAGGTGGGGCGGCCATGACCGACCTGATCTCCGGCAACGTGCACATGCTGTTCGCCTCGGTGCTGGAGACATCGGCCTACATCAAGTCCGGGAAGCTCAAAGGCCTGGCCATCACCAGCCAGCAACGGGTGTCTGCCCTTGCGGACACGCCGACCTTGCAGGAAGCGGGCGTGACGGGGGCCGAGTCGGGGTCCTGGCTGGGTTTGCTGGCGCCGGCTGGCGTCTCCAAGGAGATCGTGGACAAAATTCACGCCAGCCTGCAGCAAGTCCTGGCCATGCCGGACGTGCAACAACAGTTGCTGGCACAAGGGGCGGTGGCCAAAGGCGGCTCGGTGGCCGACTTCGTGAAGCTGATGGCCGATGACCGCAAACGCTACGCGCGCATCATCCTGGACAACAAGCTCTCCATCGATTGAGACTTGCCGTTCTCGGGCGGTGTCTCGCCCCCTACCGCTCGGCATCAAGCCAGGCCTCTCCCTGTCCTCGCCTCAATCGAACTTCATGCCTTGCGTGACGGTGCCCCACAGGGCCAGCTCGCGCGCAGCCCGCTCGGCCAGCAGGGCGGGCGCCCCCACCCACAACTCATAGCCCTGCTCCACCAGCTTGGCGCGCAACTCTTCCTGGCCCAGCGCACGACGCGTGGCATCGTTCAGCCGCTGCACCAGCTCGGCCGGCATCTGCGGCGGTCCGTACAGGCCGTACCAGCCACCGACATCGAAATCCACGCCACTCTCACGCAGGGTGGGCACATCCGGCAAGGACGGGTTACGCTCTCGCGAAGTGACAGCCAGCGCGCGCACGCGTCCCGTGTTCACATAGTTGCGCCCGGTCCCAATGATGTCGAACATCATGGTGAGTTGCCCGCCGATCACATCGGTCATGGCGGGCGCATTCCCCTTGTAGGGCACGTGGGTCATCTGCGCGCCCACGCGCCGGGCAAACAACTCGCCGCTGAGGTGGTTGGAGCCGCCCATGCCTGCCGACCCATAAGACACCTTGCCAGGATTGGCCCGCGCAAAGGCCTGCAACTCCGCCACCGACCGGAACGGCTGTTCCTTGTTGATCACCAGCACATTGGCATAACTCAGGATGGGGGCCAGCGCCTGCAGATCGCGCAAGGGATCAAATGGCATGGACTTGAGCACATGCGGGCTGATGGTCATCGTGGGGCTGGCGCCAAAGAACAACACCTGTCCATTGGCCGGCGCTTTGGCCACGAGATCACCCGCCAGCACGCCACCCGCGCCGGGGCGGTTCTCCACCACCACACTCTGGCCCAGTTCGCGCGACAGCGCCGGTGCAAAGAGACGTGCGGCCGCATCCACCGGTCCGCCTGGCGCATAGCCCACCAGCAGGCGGATGGGGGCCGACGACTGTGCCCAGGCACTGCCTGCCGAGAACAGCGCCCCCGCCAAGGCGAGCGAGTGCGCCCATTGCAGGACACGGCGCCTGGGCAGTCGGGTTGCAGCACCCGGGGGGGTCAACGTATCAAGGGTCATCGGAAGTTCTCCTGCGTTTGCAATCCACGCGCACGCTCCAGCAGGCGGCGCGCATTGAGATAGGTGGGCACCTCGACCCACAGGCCGCGCACCAGGGCGCGATCTTCCCCACGGGCACGGGCGGCTTCGAACAACTGCACGGTTTCCTGAGCCAGTGCGACATCGTCCGTGGACGGGGCCAGTGCGGCCTGCACCGCTTTCACCATGGACGGATTCACCAGGCTCTTGGTCTGGTAACCCAGACGCCTTGCGTAGCGGGTTTCAGCCACGGCCCCCTCCACGTCGGAGAAGGTGTAGGGCGCATCCACCGGTTCGATGCGCGCAGCACGGCACTCGAGCAGAAATCGTCGCCTGGCGTGGTCAAGCTCGACACCATCGGCGCCGCGCTCGGCTTGCAAGTCCGTGGCGAGGTCCTCGGTGCCGAGCAAGGCGGCTCGCACGCGGGGCGTGGCAGCGGCCAGTGCTCTCACTTCCACCACGCCGAGCGCGGTTTCACACACCGGCAGAATTTCGGTCTGCCCCAGGGCGATGCCATGCTGCTGTTCGAGCCGGGTGATCTGCTCGGACAGCGCCGCCATGTCCAGCGCGCGCTCAGCCTTGGGATAGGCAATCACGTCGGGGCGGTGCGGCATGACGGCTTGCAGATCGGTCAGGCCCTCCTGGTCCAGGGCATTGATGCGCACGCACACCAGCAAGCCTGCGGCCCGCGCCGCATGAAACAGCGCAGGGGCCATGGCACGCGCCTGGGGCCGCAAGGCGGGGGGCGTGAAGTCTTCCAGGTCCTGAATCAGCACCTGCGCGCCACTGGCCACCATGGCGTCATGGGTCTCTGGCGAGGCACCCGCTCCAAAGAGCCAGACCAGCCGGTGCGAGGGGGGCATCACGGGGTGTGCCGTCCTCTCGTGCGCGCTCAACGTTCACCGCCCGTGGCGGCGCGTGCCCGCAGGGGCGAGCCTTCCAGGCCCGCCAGCACCGCTTCGTTGTTACCGGGAATGACCATGCGGAACTGGTTGTCCACATAGGTGTAGTCGTAATAGCCCATGCGCGCCAGGGGCTTGATCTTCAGCACATCCACCAGGCCATCCGGGGTCAGGCAGTCATCGTCAATGTGAACGGCCAACACACGGCCGAACACCACATCCACCGTGCCCATCAGCGAGGCCCCAGGAAAGCGGACCGTGTTGAGATAGGCGCATTCAAAGTGGATGGGCGAGCCTTGTACCCGTTTGGGCTTGACCAGCCGTGAGGGCAGTTTCGTCAAACCGGCCCGTTCGAACTCATCCACCCCGTGCGGCAACTCCTCGGCCGAGATGTTGACGGCTTCACGCAAATCGTAGGTTGCCATGTTCCAGACAAACTGGCCCGTGCTCTCGGCATTGCGGACCGAATCCTTGCGTTCGCCGTTGCTGTTCTGGTTGGAGGCAAACATGACGATGGGGGGATCAAACGTCACGTTCTGAAACTGGCTGAACGGCGCGAGGTTGTCACGTCCCTGGAGATCGACGGTGGAGATCCACCCGATCGGGCGTGGGATCACGCAGGATTTGAAGGGATCGTGCGGCAGGCCGTGGGGGGTGATACCGGGTTCGTAGTACATGGCGCCATTGTGTCGCATTTGGCAGGTGGCGTGCAGTCAGCCGGGGCACGCCGCGGCGCTGGCACGCAAACTAGAATGCCAAGCAGATCGACCTGTTTCGGTGCGCTGGACACGGTCCTGATTCTTGACGACAACCCCTTGCTGCTCACCCCGCCTCAACGCCCATCATGCAGGACCTGGTCACGCTGACCCTCAACCCCTCGGTGGACGTGTCGCTCGGCGTCGAAACCGTGATGCCGGTGCACAAATTGCGTTGCAGCACCGGTGCGTGGCACCCGGGGGGTGGAGGCATCAACGTGGCGCGCGTCGCGCATCGCCTGGGCGCCCGGGCCCAGGCACTCTACCCCTGCGGCGGCCTGATGGGTCAGGAATTGCGGGCATTGCTCGACGCTGAACACTTGCCTCAGCAGGCCATTCCCATCGGGGCAGAAACGCGACAGAACTTTTCCGTGCACGAGGCTTCCAGCGGACAGGATTACCGCTTTGTGTTGCCCGGGCCAACGCTCACCGGCGCCGAGCTGGATGCGTGTCTGGACGCCTTCATCGAGCGTCTGGCCGGGTCAACCCATGCGGTGGTCAGCGGCAGCTTGCCCATGGGCGTTCCCGATCACTGCTACGCCGACCTGAGCCGCCGTGCGCAGGCCTGCGGGCACCGCATCGTGCTGGACGCCTCGGGGGCGTCGTTGGCCCTGGCGCTGCAAGCCGGGGTTGAGCTGGTCAAGCCCAGCCTGCGGGAGTTGGCCGACCTCGTGGGACACCCACTCGAACACGAGGCGGATTGGCGTGCAGCGGCGGCCAGCCTGGTCGAGCAGGGTCAGGCCCGGATTGTGGCCTTGTCACTGGGCGAGGCGGGTGCGCTGGTGGTGACGCGCCAACGCCACTGGCGTGCCGGCGCCCTGCCGGTGCAAGTGCGCAGCACCATTGGTGCCGGCGACAGTTTTCTGGGCGGATGGCTACACGGGTGGCGCGGCACCCCCGGCGCCTGGGACCATGAGGAGGCCGTGCTTCCGGCCTTCCGCTGGGCCATGGCCACGGCTGCGTCAGCGGTATCGTCCTACGGCACGGCGCTGTGCAACCCGGCCCAGGTGCGCGAACTGCTCGACCAGGTGGTGATCGAGGCCTTGTAACCGATGGGGCCGGTGAGCGATCGGGACTGCCGTCCCGGTATGGCCGTGCAGGGGCACGCTGCGCAGGGCGCGGACAGTCCAGGACGCTTGAGGCAGCCGGATGGGCTTAGCTGGATGGGCGCCGCGCCAGGCATTCAGCTGGGGTGCTGCGGCCGGGTCCACGCCGGCAGGGGCGCGCTGCGGTGCAACACGTCCTGGTGCAACCACAAGGCGCTTCGGCGGGCGCGCTCGGTCACGGTGGACAAGGGCAACTGCTGGTAGTCGTCGTTGAACACCTCGAAGCTGAAATCGCCCGGGTAGCCCATGCGCTCGAGCCGCATCACCAGATCGGCCAGTTGTTCGCTGTGCACGCCCTCACCGGGAAACACACGGAATGTGCGCGCGGTGGTGATGCGGTCCTCAAAGGTGGGCGTGTCATGCCACATGAAGTCGGACAACTGCACCAGAAAAATCTTGCCGGGGTCGATGTCCTCCAGGGCATCCAGCGATGACTGGGCCGCAAAGATGTGGAAGGAATCGATCCCCACGCCCAGGTTGGGACAGTCGGCCTCTTCCACCAGCGCCCAGCTCGTGACGTAGTCATTGACCGTGCGGCCCCAGGACAAGGCTTCGTAAGCCACCCGGATGCCCAGCGGCAAGGCCAGCATGGCGAGCTTGCGCAGATCGCGCACGATGTGGGCGCGCTCATCAGCCGCATGACGCGACGTCGACGAGCAGGCCAGCAGCACGCGACTGCCCACCGCCTGGCACATCGTGAGCATGGATTTGGCCATGTCCACCTTGTAGTCGTGCAGGTGCCCGGACAGCCCTTCAAAGTCGCGCAACACCTGAAATCCGGTGGGACGCAGGCCGCTGTCACGAACGGCCTGCGCGGCCGCCTCCACGCCACCCGGGTGACCGACCAGGTCGCGCGCCATCAGCATCACCTGCGAAAAACCTGCCGCCTTCATGGCCGCGAGTTTGGCCTCCAGGGAACCTGCCAGGGTGATGGTGTCCATCCCGTAGCCATCCAGCATGTGCATGGCCATCCCCTCAGTCCTGGTGAACCAGCTCGAACGCCACCGACCCCAACACCGATCGCGTGAGCGCGCCGCGGTCTTCAGGGTGCAAGCGCGACGACTCGACAAACTCCACCCCGCGGGCCTTGAGCACCTGCACGGTCTTGCCCACGTCCTTCACACCCAGCCCGATGCGTTGCAACGACTCCCCGCTGTCCTCGGCGTCCATCCAGGGTTCAGGTTCGATGAGTTGCCACAGGAACTGGCCACACGGGCTGCGCATCAGCTTGCCCTTGGGCAGGATGCCAAAACGCTCCTCATCGGGAATGGGGGCAAAGTCGAACATGTGCTCGTAATAGGTCAGCCAGTCGGCGCTGCGTTGGGCGCCGATGTACTGCACCACGCCGAAGTAGCTCATGCCCTCCAGCGCGGTGGGCTGCATGTCGACTGTGGGGATGGGGTTGAAATCCACGTCGTAGATCGAAAACTCGCGCCAGCGGTCGACAAAATAAAAACGGCTGGAACCCGGACCGTGGATGGCGGGGATGTGCAATTCCATCGCCTGCGCATGGCTGGGCACCGACCAGGCCCCCAGGTCCAGGCATCGGGTGTGGGCCTTGAGCGCATCGCGCACACGAAATGCCACGGCCGACAGCACGGGCCGGCCGTCCTGTGCCAACTCCGCACGCGCCGCCTCGTGGTTGGCATTGACGATCAGGTTCATCGAACCCTGACGGTACAAGGTGACTTCACGCGAACGGTGTCGCGCCACAGGGCGAAAGCCCATCTGCTCCAGCACCTGCCCCAGGGCTTGAGGCCGGGAGGTGGCGTATTCGATGAACTCGATGCCCTCGATACCCAGACGGTTGGGCAACTCGGGGATGGATTCGCGATCGGTGGATTCTGTGCGCATGCAATTCTCCTGCCCGGGGTCGGGCGAGCGGCCCTTCAGGCGTAGCTGACTTGTGACAAACGACGCAACTCGGCCGCCGTGGTGGTTGGCAGACCAAAGAACTCGAGGTAAGCCGGAATCTGCTCATACAACATGTCGGTCCCCACCTGCACCCGACAGCCGCGGGCCTGGGCAGCGGCCAGCAATGGGGTGGTCTCGCGCTTCATCACGACTTCCCCCACAAAAGTGGTGGGCGACAGGCGTTGCACGTCAATGGGCATCGGGTCGGCTTCATTCATGCCCAGGGGCGTCGCATTGACCACCAGATCGTGTCCGTGCGGGTCACGCGAACCGGTCTGTACCGCCACGTCCGGGTAATGCTCGCGCACGCGAGCGGCCAGACCTTGCACAGACGCATCGTCCACATCAAAAAGACTCAGGGAACCGACACCCGCTGCCGCCAGCGAGGCGGTGATGGCACGGCCCACGCCGCCTGCCCCCACCACCAGCGCACGACAGCCCCGGGGATCAAAGCCCTTGGTTTTCAAGCCGCGCACAAAGCCTTCGCCGTCAAACATGTCGCCTTGCAGCCGACCCTCGGCGGAGCGTCGCACCGCGTTACAGGCACCGGCCACACGCACGGCGGGGGTGACCTCATCGAGCAGATCCACCACGCTCACCTTGTGCGGCATGGTGATGAGCGCGCCCCGGATGTTGGAGAGGCGAAACACCAATGGCAGGAAGGCCGCAAACTCCTCGGCCCGACACCCCATGGGCACCACGATGGCATTGAAGCCCTTCTCCGCAAAGAAGGGGTTGTAAATCATGGGGGCCTTGAAGCTGTGCGTCGGGTAACCGAGGTGCGCAATGATCTCCGTGTGACCGTTGATCATGGCGCCATTACTTGCGCAGCTTGGCGAGCTCGGCTTGCAGTTCGCTCACGGTCGCGGCAATGGGCTCACCGTGCTTGGCGATCACCGGCTTCATCTTGTCGCGCAGGATGGCCATCTCGGCCGCCGGCAGTTCAGACACTTGCATGCCATTTTTCTTCAGGTTCTCGGTGATGCTGGCCACCTGGGCACGCGACTGTTGACGCTGGAACTTGGCAGATTCGACCACGGCGTCTTCCACGATCTTCTTCTCGGCAGCCGACAGACCGTCCCAGAATTTCTTGCTGATCATGACGGACTGCGGGTTGTACTGGTGGCTGGTGAGTGTCAGGTATTTCTGCACTTCATACAGCTTGGCCGAGTTGATGGTGGCCACCGGGTTTTCCTGTCCGTCCACCGCCTTTTGCTCCAGCGCGGCGTACAGCTCGGGGAACGGCAGCGGTGTGGGGTTCGCGCCCAAGGCCTTGACCCAGTCGACGTTGATGGGGTTGGGAATCACACGCAGCTTGAGGCCTTCGATATCCGCCACTTTGGTGATGGGGCGACGGCCATTGCTCATGTGGCGAAAGCCCAGTTCGTAATAGCCCAGACCGACAATGCCCTTCTCCAGCAGTTTGGCGTGCATCTTCTTGCCGAAGGGTCCATCGACCACGGCGTCGGCTTCCTTGCCATCGGCAAACATGAAGGGGAAATCGAACACACCAAAGTCCTTGACCTGGCTGGCCAGGATGCCGGAGTTCATCGCCACCATTTCCAGGGTACCGCCTTGCAGGGCTGACACGTTGGCCTGGTCGCTACCGAGTGCGCCGCCTACAAACAGGTTGACCTTCAGCTTGCCGCCCGACTTGGCCTCCACCACTTCCTTGAACTTCTCCATGCCCTGCACGATGGGGTGACCCGCACTGTTCTGGTTGGCGAACTTGATGGTCTTGTCCTGCGCGATGGCCAGACCGCCCAAGGACAGGGACAAGGCGGAAATCAGGGATTTGAGGAACAAACGCTTCATGATCAGGTCTCCGGTGCACACAAGGGCGGGACGTACGCGGGTTGGAATCATCCTCGGCCGGCGTACCCGGTCGGCCGAGGTGTTGGAATCTGTGACTCCATAATGTACGAACTGGTTAGTTTTTAATTATAGGGATTAACCCGTATTCGCCATGCATTCCGGGCATAGCGGCTATGGGGAGCTCAGCAGCCCACAAATCGAAGCAAGGCCTCGATCACCCGTTCACGGGACAAGATGGACGCCTTATCGTCCTCCAGACCGGTCTGGAAGATCAAGCCAAAGGTGTGGCGGTTGGAGACATTGAAGAAGCACAGGGCCGATATGAACGAGTGGACGTCCAGCGGCCGGAGGTCGGACCGGAAGACACCGCTGGCCACACCCCGGGCCAGCAAGCGCTCCAGGGCCGAGATGGCGGTCAGGTTCAATTCGTGAATGCGCGGGCTTTGGGCCAGGTAGTGACCTTGCTGAACGTTCTCGCTCATGACGAGCCGGATGAAGTCCTCGTTGTTGCGGTGATGGTCGTAGGTGAACCCCACCAGACGCTCGAGTGCGGCCATCGGCTCCAGGTCATCCAGGTGCAGATCGGCTTCGATGCTGCGCATGCGCCGGTAGGCGTCTTCGAGGACCGCCAGGTACAAGCCGTCCTTGCTGCCGAAGTAGTAATAGATCATGCGCTTGCTGGTGCGCGTGGCGGCGGCAATTTCATCGATGCGCGCGCCGGCCAGTCCCTTGGCTGCAAACTCGCGCGTGGCCACTTCCAGGATTTCAGCCGTGGTTCGGGCAGGATCGTTGGTACGCGACAGCGCCTTGCCACCCGCACCGGCTGCGCGGGAAGCACGCGGGGGGGCAGTCGCTTTGCCTGTATGGACTGGTTCGTTCATTTGACCAGTATACGCATCGGAGGGTTGCAGGGCGGGTTAACATGAAACTCAACGTGACAGGGTCACGGCAGCAGAGCACAGGAGTCCCGATGGCAAACGACATGGCCGAATTGCGCCGCATTCTGCGCGGGCACACCACGATCGCCGTGGTGGGCCTGTCTGCTGAATGGCACCGTCCGAGTTTCTTCGCCGCCAAATACATGCAGGAGCACGGCTATCGCATCGTGCCGGTCAATCCCCGTTACGCCGGAAGCCCCGAGGGCATCCTGGGTGAAACCTGTTATGCCAGCCTGCTGGATATTCCACACCCGGTGGACATGGTGGATGTGTTTCGTCGCAGTGAAGATGTGCTGCCCATCGCGCAACAAGCCCTTCAGATCGGCGCGCGCTGTGTCTGGCAACAACTGGGCGTCGAGAACCATGAGGCCGATGCCCTGGCACGTGCCCATGGCCTGTCGTCGGTGATGAACCGCTGCGTGAAGATCGAGCACGCACGCCTCTTTGGCGGCCTCCACTGGATGGGGGTGAACACCGGCATCATCTCGTCACAACGACCCCACTGAACGGCACCCCATGAGCGATCACGTCTTCAAACCTGAAACCCTGGCCATCCACGCCGGGCAGATTCCCGACGCCGCCACAGGCGCGCGCGCCTTACCCATCTACCAGACCACCAGCTATGTGTTTGACAGTGCTGAGCACGCGGCCAGCCTGTTCAACCTGCAGACCTTTGGCAATGTGTACTCGCGATTGTCCAACCCCACCGTGGCCGCGCTGGAGGAACGCGTGGCCGCGCTGGAAGGCGGACGTGCTGCGATCGCCAGCGCCAGTGGCATGGCCGCCGAAACCATGGCATTGATGACACTGCTGCAACAAGGCGACCATGTGGTGGCCGCCAGCGCCCTCTATGGCGGCAGTGTCACCATGCTGGCGGTGAACCTACGCCGCTTTGGCATCGAGACCACCTTTGTCGATGCCCATGACCCGGATGCGTTTGCTGCCGCCATCCAGCCCAACACACGGGCCGTGTTCGCGGAAAGCCTGGGCAACCCCAGCCTGATCCTGCTGGACATTCCGGCGGTGGCCGAGGTGGCGCATGCGCACGGATTGCCCCTCATCATCGACAACACCGTCCCCTCCCCTTACCTGTGCAACCCCTTGCAGTGGGGCGCCGACATCGTCGTGCACTCGGCCACCAAGTACCTCGGAGGACACGGCACGACCCTCGCCGGCGTGGTGGTGGAGTCCGGCCAATTTCCCTGGGACAACGGTAAATTTCCCGGCATGACCGAGCCCTCCCCCGGCTACCATGGCGTGAAGTTCTACGAGACCTTTGGCGACTTTGGTTTCACCATGCGCGCTCGCATGGAGGTGTTGCGGGTCTATGGCTCCACCCTCTCCCCCACCAGTGCCTGGCAAATCCTGCAGGGCGTGGAGACCTTGCCGCTGCGCATGGAGCGGCACTGCCGCAATGCCCTGGCCGTTGCGAAGTTTTTGCAGCAACACCCTCAGGTGGCGTGGGTGAACTACCCGGGGCTACCCGATCATCCGCAGGCGCATCTGGTACAGCGCCTGATGCGATCCTTTGACGGATGTCCGGGGGCATCCGGTCTGCTCTCGTTCGGCGTGCGTGGCGGCTACAGCAATGCCGTCAAGTGCATCGAGGCCGCGCAGTTCATGAGTCACCTGGCCAATATTGGCGACACCCGCACGCTGATCATCCATCCGGCGTCCACCACGCACCGCCAACTCGAACCCGCGCAACTGCAGGCGGCGGGCGTAACGCCCGATCTGGTTCGACTCTCGGTCGGGCTCGAGCACGTGGACGACATCCTGTGGGATCTGGATCAGGCCTTGTCGCGCGCCTCGGCCTGAACCGCACCGTCGCCGGCCTACGGCGTCATCACAGCGTCATCACAGCGTCATCACAGCGTCATCGCACCCTCATCACGGCATCATTGTCTTGATTTCCGCACCAAAAATCTGTTGCTGGCTCTTGAGGTACTGCGCGTACTCATCCGGCCCGAGCAGCTTGGTTTCGGCGCCAAAGACATTGAGGCTGTCGTTGATCTGGGAACCATATTTCTCCACCGCCTTGCGTGCCGCGTTGTAGAGCGCCTCCACGACTTCACGCGGTGTGCCTTTGGGCGCAGAAATGCCGTAATAGACCGGGCTGGCGAAGTTGTAGCCCAGCTCGCGCAAGGTCGGCACCTCCGGCAAGGCCCGCAGACGCGTGTCGCCAAACACCGCCAGCGGACGCAAAGTGCCGGACTTGATGTGGGCCAACGCAGGTGCCAGGGCAGTGGACGACATGTTCACATGCCCGCCCAGCAATTGGGTGATGGCCGGACCGCTGCCCTGCGTGGGGATATGGGTCCAGCGCAGCTGCGCCTCCTTGCTGAAAATCTCGGCCAGCAAGTGGGTGATGCCCATGGCCCCCGAGGTGGTGTAGTTGATCGCGTTCGGGTTCTTGCGCGAGTACTCGATCAACTCCTTCATGGATTTCCAGGGCGATGTGGATTGCACCACCAGCAGCATCCCGCCTTCGGCCAGCGCAGCGACCGGGGCAAAGGAGTCGGTGGAATATTTCACATCCTTGTTGGCCAGCGGCACCACCACGATGGAGCCTTGCGAAGTGCCCACCAAGGTGTAGCCATCGGGACGGCTCGTCGCCACCTGGCCCGCGCCCACCGCGCCGCCCGCGCCCGGCTTGTAACTCAGCACCACAGGCTGTCCCAGAAACTCGCCCATGCGGTCGACAAAAGGCCGCAGCAGGTTGTCCGTGTCCCCCGGCTGAAAGGGAATCACCACCTGCACCGCCTTAGTGGGAAAGGGGTCTGCGGCCTGGGTGGGCAGCGCCAGCGCGGCCGATGCCACACACACGGCCATGCTCAGCCAACGAGTCAGTGAATGGCCAATCGTCATGGTTTGTCTCCTGGGTCTTGGTGGTGTCTTCAATCGCAACGAACACTCATGCCACCGTCCACCACGATCTCGGTGCCGGTGATGAAGCGTGCCTCATCCGAGGCCAGAAACAGCGCAGCGTTGGCTGTGTCGCGCCCATCGCCCATGAAAGGCAGCGGAATGCGCGATTGACGACGCTTGAGCAAGGCCTCCACATCGCCTGCCGTCTGGTTACCCGCCAGGATGGCGTCCACCAGCGGCGTGTGCAACTGGCCGGGCACCACCGTGTTGATGCGGATGTTGTCCTTGGCATGCTCCACCGCCACCACCCGCGAGAACTGGATCACCCCCGCCTTGGCCGCGGCATACCCCACCTGGACCGCGCCGGTGTACCGCTGTCCGGACGTGGAAGCGACGTTCACGATGGCGCCACCCCCCTGCGCCTGCATGACCGGGATGACCGGCTTGCACATCAGGAAGACCGTGCTCAGGTTGATGTCGAGTTGACGCTGCCAGGCTGACTCGCTCATGGCCACCGGTCCACCCGGCACGGGCGTGCCCACGTTGTTCACCAGAATATCGATGCGTCCATGCCGGGCCAGACAGTCAGCCACCAACTGGGCGATGGCTGTGCTGTCCGTGACATCGCAGCGATAGGGGGTGATGGCTCCACGCGCATCACCTGCCCGCTCCAGGGTTTCCTCCATGGAGCTCACATCAATGTCGACGGCCCAGACGGTGGCGCCTTCCTGCGCGAAGCGCACCGCGGTGGCGCGCCCGTTGCCCCAGCCCGGTCCGACACACCCCGCACCGGTGATGATGGCCACCTTGCCTTGCAAACGTCCTGTCATGTGATCTCCTGTTTAGCCATTCAAGCTGTTCAACGTGTGGCCGACACGAGACCCCCATCCACCACGATCGATTGACCGGTGATATAGCGGGCCTCGTCACTGGCCAGGAACAGCACCGCATGGGCCACGTCCCACGCATCGCCCATGTGACCCATGGGGACTTGCTGGTGCCGGTGCGCCACGAAGCCCTCGAAATCGCCCTGGGCGTATTTGTCTGCCAGGCGTTTGACCAAGGGGGTGAATACCAGGCCGGGTACCACGCAGTTCAAGCGCACGCCCTTGGGCGCATAGAGCACAGCCGTGGTTTTGGTCAGTTGCATCATGGCGGCCTTGGCCGCGGCATACCCCACCTGGGGCTTGCCCACATACCGCAAGCCTGCGACCGAAGAAATGCTGACCACCGAGCCGCTGCCTTGCTGCTCCATGATGGGCAGCACATGTTTCATGCACAGGTAGGCGGTCTTGACATTGATGTCCATCTGCTCGTCCCAGACCTCCTCGGGCATGTCCACCGGGCCACCGGGCTCGGAGCGGCCCACGTTGTTGATGAGGATGTCAATGCGACCAAAGCGCTGTACGCAAGCCTGCACCATGCGCTGCACCTCGTCGGACTGCTTGACGTTGGCCGACATCACCTCGATGGTGCCGCCTTCCTCGCGAATGAGTTGCTCGGTCACGCGCGCAGCCTCCAGATCGAGGTCCACGCCAAACACACGGGCACCCTGCCGCGCCAGCAGCACGGCAATGGCCTTGCCGTTGCCCCAGCCCGGGCCCATGGAGCCGCAACCCGTCACCAGGGCCACCTTGCCTGACAAATTCAACATGAGAGCCTCTCCTTGCCTGTCGTTGTGTTTCAAGTATCCAGCCGGGTGTTGGAGGCCCTGGCGGCAGCGCCCCATTTCACCACCTCGTCACGGATGAACTGACTGAATTCAGCGCCCGGCAGCGCACGCACCACCGAACCACTTTGGGCCACCCGCTGGGTCAACGCCTCGTCGCGCAGCACGCCGGCAAAATCGTGCGAAATTTTCTGGACCACGGCGGGCGTCATGTTCGCCGGTCCCAGCAATCCTGCCCACCCCACAGCCTCGAACTTCTCAAGTCCTGCGACACCCGACTCCGACAGCGAAGGCACGAGCGGCACAGCGGCGTTGCGTTGCAGGCTGGTGACGGCCAGGGGCCGAACACGCCCGGCCTGGATATGCGGCAAGGCTGCCGACACACTGTCAATCATGAAGTGCACCTGCCCGGCAATCAGATCGGTCAGGGCGGGGCCGCTGCCTTTGTAGGGAATATGCACGGCAAAGGTCTTGGTGGCCATCTTGAACAACTCGCAGGCCAGGTGCTGCGAGGTCCCCGGTCCGCCCGAGGCGTAACTCAAGCGACCCGGCTGCTGACGCAACAAGCTCACCAGTTCTGCCGTCGTGTGCGCCGGCAAATCCTTGTTCACCAGCAACACCAGGGGGGCCACGAACGCCAGCGAGATGGGGGTGTAGTCGCGCACCGGGTCGTATGGCAGACGCGAGAACACCGACGGGTTGATGGAGAGCGGGCCACTGGACACCATGCCCAGGGTATACCCATCGGCCGGTGCATTCTTCAAGGCTTCCATGCCGATGATGCTGCTGCCGCCCGGGCGGTTTTCCACCACCACGCCCTGCCCCCACGCGCTCGACAGTCGCTGTGCAAAGAGGCGGCCGAAGATGTCGGTGGCCTGGCCCGGGGGAAAAGGAATGATCATCTTCACCGGCTTGGTCGGCCAGGCCTCCTGCGCGTGCACAGGGCCAGCGGCGGACAGCCACGAGATGCCCAAGGTCAGGGCCTGCATGGCCTGACGGCGAGACCAACCGGCGGGAGGGTGCGTTCCCGGAGCACGGGTGGTCTTTGCAAGGATGGCTGCCATCATGGTCTCCTGACTTGTCTCACCCCAGGCGCTGAGTCACCGGGGCAGGACCAAGCGTACGACACCTGAATGCCGGCGGGATGGTCAGGCCGCGGCCGCATGTCACCCGGGCGTCAGACAACCCGAGATCCATGCGGGTATTTGACCCCCTGCGATTGACGTCTGCACGAGCCTGGGGTACTGTCAGGCGGTAACAGGAGACACCTATGCCCATCGCAGAAATCAACCACTACTTCGTCCGCGCCAACGACCTGGAGGCCACACGCCAGTTCTACATGGACGCATTGGGGTTTGAGCAAATGCATCGCCCGGATTTCCCGTTTCCGGGCTATTGGCTGGGTGTGAACGGCAAGATCCAGGTCCACATGGGCCCGCACCAGATTCCCAACCGGGAGATGTACTACCTGGGTACACCGCCCGATGCGCGCACCGACCAAACCGGCGTGGTCGATCACATTGCCTTTCTGGCCACCGACCCCGAGTCGTTTATCCAGCGGTTCAAGAAACTGGGGGTGAGCTATCGCCCGCGCTACTTCCCCGAATTCAAGCTGTTCCAGTTTTTCATCCGTGACCCCAACCAACTCATGATCGAGTTGAACTTCTTCAACATCGACGATGCCTCCGACTGGATGGACGGTGCGGAAGACTACGGCAAGATGCAGCGCGTCGAGGAAATCAAATGAACGCAGTTTCGCCCCCTGCACGCAGTTTCGCGGGGGTGACCCTGGAGCAAGCCTGCGAGAACGCCCGCTCCCTGGTGCCGGTTCTGCGTGAGCGCGCCACACGGCAGGAAACTGCGCGTCAGCTGCTGCCCGAGACCATTCAGGATCTCAACCACCTGGGCATCTTGCGATTTGGCCAGCCCAAACGCTATGGCGGCATGGAACTGGACTATCGAGCCATCTTCGACATTCCCTATGAAATTGGCCGAGGGTGCCTGTCAACCGCCTGGAATGTGGGCAACCTGGGCATTCACCACTGGATGCTCGCGCTGTACGACGAGCGCGCCCAAGAGGACGTGTGGGCCGACAACCCCGATGCCCTGATTGCCTCCGGCATTGCCTACCCCCAGGGACGAGCCAAGCGGGTCGATGGCGGCTTTGAAATCTCCGGTCACTGGAACTTCTCCTCCGGGGTCGATCCAAGCACCTGGAACATGCTGGCCGTGCAGGTGTTTGACGGCGACCAGGTGGTCGATCACCGCATGTGTCTGGTGCCGGCAGGTGATTACGAAGTCATCGACGACTGGCAGGTCATGGGCATGCGCGGCACCGGCTCCAAATCGGTCAAGGCCGAGAAGGTGTTCGTCCCGGAATACCGTGCGTTGTGCATGTACACCGCGCGGGGCGAGGCGACTTTTCCGGGCGCCAAGGTCAATACCAGTGCCAACTACCTGCCCCCCTTGTCAGCCTATGGCAGTCACTGCATCGGGGGTGCGATTGTGGGCAACGCGCAGGCAGCGGTGGAGATGACCATCGAGGCCATCAAGGCACGCAGCACCAACTACACCGGCATGCGCATGCGCGATTTTCAGGCCCTGCAGTTGCGCGTGTCAGGGGCGGCGGCCCGGGTGGAAGCGGCTCGCCTGCTGGCGCGCAGCGATTGCGCCACCGCACAACGCATCGCCGAGGAAGGCCGCATGCCCACGCTGGAAGAAAAGCTCCAGGCCAAGCGCAACATTGCCTTTGCGGTGCAGATCTGTACCGAGGCGGTCGACGCGCTGCACATGCTGGCCGGGGCCAACGGCATTTACGAACGCTATCCCATGCAGCGTCTCTTCCGTGACCACCATGCCGGCATGGCCCACATCGGCTTCAGCTGGGACGCCCAGGGCGGCCCCTGGGCACTGGTCGCGATGGGCGGCGAGGTTCACAACCCGGTGTTGTGATGCCACCTGGCCGGTCAGTCGGCGGGTGAAGCGCCGCCGTCGATGTTGATGGCGGTGCCTGTGATGTAACCACCGCCGTCGGAGGCCAGCAGGCACACGAGCGCAGCGAATTCCTCGGCCTTGCCCAGACGCCCCAGCGGAATCTTGCGCCCTTCGCGTGCGAGGTAGTCCGCATAAGACAACTCAGGCGCATCGGCCTGATGGAATCGCGGCCACTGCTCGCTCTCGATACGGCCAATGCAGACCGCATTGACCAGTACATTGAAGGGGGCCAACTCGTGCGACAGCACCTTGGTGTAGGCCATGCCAGCCGCGCGGGTGACCGACGTGGGGGCCGAACCACCGGGAGGTGTTTTGGCCAGTGTGTTGAGCACGTTCACAATGCGCCCCCAGCGCCGCTCCTTCATTCCATGCGCGACCAAGCGCACCAAGCGAATCGCCGAGAACAGCTTGAGGTCGAGATCGCGTTGCCAGACCTCGTCAGAAATATCGAGCGAGGGCATGCGCGATGAGCCTCCCGCGTTGTTGAGCAACACATCCACACCGCCCCAGGCCTGCTGAACCGCGTGGGCCGTGCGGGTGATGTCATCGGGCTTGGCCACATCGCACACCACAGGCAAGATCTCGGCACCGGTCTCCTGGCGCAAGGCGTCCGCAGCGGCCTGAAGCTTGTCAGCGGTGCGGGCCGCGATGGCCACGCGTGCGCCGCGCTGGGCCATCATGCGGGCCGCCGCCAGCCCAAGTCCGGCACTGCCCCCCGTGATGAGCACGCGACGGTGTTGAAAGTCCTGTTGCATCGATAACCTCCAGGGTTGGCTGAGTGGAACGACCAAGGCGCGAACGAATAAACGCCGAAACCGGCAGACATAAAAAAATCCCGCGCAACGGATTGTCACGCGGGATTCGGTGGGCTGGCGACATCTAGGTGACGCGCCCACCGGGTTGTCAGGCCTTCACTTGGCCGCCTTGGCAAATTCGGCGGATTGTTCTTTCACGATCTGGTCCACCACATCGGGGTACGCCGAAATCCAGTCCGACTGGGGCACCCATTTCTTGCCGTCCCACATGTCGATGCGGGTCTTGCCACCACCGCCATGGTCCTTGGCGGTCACGGTGACCGGTGCGATCAAGCCATTGGCGTCGAAGTTGCGCAGACTTTCGAGGCCCGCCTTGATCTTGGCGGGCGTGAGCGGCATGCCGCCGTTCTTGATGGCCAGACGCACGCCTTCAAACGCGGTCGAGTACATGGCCAGGCCCGTGTTGTAGTAGATGTCGTCGAGGTTCTTGCGCTCGCCGTTGCCCTTGCCCTTCTCGTAGAGCTCCTTGATGATCTGCTGGATCAGCGGATGCCCGGTTCCTCCGGTGACGTTGGTGCCGCGCTTGAGGCCCTTGGCCTCATCCGCGCCGATGTTGGCGATGTCCACCTCGTTGAACCAGTTGACCGAGATCACTTTCTCCATGGGCACCCCGTTGCGCTTCATTTCGCGCGCAGCGGCCACGTGCATGGCCGAGAGGTTCCAGGTGATCACCCAGTCCGGGTTGTAGCGGCGGATCTGGGTCCACACCGCAGCCTGGTCGCGCCCCGGCAGAGGATTGGGGAACAACTGCAGGTCAAAGCCTTCCTTGGCCGCCAGCGTTTTCAGGATCGGGATGGGTTCCTGACCAAAGGCATAGTCGGGGTAAATGAAGCCGACCTTCACGCCCTTGAGGTTGCCGTTGGACTTGTTCTTGATGAACTGCACGTTGTTGGCCATCTGACCCCAGTAGGTCGGGCCAATGGGAAAGACCCACTTGAACACATCGCCATCAATGGCGTCGCCACGGCCCACAAACGACTGCAGCAGGATGTTCTGGTCGGCCATCACCCGCGGCAGAATGGCGCGGGACACCGGGGTGGAGAGCGTGTCGAAAATCATCACGCCTTCACGCTTGAGTTTTTCGTAACACTCGATGCCGCGCTGGGGTTCGTTGCCATGGTCCTGCACGATGACCTCGATCTTCTGGCCTTCCAGGCCTCCCTTGAGGTTGAGCAGATCGGCATAGTCCTTGGCCGCTTGCGACACCTGCGGACTGATGAAGGTATAGGCCTTGCTCAGGTCGTAGCAAATACCGAACTTCACCTCAGCCTGGGCCGAGGTGGCGGCTGTTCCCAGCGCCAGTGCGGCCAGCAAGCCCAGCAGCGGTTTTTTCATCATCGTTGTCTCCTTGGTCGTGGTTGATTTTTAAGGAAAAGGCTCTTCGCCGAAACGGGTGGAGTTGGCTCAACTCAGCCAGCGCTTGCGACGCCGGTAGTGCTTGATCTGGTTGAAATCGCGCCCCTCCGCGCCGCCCAGATAAAACTCCTGGATGTCGGGGTTTTGCTTCATGGCCTGCGCCGTGTCGTGCATGACGATGCGGCCGTTTTCAATCAGGTACCCGTGCGACACCACCTCCAGGGCCGCAATGGCGTTTTGCTCCACCAGCAGGACGGACAAGCCCTCAGTCTGGTTGATCTTGCGCACAATGTCAAAGATCTCGGCGACCAGAAAGGGCGCGAGCCCCAGGCTGGGTTCATCCAGCATCAGCAGTTTGGGCTGCGTCATCAGGGCTCGGCCAATGGCGAGCATCTGCTGCTCCCCCCCGGAGAGATACCCCGACTCGGCATCGCGACGTTGCGCCAGCCGCGAGAAATAGGTGTAGACCATGTCCCGGTTGCGCAACATCTCGGCGCGGCTGCCGCCACGGATCGCCGAGGCCGCCACCAGGTTTTCGTCCGGTGTGAGGTGCTCGAACACCCGACGACCCTCCAGCACCTGGACGATGCCCAGCCGCACCCGGTCCTGCGGTGCCATGGCGTCGATGTTCTGGTTCATGAACTGAATTTCGCCACGGGTGACCTGGCCGCGCTCGGCCTTGAGCAGGCCGCTGATGGACTTGAGCAAGGTGCTCTTGCCCGCACCATTGGCTCCCAGCAGCGCCACCATGCCCCCGGACGGCACTTCCAGTGAAGCGCCCTTGATGGCCAGGGCCACGTGGTCGTAAATGACCTCGACGTTGTTGACCGTGAGGATGTTGGACGCGACGGATGCAGTTGTCATGACGACCTCCTCACTTGCGCGAGTAACCAAACGGCCACAGCATGAAATAGTTGCGCACATTGCTGTAAAGCTTGCCCAGGCCCATGGGCTCGACAATCAGGAACAGCATGATCATGGCACCATAGATCACGTGCGGAATGTGGGCCAGCGTTTCGTCGCCCACCGTCATGCCCAGCAGCTTGGCCGTCCAGGCGATGAAATAGTTGATCTGGCTGGGCATGAGCAGGATGAAGGCCGCGCCAAACCAGCTGCCGATGATGCTGCCCAGGCCGCCGACGATCACCATGGCCAGCAACTCGATGGACACATTGATTGAAAACTGTTCCGGCGTGACAGCGTGGTAGAAGGTGAAGATCAGCATGGCGCCACTCACCCCGCCGATCAAGGACGAGGTGGCAAAGGCAACCAGCTTGTAATAAAAGCTTTGTACCCCGATCACGGCAGCGGCAAAGTCTTTTTCGCGCACCGCCACCAGGGCGCGCCCCAACGCGGTGCGCTTGAGGTTCAGCATGAACAGGGTGACAAACAGACACCAGACCAAGGCCACGTAATACAAGGCCGCCTCGGAGGTGATGCTCTGGCCCATCAATGTCAGGGCCGGTGCCTGCAAGGTGGCCGACACGCCGCCGCTGATTGCCGGCACGTGGGAAATCACCCAGTCCATGATGAACTGCAACGCCAGGGTGCTGAGCGCCAGATACAGCCCCTTGACCCGCAAGGCGGCAAAGGCAAAGACCACCCCGATCAGGGTGGCCATGCCACCCGCGAGCAACACCGCAATTTCCCAGGGAATGCCGTTGCGCACCCCATGCACCGCGGTGTAGGCGCCGATGCCCATCACGGCGGCATAGCCAAAGTGAAACTGCCCGGCCCAACCCAGAATGAGGTTCAGGCCCAGCGTGGCCGCCGTCCAGACCAGCCAGGGCACCAGATAACTGCTGAGGGTCAGTGAACTCACCAGCACGGGTGCGAGCAGGAAGAACACCAGCAGCGCGCCGATCATGAATCGATCGGCCGGAATCGGGAACAAGCCCCGGTCAGCCGCGTAATGGGTATGAAAGACACCCGCCTGACGAAACAGCATGGTTCAGAGCCTTTCGATGTCGTGACGGCCAAAGAGGCCATGCGGACGGATCATGATGGTGACGATCAGGGCCACCGCAATCACCAACTCGCGACTGCCACCGCCCAGGATCGGGTCGAGCACACCCGAGGCGATGCTCTCGACCGCGCCCAGGACCAGCCCGGCCAGAATGGCCCCGCCCAGGCTGTCCATGCCCCCCAGCACGGCCACCGTGATGCCCTTGAGCAACAAGAGCGCCAGCGACTGGTCCACGCCCTGCACCGACCCCCAGAGCACGCCCGCCGCCGTGGCCACGAGCGACGACATGGCCCACGACAAGGCCACGCCACGCTCCACCGAAATGCCCACCGACCACGACGCCATGTAGTCGTCGGCGATGGCGCGCAACACCACCCCGCGGCGGGTCTGGAAGAAAAACACAAACACCGCAAACAGCACCAGGGTGACCACCGCCCCCACAGCATACGCGCGGTTAATCAGCAGCGGGCCCAGGAACATCGGGTCGTCACTGATCCCAATGCGCATGGGCCGTCCACTGCCCCCCCAGATCGTCATGGCCAGGGCGCGCAAAAAGATATCCAGTCCCAGCGTCATCATCAGGATCATCACGATGGGTCGACCGGCCAGCGGACGCAGGGCCACACGCTCGATGCCCATGCCCATGCCCATCATGGTGACGATGGCCAGCGGGACCGCCAGCCACATCGACAAGCCGAGCGACGTGGAGAAAAACAGCACCACATAGGCGCCCACCATGGTGAGTGCGCCTTGGGCCAGGTTGGGTACCGAGGAGGACTTGTAAACCAGCACCACCCCCATCGCCACCAGCGAATACATCAACCCGGCCAACGCACCGTTGACCCCGAGTTCAAGCAGATAGCTGAGATCCATGGCTCACACCTTCCTGATGGCGAGTTGGCGCTCGAGCACGCCTTCCTCGCCGGTTTCGTAGACGATGCGCGCCTGGTAGTTGACTTCGCCCTGCCCCGCGTAGATGGCCTCGATGATGGGCGCATAACGCTCTTCCACCACGTTGCGGCGCAACTTGCGGGTGCGGGTGATCTCGCCATCGTCCGCGTCGAATTCCTTGGGCAGGCTCACCAGCGCGCGCAACCGCAGCGGCTCGGGCAAGGTGCTGTTGAGCCGCTCGACGGCTTGGATGAGCAAGTCCACCACCGGCGCTTTTTGTGACAGGTCGGCGTAGGACATGTAGGACAAACCGCGTATCTCGGCCCAGTGCCCCACCGACTCCATGTCGATGCACACCATGGCGGCCAGCGTGTCGCGCCCGCTGCCCAGCACGGCCACGTCCTTGATGTAGGGGCTGAACTTGAGCCGGTTCTCGATGTAGTTGGGGATATAACGCTCGCCCTGGGCGGTGTACACCACCTCGGAGAGACGACCCAGCACCACCAGATGGCCGTCCTGCTCCAGATAGCCGGCATCGCCGGTGTGTAACCAGCCGTCGCGCAAGGTGTTGCGGGTGGACTCCTCGTTGCGGAAGTACCCCGCAAACACGCTGCCGGAGCGGATCAGGATTTCGCCGTCATCGTGAATGCGCACCTCCACCCCGGGCAAGGGACGACCGACGGTGTGCAAGCGCACCTCGTCGACATCCTGCATGGCATTGAAGGCACTGGTTTCGGTCTGACCATACAACTGGCGCAGCTTCACGCCCAGGGCGCGGTAAAACACAAACGTGTCTTCGCCAATGGCCTCGCCCCCGGTGAACGCATGCCGCAAACGGCTCAGACCCAGTTGGTCCTTGATGGGGCCATACACCAGCCACTCCCCCACCCAGCGGGTCAATTGGTCCAGCAGGGAGGAGGATCCGCCGGCGAGTTTGTGGCGCTCGATGCGCAGCGCGGCGTCCATGAAGTGGTGGTAAAGCGCTTTTTTGAGCGATGTGGAATCTTCCATGCGCACCTGCACCGTGGTGAGCATGTTGTCCCAGCTGCGCGGGGCGGCCAGGTAAAAGGTGGGCGCGATCTCGCGCAGGTTGTGCAGCACCGTTTCGGCGCTTTCCGGGATGTTGATGGTGAAGTGCAGACCGATGCCAGCCCCCACCGTCATGGCGAAGTCGCCGATCCAGGCCATGGGCAGATAGGCCAGCACCTCTTCACCAAAATCAAAGGCCTTGGCGCGGTAGGCATTGGCCACACCGGACAGCACATTGCTGTGGGTCAGCACCACACCCTTGGGTTTACCGGTGGTGCCCGATGAGTGGATGAACACGGCCACATCTTCCGGACGGGCGCGCTGCAGCAGTTGGGCGCGCAAGCCCGGATCGGCCTGCAGGCGCGACTGCCCCTGCGCAATCAGCGCACTCCAGGACAGCAAGCCTGCATCGGTGTAGGCACCCATGCCTCGCGGATCGTCAAACAGCACGTGATCGAGTTGGGGGCAGGACTCGCGCAGGTCGAGCATCTTGTCGACCTGCTCCTGGTCTTCGGCCAGCACAAACGTCGCACCCGATTGCTCCACCACATGGCGAATCTCATCGGGTGTGGCGTCCGGGTACACCGGCATGGCGTGCCCGCGCAGGGCCCCCGCCGCCAGCATGCCGCTGTACAAATGGGGACGGTTGTCCCCGAGCACCAGCAGGCCGTTGCCCGGGCCAAAACCCAGCGACTCGAGGCCAGCGGCACAGCACAGCACCTCCTCGAGCCATTGCACCCAGGTGGTCTGTTGCCAGATGCCGCGGTCTTTTTCTCGCAAGGCAATGGCGCCAGGGCGCTGCGTGGCATTGAGCGCCAGCAACTCCACCAGGGTTCGGTCGGTGCGGAAATCCCAGCGCGCGCCGCTGGCGGCTGTGTCATGCGGATTCACGCGAACCTCCCAGGTAGGCCTTGATGACGCGCGGATTGCGGATGACCTCGCGCGGGATGCCCGTGTCAATCACCTCGCCATAGCTCAGCACCAGCATGCGGTCACAGATACCGGTGATGATGTCCATGTGATGCTCGATCAGCAGCACCGTCACACCACGCTCGTCACGCGCATCGAGCACGAAGCGCGCCATGTATTCCTTCTCTTCCTGGTTCATGCCCGCCATGGGTTCATCCAGGATCAGGAAGCTGGGCTCGGCCACCAGGGCACGGGCCAGCTCGACGCGTTTTTTCAGACCGATGGGAATGGCGTCAACCAACTCGTCACGCACCCCTTGCAGTTGCATGAAATCGATGATGTCCTCCACCACGCGTCGATGCGCAATCTCCTCATCGCGGCTCATCCACGGGTAGAGCAGCGTGCGCATCACACTGAGACGCATGTGCACATGGCGACCCAGCAGAATGTTGTCGAGCACGGACATGCCGTTGAACAACGCCAGGTTCTGAAAGGTGCGCGCCACACCGTGCCGGGCCACCGCGTGCGGGGCCATGCCGGTGATGTCCTGTCCGTGCAACAGGATCTGGCCTTCCTGCGGCGGGTAGAAACCGGTGATGGCGTTGGTCATCGTGGTCTTGCCACTGCCATTGGGGCCCACCAGACCAAAAATTTCACCCTGTTCGATGTGCAGGTCCACGCCGGTCAGCGCCACCAGTCCGCCAAAACGGCGCTCCACCCCCCGGCACTCCAGGACGCGGGGACGGGACGACCCGGCGGCCTCCGGGGCGTTGGCGCGGTGGTGGGTGGTCGTCTCGTCCTGGCCAGTGTCTGGGCTCGGCGATGGCATGCTGACTCCCGGTGCTGTGATGGGGCAAAACCACGGGATGGACCCGTTGACCTTGCCTCAAAATGTCAATATATTGCCTTTCGGCACATCCAATGTGATGAATCCTAATCCTGATTTTGACGAGAAAATCTATGGAAAACCCTAGTGATGAGGCGAAGAAACTGAAACTGGAGATGGCGAACCGGTTGTTCTTTCGTCTCTATCAATGTGCCAACATGTTGCATAAAACCGGCTCGCGCGCCATCGAGGAAGAGGGACTGACCACGCAACAATGGGCGGTGCTGGGCGCCCTCTCGCGCGAGGAGTCACGCAACGGGATGAGCATTGGCGAGTTGGCCCGCTACCTCATGCTGAGTCGGCAAAACCTCTCGGGGGTGATCGGGCGCATGGAGCGAGACGGCCATCTGCACACAGCGGCCGACCCGAACGACCGCCGCTCACGGCTGGTGCGCATGACGCCTTCGGGCCAGCAGGTCTGGCTCAACCTCGCCCTGCCCAAGATCCACGACTATTACAGCCAGGTGCTGCAGGACTTTTCCCTCAACGACACCGTGCACACCGTGCACTACCTGCTGAAAATCCTCCAGAACATGCAACGGCTGGACCAACCCGATGGCGAGGACCCCCGCGGGCCCTCCCTGGGCATGGCGGCGAATTCGGAGTTCCCCGCATGAAAGCGGCCTACCTCACCGGACACGGGGGCAACGAGGTGGTCCAGGTCGGGGAGCAACCCGACCCCACCCCAGGCCACGGTGACGTGCTGGTGCGCATGCGGGCGAGCACCCTCAACCAGGTGGATCTGTACATGCGCAACAGCGGCGCGGGCATCACCCACCAGCTGCCGCAGATCATGGGACTGGACGGTGCGGGCGAGATCGCATCGAGCGAGGGAGACCCGGCGTTCACCGTGGGCCAGCGCGTGCTGGTGCATCCCGGGATGGCCTGCGAACGCTGCGAGTTTTGTCTGCGTGGCCAGGATGTGTTGTGCACCCATTACTCATTGCTGGGCGAACACCGCCATGGAACCTGGGCGCAATGGGTGGCGCTGCCCGCCCGCAACGTGTTCCCCACGCCCGAACACCTGGACGATTGGCAGGCCGCCGCCCTGGGTGTCAACCACCTGACGGCCTGGCGCATGGTGGTGTCGCAGGCGCGGTTGCAAGCCTGGGAGACGGTGTTGATTTTTGGCATTGGCGGCGGTGTGTCGCTGGCTGCCCTGCAAATTGCCCGGGCCCTGGGCGCCCGCACGGTGGTCACCTCGCGTCATGCGGACAAGCTGGCGCGTGCCCGTGCCCTGGGCGCTGATATCGTCATCGATTCGTCGCGTGAGGATGTCGCCAAGGCGGTAATGTCACACACCGCGGGCCGCGGCGTGGATGTGGTGATTGAAAACGTGGGCGCGGCGGTGTGGTCGAGCGCACTCAAGTCGCTGGTGCGTGGCGGTCGACTGGTGACCTGTGGCGCCACCTCCGGTGACCAGCCCGGCGCCGATTTGCGCCGGCTGTTCATTCGGCAATTGCAGGTCTTGGGCTCCACCCTGGGCAGCCTGCACGAGATGCGGGACCTGTTGACGTTTGTCACCCGTCACCGGCTCACCCCGGTGATGGACGAGGTGTTTGACTTGACCCAGGTGCACGCGGCGCTCGACCGCCTGGACAGCGGCCTGCAATTTGGCAAAGTGGGTCTGCGGATTTAACAGCCGGCAACCCTTCAGTCAGCTTTATTTTTCGGCTGGCTGGACACGCATCGATCGCCTGAGCAACATGAGACCGATGAGGATGGGGAACAGGGCCATCCACAGCATGCCCTGGGCGTAGGTCCCCCCCCCGCTGACCCACTGCGACACCAGGAACGGGCCTGACATGGCCCCCGAAAACGTCAGGAACTGGGTGGTCCCCGTGGCGCTGGCCAGGCGCTCACGCGGTGCGGTTCTCACCAGCAGGGCAAAGAACACCCCGTTCCATCCCATCACGAATGTGCCACACACCAGCGCCACCACCGCGCTGCCCAGCAGGTGACCCGAGGTGCCCACCCAGGCCAGCAACACCAGTCCCAGGCTCATGGCAATGCCCAGCCAGCCCAGCAGTCGGGGCGGCGCAACCCAGCGGTCGGCCACATGACCAAAGCCCACGCGCGCGGCCGTGCTGGCCACCTGGGAACCCGCCAGAATCGCCGCAGCCATCGCCAGCGGCAGCCCTCCCTGGAAGTGCAACAGCGAGACCAGAAAGGTGAGAAAGCCCTGTTGCGCCATGGCATAGACCAATGACACCAGACCGAGCCGACGCAACTCGCGGTCGCGCCCCACATCCAGCAAGGCGCTCCACCAACGCGTGTTCGCTGGCATGGGTCTGAGTTCATCGGCCGGTTGCAGCCGGGTGATGGTTCGCCACAACCACAGGCACAAGGTCAGGCACAGGGCCCCCGCCACAAACACCGAAGGTTGCCAGCCCAGCCAGCGTAAGCCCAGCGGCATGCCCAGGCCGGCCAGCGCCACCCCCAGGGGAACACCCGCCTGCTTCATCGAGAAAAACAATCCCGAGGCCTGCGCGGGGACGTGGCGGGCCAGCACCGCCGTGGCAGCGGGGTTGGCCAACCCATACCCAAAACCAATGCACAGCGCGGCCAGCGGCAGGCACCAGGGCTCACCCGCACACGCCAGCCAGGTGCCCGACATCAGGAACAGCAGCGACGCCTGACTGACGCGCACCCCGCCCCAGCGGGCCACCCAGTTGCCGGTGGGCAATCCGCCGGCCATCGCGGCCAGGTAGGCCAGCGCCACGAACACGCCAACACGCTCAGGGGGGAAATCCAGTGATGGGGCCACGGCCGGGCTGAGCACTGCCGCCGTGCTCAGCACCATGGAGGCCAACACCTGCACCGCCAGCATGGCACGCAGTGCCAACCAGGGGTGCGTGATGCGCGCTGACGCCAGGCTCACATGCGAGCCGGCAACACGGTGCCGGCACACTCGCCAAAGCCGATGCGGGCAGCACCTTCACGCTGACACCAGCCGCGCAAGGTCACGGTATCACCATCTTCCAGGAAGACACGCTGCTCGCCGTGGGGCAACTGCACCGGGTGTTTGCCCCCCACGGTCAGCTCCAGCAAGGCCGCCTCCTGACCGGGCTCGGGTCCCGAGAGCGTCCCGCTGCCCAGGAGGTCACCGGCGTTCAGGTTGCAGCCGTTGACGGTGTGGTGAGCCACCATCTGGGCCACCGTCCAGTAAGCGTGCCGGTAATTGGTCAGGCACAGGCGATGCGGCGCGACGCCGCTCTGGCGCATGGCCGGGGTGAGCAACTCGGCCGACAACTCGATGTCCAGGCCTCCCCCCGCGCGGTTGGCGGCGCTGTCCAGATAGGGCAGCGGCTGCGGATCTTCAGGCGGATGCGAGAAAGGCACACGAAATGGCGCCAGCGCCTCCAGGGTCACCAGCCAGGGGGAGATGGTGCTGGCAAAGCTCTTGGCCAGGAACGGCCCCAGCGGCTGGTATTCCCAGGCCTGGATGTCGCGCGCCGACCAGTCGTTGAACAGACACAAGCCAAAGACATGTTGCTCAGCCTCTTCCATGGCGATGGGCTCACCCAGGGCGTTGCCGCGTCCCATGAACACCCCCAGTTCGAGTTCGATGTCCAGACGCTTGCTCGGACCGACCACGGGCTGGGTGGCACCAGGCGGCAGGGTCTGCCCCAGCGGTCGACGAAACTGCTGGCCGGAGACGCCAATGCTGGACGAACGGCCGTGGTAGCCGATGGGCACCCACTTGTAGTTGGGCAGCAGCGGGTTGTCCGGGCGGAACAGGCGACCGACATTGGTCGCGTGGTGAACCGAGGTGTAGAAGTCGGTGTAGTCACCAATGCGGGCCGGCACGTCGAATTCAGCCTCGGCCATGGGCACCAGACAGGGCTGCACCAGGGACTGTTGCGCGGCACCTGCGCGCAGGCATCGCGACAAGCCCAGACGCAGCGCACTCCAGGCGGGTTGGCCCAGGTCCATCAGCGCGTTCAGCTTGTCCGCACTGGCCGCCTGGGCTGCCGTTTGCGCCAGCCCATCGAGCAAGCCGGTGCCCGCGAAGGCAGCGAGGTCGACAATCTGATCCCCGATCGCCACACCGCCACGAAACGCCTCCGACGTGTGGCGACGACGGAACACAGCAAACGGCAGGTTCTGAATGGAGAAGTCGGTGGTCGGGGCGTTGGCCGACTCGACCCAGCTGCGCAGCGCGGGGTTGTGGGTTTCGTTGAGCGTGTTCATAGGGATCATGGGGTGGCTGGGGTGCGCGGGGGCGTGGCCTCACGAAAGGCCGGCCACCGCAAGGGCGTCTGCCTTCCGACGGATTGCTCCCTCAATGGGCGGCCTGGAATTCCTTGTCGTGCATCCACGCCGCGTGCTTGGGCGCGCGTTTGGTTTTGCTCCACTCCTCCAGCATGTCCCACTTCACCTCATCGAGTTGGCGGTACATGTCGGGAGTGCCCGTGTCACAGGCCAGTTCCAGGCGGTGGCCATTGGGGTCAAAGAAATAGATGCTCTTGAAGATGGTGTGATCGGTCACGCCCAGCACCGGCACGCCGGCCGCCTCCAGGCGGGCCTTGGTGTCTTCCAGCGTCTTCACGCTGTCCACCTTGAACGCGATGTGCTGCACCCACTCGGGGGTGTTGGTGTCGCGGCCCATCGGGGCCGAATTGGGCAACTCGAAAAAAGCCAGCACATTGCCACCCCCAGCGTCCATGAAGACGTGCATGTAGGGGTCAGGCGCGTGGGTGCTGGGCACCTGGTCTTCGGCAATGGCCAGCACGAAGTTCATGTTGAGGTGTTTGACATACCACTCGACGGTTTGCTTGGCGTCGAGGCAGCGATAAGCCACGTGGTGAAAGCGTTCGACTTGCATGGGGTGTCTCCTGGGTGTCTGAGGCTGGACGGCGAGAAATGCAGGGCGCATGGAACAGGAACAGGTCAACGCATGGCCCCGTCAGCCTTTGAATCATAGTCACAAAAGCCCGTAAAAGGCTATAGTCGACACGCCTTGATCAACACCCCATGAGTTCATCCTCACCGTCCGCCCTCACCCCGACCCGCATCACCACCCTGGACCTGTTCCTGATCCTGCTGGTGACCTGCTCCTGGGGGCTGAACTACCCCATCATGAAGTTCGTGGTGACGGCGTACCCCCCCTCGAGCTTTCGGGCCTTGACCTTCATCCTGGGCACCTGCGTGCTGGGTTTGTATGCCCGCACCCGCGGCGAGTCGTTATGGGTACCCCCGCAAGAACGCTGGACCACCCTGCGACTGAGCATTCCCAACATGGTGCTGTGGCACGTCGGTCTGGTCTATGGCATTTCGCTCTTGAATTCCGGTCGCGCGGCCATCATCGGCTACACCATGCCGGTCTGGGCGCTCCTGGCCAGCGTGTGGCTGTACCGAAGTCCCCTCACCTGGCGCGCCGCGCTGGGCGTGCTGTGTTCGCTCACCGCGACGGTGCTGCTGGGGATCGACGAGATGTCGCACTTCGCGGGGCAACCGCTGGGCCTGCTGTTTACCTTTGGGGCGGCCATCTCCTGGGGCATTGGCAATGCCATGATGAAGCACACGCGGCTGTCGATCTCCAACATCACCCTCACCTTCTGGTCACTGGCCGCCGGCGCGGTGTGCCTCAGTGTGATGGCGCTGGTGCTGGAGTTTGACGCCTGGCGCTGGCCCAACGGGATGCAATGGCTGGCCATTGGCTACGGCGGTGTGATGACTTTTGCCGTGAGCTATGTGGCCTGGTTTCTGGTGGCCCGCAAACTGACCCCGGTGGCCAGTGGTTTGTCCATCATGCTGGTGCCGGTCATCGGCCTGCTGGGTGGCAGCTTCTTTCTGGGCGAAACCATTGCCCTCACCGACTGGCTGGCGCTGGGGTTCATCCTGAGCGCCATGGCCATCGTGCTGGTGCCGAGCCGCAACACGTCCTGAGCGACCACATTCTCATCCCCCCCTCAACCCCTAGTTCACCTTGTCGGGAGAGCCCCATGCCTGATCATCACGCCACACCCCTGGTGCCCCTGGTGGCCGAAGACCACCCCCATCCCGACGTCCAGTCGGTGTTCGAGGACATCCGAACATCCCGCAACACCCCCTGGATCAACAACTTCTGGCGGGTGCTGGCCGGCCACCCTGCGACCTTGCGCCGGCTCTGGGAGAGCGTCAAGCAGGTCATGGCCCCTGGCGCGCTGGACCCCCTCACCAAGGAAATGCTCTACCTGGCGGTGAGCGTGACCAACAACTGCGAGTACTGCATCCACTCGCACTTGGCTGCCGCCAGGGCCAAGGGCATGACCGAAGCACAGTTCCACGAATTGATGGCCGTGGTGTCACTGGCCAATGAGACCAACCGTCTGGCCAATGGCTATCGCATTCCGGTGGATGAAGCGTTCCGTCAGGGCTTCCAAGCGGCAGGCCGCGCAGCCTGACCCCAGCGGTTTCCACCACGGGCGTTGCGTCCCGGGGCCAAACCGGACCGCCCGGAACGGTCGGTGTCCGTCAAGGCTGCGGCGGAATATGGCGCGGGCGGCCCTCGTCATCGATGGCCACATAGGTGAGCGTCGCCTCGGTCACTTTCACATACACACCCTGTTGGCGAATCCGCTCGGCGAAGACCTCGACCTGCACCGTCACCGAGGTGTTGCCCACCCGGGTGATGCGCGCAAAAAAGCTCAGGATGTCCCCCACCTTGACCGGTTGCTTGAACACAAACTGGTTGACCGCCACGGTGGCGAGGCGCCCATTGACGCGACGAGCCGGCAGCACCGCCCCGGCCAGGTCCACCTGGGCCATCACCCAGCCACCAAAAATATCGCCATTGGCGTTGCAGTCGGCCGGCATCGGGATGACCTTGAGCACCAGTTCCTGGTCGCGAGGCAATTGGGTGGCAGCGGTGTGTGTGGTGTTCATGCGAAATTCCAGCCCGTGAGTGGGGTGTCCTGCAAATGCCCATCAGCGGTCAATGAGGCGCCAAGGTGAGGCCAAGAAGGCGTCCATGCAGGCGCCAAGCCGGTGTATCCTTGACTCAGGTCAAGAGCCCGCATGATGCTGGCTCCAACCTGATCAGAACCTACCGGGCGAAGTGCATACTGTGCGTTGCCGCACCCTGTGTCTGCTGAAGCAGTGTATCGCCATCCAGAACTTTTTCGTCAATCATGCCAGCCCATTTCGACCTTGCCCTGGACCAACACACCAACGAAGCCCTGCGCCGGGAGTCCACCGTCACCGACCTGACCATGCGCATTGCCCGTTTGGCGATTGCCCTGGGTCTGAAGCTGGATCAAGAAGAAGACGTTCACCGCGTGTTGCGCCACACGGATGCGCCTGCCGTGCGGGACGCGCACACCCATGCTGTGGTCCACTTGCGCGCACGCGCCTGGACTGAATTGCGCGGTCTGCTGGTGTTGCGTTACGAACTCGAGCGCCACCTGATCGAGGACATGGGCCTGCACCTGAGCCGCCGCATCCTGGAAGACGCCGAGTTGCACCTGACCATCGCCGGATTCCACCCCGGCATTGACGGGCTGCATCTGGACATCCACCATCTCTTTGGCGACCCCTCCGGCTCTGACGCGCCCCAACGCTGAAGCCCCAACCCTGACTGCGCCATGAACAGCATCGACACCGCCGCCTGGATTGAAAATGTGACCTACGACGAACTGTCGGTCGGTCAGAGCGCACGCTTGCAACGCACCCTCCAACTGACCGATATCCAGGCCTTTGCCGCCGTCTCGGGTGACACCAATCCCGCCCACCTGGACCCCGAGTACGCCCACGACACCTTGTTCCATGGCGTGATCGCGCATGGCATGTGGGGCGGCTCATTGATCTCGGCCCTGCTGGGCACCGAGTTTCCTGGACCCGGCACCATCTACCTCCACCAGGATCTGGACTTTCTGCGCCCGGTCCGCGTCGGCGACACCTTGACGGTGGAGGTGACCGTGGCCGCCAAGGAAGACCAGCACCACCACGTGGACCTTGCATGCCAGGTGACCAACCAGACCGGCACCCTGGTGCTGCGCGGCATGGCCCGCGTGATGGCCCCCACCCAAAAGGTGCGACGCCCACGCATCGATGCGCCGTCCATTCAGGTCATCGACCCGCAAGCGCGTTTCAACGCACTTCTCTCGATGGCCAAGGGCCTGTCCCCCGTGCGATGCGGGGTGGTGCACCCCTGCGATGCCGAGTCACTCAGTGGGGCGCTCGATGCCGCGTCGCATGGGCTGATCATTCCGGTGCTGATCGGCCCGGAGGACAAGATCCGTGCGGTCGCCCAAGCCGCCGCGCTGTCCTTGCAAGGCGTGGAGATGGTCCCGGTGGCCCACAGCCATGAGGCCGCCGAGCGGGCGGCGGCCATGGCCGTGCAGGGAGAACTCGAAATCCTCATGAAGGGCAGCCTGCACACCGATGAGTTGCTCCACGCCGTGCTGGCCCAACCCGGCTTGCGAACGGGTCGCCGCATGTCACATGTCTTTCGTTTTGACGTGCCGTTGTATCCCAAGCCCCTGATGGTCACCGATGCGGCCCTGAACATCAGCCCCTCCTTGCGTGACAAGGCCGACATCATTCAAAACGCCATCAACCTGGCCCACACCCTCGGTCTGGACCAACCCAAGGTCGCGATCTTGGCCGCCGTGGAAACGGTCAACCCCGACATGCCCTCCACCCTGGACGCCGCCGCCCTGTGCAAGATGGCCGATCGCGGTCAGATCCAGGGCGGTGTGCTCGATGGACCGCTCGCGTTTGACAACGCGATCTCGCACGAGGCCGCTCGCATCAAGCACATCAACTCCCCGGTGGCGGGAGACGCTGACATTCTGGTGGCGCCCGATTTGGAAGCGGCCAATATGTTGGCCAAACAACTGGAGTACCTGGCCGGCGCGAGCGGCGCGGGTCTGGTGGTGGGCGCCCGGTTGCCCATTGCGCTGACCAGCCGTGCCGACGGACCGCGCACACGGGTGGCCTCGGCTCTCCTGGCCTTGCTGGCCGCCCACCAGGCACGACAGGATCCGATCCGCCGTGCCCAGCTCAAATTGGCGCACTGAGTTTCACGCCATGGCCATTCTCAGCGTCAACGCGGGGTCTTCCTCGCTCAAATTTTCCTTGCACCAGTTTCACGACCACCGGGTGGACAGCGCCTGGGTCAGTGGCTCCCTGCAAGGCCTGGAGCCTGGCGGCACGCCGACGCTGGACTGGACGATGGCGGGGCAGTCCCAGCATGAAACCTTGTCGGTCGATCACGGCGACGGCTTTGCCAGCGCCCTGCAGCGCCTGCGCGAATGGCTGCGCGAATTGCCTGGCATGCCCCCGCTGCGCGCAGTGGCGCACCGGGTGGTGCACGGTGGCGCAGACTTTTCGCAAGCGACCCGGGTCACCCCCGAGGTGATGACGCGTCTGGCCCAGTTGAACTCACTGGCCCCGCTGCACCAGCCGCACAACCTGGCGGGTATCCAGGCCATGGCGCAGGCCTTTCCCGACTTGCCGCAGATTGCCTGCTTTGACACAGCCTTTCACGTGGACGTTCCCCCATTGCACCAACGGTTTGGCTTGCCGCGTGCGCTGCATGACCAGGGCGTGCGACGCTACGGGTTTCATGGCCTGTCCTACCAATACATCCTGCAAAGCCTGCAACGCCACTCCACGCGCGCGAACCAGCGCCTGCTGCTGGCCCACCTGGGCAACGGGGCCAGCCTGTGTGCGGTGCGGGATGGCCGAAGCCTCGCGACCACCATGGGGTTTTCGGCCCTCGATGGCCTGATGATGGGCACACGCAGCGGCGCGTTGGACCCCGGCGTTCTGCTGTACTTTCTGGAGCAAGGCTGGGACCACCCCCGTCTGGAGCGACTGCTTTACAAGGAGAGTGGCTTGCTCGGGGTGTCGGGCATCAGCGCCGATGTCCGTCGTTTGCGCCAGTCCACCGAACCAGCGGCCCAGGAGGCCCTGGCGCTGTTCACCCACCGGGTGGTGCGCGAAGCGGGTGCCATGGTGGCCTGTCTGCAAGGCCTGGATGTGATGGCCTTCAGTGGCGGCATTGGCGAGCACGATGCCACCTTGCGCGCCGAGGTGTGCGATGCCCTGGCCTGGATGGGCGTCAAGCTGGACCCCGAGCGCAACCTCGCCGCCCGAGGGGACGCCATGGTGCCGGTGCAGGCCCGGGACAGCCGCATCGAGGTGTGGGTGATCCCGACCGATGAAGGACGCGTGGCAGCCCAGCAGGCACTGGCCTGGCTGGAGCGGCCAGCCTCATCCCCCTGAGGCTAGCCGGAACAACGGCCAGGGCCTGTCGGCCCGGCCGAGCGCAATGCTCAAACGCCTTCGATGATGCGAATGTCCCGCGTCACGCCGTTGGGGCCCAACGCAGCCAGCGCTTCCTTGTAAGCAGGACTGTCGTAGGCAGCCAGCGCAGCCTGCAGGTTGTCAAACTCCACGATCACGGTGCGTTGCACCTTGCCCTGCTCCTTGGCGGCGGCAGGCACACCGCGTGCCAGAAAACGACCACCGGCCGCGGCCAGGGCCGGGGCTGCCAATTTGGCGTAGGCGGCCAGCGCGTTGTCGTCGTGAACAGCGTGGTAGGCGCTGATCCAGTAAGCCTTGGGCATGATGTCTCCAATCCAGCATCAGGTTAAACAATGAAGTGGGCGTTGTAACACCGCACCACCCGTGGCGGCAAGCCGGGGCTGTCCTGTCGGTACCGGCCCTGCGATAATGGTCGGCGTGCCTGCCACCGTAGAGTCCTGCCATGAAGACCAAGAAAACGCTGACCTGTTGCTGGGGACTGATCCTGTTGTCCGCCCTGTGGATGCTGCCCGCCCAGGCACACGGCCCCTTCCCAACTGTTCACATCAAGGATCTGCCCGATGGCTTGCGCAGCAACTGGAACAGCCTGAAGTCCGAGATGAATGAAAACAGCCACTGCGCAGCGGCCTTTGACAGCAACACCGAAGGCGACCGCATGGTGTTCAAGTGCTCCATCCACATCAAGATGGCTCATGAAGGGGCGCGACGCGCCATGCACTACTGCGAAGAAGCCCGCACGGAGCACCGCATCAAGATGCCCTGCCGGCTGATTGTGGAATAAAAAACCCGGGGCCTACGCACGGGCCTTTTGCAGCAGAGACGCCAGCACCTGCGCGTTGGCCTTTCGGTCTGCATTCACCCGTGCCATGGCAGGGCGTGCATCCATGAGTTCCATATAAGCCTTGACCGGCAGTGAGGCCAACATGTCCTCGCCCAGCACCCGTTTGCAGGCAGAGGAAATCACCGGCAGGTGCACCGCGGCAGCGCAGTCCGCCAGGGTGAATTGGTCGCCGGCCACATAGGGCTTGAAAGAGGCCAACTTGGAAAACGCCGCAATGCCCTTGGTCAATTGCTGGCGCACGAAGGCCTGACGCTCCTCACTGACCTTGCCACCAAAAAAAGCCTGGGGGTACAACTCGCGAGCCACCAGTTCCAGATGCAACTCGAGGACCACGATCAACTCCTGCACTTTGGCGGCAGCCAAGGGGTCGGACGGCAACAAGGGATGTTGTGGGTAGGCCTGCTCGATATAGTCGGCACAGACCATGGACTCGGACAGGCATCCCGTGTCTGTCTGCAAAAACGGCACTTTCCCCATGGGCGAGCGATCCATCAGTTTGGGATGGGTGTTGCCCACCCAGACCAACTCCTCCTCAAAGGGCACTTGTTTCTCCAACAATTGGAGTTTGAGTTTGCCGTAGTAGTTACTGGCTGAAAAACCACACAACTTGAGTGTCATCAACGGTCTCCGCAAGGAATCAATGTGCGCGCATTGTGGCATGCCTGGTGCGCTGATGATGACTGGCGTGGGGCTTGACGGGTGGACCGGTGCCCTGCGGTGTACGACCTGCAACGCCGTCCTGCCACCCCACCCCTGTCTCGCGGGCAGCCGGGTTCAGTGAATACCCCAAGTAACAAATAGCTCCCCATGGGTCATCCTAGCGGTCTAGGAGATTTTCATGCACCTTGTTCAACGGTTGAATTCATCTGGCCTGCGGGCTTCACGCCGCCACTGGCTGGCAGTCGCCCTCCTGGGGCTGGGCAGTCTTGGCACCATGCCCTCATGGGCACAAAGCTATCCGAACAAGCCCATCCGGCTGATCATCCCCTACTCCACCGGCACCACCACCGATGTGTTTGGCCGCCTGTACGCACTGAAGCTGGGTGAACAACTGGGGCAGACCATCATCACGGAAAACCGCGTCGGCGCCGGCGGCAACATCGCTGCAGAGGTCACGGCTCGCGCGGCGCCGGATGGCTACACCCTGACCCTGTCCACCAGTGCCACGCACGCGACCAACCCGGCCTTGTATGGCAAAGTGTCCTTTGACCCGATCAAGGACTTCACCCACATCACCTCGCTGGTGTCGGCACCCAACATGCTGGCGATCAACCCGAAGATTCCCGTCAACAACATGGCGGAACTGATCGCTTATGCACGCGCCAACCCGGGTAAGCTGACCTACATCTCCGCCGGTTCAGGCACATCGCCCCACATGGCCGGTGAATTGCTCAAGACCATGGCCAACATCGACATCCGTCATGTGCCCTACAAAAACATCACGCAGGGCTTTTCCGACCTGTTTGGCGGCGAAGTGTCCATGACTTTTTACCATGTGCCGGTCATCTTGCCGCACGTGACGGCGGGTAAATTGCGCGCCCTGGGCGTCGCCACCAAAGACCGCAGTTCCATCGCGCCTGAGGTGCCGCCCATCGCCGACACGGTGCCGGGTTACGACCTGAAACCCTGGTGGGGCATCAGTGGCCCGGCGGGTCTACCCAGGGAAGTGGTGGACAAGATCTACCAGGCCAGCACCGCCGTCCTGTCCGATCCGGACACGCGACAAAAATTCGTCGCCATGGGACTCGAGGTGCTGCAAATGCCGGTGCGCCAGTTCAACGACTTCACCGTCACCGAAGTGGGCAAATGGAGCAAGATCGTGAGGGATTCCGGCGCGCGCGTGGACTGAGTTCAGCCAGCCGCGCCGTATTCCTGGCGCAACCGCCGGGCGGCCTCCACCATGGAGGCCAGCTTGCCGTAGGCCACGTCGCGGGGCAGGTATTTCATGCCGCAATCCGGTGCCAGGATGACCTGCTCCGGCGCAATGTACTGCAAGGCCTTGCGGATGCGCCCAACAATCACCTCGGGCGTTTCCACGGTCATGTCGCTCAAGTCCAGGCAGCCCACCATGATCTTCTTGTTCGGCAAGGTGGTGAGGATGGCGCAATCGAGCTGGGACTGCGCCGTCTCGATGGACACCTGCTGACAGTGGCACGCGGCGAGTTCGGGCAGGAAGTCATAGCCGCTTGGGCGGTTTTGCACCAGGGCCGCATAGCCAAAGCAAATGTGAACCGCCGTGGTGCCAACCTGTCCGGCCAGGGCATGGTTGAGCGCCCTGACACCGTATTCACGGGCCTTGTCGGGGCTCGCCTGCATGTAGGGCTCATCGATCTGCACCACATCGGCGCCGTGCGCGAAAAGATCACGGATCTCTTCATTGAGGGCCTGCGCGTAATCCATCGCGGCGTCGGCTTCGCTGGGGTAATACTCGTTCCAGGCCTGCTGCAACATGGTGAACGGGCCCGGCACCGTGATCTTCACCTGGCGATCGGTGTTGGCCTTGAGAAACAGCAGGTCCTCGAGTTCGACCGGACGGGTGCGACGAATCTTGCCCACGATGCGCGGCACCAGGTTGGGCAGGCCATTGCGCCCGGGGACGGTTTTGGGGTTGTCCTGGTCGATGCCATCCAGGGCCGTGGCGAAGCGGTTGGAATAACTCTCGCGGCGCACCTCGCCATCGGTCACGATGTCGATGCCCAGCGTTTCCTGGGCCCGGATCACCACGCGGGTGGCGTCCTCCATGGCCTCTTGCAATTGGTCGGTGGGCACGCGCCACAGGTCATGATCGCGAATACGCGGCACGCGACGCGCCAGTTGCGCTTTGTCCACCAACCAGCTCGGTTGCGGGTAGCTGCCCACCAGGGTGGTGGGAAATAGGAGTGGCGACGTCATGCGAGATGTCCTTGTGGTTGTCGGATGAGGTTGGGGACCGATGATAGCGCCCGGCGGTGACCGCGCGTTTGCCAATGAGACAGCCGGACAGCACCGCACGCCGTATGATGTTTCCACCCTTTTCTTGCCCCCGGAACACGCATGTCGATTTCCCCCTGTGACAAGATGATCGCCCGCCAGGACGGGTCGATCGGCTGGATCATCTTCAACCAACCCGAACGCCACAATGCCGTCTCGCTGGCCATGTGGGAAGCCCTTGAAGTGATCGTGGATCACTTTGAACACCAACCCGACGTCCGGGTGGTGGTGGTTCGCGGTGCGGGCGAGAAGGCCTTCGTCTCCGGCGCTGACATTTCCGAGTTTGAAACCCAGCGGTCCGGTGAAGCCGCCACACGCCACTACAACGAGACCTCGCAACGCGCCATGCGCCGCCTGCGCGAGTTGGGCAAACCCACGCTGGCGATGATTCAGGGCTATTGCATTGGCGGCGGTCTGGCCGTGGCCTTGTCCTGCGACATCCGCCTGAGCGCCGACAACGCCCGCTTTGCCGTCCCGGCAGCCAAACTCGGCCTGGGATACGAATACGAGGGTGTACGCAAACTGGTGGATCTGGTGGGGCCTTCCTTTGCCAAGGAGATCTTTTTCACCGCGCGTCAGTTCAACGCACAGGAAGCCCGCGAGATGGGCTTGATCAACCGCGTGGTCAGCGTTGACCAATTGGCCGCCCTGGTCCAGGACTATGCCAGCACGATCGCCGCCAACGCCCCCATGACCGTCGCATCCATCAAGACCATCGTGGGTGAAATCGTCAAAGACGACACCCAGCGTGACATCGCGCTGTGCGATCGGGTGGTGGACGAGTGCTTCAACAGCCAGGATTACCGCGAAGGCCGCACCGCCTTCATGGAAAAACGCAAACCCGTCTTTCAAGGCCGCTGAGACAAGGACATCGCATGACACTTCCCCTGCAAGGCATTCGCGTTCTGGACCTCACCAATGTACTGGCGGGTCCGTATTGCAGCATGGTCCTGGGTGACATGGGCGCCGAGGTCATCAAGGTCGAGAACACCGACAAGGGTGACACCTCGCGCAACTTCGAACCGCAGGTGAATGGCGAGTCTTACTGCTTTGCCGTGCTCAATCGCAACAAGAAAAGCCTGGCCCTGGACCTGAAGGACCCGGAGGGCAAGAAGATTGCACTGGCGTTGGCCGCGCGTGCCGACATCGTGCTGGAAAACTTCCGTCCCGGTGTGGTCAAGCGCATGGGTCTGGACTATGACGCCATTCGCGCGCTCAACCCCTCGGTTATCTATGCGTCCATGTCGGGCTTTGGCCAGACCGGGCCCTATGGCAAAAAGGGAGGACTGGACATCATTGCGCAAGGCATGTCGGGCATCATGATGATGACAGGCCATCCGGGCGGTCGACCCGCCAAGGTGGGCATCGCCATGAACGACATCGCCAGCGGTGTGACCACCCTCTATGGTGTGCTCGGTGCGCTGGTCGGCAAGCTGCGCCACGGTGAAGGCCAATACTTGGAAACCTCGCTGCTCGAAGCCGGCATGGCCTGGGCGGTGTGGGAGTTCGGCGCCTACTTCGGCGGTGGTGAAGTGCCCACCGCCACCGGCACGCGCCACCGGCGCTCGGCCCCGTACCAGGCCTACCGCACCCGTGACGGATATGCCACCGTGGGCGCCAGCAGCCAGAAGATGTGGACCAACTTTTGCGAGCAGGTGGTCAATCAGCCCCAGTGGTTGCAAGACCCGCGCTACCTGACCCAGGCCTTGCGCGTGAAACACGCCGAGGCACTGGAATCCGATATCGAAGCCATTTTCATTCAACAGGACACCGCCCACTGGGTGGAGAAACTCGATGCCGTGGGCGTCCCCGGAGGACCGGTGTTCGGTTTTGAAACCACCCTCCACGACCCGCATGTGCGCTTCCGGAAAATGGTGCATGACATCGAGCACCCCCGCATTGGCCCCATGAAAACCATTGGCTTGCCCATCAAGTCAAGCGGTGACCTGGGGCAAATCCGGTTGCCTGCGCCCTGGCTGGGGCAACACAGCCAGGAAGTCGTGGCCACGCTCGGCTACAGCGAACAGGACATCCAGGCGCTGTTTGAGCGGGGCGTCATTGCTGACCGCTACCGCGTCCCCCACTGACGCGCGTCAATTTCGTGTGAGGTGGGCGGGCGACAATGGGGCCATTGTTGACCCCGATCCGCTGCCATGAACGATTCTCATCCCCGGACCCACGAAGCCCCGCTGACGCTGTGGGCACGCGTGCATCTCTGGCTTTTCAACACCGAATTTGAGCCAGGACACGCGCGACTGATCGAGAACAGCGTGGGGTGGCTGATCATCCTGAGCGTGCTGGCCATCGTGGCCGAGCACAACGACCTGCTCTACACCCCCAACAGCCAGTGGTTCCACCTGTTCGACGTCATCACGGTGGGGGTGTTCACCGTGGAATACCTGCTGCGACTGGGCGCCGCGCCCCACGACCCCGAATGGTCGGGCAAACCGTTGGCACGCCTGCGTCATGTCTTCAGTTTTTATGCCCTGGTGGACCTGATCGCCATCGCGCCGTTTTACTTTGCCAGCTTTTTCGCGCTCGACGTCGAGATGCTGCGCGTGTTGCGATTGCTGCGGTTGATGCGGATCTTCAAACTCTCGCGCTACATGGTGCCAGCCTGGCGTGAATTCATGGAACTCAACCAGCACCGCACCCTGCGGGGCAAGGTGCACGCCTTGATGGAGCCCACCGGTCACTCCGGCCAGTTGCATGTGTACTTTGACAACTTCATCATGTTCTGGGTACTGCTGTCCATCATCTCGGTCATTCTGGAATCTGTCGAGTCTGTGCACGCAGTGCTGGCCACGGAATTTCGCATCATCGATACGGTGGCCTTCAGTGTGTTCACCCTCGAATACCTGTTGCGCATCTACGCCGCCCCCGACAACCCTGCCTTCAAGCACCGGTTTGCACCGCGCTGGTCGTATGTCTGGTCCGGTCACGCCCTGGTGGACCTGATCACCATCCTGCCCTTCCTGCTGGAAGCCCTGCTGCCCTACGCGCTCGACCTGCGCTTCCTGCGTGTCTTCCGCTTGATGCGCATGCTCAAGCTGACGCGCTACACCAGTGCCACCAAGACGCTGTACAAGGTGGTGCTGCGCGAGTGGCAGGTCATCCTGGCCTCGGTGTTTGTCATGCTGCTGATGGTGATTCTCACTGCGAGCCTGGGGTACCTGTTCGAGCACGAGGCACAGCCCGACAAGTTCGAGAACATCCCGCAATCCATCTACTGGGCGGTGGTGACGCTGGCCTCGGTGGGTTACGGGGACATTTCACCCATCACCCCGATGGGACGGGCCTTGACCGTGGTGCTGGCCTTGCTGGGTATTGGCATCTTCGCCATTCCGGCCGGATTGCTGGCATCGGCCTTCACCGACCAGTTGCGCATGGACCGCGAGGCGTTCAAACACAAGCTGCTCATGGCGCTCGAGGACGGCAAACTCAGCCCCAAGGAGCGCGCTGCCATCGCCGAAGAAACCGAGCGGCTGCACTTGTCCGATGACGATGTGCGCCGCCTGACTCAGGAAGCGCGCGAAGCCTTTGAAGCCCGGCAACGCGAGGAGCGGCAACTCACCACCGCGGTGGTGCTGGACCCCAGGCAACACCCGGACCTGGCTTACCACCAGTTGCGTTTGCTGGTCTCGCAACTCGACTTGCTGCGCCAGGCGGCGGGCGCCGACCAGCTGGCGCACCAAATTGACACGCGCGACCCTCAAGCCGCGCGTATACAACGCGTGCTGCAAGCCCTGGCAGACCCTGCAACGCCTCCTGAAACGCCCCCTGCCGCGACCTGATCTCCGAGCACCGGACGTGGCCGAGGCGTCGAGGGGCGCAGGCGGAACCAGGGTCGGCAACCGGCGCCCCGGCTGCCACCAGGGTGACGGGACGGATGGGGTCGGGGTGGTAAGCTCGTTCGAGCATTTGATGGAGACTCCCAATGAAGCGTCGCGAACTCGTGGCCTGGATGGCCTCAGGTCCGCTGGGCACCCTGAGCCACCAGGCGTGGTCGCAGTCCACCTACCCAGACCGTGCGATCAAGCTGGTGATTCCCTATCCGCCCGGCGCTTCCTCGGACGCCATGGGCCGGTTGGTGGCCCAGAAAATCGCCGGTCCGCTGGGGCAGCCCGTGGTCGTGGACAACCGCGGTGGCGCCAGTGGCAACATCGGTAGCGAAGCGGTGGCCAAATCGGCGCCGGATGGCTACACCCTGCTGCTGGGCACCGATGCCACGCATGCGTCCAACATGCATCTGGCCACCCAAGCCACGTTCCATCCCTCACGCGACTTCACCCCCCTGAGCCTGGCCACGCTCAACCCCATTGTGCTGGTGGTGCATCCGTCGCTGCCCGTGAACAACCTTCAGGAGTTGGTGGCTTACGTCAAGTCCAAACCGCAGCAGGGCGGGTTTGGCTCGTCGGGCTCAGGCTCACCCCATCACCTGGCGGGCGAGTTGCTCAAGCAGCGAACGGGCGCCCCCCTGGTCCATGTGCCTTACCGTGGCGGTGGGCCGGCGTTGAACGATGTGTTGGGCGGACAACTGCCCATGCTGTTCGCCAGTCTCATCACCGTGTTGCAGCACGTCCAGTCCGGTCGCCTGCGCGCGCTGGGTGTCACGTCGCTGCAGCGCTTCGACCTGCTGCCCCAGGTGCCCGCCATGGCCGAAACCCTGGACGGGTTCGAGCTCAATTCCTGGCTGGCCTTCTTTGGGCCGGCTCGCCTGCCCGAGGCCATCAGCAAGCGACTCAGTGATGAGCTGGTTGCCGCCGTGCGCGACCCCGACGTCCGCACCCGGTTGCGCGACGGCGGACTCGTGCCGGTGGGCAGCACGGGCCCTGAGCTCGCCGAGGTGGTGCGCCGTGATTTCGAGCAACGTGGGCGTTTGATCCGAGCCGCCAACATCAAATCCGATTCCTGATCTTCATTTTTTCAGTTGCACCATGAACCCCTCTGACTCCACCACCCCCGTGTCCATGCCCCTGCAGGAGGACTACACCGAGATTCGCGAAAGCGTTCGGCGCATCTGCGCTGACTACCCCGGCAGTTACTGGCGTGACCTGGACGAGCGCGAGGCCTATCCGACCGAATTCGTGAAGGCCATGACCGAGGCCGGATTTCTCTCCGCTCTGATCCCGGAGGAATATGGGGGGGCGGGGTTGCCCCTGCGCGCGGCTTGCGTAATCCTCGAGGAGATCCACGCCTGCGGTGGCAACGCGGCGGCCACCCACGCGCAGATGTACACCATGGGCACGGTGTTGCGCCATGGCAGTCCTGAGCAGAAACAGCGTTACCTGCCCCAGATTGCCGCGGGCAGCTTGCGCCTGCAGGCGTTTGGCGTGACCGAACCCACCACGGGCTCAGACACCACCAAACTCAAGACACGCGCCGTGCGTGAGGGTGACCATTACGTCGTCAATGGCCAGAAGATCTGGACTTCACGGGCGCTGCACTCGGACTTGATGCTGCTGCTGGCACGCACCACACCGCTGGAGCAGGTCACCAAGAAAACGGAAGGCTTGTCGGTCTTCCTGGTCGACATGCGCGAGGCGGTGGGCAAGGGCATGACCATCCGCCCCATCAAGGCCATGATCAACCACAACACCACCGAGGTGTTCTTTGACAACCTGCGCATTCCCGCCGACAGCCTGATCGGCCAGGAAGGCAAGGGCCTGCGATACATCATGGACGGCATGAACGCCGAGCGCATTCTGGTCTCACACGAATCGCTGGGCGACGCCAAGTGGTTCATCAAGACGGCCGTCAACTACGCCAACGATCGTCGGGTGTTCGACCGTCCCATCGGCCAGAACCAGGGCATTCAGTTTCCGATTGCCAAAGCCTACGCCCAAACGCAAGCCGCCGAACTCATGCTGCGCAAGGCCGCCGCCATGTTCGAGGCCGGCCTGCCCTGCGGCGAATACGCCAACCTCTCCAAACTGCTCAGCGCCGAGGCGGCCTGGGAAGCGGGCGAAGCCTGCATGCAAACCCATGGTGGATTTGCCTATGCCCGTGAATACGACGTGGAGCGCAAATGGCGCGAAGCCCGCGTGCAGCGCACCGCCCCGATCTCGACCAACATGATCCTGTCCTACCTGGGCGAACACGTGCTGGGGTTGCCGCGTTCGTACTGAGCGGACAATGGGGGCGCCCGCCTCAAAGCATCACCATGCCGCCATCGACCATCATCGACTGGCCGGTGATGCTGCGCGACTCCTGCGAGCCCAGATACACCGCCAACGCAGCCACCTCGTCGGGCTCGACGATGCGACCCAGCGGCACGCGCGCCAGCATGCTGGCCATGAAGGCGTCGGTCGACACACCACCGCTGCGAGCCACTTCGCTCTTGAGTGTTTCCACCATATCGGTCTGCACAAACCCCGGGCAAATGGCGTTGACCCGCACCTGGTGTGCCGATGCCTCCAGCGCCACGCAACGGGTCAAGCCCACCACCGCGTGCTTGCTGGTGTTGTAGGCGCTTTGGTTGCGTGACCCCCACTTGCCGGCCGTGGACGCGATGTTGACGATGCTGCCGCGCCGCCTGGCCTGCATGCCGGGCAAACACGCCTGCATGAAGTGCAACACGCCAAACAGATTGACATCCAGCAGATCCTGAAAATCCTGGTCGGTGTAGTCCAGAAAAGGCTTGGCGCGGTAAATGCCGGCGTTGTTGACCAGGATATCGATGCCACCCCACTGCATCTGCACTTGCTCCACCGCCTGCACACAGGCCTGGCGGTCGCGCACATCCACGGCCAGGGTCATCACCCGATCGCCGGGCAGATCCCAGGATTGCGCGAGCGCTTGCAATGTGGCGGCGTCGGTGGCCACCAGCGCGACCCGGGCGCCTTCTCGCAGATAGGCCTCGGCAATGGCGCGTCCGATGCCGCGACTGGCGCCGGTGATGAGCGCCACTTGATGGTCGAGTCGTGAGGACATGAAAGTCTCCTGTGCGAAGATGAAAAAAAGATGGGGCCGCGAAGGGTTACGCCAGCAACTGCGCGAGAGGCGCCGACAACTCGGGCTTTAGTTCGAGTCCGAAGCCGGGGGCATCTGGGGGCATCACCGTCGAGCCCTCGATCCGACACGCGGGGTAATAGCCGCCAAAGGGCTGGAACACGCCAGGATAGGACTCGCAGCCACCCAGCCCCAGACCCGCCACGATGTGCAGGTTGATGAGATGGCCCCCGTGGGGATAGCACTGACGGCGCGAATAGCCCGCCTGTTCCAACACCTCAATCATGCGCAGGTACTCGCCCAGGCCATAGCTCAAGCCCGGGTCCATCTGAAACACATCCTGGCCGGCCCGCATGCCACCAAAGCGGACCAGATTGCGGACATCCTGGCAGGAAAACAGGTTTTCGCCGGTGGCCACCGGGCTCAGGCCGAGTTCCGCCACCGCGCGGTTGAGGTCGTAATCCAGCGGGTCGCCCGCCTCCTCGAACCAGCGCAGACCAAAGCCCGCCATGGCGCGGGCGTAGGCGGTGGCGGTGGCCAGATCAAAGCGACCATTGGCATCCACGGCCAGACGACTGCCCTCGCCCGCCACGCGCAAGGCCTCCTCGATGCGGCGCAGGTCCTCTGGCAAAGAGGCCCCGCCAATCTTCATTTTGAAGGCTTGATACCCCATGTCGCGGTAGCGCCGCAATTCATCGCCCAGCGAGTGGCCGCTGCCCGCCGCGTAGTAATACCCACCGGCGGCGTACACGTCCACCGGTGTCAACGACACATGGCGACCGCAGGACCGGGCCATCGTGGCCCAGGCCGGCTCGTCGGCGAGTTTGGCGTTGAGGTCCCACACGGCGAGTTCAATGGCAGCCGCAGCGCCGGCTCGGTCACCATGACCGCCCGGCTTTTCGTTCTTCAGGACACAGGCCAGCACGCGTGCCGGGTCCCATTGCGTCCCCGAATCGTTCAGCAGGCTCTGTGGGCTGGCCCGCTGCAAGCGCGGCAACAGGCGATGGCGCAGGATGCCGGACTGGGCAAATCGTCCAATCGAGTTGAAAGCCAGGCCCACGAGCGGACGGCCATTTCGCACCACATCCGTCACCAGCGCCAGCAGGCTGACGTCGTGCTCGGCAAAGTTGACCACGGCGTTGGCGATCTGCCCTTGCAGAGGCAGCGCCACTTCACGGATATCGACAATCTTCATGACGCGATGTTAGTGGGCATCGCGTCAAGCGGCTGTCACCGCTTCAAGGCGCGCTGTGCAGTTGCCTGGATGCTGGCGGCATCCACCCCGAAAAAGGCGCGCAGGGCCGACCGGGTGTCGCTGCGACCAAAGCCATCGGTGCCCAGCGTGGTGTAGGCACGGCCCTCGGGCAGGTAAGCCCGCACGGACTCAGGCACCGCGCGCACGTAGTCGGTGGCGGCTACGATGGGGCCCTGGGTGTCGGCGAGCAGACGGGTGAGGAAAGGCGTGGTCTCATCGGCCTCGCTGGCCTGACCATCACGCGCCAGCTGGCTCCAGCTGGTCACGCTGATCACGTCCACCGCAACGCCTTCCTCAACCAGGGCCTTGGCCGCCTTGATGACCTCGGTGAGGATGGCCCCGGAACCCAGAAGCGTGAGCGCAGCGGTTGGGCGGCTGGAGGGGCCTCTTCCTTGAGCGGTCTTGCCGGCCTTTCCGGTGGGTGCAGATGCAGATGCAGATGCGGATGCGCCTGCGGCAGTCGCCGGCCGCAGCTGCATGAGCTGATAGGCCCCCCGCAGCAGGTTCTCCTCGGCGCCCTCAGGCAAATCGACCTGCGGGTAGTTTTCATTCATCAGGGTGATGTAGTAGAAAACGTCCTGCTGCTCGACCATCATCTCGCGCATGCCGCGGTCGACGATCACTGCCATCTCGGCCGAGAACGCCGGGTCCCAGGCCTTGCAGTTGGGGATGGTGGCGGCGATCAGGTGGCTGGTGCCGTCCTGGTGCTGCAACCCCTCGCCGCCCAGGGTGGTGCGGCCTGAGGTGGCGCCCAGCAGAAAGCCCCGCGGCCGTTGATCAGCGGCAGCCCAGATCTGGTCGCCCACGCGCTGGAAGCCAAACATCGAGTAGTAGATGTAGAACGGCAGCATGGCCATGCCGTGCACGCTGTAACTGGTGGCGGCGGCGGTCCAGCTGGCAATCGCACCGGCTTCTGAAATGCCTTCTTCCAGGATCTGGCCGTCCATGGCCTCGCGGTAACTCAGCACCGAGCCGATGTCTTCCGGCGCATAGCGCTGACCCACGCTGGAATAAATACCGACCTGCTTGAACAGGTTGGCCATGCCAAAGGTGCGGGCCTCGTCGGCCACGATGGGCACGATGCGAGGACCGAGCACCGGGTCCTTGAGCAGGTTGCCCAACAGGCGCACAAAGGCCATGGTGGTGCTCATCTCCTTGCCTTGGGGTTGCACCGCAAACTGCGCCACGTCTTTCAGCGCAGGCACGGCAATCGGATCGCAGTCCGTGTGGCGCTGCGGCAGAAAGCCACCCAGTGCAGCACGTCGTGCGTGCAGGTACTGCATTTCGGGGCTGTCGTCAGCCGGCTTGTAGAAGCTCAGGCGCTTGGCCTGATCGTCGGTGAGCGGCAGGTTGAAGCGGTTGCGGTACTCGATCAGGTCCTGCTCATCGAGCTTCTTCTGCGAGTGCGTGGTCATCTTGCCCTGCCCCGCCGAGCCCATGCCGTAGCCTTTCTTGGTGTGGGCCAGGATCACCACCGGTTGGCCTCGGTGTTGCGCGGCCGCGTGGTAGGCGGCATAAATCTTCACCAGGTCGTGGCCGCCACGCTTGAGGCGGTCGATCTGCTCGTCGGTCATGCCCTGGGCGAGTTGGGCCAGCTCCGGGTTCTGACCGAAGAAGGTGTCTCGGTTGAAACGACCGTCCTTGGCGGCAAAGGTCTGCATCTGGCCATCCACCGTGTTGGCAAAGGCGCGCGCCAGCGCCCCCGTCACATCACGCGCAAACAGACCGTCCCAGTCGCTGCCCCAGAGCAGCTTGATGACGTGCCAGCCGGCGCCCGAGAACAACTGCTCGAGCTCATCCACGATGCGGCCATTGCCGCGCACCGGACCATCCAGGCGTTGCAGGTTGCAGTTGACCACCCAGGTGAGGTTGTCCAGGCCTTCTCGTGCGGCCAGCGTGAGTGCGCTCATGGATTCGGGCTCGTCCATCTCGCCATCACCGAACACGCCCCACACCTTGCGACCGCTGCAGTCCAGCAACTGACGATGGCTGAGGTAACGCATGAACCGCGCGTGGTAGATGGAACTGATGGGGCCGATGCCCATCGAGCCGGTGGGAAACTGCCAGAAGTCCGGCATGAGGTAGGGGTGCGGATAGCTCGAGAGGCCGCGAGCCCCCTGGCCGGTGGTGGCGTGCGGCGCCGTGAGTTCCTGGCGGTAATAGGTCAGGTCCTCTTCGTTGAGACGCCCTTCGAGATAGGCCCTGGCGTACACGCCGGGCGCACTGTGCGGCTGGAAAAACACCAGGTCGCCCCGGTGCTGGTCGTTGCGCGCGTGAAAGAAATGGTTGAAGCCGGTCTCGAACAGATCGGCCGCGCTGGCGTAACTGGCGATGTGGCCGCCCAGCTCGCCATAGGCCTGGTTGGCACGCGCCACCATGGCCAGTGAATTCCAGCGCATGAGCGACGCCAGACGCTCTTCAATGGCCAGGTCGCCCGGGAAAGCCGGCTGACGCTCCACGGGAATGGTGTTGACATAAGGGGTGCACAAATCCGGCTGCCACCCGACCTGCCGTTGCCGTGCCAGGCGGATCAGTTCATCCAGCATGAAGCGGGCGCGGTCCGGGCCTTGCGTGGCCAGCAGGGCGTCAAAGGCGTCACGCCACTCCAGGGTTTCGGCGGGGTCCACATCACCGGCGGATTCGCCGGCTTGCAAGAGGGAGAGCGGGAAAGGTGCGTTCATGGGACATGACGATAAACACCTCTGTCCCAAATAGGATGCCAATCTGAGGCCGTGATTGTGACTTTTGAAGCATAATATGCGTCAAATAAAACTATTATTGGCATATGAAGCTGGATACGATCGATTTACGCATTCTGGACCACTTGCAGCGCGACGGCGCGCTGTCCAACGTGGAGTTGGCGCGCCGTGTCCACCTCTCACCCTCGCCATGCCTGGCGCGGGTGAAGGCGCTGGAGGCAGGCGGCGTGATCCAGCGCTATGTGGCCCTGGCCAACGCCTCGGCCCTCGGGCTGGGCCTGAACGTGTTCATCAACATCAGCCTGAAGACCCAGAGCAAGGAAGCCCTGGCGGACTTTGAACGCCGCATTGCCGAGCATGACGAGGTGATGGAGTGTTACCTGATGACGGGTGACTCTGACTACCTGATTCGGGTGGCGGTGTCCGACATTGGCGCCCTGGAAAAATTCATCCTCGAACAACTCACCCCCATTCCGGGCGTGGAAAAAATCCGGTCCAGCTTTGCCCTCAAGCAGGTGCGCTACAAAACAGCCCTGCCCCTTCCGCTGGATGGAGGCCGTGCATGAACCTCGCACGACTCGATCTCACCTCACTGCGACTGGCCCTGGCGTGTGCACGAACAGGCAGTCTCACCGCCGCCGCGCATGAACTGCACCTCGCGCCGGCTGCCGCCAGCCGACGCTTGAAGGAACTGGAATCCACACTGGGCAGTGCCTTGTTCGAGCGGCATGCACGGGGTCTGCATGTCACGGCGGCCGGTGAAGTGCTGGTACGACACGGCCTGGCCATGTTGCAGAACTTGGAACGCCTGGGCCACGAGGTCACCGACCTGCGCGAGGGACACACCCGCCATGTGCGGCTGTGTACCAGCACGGCTGCGCTGAACCAGTTTCTGCCTCCCCTGCTGGCGGGGTTTGGCCAGTTGCATCCGGACATCCGTGTCGACCTCGAGGAACAAGTCACCACCTCGGTGGTCAGCGCCTTGCGTGAGGGCCGCTGTGACCTGGGCATTTTTGTGGAAGGCCCTTCCGCGGACGATCTGATGCCGCGCTTGTTCGCCCATGACGAACTGGTGCTGGTGTTGCCGCGCCTGCACGCGCTGGCGCGGAAGCGCCAGCCGATCGCCTTTGAGGCGGCCCTCGATCAGGACCTGATTGGCATGAACGAGGGGGCGGCCTTGTTGCAGTCACTGCAGGGGGCGGCCGAGCAGCGTGGCCTGCCCCTGCGACTGCGCATGCAGGTGCGCAGTTTCGATGCGGTGTGCCACCTGGTGGCCGCAGGCCTGGGCATTTCGGTGTTGCCCCGCGCAGCGGTAGAGCCCCTGGCGCAGGCCATGGGGCTGACCTGCCGGGCGTTGACCGATGACTGGGCGCGGCGACGCCTGTTGCTCGCGGCGGGTGCAGGCCGCCAGGCGGACGAGGCGGTGCGGGTGCTGATGGCGTATCTGGCCGATGCCGCCGGCCAGCACGCCGCTGCGCCCGCGGGCACGCGGACCCCCCGCGCCACGCGACGCGAGCGTTCGCCAAACGCGAAAGCTCGTCGTCATCAATAGCAATGGACAGCCGTGAGCGTCATGGGCACACTGATGCCCATGACTGCTGCCCAACACTTCTCTGCCCTGCCCACCGCTGCACACGGCCCCCTCGCTGGCCTCAAGGTGCTGGAAATGGGCCAGCTCATCGCCGGCCCCTTTGCCGCCAAAACCCTGGCCGACTTCGGCGCCGAGGTCATCAAGATCGAGCCGCCCGGCAGCGGTGACCCGCTGCGCAAGTGGCGCCTCATCAAGGACGGCACCTCGGTGTGGTGGCAGGTGCAATCGCGCAACAAACAATCGCTGGCGCTGGATTTGCGCCAACCACAGGCCCAGGCCATCGTGCGCGACCTCGCCCGCGAAGCCGACGTGCTGATCGAGAACTTTCGCCCGGGTGCCATGGAAGGCTGGGGGCTCGGGCCTGAGGCGCTGCAAGCCCTCAACCCCAAGCTCATCATGCTGCGCATCAGCGGCTATGGCCAGACCGGCCCCTACCGGGACCGCCCCGGCTTTGGCGTGGTCGCCGAGGCCATGAGTGGCCTGCGCCACCTCACCGCCGAGCCGGGCCGCGTCCCGGTGCGCGTGGGCGTGTCCCTGGGCGATACCCTGGCCTCGTTGCATGGCGTGATCGGCATTTTGATGGCACTGCAGGAGCGTCACCGCTCCGGTCAGGGTCAGGTGATCGACGTGGCCCTGTACGAAGCCGTGTTCAACTGCATGGAAAGCCTGTTGCCTGAGTACAGCGCGTTTGGTGCGGTGCGGGGACCCGCTGGCAGCGCCCTGCCTGGCATTGCGCCGACCAATGCGTACCGGTGCAGTGACGGGGGCTATGCCCTGGTGGCTGGCAACGGCGACAGCATCTTCAAGCGCCTGATGAACTGCATCGGCCGAGACGACCTGGGGCAGGACCCGGCCTTGGCCGACAACACCGGCCGCGTGGCGCGGGTGGATGAACTCGACGCCGCCATCGGCGCCTGGACGGCCACCCGCACGGTGGATGAGGTGCTGGCCGCCCTGGAAAAAGCCAGCGTCCCGTCTGGCCGCATTTACACCGTGGCCGACATCGCGGCCGATCCGCATTACGACGCGCGCGGCATGCTGCAGCACGTGACCCTGGAGGACGGCAGCGACATGCTGGTGCCGGGGATCGTACCCAAACTCTCGCGCACACCGGGCGAGCACCGTCGCAACGCCCCGGTGCTGGGTCAGGACACCGACACCATTTTGCGAGGCATCGGCCTCACCGAAACACAAATCGAACAACTCAAGGCCCAGGGCATCGTCGCCTCGGCCTCCACAGGAGCCTCTGCATGAGCCGCATTTATTTCAACGAAGTGGTGACCCGCGACGGGTTTCAAATCGAACCCAACTTCATCCCCACCGACGACAAGGTGGCGCTGATCGACGCCTTGAGCCAGTGCGGTTACGCCAAGATCGAGGTGACCTCGTTCGTCTCCCCCAAGGCCATTCCGATGCTGCGCGACGCCGAGGAGGTGATGGCCCGCATCCAGCGCGTGCCGGGCGTGGAGTACACGGTGCTGGTGCCCAATTTGCGCGGCGCCGAGCGCGCCATGGCGTCGCGTGCGGATGAACTCAACCTGGTGATGTCCACCTCCGAGACGCACAACCGTGCCAACCTGCGCCAAAGTCGGGAAGACAGCTTTGCGGGACTGGCCTCGGTCATTCAATGGGTGGATGGCAAGACACCGATCAACGTCTCGCTCTCGACCTGTTTTGGGTGCCCGATGGAAGGCGATGTTCCGCTCACCGAGGTGCTGCGCTTTGCCCACCGGTTCGCCGACCTGGGGGTGCGCGGCCTCACGATTTGTGACACCACCGGCATGGCGCATCCCGCCCAAGTGGAAGCGATGGCCGAGGCCATGCGCCAGGCCTTCCCGCAGTTGCAGATGACCTTCCACTTTCACAACACCCGGGGCATGGGGGTGGCCAATGTGATGGCCGCAGCACGCGCGGGCATCCACCGCTTCGATGGCTCACTGGGTGGGCTGGGGGGATGCCCCTACGCACCCGGGGCCAGCGGCAACATCTCGAGCGAGGACGCCATCCACCTGCTGATGTGCCTGGGCTATGACACGGGCATCGACCTGGACCGCTTGCTCGCCATTGGTCGAGGCTTGCCGGCGGTGGTGGGACACAGTGTGCCGGGCCAGATGATCAAGGCAGGCCGGATCACGGACTTGCACCCGTCGCCGGTCTGACCCGTTGAACCGGGCGCCGGCGTTGCGCCAGCCCCGGCCTGACCCGTCAGGGAAACAGGATCAACCCTGGGCCTGCTTGCGCATCAGGCCTTCCATGGCGAGCACATAGCCCTGCACGCCAAAGCCCACCACGATGCCCGCTGCCGCCGGCGACACATAAGAATGGTGCCGGAAGCTTTCCCGGGCGTGCACATTGGAAATGTGGATCTCGATCACTGGCAGGCCATCCACGCCTTTGATGGCGTCGTGCAACGCGACCGAGGTGTGGGTGAAGGCTCCCGGGTTGAAGACGGCCCCAACGGCTTGACCCGCCTTGAACAGGCGTCCGTATTCATGGATCTTGTCAATCAGGGCACCTTCCCAGTTGCTCTGGAAACACTCCAACTCAACACCCAGGCGCTTGGCCGCGTCCTGACACTGGGCCTCGACATCGGCCAGAGTGGTACGACCGTACTGTTCCGGCTCGCGCAAGCCCAGCAGGTTGAGGTTGGGTCCGTTGAGTAGCAGCATCTTTTTCATGCCGGCATTGTGACATGAAGGGCGCTTCGGGGCCGCATCCCGGGGCTATGATCACCGCATCAGCGTGAGTTCAGCCAGAGCCCTTCGCTCCATGCCTGCGCACGCCCTGCCACCACACTTCGCCACCATGACTTCACCCTCCTCTACCGATGCCGATGTGGTCGACCATCTGGTCGGTCTGGCTCCCGGCATGCCCTTGCATGCGATCCGCCATCAACGCGACAAAGTCGTTCAGGCCACCCAAGGCAGTTACCAAGCCCTCCTGAGCCCCGAGGTGGAGGGGCTGAGTCTTCAGGAGCGACTGCTGGTGGGCTGGTATGCCGCACGCCTCACGCCTTGCCCGGCGCTGGAACAGCACTACCATGCGCAACTCGATGACACCTGGTCATCCGACGTTCTCGACGCCCTCTCCCGGGACCAGTTGCCTGCATTGCATGATTCCCGCTTGGGCACCATCCTGGGTTTTGTCCGGGCCTTGATCACCAAGCCCATCACCGGCGACCAGGCCCTGCTCCACACCCTGCCTGCCGCGGGTCTGAGCACCCCCGCCGTGGTCGCCCTTGCACAATGGATTGCCTTCCTGTCCTACCAGGCGCGCCTGGTCTCGGGCCTGCAAGCCCTGCAGCGCTGGCGCGCCGCCTGACCCGGAGCCACACATGACCACTTTGCTGGAATCCCACGGCTTCACCAACGCCTCCCTGGACTGGAAGGCCTGGCTGGACACGGTTCAACTCGAGCAGGCGACACCGCAGCAACTGCAGGTGCTGGAAAGCAGCCATCCCAAGGCCAAGGTGTCGGACTATTACCTGTTGCTGGTGCATCAGGCCGAGATCCTGGACCAGCGCTCGACCGCCTTCAACGCCATCATGTACGCGCCCGGGGGCTTGTCCCGCGCCGAGCGCGAACTGGCGTCGACCGTGGTGTCGCGCGTGAATGGCTGCGTGTACTGCGCGTCGGTGCACGCCCAGCGGTTCGAGCAACTGGCCAAACGCCAGGATGTGATTGCACAGGTTTTTGCGGATCCGGCGACGGCTGGTACCAACGAGCGCGAGCGTGCCATCGTGGCGTTCTCGATCGACCTCACGCTGCAGCCCCACAACATCGCTGACAGCAGCCTGCAGCGCCTGGCTGATGCCGGCCTGAGCGATGCCGAAATCCTGGATCTGATTCACGCCATCGCCATCTTTGCCTGGGCCAACCGCCTGATGCTGAACCTGGGCGAGCCCGTCTTCCCTGCCTGACCTCCACCCGGGCGTCATCCAGGGTACAGCGCCGCCCGACCGCCCGGCCTAGAATCGCGCCCCATTCCGACACCACTACAGGAGACCCCATGGATCTGCAACTCGCGCAACAACACGTCTTGATCACTGGCGGCAGCAAGGGCATTGGCCTGGCCTGCGCCGAGGCATTCCTGCAGGAAGGCGCTCGTGTCACGCTGGTCTCGCGCGATCCTGCCAACCTCTCCCAGGGCGCAACCAAGTTGAACACCAGCGCCGACCGTGCAGCCCGGATTTTCACCGTCTCGGCCAACCTGCGCGACGCCGCCGACGCTGTGCGCGCCCTGGACGCCGCCGAACAGCACTTTGGCCCGGTCGACGTGCTGGTCAACTCGGCCGGTGCCGCCAAGCGCACCCCGGCGGCTGAACTCACGCCCGAGGCCTGGCAAGACGCCATGCAGGCCAAGTACTTCACCTATATCCACATGATGGACCCGGTGGTCAAGCGCATGGGCGCGCGCCAGCGCGGTGTCATCGTCAACGTGATCGGCCAGGGCGGCAAGGTAGCCAGTCCGATCCACATGCCCGGCGGCGCAGCCAATGCGGCGCTCATGCTGGTCACGGCCGGCATGGCGGCTGCCTACGGTGCACACGGTGTGCGCGTGACAGCGGTCAACCCGGGCCTGACCTTGACAGATCGGCTGCAGGAAGGTCTGAACGCAGAGGCGCGCGGGGAAGGCATCAGTCCTGAGCAGGTGCTGGCCCGCTCAAGTGCCAAACTGCCGCTGGGTCGTATCGCACGCCCGGAGGAGATTGCCGACACGGTGGTGTACCTGGCCTCGGCGCGTGCCAGCTATGTCACCGGAGCCACGCTCGCCATGGATGGTGCGGTGACCCCGTTGATCTGATACTGGCGCTGGGCCATGGCGTGTCGGCCAGCGCTTGCCACATCGCCTGCCTGAACCCGACTAACACCAACAAAAACGCCCGTCATCGACGGGCGTTTTGCTGGGAGCGGCACCCAGGCCGCTCGATCAGACTCAGCGCGAACGCGGCTTGAAGGCGGCGCGGGGGCCGGCGGGTTTGCCATTGCTGCGAATTTGCATCGGACCCCGGCGCTCGGCGCCTTTGCCGGGTGCACGACCCGCTGCGTCCGCGTGGCGCACAGGGCCCTCGGCGTTGCGCTTGAAGCCCTCGGTCTTGTGCCCGAACCCTTCGCCCTGACGCGGCCCGCCTTCGTGACGGCGTTGGTACCCATCCTCGCGACGTTGGAAACCTTCGTCGCGGCGCTGGAAACCTTCGTCACGACGTTGGAAGCCTTCATCTCTGCGTTGAAAGCCTTCGTCGCGGCGCTGGAAGCCTTCGCCGGCAAAGCCCGCGCCCTTGCGAGCAAACCCCTCGCCTGGACGTGCAAAGCCGTCAGCGCGAGGCTTGAAGCCGTCCCCACGTCCTTGCGGTGAACGCTGCTGTCCACCCCCGGCACCCCAGACATTGTTCGGGCGTTGATCCGAACGACCTCTGCCACCACCGCCACGGCGGTCTTGCATCTTGCGCGCCGGCTGCAGGCGTTGGGTGGGTTCCAGACCCGGAATGACTTCGGTCTGCAAGGGCTGTCGTGTGTAGGCTTCAATGCCCTGGATCTTGCGCTGGTCACGGAACTCGGCCAGCGTCACGGCCAGGCCATCACGACCGGCACGACCCGTGCGGCCAATGCGGTGCACATAGTCCTCGGACTTCATCGGCAAGCCGTAGTTGAAGACGTGGGTGATGCTGGGCACGTCAATGCCGCGTGCGGCCACATCCGTGGCCACCAGAATCTGCACCTGACCATTGCGCAACGCCATCAGACGACGGTTACGCAAGGCCTGGCTCAGGGCGCCGTGCAAGGCCACGGCCGCGAAGCCGGTTTGCTGCAGGTCCTGGGCGAGTGCATCGCATTCAATCTGGGTACTGGCAAACACGATGGCCTGCTCAATGCTGGGTTCGCGCAGCCAGTGGTCGAGCAGACGGCGCTTGTGGTCACGGTTATCCGCCCAGAACAGGGTCTGACGGATGTTGGCGTGTTTTTCTTGCGGTGAGTCAATCTGCACGTGTTGCGGCGTGCGCATGACCCGTGCGGCCAGTTGCTGAATGCGCGGCGCAAACGTGGCGCTGAACATCATGGTCTGGTGACGCTCCATCGTCAGCTGGTTGACCTCGGCCAGATCTTCGGTGAAACCCAGATCGAGCATGCGGTCCGCTTCGTCGAGCACCAGGAATTGCACTTGCTCCAGCTGGATCTGTCCCGAACGCTGCAGGTCCAGCAAGCGACCCGGCGTGGCCACCACCAGATCGGCGTTTTGCAGGCGAGCGATCTGCACGGCGTAAGGCATGCCGCCCACCACGTGGGCGATGCGTAAGCCCTTGGCGTGACTGACCAGGCCGATGGCGTCGTGGGCCACCTGCTGGGCGAGTTCTCGGGTGGGACACAGCACCAGCGCACCGGGCACACAGGGCCTGAAGTTGCGCGGATGGGTCGGGTCCTTGCGCTTGGGGCGGCGCGGTGCGGGCTGGCCGGCCGCTGCGGCCTCGGCCACTTTGCGGGCCCATTCCTGGGATTCGACTTCCACACGCGCCTGACGTTGTTGCAACAGCGTGTGCAACAAGGGCAGCAAGAAGGCGGCGGTCTTGCCGCTGCCGGTCTGGCTCGACACCATCAGGTCGATGTGACCCTTGGCACCTTGGGTTTGCGGCAAGGCCATGGGGATGGCCTTGGCCTGCACCGGAGTCGGTTCGGTGAAGCCGAGTGCGGCCACGGCAGCGACCAGCTCGGGGGCAAGCCCCAGTTCGGCAAAGGGGTTGGATTGAGCGGAAGAAGCGGCGACAGGCGCGGTTTCAGGATGGCCAGCGTCAGGAACAACGACCTCTGAGACTGCCTCGACAGGCGTAGTCAAAACAGCCACTGTGTCGTCGAGGTGATCGACAGACAGGGACGCGGTCGGGGCGTGTTCGCCCACGGGAACATAGGAATCAGTCATGCATCTCACCGCCTGGCGAAGCAGGTCGGTGTCATCTGAAGGTTGATAAGACAACATCAACCTGCAGACAAATTCAGCGTTGATGTGATCAACGCGACGGCCAGAATGGCCTCAAGGCGTGAGGGTGATGCGTTCGGGTTTGCTCGAAGGCAAGATTGGATTATCGCACAACACCGGGTTTTCCCTGAAATTTCTGCCCATGCGTGGACGCAGCGCAACAGGCTCAGGGCAGCAGGAAGTGCTCCCGGTAGTGCACCAGCTCGTCAATCGACTCCTGCACATCGGCCAGCGCCGTGTGCTTTTGCTGCTTCTTGAAGGCGGCGTAGACCGCCGGTTTCCAGCGCCGTGCCAACTCCTTGAGGGTGCTGACATCCAGGTTGCGGTAGTGCAGCCAGGCCTCGAGGCGCGGCATGTACTTCACCAGAAACCGCCGGTCCTGGCTGATGGTGTTGCCGCACAGGGGTGAACTGGCCTTGGGCACATAGCGCTGGATGAATGCCAGCAACTCGGCCTCGGCCTGGGCCTCGGTCAAGGTGGAGGCCTTGACCTTGTCGATCAGGCCACTGCGGCCATGGGTGCCCTTGTTCCAGGCGTCCATGGCGTTGAGGATCTCGTCGGGCTGATGGATGACCAGCACCGGGCCCTCGATGCGTGGCGTCAGATCGGGGCCCGTGATGACCACAGCGATCTCGATCAGGCGCTCGCGCTCGGGGTCAAGCCCGGTCATTTCACAATCGATCCAGACCAGGTTCAGGTCGGATTTGGCCAGGGTCGGTGGGGTCACATCAGGTTCAGTCATGCCTGGATTGTCTCGCATCGCCAGCGGCCTCCCGCCTTCGCCTACACTCTGGCGCCATGAATGCTTCCTATCTGATGACCCTGGGCCTGGCGCTGCTGCTGCTGGCCAACCTGGGCACCAAACTCTGGCTGGCGACCCGGCAGGCTCGCCATGTGGCCCAGCATCGTCAGGCGGTGCCCCCCGCCTTCGAGCACACCATCACGCTGGAGGCGCATCAGAAGGCGGCGGATTACACCCTGGCGAAATCGCGCCTGGCCGTGTGGGACCTTGCGCTGGACGCACTGATGCTCCTGGGCTGGACCTTGCTGGGCGGACTGGACTGGCTCAACCGCTCCCTGCTGGACGTCATGGGAGCCGGCATGTTGCAGCAACTGGCCCTGGTCCTGAGTGTGGTGCTGATCGGTGGTCTGTTGGGTCTGCCGCTGTCGCTGATCCAGACCTTTGTGATCGAGCAACGCTTTGGTTTCAACAAGATGACCTGGGGCCTGTGGCTGAGCGATCTGGTCAAAGGGGTGGTGCTGGGCCTCGTGCTGGGTCTGCCCATTCTGTGGCTCATCCTGTGGCTGATGGCGGCCGGTGGCAGTGTGTGGTGGCTGTGGGCCTGGGGTGCGCTGGTGTGTTTTCAGCTCTTCGTGATGTGGATTGCGCCCAACCTGATCATGCCGCTCTTCAACAAGTTCACACCGCTGGAAGACGCGTCGCTCAAGCAGCAAGTCTCTGAGTTGATGGCCCGCGCCGGCTTCACCGCCAAGGGGTTTTTCGTGATGGACGGCAGTCGTCGCTCGGCCCACTCGAATGCGTTTTTCACCGGCTTTGGCGCCAACAAGCGCGTGGTATTTTTTGACACATTGCTCAAGCAACTGTCCCCGGCTGAAATGCAGGCGGTGCTCGCGCATGAGCTGGGTCACTTCAAGCATCGTCACGTGCTCAAGATGATGGCCACCAGCTTTGTCGTGACCCTGCTGGGCCTGGCCTTGCTGGGCTGGCTGAGCCAGCAGGTGTGGTTTTTCACGGGGTTGGGCGTGACCCCCCAAGTGGCCATCAACGTGGGCGAGCATGCCGCCGCGCTGGTCTCCAACGACGCCGTGGCACTGCTGTTGTTCATGCAGGTGGTGCCGCTGGCCAGTTTCTTCATCACGCCGCTGTCGAGCGCGCGCTCGCGTCGCTACGAATTCGAGGCCGACGCCTACGCCATGCAGCAAACGCCGGCACGTGACCTGGCCAGCGCCCTGCTCAAGCTGTATCAGGACAATGCCTCCACGCTGACGCCCGATCCGCTGTATGTGGCGTTTTATTACTCGCACCCGCCAGCCTCGCAACGGCTGGCGCGCATGGCAACATGAAGCAACGCGGACTGGTGATTGCCAGTCACGGCCGGCATGTGGTGGTGGAGTCCGAGGATGGCTCCAGGCGGTTGTGTCATCCCCGCGGCAAAAAAAATCAAGCCGTGGTGGGCGACCGGGTGTGGTGGTTGCCCAGCTCCGATGAAGGCAGCATCGAGGCTGTCGAGACGCGACGCAATCTGTTTTACCGACAGGACGAGATTCGCACCAAGTCGTTCGCAGCCAACCTGGACCGCTTGCTGATCCTTATCGCGGCCGAGCCCGAGTTTTCCCAGGAGCAACTCACGCGGGCCCTGATCGCTGCCGAGGCCGAAAAAATCCAGCCACTCATCGTGCTCAACAAGCAGGACCTGACCCAGCCCTTCGCCTCGGCCTGGGAACGCCTCGCCCCTTACCGCACCATGGGCTACGAGGTGTTGCCGCTGTCTCTGACAAGCGGTGACCATGCCGGTCTCAGCGCCTTGTGCGAACGGTTGACCGGCCACACCACCCTGGTGCTCGGGCCCTCGGGCGCGGGCAAGAGCAGCCTCATCAATCGTCTGGTGCCCAACGCCGGGGCGACCACCGGCGAACTGTCGGTCGCGCTGCAGTCCGGGCGGCACACCACCACCACCACCACCTGGTACTGGGTGGATCGCTCGAGCGCCACGGCGTTGATCGATTCACCGGGCTTTCAGGCTTTTGGTCTGCACCACCTCGAGCCCACGGCCCTGACCGGCCTGATGCCCGACTTGCGCGCGCATGCCGGTGAGTGCCGCTTTTACAACTGCACGCACCGCCACGAACCGGGCTGCAGCGTGCAGGCGGCAGTGGCGCGAGGCGACATCAGCGAGTCGCGCCACCGCCTGTATGAGCAACTGTTTGCAGAGTTGTCACAGCCCGCTTACTGAAAATCGGCGCTGCACAGAGTAGCCGGGGTAACGCAAAGTCGTTGCTTCGCCAGCGCGATCCCACCCTCGGCCCACAAGCGCCTTTTGGACGGGGAAAACCCAGCCTCAGAGGCTTAACCCAACAAGCGCGCCAGGGTCAGCAAGGCGAGCAGCACCAGCCACATGACCACCGTTCGCCACACCAAGCCCACGATGCTGCGAAAGTGCGCCAGTTCGGGCTCCCGTCCCGGGGTGCTGGGGCTGTCCAGGCTGTCGTCATCGGACAAGGCGTTGGTCGGGCGCAAACCCACCCCCCCGAGCCGCACGTTGACGGCCCCCGAGGTGGCGGCCAGCACCACGCCATCGTTATCGTCCGGAAATTGCTGGGCATGGGTTCGCCAGCAATCAATCGCCTCTTCAAAATTGCCCACCACCGCGAAAGACAAGGCCGTGAGCCGGGCAGGCACCCAGTCGACCCAGTGCCAGGCCTGGGCGGACAAGCGACTGAGGGGCTCACTGGCCAGGGGCGTGCCGTCACGGTGCACCCCACCCGCTCGCCACAGGCGGCTGGCGAATTCACTCATGCGGTACAGCACGGCCCCCGCGGGACCCAGTCCCAGCGCGGCCAACACCGAGAACCAGGCCAGCACGCCAAACACATGGCGATGTGCGGCCACCACAGAATGTTCGATCACATGCCGCACAATTTCCTGCCGCGGCAACAAGCTGGCATCCACCTGTTTCCACTGCGCCAGCAACTCACGGGCACGGGCTTCGTCGCCACTGTCCAGGGCTTCGCGAATGTCGGTGAAATGGTGACTGAACTGGCGAAATCCCAGCGTGGGATACAGCAAGACGATGCTCCACAGCATGGCCACCGGCCAGCCCAACCAGGCCAACAAGGCCCAGTGAACCGCACAGGCCAGCAACGCCGGCCCCAGCACGCTGAGCAGCCAGGCACTCACGGCGTGCCCTTGCAATCCGGCGTCCAGCGTGCGCTGCATCCAGCGCGCATAGCGGCCCATGCCGTCATGGACCGGGTTGCTCTCGGCCAGTGGCCGGGCTTGTTCGATCAGCAGGGCAAACAGCAGCGCAAGAAAGCTCATGGCGCGATGATACCGCCCGTCACGCCATCAGGAATCGGTAGAAATTGCGGATCATGCCCGCCGTGGCGCCCCAGATGAAGCGAAGTTCCTCGCCATCCTGATACGGCATGGAGAACCATTCACGCCGACGCCCTTCGGCCTCCAAGGCATGACGCCGGTGATAGGCCGGATTCATCAGGAAGGCCAACGGCACCTCAAACACCGAGGCCACCTCGTTGGGGTTGGGGCTGAGGGTGTGCGCCGGGGAGACCAGCCCGACGACCGGGGTGACCACGAAGGCCGTGCCCGTCACGTAATCGGAAATGGTGCCCAGCACCTGCACGTGTTCGCGCTCCAGACCCACCTCCTCGTGGGATTCACGCAGGGCCGTGTCCACCACATCATGGTCCGTCGCATCGACCTTGCCGCCAGGAAAAGCCACCTGGCCTGAGTGGGTGGACAAGTGAGCAGTGCGCTGGGTGAGCAGCACCGTGGGCTGCTCGCGCATCACGATGCCGATCAGCACCGCTGCCAGCGCCGGCTCCCGCTGGGCGAAGCTGCGTTCGCGCACGATCTCCGGTGTCCACTCCAGTGAACGCTGGAACCGCTCACGCAAGGCCTGGGGATGCAGGCGCTCGGGTGGCACGGCCGGCAGGTGGTCGTCCACCCCCAACACAGGCATGCTCAGTGCGTCAAAGTGGGGCAACTGGGTCAGCGGTGTGAAGGGCTTGGACATGGAACACGGGTTGACGTCAGGACATGAAAAAAGCCGCCTCGGGGACCCAAAGCGGCTTTCGGGGTCTGCAGCCAGGCCAGGGGCTGGCTTGCAGACATTGCCGGATTTATTGAGCGGCCGGAGCGCTCTTGTACACCAGCTTTTCCTTGATACGGGCCGACTTGCCGCTGCGCTGACGCAGGTAGTACAACTTGGCACGGCGCACATCGCCGCGACGCTTGACTTCAATGCCGGCGATCAGCGGGCTGTAGGTTTGGAACGTACGCTCCACGCCTTCGCCACTGGAAATCTTGCGCACGGTGAAGCCGCTGTTGAGACCGCGGTTGCGCTTGGCAATCACGACACCTTCGTAGGCCTGCACACGCTTTCGGGTGCCTTCCACCACGTTCACGCTCACGATGACGGTGTCACCAGGCGCGAAATCGGGAATCTTCTTGCCCAGGCGGGCAATCTCTTCTTGCTCGAGAGTCTGAATCAGGTTCATAAATGCCTCATCAGATCGTGGTCGCGCTGCACTAAAGGCCCGGCTTGATTGCGAATGAGCGCGAATCGCCAGGCGGCCGACCAGAGGATCGAAAGCCCTCCATTGTAACCCATTCCAGCCCCGATTCAGACCCCAACCCAACCCAACCCAACCCAGCCGGCCAGCTCATCAGCGCGGGGCCATCGGCCCGGGGCCTGCGCCGTCCTGGCCAGGGTGGCCCGTGGGGACCGACGAAGCGGCTTGCAATACCCGCTCATCCGCCACGTCCAGCAGGCCTTGGGCTCGCGCCTGGACCACCAGATCCGGGCGCTGCTGCGCGGTCAGCAACAGGCGCCGATCCCGCCGCCAACGCTCGATCTGGGCGTGGTGGCCCGAGAGCAAGGGAGCCGGCACGCCCTGCCCCGCCCAAACCTCGGGGCGGGTGTAGTGGGGACAATCGAGCAAGCCGTCCAGTGCGGGATGGAAGCTGTCGAGCTGGTGGCTGGCGTCGTCATGGAGCACGCCCGGCAGCAACCGGGTCGCGGCATCGAGCAAGGCCAAGGCGGCGATTTCACCGCCAGACAACACAAAATCGCCCAAGCTGATCTGTCCATCCACATACGCATCGATGAAACGCTGGTCGATGCCCTCGTAGCGGCCGCACAACAGGATGGCCCCCTCACCTGCCGCGATGGTCGCCACGCGGTCATGGTTAAGGACAGCGCCCACCGGCGAAAACAACCACAAGGGCGCCTGCTCGCGCGTCTGACCACGGTCTTGTCGGATCGCGTCCAGACACAAGCGCAGCGGTTCGGCCATCATGACCATGCCAGGGCCGCCACCAAAGGGCCGGTCATCCACACGGCGATAGCCGCCCTGGGCAAAGTCACGCGGGTTCCACAGACGCACCACCACTTGGCCCGAGGTGAACGCACGACGCGTCACCCCATTGGCCAGGAAGGGCTCGAACAATTCGGGAAACAGGGTGATGACATCGAAACGCATGCCGCGCCTCAGTAGTCGGGCTGCCAGTCGACCAGGATGCGGCGGGCCTTGAGATCCACGCTGTCCACGTAGGCATTGACAAACGGGATCATGCGCTCATGGGTCTCATCCTGCGTCTGCCACTGCAACACCAGCACGGTGTTGGGGCCGGTGGACATCAGGTCCGTGACCCTGCCCAGCTCGATGCCCTCGCGGTTGATCACCTGCAGGCCCATCAGGTCGACCCAGTAGTACTCGTCGGGCGACGGCGTGGGAAAACTGGCCCGGCTGATGAAAATGCGCGAGCCTTTGAGGCATTCGGCCGTGTTGCGGTCGGGGATGTCTTCGGCACTGGCCACCACGCTGTCCGAGTGGTCCTTGGCCTGAATAATGCGCAACAACACGGTGCCCTCAAAGGCCCGTGGTCCGCGTTCGGTGGGTTGGAGAAACCAGCGCTTGGAAGAAAAAAGCGCCTCCGGAGAAGCGCTGTGGGGCTGGATCTTGAACCAGCCCTTGATGCCCCAGGCATCAAGAATGCGCCCGACTTCGATGGCATCGTCGGGCAGAGCGGCGGGCTCCAGGCGTAAGGTCGTGTCGATGACGGACTCCACGGGAGCGCCAGCCCGGCGCAACTCAGGCGGCCTTGGCAGCAGCCTGCTTGATCAGGCGCATCACGGTGGGAGAGGTCTGGGCGCCAACGCCTGTCCAGTAAGCCAGGCGATCCTGGGCAATACGCAGACCTTCTTCGCCTTTGACAGCGATGGGGTTGTAAAAACCGATGCGCTCGATGAAGCGACCATCGCGGCGAACGCGCTTGTCAGCCACAACGATGTTGAAAAACGGGCGGGCCTTGGCGCCGCCGCGGGAGAGTCGAATGACGACCATGTTGAATCCTTGGGTGGTGAATTTTTTCCCGGCGTTTGAGACACGCGACATGGCCACCCGGCCAGCGACACGCTGGAAAACTATCCATTATAACCAGACTTCTTCCCTGCCCTGATTTCTCCCGACCGACGCGGCTCAGCCGTTTATGATGGGGCCATGAAAAACAAGACATGGGCGGCCTGGCTGGCGTTTCTCGGCGGGCCTTTTGGATTGCATCGCTTTTACCTGTTTGGCAGGGACGACTGGCTGGCGTGGTTGCTGCCGGTGCCCACGGCGCTGGGCCTGTATGGGATCGAACGCATCCAGGACTACGGGGTGGATGACCAGCTCAGCTGGGTGCTGGTGCCCCTGCTGGGATTCAACATCGCCGGCTGCGCGCTCAATGCCATTGTGTTTGCGCTCACCAGAACCGAAGACTGGAATCAGCGCTTCAACCCGGGGCAAGACCCCCAGGCCGTTGCGGGGCAGACCCGTTGGTCGACCATCTTTGCCATTGTCGCGTCGTTGCTGATTGGCGCCACCGTGTTGATGTCGAGCATCGTTTACAGCTTCCAACGGTATTTCGAGATCCAGATCGAAGAGGCCCGCAAACTCTCGGAGTGAGCCGCCCGGTTCATCGGGTCGTCACGTCAACCAGACAGCCTGGTGTCGCGCCACGAGGGCGTTTCACCTGAGCGGGGCAATCCGTCAATACAGGGACAGACTGAGCCAGTAGGCCATGCCGGCCACGAACGCGCTGGCCGGTATGGTCAGCACCCAGGCCCAGATGATGTTGCCGGCCACCCCCCAACGCACGGCGCTGGCGCGCTGGGTTGACCCCACGCCCACAATGGCGCCGGTGATGGTGTGGGTGGTGGACACCGGAATGCCCATGGCCGTGGCCAGGAACAAGGTGATGGCCCCCCCCGTTTCGGCGCAGAAGCCGCCCACGGGTTTGAGCTTGGTGATGCGTTGTCCCATGGTTTTGACAATGCGCCAGCCCCCGAACATGGTGCCCATGGCAATCGCGATGTAGCAGGAAACGATGGTCCAGGTCGGCGGTGCAGCATCGGTGGTCGAGGCGTATCCGGTGGCGATCAGCAGCATCCAGATGATGCCGATGGTCTTCTGGGCGTCATTGCCGCCGTGACCCAGGCTGTAGGCGCCGGCAGACACCAGTTGCAGCCGACGGAACCATTTGTCCACGCGCGATGGCGTCACGCGCCGGAAGGTCCAGGCCACGATCAACATCATCAGCGAACCCAGCAAAAACCCGAGCAGGGGCGAAACAAAGATGAAGGCGACGGTGCGCAGGATGCCCGTGGCAATGAGCGCACTGGCGCCCGCCTTGGCCAGGACCGCCCCGACGATGCCGCCAATCAATGCGTGCGACGAACTGCTGGGAATGCCGTAGTACCAGGTGACAACGTTCCAGGTGATGGCACCGGCCAGTGCACCAAACACCACATGCGTGTCCACCACACCGGGCAGCACAATGCCCTTGCCCACCGTGGCGGCCACGCTGAGGTGGAAGATGAAGATGGCAATGAAGTTGAACACCGCGGCAAACACCACCGCCTGCACCGGGCGAAGTACCCCGGTCGACACCACGGTGGCGATGGAGTTGGCGGCGTCGTGAAAGCCATTCATGAAGTCGAAGGCCAGTGCCAGGAACACCAGCACCACCACGACCCACAGCGCAACGGGTACGGTCTCGGTCATACGCAGCGACTTTCGCTCAGGAGTTTTCGAGGACGATGCCCTCGATCAGGTTGGCCACGTCCTCGCACTTGTCGGTGATGGTTTCCAGCAACTCGTAGATTGCCTTGAGCTTGATGACCTCGCGCACGTCCGGCTCCTCACGAAACAGCTTGCTCATGGCACTGCGCATGACGCGGTCGGCATCGGACTCAAGCTTGTCGATTTCTTCGCAGGTTTTGAGGGCCGCCTCGGCCGTCGCCGGCTCGGCAATCTTGTCGAGCAATTTCACGGCGTCACGCAACCGCTCGCAGCAACGCACGCTCAGGTCGGTGAGACGGCGGATCTCATCGGTCATGTGGCGCACGTCATACAAGGCCATGGTCTCGGCGGAGTCCTGAATCAGGTCCGCCACGTCATCCATGGTGTTGATCAGCGAGTGGATCTGTTCACGGTCGATGGGTGTGATGAAGGTCTTGTGGATGGCCTTGTTCACATCGTGCGTGACACGGTCGGCGGCACGTTCGGCGTTGTCCACGTCCTGGTTGTACTTTTCACGCAAGTGGGCATCGCCGTAATTTTCCACCAGGCTGGAGAAGGCACGCGCGGCCTCCACAATGCGGTCGGCATGCTGGTTGAACATCTCAAAAAAATTGCCCTCACGGGGCAGCAACTTGGCGAACAGCATGAAAGCTCCAGGTCTGGATGACGTCAGTTTTGTGACGATTGGATGACACAAAGAAGTTTAACCGCTGCGAAGCAGGAAAAACACCGTGCATCCCACGGAATCAGTCCAGTCGTTCGATGGCCTGTCCCGCCACAGACTTCAACAAGGCATCACTCACCCGCTCGGGCGACACGTCACGCAAGGGACACACCACAAAGGCGCGTTCACGCCAACGGGGATGCGGCACCGTCAGCCGAGGGCTGTCCAGGGTGGCGTCGCCGTACATCAGCAGGTCCAGGTCCAGGGTGCGCGGCGCATGGAGATAGGGTCGCTCCCGACCGGCCGCCTGCTCCAACGCCTGAAGCGCTTGGAACAGGTCCGGCGCTGTCCAGGTGGTTTGCAGTTTCACCACGGCGTTGATGAAATCCGGCCCCTGTGCCTGCCAGGGGGCTGTCCGGTACAAAGACGACACTTGCAGGCACCGCGTTCGCGGCAACTGGCCCAACGCCTCGATGGCCTGCATCACGCTGGCCCTGGCGTTACCCAGGTTGGCCCCAATCGCCACCAGGGCCTCCACCGGGGCACGCACGGCCTCGTTCACCCTTCGGCGGCTCCAGACCCAGACCCAGACCCAGACCCAGACCCACGACCACGCCGGCTGCGGCGACGGCGCGGCCCACTGCGGCGGGGCGCGCCCTCCTCGTCGGCCGGCCCGTCCTGGACGGGGACGTCATCGCTCACGTCCCGCTCGGCTTCACCGGATGCACCGGCGTCTTCGCTGCGGCGCTTGCGACGCTGCGGCGCGGGGCGAACCTGCTGCAGCAACGCTTCGCGCGATCCCTCATCGGCCAGGCTGAATTCCTGCCACCAGTCCGCCAGGGTGACGTCGATCTCGTCCACATCGGCGCGCAGGCGCATGAAGTCGAAGCCGGCCCGAAAACGCGCCTGCTCGACCAGCGTGAAAGGACCACTGCCAGCACGCTTTTCAAAGCGCGGCTGCATCATCCAGATCTCGCGCATATCCGCCCCGAGCTTGCCGCGGCCGGACACGTCACCGATGCGCTGGTCAAACACCTCGTCGATGGCCTGCTGCAACGCCGGGAACGGCGGCTGCTTGGCGCGGTGGTGTGCCCAGGACTCGCGCACATCGGACCACAGCACACAGGCGAGCAGAAAACTCGGTGCAACCGGTTTGCCCTCGCCCACACGCCGATCGGTATCTTGCAGGGCCGCTTGCACAAACGGGTCTTCGGCGCGCTCGACCACCAGATCGAGCAAGGGATACAAGCCTTGGGCCAGACCGAGCTTGCGCAAGGCCGCAATGCTGGCCACCGCATGTCCGGTCTGCAACAGCTTGAGCATCTCGTCGAACATGCGGCTTTGCGGAATGTCGGCCAGCAGAGATTTGAGCGTGCCCATGGGGGTGGCCGTCTTGCGGTCCAACTCGAACCCCAGGCCGGACAGCTTGGCGGCAAACCGTGCGGCACGAACGATGCGCACCGGGTCCTCACGGTAGCGCGAGGCCGGGTCACCGATCAACCGCAGCCGTCGCTTGCGTGCATCTTCAATGCCGCCGTGGTAATCCACCACCGACTGCGAGCGCGGGTCGTAGTACATGGCATTGATGGTGAAGTCGCGACGTGCCGCATCTTCATCCTGCGGACCCCACACGTTGTCGCGCAACACACGGCCACTGGCATCGACTGCGTGCGTCATGCCCGCCAGCGCCTGCTTGCTGGTGCGCTCGTTGCCAGACACCTGCTCGGCCGCGCCTGCATCGAGATAGGCGCGGAAGGTGGAGACCTCGATCACCTCGTGCTCGCGACCGCGACCAAACACCACGTGCACGATGCGGAAACGTCGGCCGATGATGAAGGCACGTCGAAACAGCGCCTTGACCTGCTCGGGGGTGGCATTGGTGGCCACGTCAAAGTCTTTGGGACGCAAGCCCAGCAACAGGTCTCGCACCGCCCCGCCCACGATGTAGGCCTCGAAGCCCTTGTCCTGCAGGGTGTGCACCACGCTCAAGGCGCGCTCGTCCACCAGCCTGGCATCGATGCCGTGTTCGCTGGCGGGGACCACGCGACGCTTGCCCAGTGAGGCCGAGCCCGATTTGGGGGCCTGGCCGATCAGGCGTTGAATGAATGTCTTGATCATGAAGCGGAAAACAGTTCGAGAATGGGCCAGCCGCGCTGGAGAGCTTGTTCGCGCAGCCGGTCATCGGGATTGGTGGCCACCGGGTGGTTGACACGCCCCAGCAGCGGCAAATCGTTGGTGGAATCGCTGTAGAAGGTGGTCTCGACGTCCGGCCAGTCCCACCCACGCGCCTGCAGCCATTGTTGCAGACGTTGCACCTTGCCTTCCCGCATGGAGGGAACGCCGGCGATTTCACCGGTGATCCACCCCTGCGCGTCGCGTTCGAGCTCGACGGCAATCAGGTCTTCAATGCCCAACAGGCGGGCAATCGGACCGGTGACGAATTCATTGGTGGCGGTCACGATCATCACCTGACAGCCCTGGTCCCGGTGTTGCTGGATCAGCTGCATGGCTTGCGGACGAATGGCCGGGCGGATCACCTCCTGCAAAAACTGCTCGCGCGCAGCTTCCGCCTGCACGCGGCCCCTGACGCGCACGGCCTCGGTGGCGAAACGAACGTACTCGTGAATATCGAGACGTCCTGCCTGGTAGTCGGCATAAAACTCGTCGTTGCGGCGCTTGAACACCACCGGGTCGGTCCAGCCAATGCGTTGGGTGAACTCACCCCAGGCGTAATCCGAGTCCAGCGGCAACAGGGTGTGGTCGAGGTCAAACAGGGCGAGGTGCGTTTTCATGGGTCAGGTGTCGTCCAACATCGCCTTGATGAGGGGAATGGTCAGGGGACGCTGGGTTTGCAGGGCGTAGCCATCGAGCTGATCGAGCAGTGCCATCAGGTTGCCCAGGTCGCGGCTGAAACGCGTCAGGATGAAGTCCATGACATCGTCCTTCAGGAAAATACCACGCCCTTCGGCATGCTGGCGCAACACCGCGCGGCACTGGGTTTCATCCAGCAGATGCAGCTGGAACACATGACCCCAGCCGAGACGGGTGCGCAGGTCTTCCCTGAGTGTCAGGTCGGCAGGGGGACGGGTGCCCGCAGCCAGCACGCCACAGGTCTGCCCCTCGCCCGGGGTGGAGGCGTTGACGAACCAGTTGAAGGCAGCCTGCTGCTGCACCGCGCTGTACTGGTGCACATCATCCAGCAAGATGACACGCCAGCGCGGATCAAAGGCCGGCGGCTCGACCACACCGGCATCGAGCCAGCCCAGCGTTTCGCCGCGCTCGGACAAGGCGTGGGCCAAGGCCCGCAGCAAATGGGTCTTGCCGCTGCCCTCGGGGCCCCAGAGGTACATCGGGACCGGCGAGCGGACCGGACTGCCGGCCCACAGGCGCAGGTGCTGAAAAGCCTCCGCGTTCGGGCCAGGCAGGAAATTGTGCAGGGTCGGGCCTCGTCCCAGGTCAATGTCCAGTGCGATCTGCTTCATGCGCGGGATCACCCCAGGTACAGACGGCTACCGAGGTAGTGGGCACACAACCGGCGCCACCCCACCAGCAGCACCGCACTGGCCGGCAAGGCAATCAGCACCCCCACGAAACCCAGCATCTGCCCAAAGGCCAGCAAGGCAAAAATCACCGCCAGCGGGTGCAAGCCAATGCGTTCGCCCACCAGTCGGGGGGTCAGGATGAAGCTCTCGATCAATTGCCCCAGGCCATAGACCACGGCAATCATCAACCCAGCCTGCATCGGCTCCATTTGCAGCAAGCCCGCCAGCAAGGCCAGGATCAGCCCCAGCCCGTAGCCCAGGTACGGCACGCAAATCGCCAGTCCGGTGAAGATGCCGATGGGCCACGCCAGGTCCAGACCAAAGAGGCGCAGTGCCACCGCGTAATACACGGCCAGGACCACCATGACCAACAACTGGCCGCGGATGTACTGGCCCAGCACGCCGTCACATTCCAGCAAAAACCCGTCCACGCCGCTGCGCCAGCGCGGCGGCACCAGCTCACGGACACGCGTCACCACCACCTCCCAGTCGAGCAGCAGGTAAAACAGCACCACGGGAATCAGGATGGCATTGCCGATCAGCGTCAGCGCCACGCTGCCCCCGATGCGCAGTGACGACAGCAAGGGGTCCAGCAGGTCTTCCCACGAGCCACTGAAATGCTTGAGGACAAACGCCTTCACGCTGGCCGGGTCCAACTGCAACTCGACGCCCATCGACAACAGCCAGGGCGACAACACGGCGTCCAGGCGCTGCGCCACGGTCGGCAGTTGCTCGCGCAGTTGCGGCAGCTCTTTGGCCAGGACCGGCACCAGCAACAGGCCCAGGGCCATCATCAACAGCACAAACAGGACTTCGATCACCACCACGGACACGGTTCGCGGCAACCGACCCGCCGTCATGCGGTCCAGGCCGCGCACCAGCGGGGACAAGGCATAGGCCAGGAGGGCCGCCACCATGAAGGGCAGGAGCACCGGCCCCAGCCACCACACCAGCCATGTCGCCACACCAGACAGGCCAATCCAGGCCAGCCAGCGCTGTTGGGTGGGGGTGAATTGCATACAGGGTGGGGGTGATCGGTCGGTAGAATTGCATGATTTTATCGGGGTGTCCGCTGCCTCTCTGGTTTGCCCCCTGGATGCCCCTTCCGCCCATCACCATGACCACACCCCTCTCCTACAAAGACGCTGGCGTTGACATTGACGCTGGCGATGCGCTGGTCGAGCGCATCAAGCCCCTGGCCCGCAAAACCCTGCGCGAGGGCGTGCTGGCGGGTATCGGCGGCTTTGGCGCCCTGTTCGAAGTCCCCAAGCGTTACCGTGAACCGGTGCTGGTGAGCGGGACCGATGGGGTGGGCACCAAACTCAAACTGGCGTTTGAGTGGGGCATGCACGATGGCGTGGGCATCGACCTGGTGGCCATGAGCGTCAACGACGTGCTGGTGCAAGGGGCCGAGCCCCTGTTCTTCCTGGACTACTTTGCCTGTGGCAAGCTGGATGTGGACACGGCGGCCCGCGTGGTGGGTGGCATTGCCCGCGGCTGCGAACTCAGCGGCTGTGCGCTGATTGGCGGTGAGACCGCGGAAATGCCGGGGATGTACCCGGCCGGTGAATACGACCTGGCGGGTTTTGCCGTCGGTGCCGTTGAAAAATCCAAGATTCTCACGGGCCAGGACGTGCAGGCCGGCGATGTGGTGCTGGGCCTGGCCTCCAGTGGCGTGCACTCCAACGGTTTCTCCCTGGTCCGCAAGGTGATCGAACGCGCATCGGGCCAGTTGCCCTCGACCCTGGACGGTCAGCCGTTCCGGGAAGCCATCATGGCGCCCACCCGTCTGTATGTGAAACCGGTGCTGGCCGCCCTGGCGGCCCACCCGATCAAGGCGTTGGCCCACATCACTGGCGGCGGCCTGCTGGAAAACATTCCCCGTGTGCTGCCTTCCGGGTTGGCTGCGCACCTGGTCAAGGGCAGTTGGCCGCAAACCGAACTCTTTGCCTGGCTGCAACGACACGCCGGCATCGACGACCTGGAGATGAACCGCACCTTCAACCACGGCATCGGCATGGTGGTGGTGATTGCCGCGGATCAGGCCGAGGCCTGTGCGGCCACCCTGCGTGAGCAGGGTGAACAGGTGTTCACCATCGGGCGCATTGCGCCGCGCGGTGACGGCGCCCCTGTCACCGTGGCGTGAACCGGCGCAGCCGGCCCACGCAGACCGCGCTCAATCGCCCAGAACATCCAGGCGTTGTTGCACCGCACGCAATCGCGGTTCGTCCCCCTGGGCCTGGTAAATCTCCAGCAAGTTGCGCAGCATGCGCGCGATGATGTGCCGGGGTCGCGCCGGCTCCAGGTGCCGCTGCAGCCAGGCCTGCTGACGTTGCCCATCGGTCATGCCCGAGAGCGTGCGGCGCATGGGTCCGAGCCGTTCCAGCAAGGTCTCCTGATCGAGCACCTGACCTGTGAACGGGTCGATCACGATCTGTCCCCCCGGCACCTGCGCGCTCATCACCTTCACCAGGAAATGCCCCGGAAAACCCACGCCGTGCACACGCAGCCCGACCGATGAGGCCAGTTCCAGCCACAGCACGGCCAGGCTGATGGGAATGCCACGGCGCGTGCGCAACACCGCATGGATGAAGCTGTTGTCCGGGTCGTAATAATCGTTCACGTTGCCGGCAAACCCCAGGTCCCGGAAAAAGAACTGGTTCAACACGTCCAGCGTGCGCAAGGGGTCGGGGTCACCCCGCCAGCGGCGGTGCAAACGGGATTGCAGTTGGTCCACTTCGCTCAGCACGGCCTGCAAGTCGAGTTGCGGGTATTCGTCCTGCGCAACACTGATGGCGGCTTCCATGAGCGGAAACTGATGATCGCTGCCGACCAGCGTGGCAAAGTAGTCGAGTGGCGATGGCGTGGTGGGCTGGAAATTCATGTGCGCCATGGTCTTCCGCTCATTGGCGCCACAAGGTGCGCAGGGGCAGCCCCGTCAGGCGCAGGGTCCCGAAATACAGCACTGCACTGACCGCCAGCACCACCGCCATGGCGCCCACACGGGTCCAGGGCTGGCTTTGCAGCGCTGTCCAGTCCCGGGAGGCCGCAGACCAGGACAGCCACAGCGCCAGCACCCCACATGCCGCCACCACTTGCAACACAAAACGCCCCCAGCCAGCTGCGGGTTGGTAACGCCCCTGACGTCGCAGTCCCAGCCACAGCCAGCCCGCGTTGACCAAGGCCGCCAGCCCGATCGACCAGGCCAGCCCGGCGTGCGCCAGCCAGGGCACCAGGACCAGGTTGAGCAACTGGGTCAACACCAGCACTGCCACGGCGATCTTCACCGGGGTGCGGGTGTCCTGGTTGGCGTAAAAGCCCGGGGCCAGCACCTTGATCGCCACCAGGCCCACCAGGCCAATGCCATAGCCCATCAGGGCCGAGGTGGTCTGGCTGACGTCACGCACCTGAAAGGCCCCATAGTGATAGAGCACGGCCACCAGCGGCTGCGCGAACAGCAGCAGGGCCACCGCACACGGCAAGGCCAGCAGCAGCACCAGGCGCAAGCCTGTGTCCAGCAACGCACCGTAGCGGGCATCGTCGGCCGCAGCCCGGGCGGCCGACAGCTGGGGCATGAGCACCACACCCAGCGCGACCCCGAGCAAGGCGGTGGGAAATTCCATCAAGCGGTCGGCGTAGCTCAGCCAGCTGACACTGCCTGCCGGCAGGTGGGAAGCGATCTGGGTGTTGATCAGCAACGAGATTTGCGCCACGCTCACCCCCAGCAACGCCGGCGCCATGAGCCGCAGAATGCGTCGAGTGCCCTCGTCCTGCCACGCGGCGGTGCAACCGGCCCACGACAGGCGGGGTCGGGGCAGCAGACCCAGGCGTGCCAGGGCCGGCACTTGCACCCCCAGTTGCAGCAAGCCCCCCAGCATCACGCCGGCCGCCAGCGCAAAGATCGGCTGCACCCCCTGGGTCTGCAACCACGGCGCCCCCCACCAGGCTGCACCGATCATGGCCAGGTTGAGCAACACCGGGGTGGCAGCCGGCACGGCAAAGCGCCGCCACGTGTTGAGAATGCCCGAAGAGAGCGACACCAGCGACATGAAGACAATGTAAGGAAACATCCAACGCGTCATGAGCACCGCCGCCGCTTCCGTCTCCGGGCTCTGCCCCAGTCCACTGGCCAGGGCCATCACGAGCCAGGGCGCTCCCAGCACACCTGCCACACAGGTGAGCAAAAGCACGCCGATCAGCGCCGTGGCCACCCGGTCAATCAGGCGGTGCGTGGCCTCGTCGCCCGCCTGCTCACGGCTGGCCGCCAGCACCGGCACAAAGGCCTGGGAGAAAGCGCCCTCGGCAAACAACCGGCGAAACAGATTGGGGATCCGAAAAGCGATGTTGAAGGCATCGGTCATTGCGCTCGCGCCAAAGGCGGAGGCAATCAGCAACTCCCGCGCCAGCCCGGTGATGCGTGATGCCAGGGTCAGGAGGGAGACGACGGACGCGGATTTGATCAGACTCACGCGGCGAGTGTAGCGGCAGTGGTCATGCGATGTGACCCGGCGCTGGCCCGCGCTTGCCGCCTGTCTGGGGCCTGGGATCGGGCGTTTTCAGGCCCGTTCAGGGTTTTTGCTAGAATCGAGGGCTTTGCTGACATCATCCACAGACACAAAGGAAAACCATCATGGCATCTGGAAAGCCAAAGAAAAAGAACCCCCGTCTGGCATCTGGCCGCAAGCGCGCCCGCCAGGACGTCAAATTGAACTCCGCCAACACCTCGTTGCGCTCGAAGTACCGCACTGCGGTCAAGAACGTCGAGAAGGCTGTCGCCGCCGGTGACAAGGCCAAAGCGGGTGATCTGTTCGCCCTCATGCAATCCGTTGTCGACACCATCGCCGACAAGGGCATCTTCCACAAAAACAAGGCCGCTCGCGACAAGAGCCGTCTGTCCTCCAAGGTCAAGGCCTTGGCCGCCGCCTGAATCCGTTCAGGCACCCGCCCGGTTCCTCAGGAACCGCCGTTTGATCGGGTGCGCTGTCAGCAAGCAAGAAAACCGCTCCTCGGAGCGGTTTTTTTGTGTCCTGATGACATCAACAGGAGCGCTTCGCCCAGAAAAATGAGGCCTTTAGTAGGATTTATCTAGCAATTTTGAGATACTCACCCGCATGCCTGCCCCTAGCCTGCCACGCTGGCTTGCCTTCTTACGATCCCGACTGGCCTTCATCAGCCTGAGCATCATCGCCCTGGTGTTGCTGGGACTGCTCTGGGCGGCGATGCTGCTGCAATCGCAACGCGACCAGGGTCTGTCGCTGCTGGAGTCCCGCAGCCATTTGCTCAACATCACGCGAACCTTCAAGGAACACGCGGAAAACACCTTCAACGATGCCGACCAGGCGCTGCGGCTGGTCAAGTACCAGTACGAGCGTCGCCGCAGCCATGACCTGTCGGTCCTGAACGAATACCTCAGCCACGAACTGCCTGACAAGCGCTATTACAACCAGATCGGCATCATCGATGCCCACGGCCTCTACGCCTCCTCCAACCTGAGCGTGGTGCGACCCGCTCCCGTGGACCTGTCCGACCGGGAACATTTCCGGATTCACCGGGACGGCCCGCCGACCCCGGTATTCATCAGCCATCCGGTGATGGGGCGCATCAGCCGCAAATGGTCCATCCAGGTCACCCAGCGCCTGAACCAGCCCGATGGACAGTTTGCCGGGGTGAGCGTCATCTCCATCGACCCCGACTACTTTGTGCGCTTTCACCGCGGCATCGACCTGGGCCAGCTAGGCGTGACGGCGCTGGTGGGGCTGGACGGATACCCCCGCACCCTCTCGCAAGGCGATGGCCACGCCAACCAGGATTCGGTCTATGTGCAAAAACTGCTGGCGCTGCCGCCCGAGGTCCTGCAACAGCAACGCGGGAGTTTCCTGTCCGACCAGTTGTTTGACGGTGTTCCCCGCCTGTATGCGTACGAACACCTGAAGGACTTCCCGCTGCTGGTGCTGACCGGCATGGCCCGGACAGAGGCGCTGGAGGAGTTCCAGGCGCGCAACCTCACCTACTTCCAGTTCGGCACCATCATCAGCCTGATCATCGGCCTCTTTGCCGGGACATCGCTGTACCTGTTGCGGCGCGCGCAGCGCATTCACCAGGAACTGGAAGCCAGCCGCCAACAGGCCGATGTGGCCAACCGCCACAAAAGCGAATTCCTGGCCTCGATGTCACACGAATTGCGCACGCCGCTCAACGGCATCATCGGCTACTCGGAGCATCTGCAATCGGAATTGAAAGACCCGGAGTTGCATTGGGCCAGCACAGTCATTCACGACAGCAGCACGCACCTGCTCACGCTGGTGAATTCGATCCTGGATCTGACCAAGATCGAAGCCGGCAAGATCGAACTCTTGCCCCGGCGGGTGGCGCTGCGAGCGTTGGTGGAGGATGTGTGCAACTGGCACCGGTCCCGTCTGGGGGACCACGACATCGCGCTTGAACTGGCGTGGGACCCGGCACTGCCCGAGTATGGCGAGCTCGATCCAGTCCGGTTCAAGCAGGTGCTCAGCAACCTGCTGGACAACGCCATCAAGTTCACCCCCGCTGCCGGGCGCATCACCGTGCGCGTGAGTTCACCGCAGGACGCGCATCGCCTGCACGTTGAAGTCACCGACACCGGCGAGGGCATTGCCGAGGACATGCAACCGCTGGTGTTTGAAAAATTCTGGCAGCAAGAAGCCTTCATGACCCGGCGCAGTGCCGGCACAGGGCTGGGGCTCACGCTGTGCAAGCGTCTGGTGGAGCGCATGGGCGGCCAGATCGGGTTTCATTCACGCCCGCAACACGGCAGCACGTTTTACTTCACCCTGCCCTGCAAGCCCGACACACCAGGACACGCTGCATGAACCCGGTCCAATTGCTGGTGGTCGATGACAATCCCGCCAACCGTCTGCTGCCCGGTTTGCTGTTGCGCCAGGAAGGCTACCGCGTCGTGGCGTGTGAATCGGGCGAGGAAGCCCTTTCGCGGCTGCAAAGGGAAACCTTCACCCATGTGTTGCTGGATATTTCCTTGCCCCACATCAGCGGGGTCGAGGTCTGCCGTCGGGCCCGCCAACAGGGCGCCGGCGGGTCACTTCGCATCATTGCCTACACGGCCCATGCCATGCCGCACGAAGTTCAGGAGTTGCAGGATGCCGGCTTTGACTGCGTGCTGGTCAAGCCGATCCGACGGCAGGACTTGATCGAGGCGCTGGGCGTATTGCCTAGTGGGACGGATCCGGCGTGATCTGCAGCGCGTTGTCACGGGCGAAATTCATGACGAAATCCCAGGCCATGGGTTCGGCCTGACGCAGATCGGTGTGGACGATGACGCATTTGACGCCGTCCAGGCTGTTGGGCACACACCAGGGTGAATAGCTGAGGTGACTACCGGCGACGGCACCACCGGGGCGAAACTGACTCATGACGCCAGCCAGGCGCTCCGCCCAATCACTGGGTCTGAAAGGTTTCCCCTCGTGGGTCAAGCCCAAAATGATGACTTCGTTGGCAGCGGGGGAAACCATGGGCCACAATTATGGCACGCAAGCTTCTGGTAAACACCTAGAATTGCGCCTGAACGGCTCAACACCCGATCCTTGTTGTTGAGCCGATTTCATTTGTCCTTTCTCATTCAAGGAGTTGAGATGACTGCCCCGACCCCAAGTTCTGCGCACACCATGAACACCTATGGCCGCCTGCCTGTGGCCATGTCCCATGGTCGCGGCTTGCGAGTCTGGGACACCGAGGGCAAGTGTTATCTGGACGGACTGGCCGGCATTGCGGTGAACACGCTGGGTCATGGTCACCCCAAGTTGGTGCCGGCCTTGCAGGATCAGGTGGCCAAGATGATCCACTGCTGCAACTACTACCACATCCCTGATCAGGAACGCCTGGCGGCCAAGCTGGTCGAACTCTCGGGCCTGACCAATGCCTTCTTCTGCTCCACCGGGTTGGAGGCCAACGAGGCCGCCATCAAACTGGCGCGCAAATTCGGGCACGACAAGGGCATCGAGCGTCCGGTGATCGTGGTCTATGAAAAATCCTTCCACGGCCGTTCCATCGCCACGCTCAGCGCCACCGGCAACGAAAAAATCCAGAAAGGCTTTGGCCCCCTGGTCGAAGGCTTCCTGCGCGTGCCGCTGAACGACATCGAGGCGCTCAAGCGCGCCACCGCCGACAACCCCAATGTGGTGGCCGTGTTCTTTGAAACCATCCAGGGCGAAGGCGGCATCAACCCGATGCGCTGGGACTACCTCAAGGACGTGCGAGCCCTGTGCGATCAGCGCGACTGGCTGATGATGATCGACGAAGTGCAATGCGGCATGGGTCGCACCGGCAAGTGGTTTGCCCACCAGTGGGCGGGCATCCTGCCGGATGTCATGCCGCTGGCCAAGGGTCTGGGCTCGGGCGTGCCCATTGGCGCGGTGGTGGCAGGGCCGCGCGCGGCCAACATCTTCCAGCCGGGCAGCCATGGCACCACCTTTGGGGGCAACCCCCTGGCGTGCCGCGCGGGTGTCGAAACCATCCGCATCATGGAAGAGGACGGCCTGCTCGACAACGCGTCCCGCGTGGGCGCCCACCTCAAAGCACGCTTGCAGGAAGTGCTGGGCAGCGTCCCAGGCGTCAAGGAAGTGCGCGGCTACGGCCTGATGATCGGCATTGAACTGGACCGTCCCTGCGGCGCCATCATGCAGCAAGCGCTGGACGCCGGTCTGCTGCTGAGCGTCACGGCCGACAGCGTCATCCGCCTGGTCCCCCCGCTCATCATCACGGAGGCAGAGGCCGATGAAATCGTCTCCATCCTTGCGCCCATCGTCACGCGGTTCCTCCAGTCATGAAGCACTACCTGCAATTCGCCGACCTGGATGCGGCCGAGTACAGCTACCTGTTTCAGCGAGCCGCCCTCATCAAAGGCAAGTTCAAGGCGTACGAGAAGCACCAACCGCTGTCGGACCGCACCCTGGCCATGATCTTCGAGAAAGCCTCCACGCGCACGCGTGTGAGCTTTGAAGCCGGCATGTACCAGCTGGGCGGCTCGGTGGTGCACCTCACCACGGGCGACAGCCAGCTCGGTCGTGCCGAGCCCATCGAGGACAGTGCCAAGGTGATCAGCCGCATGGTCGATCTGGTCATGATCCGGACCTACGGCCAGGACAAGATCGAGCGCTTTGCACAACACTCGCGCGTGCCCGTCATCAATGGCCTGACGAACGAATTTCACCCCTGTCAGATCCTGGCAGACCTGTTCACCTTCATCGAGCACCGCGGGGATGTGAAGGATCCGCTGGCCTGCCTGCGAGGCAAGGTGGTGGCCTGGGTGGGAGACGGCAACAACATGGCCAACACCTGGTTGCAAGCGGCGGAATTGCTGGGCTTCACGGTGCACGTCAGCACGCCCAGTGGCTACGAGGTGGACCAGGCCGTGGCGGGGTTGAGCTCCCACGAGGCCTACCGGGTCTTCAACAACCCCCTCGAAGCCTGCCAGGGCGCTGATCTGGTCACCACCGATGTGTGGACCAGCATGGGCTATGAGGCTGAAAACGAAGCCCGTCTGAAAGCCTTTGCCAACTGGCGGGTGAGTGCGGCCATGATGGCGCATGCCAGGCCCGATGCCCTGTTCATGCATTGCCTGCCCGCCCACCGTGGCGAAGAGGTGGACGCCGAGGTCATCGATGGTCCGCAATCGGTGGTGTGGGACGAGGCTGAGAACCGTCTGCATGTGCAGAAAGCCCTGATGGAGTACCTGCTGCTGGGCCATCAGTGATGTCGGCCTGCCAGACCTGCGGGGCGTGCTGTGCGGCGTTTCGGGTCGACTTTTCTGTGCGCGAACTGGATGACGAAGGCGGTCACGTCCCGAGTGGACTGGCCGTCGAGGTCAACGCCTCCACCTGGCGCATGCGCGGCACCGATCACCTGCCCGTTCGCTGCGCCGCCCTGACCGGACGTGTGGGCGGGGCTGTCGGGTGTGGCATCTATGAATGGCGTCCGAGTCCCTGTCGCGAATTCAGCGAAGGCGGCGATGCCTGCGAGCGGGCAAGACAGCGACACGGCCTCGCCCCGCTGAACTGACCACCACCCTGCCCGGTCAGGGGCTCCATGCCGATCGGCGGGAGCGCGGGATGAAGTGCGGCATGAAGTGCGGCATGAAGCCCCGCCTCAGGTCATGCTTGGCACGGGTTTTGCGCCAACAACCCGGTATGGCCATCCCTTCCAAGCGCTCGCCCAAAGTGACCGAACCCCTGCGTATCGTGGTGGTGGCGCCCGATCTCGTGATTTCGGACCCCGATGACGACGAGGGGCGGGAACTGGCGCAACGCTCACGCGCCCTGCGCATCGGCCTGCTGGAGGGGGGATTCAACCTGGTGGCCACCTTGCCCGCCGATGTGTTTCTGGCAGAGCGCATTGACCAGTTGCAACCCGATTTGGTCATCGTGGACGCCGAGTCGGACGCGCGCGATGCCCTCGAGCACGTGGTGATGTCCACCCGCGACACGCGGCGTCCCATCGTGCTGTTCACCGATGACGATGACACCTCCCATGTGCAGGATGCGGTGGCGGTGGGGGTCTCGGCCTATATCGTCAACGGACTGTCGAGCCAGCGCATTCGGCCCATCCTGGAGGTGGCGATGGCGCGCTTCCAGTACGAGGAAAGCTTGCGACTGGAACGTGACGACGCGCGCCTGGCCCTGAAAGAGCGCACGGCGGTGGACCGGGCCAAGGCTTTGCTCATGCGCCAGCAAGGCCTGAGTGAGCAGGCGGCCTACGAGAAACTGCGCAAAGTCGCCATGGACAAGGGCTTGCGGATGGGCGAAATTGCCCAGCGCATGCTCGACGTCACCGACCTGCTGTCCTGATCTCCGGCGGGGCGCCGCCGCCCGTCTTTGGTGCGCACTCGCCGCACCTGCGCCAACTTGGGGCGCAAAGCCCCTGGAAATCCACGAGGTTCTTGGCACACGCATTGCTAAATACACACAGAACCAACGACGGTTCCCGGACAAAGGCGTCCATGTCCCCTGCCCTGCGCAGGGTGGCATGGACGCCTTTGTCGTTCTGACGAGATTGATGTTGCTGGAAGGACTTTTCACATGACCACCCCGCTGGACAAGCCTATGACCCGACGCCAAGTGTTGAACACCGCTGCCGCCACGGCGCTCACCATTGACCCGGCCTTGCGCGCCGCCGTCTATGCCCAGGGCTCGGACAAGCCGGAGAAAGAAGAAGTCCGGATCGGTTTCATCCCCCTCACCGATTGCGCCAGCATTGTCATGGCGTCGGTGCTGGGCATTGACAAGAAATACGGCGTGAAGATCGTCCCCACCAAGGAGGCCAGCTGGGCCGGGGTGCGTGACAAGCTGGTTAACGGTGAACTGGACATGGCGCATGTGCTGTACGGACTCATCTACGGCGTGCACCTGGGGACGGCGGGACCGAAGAAAGACATGGCCGTGCTGATGAACCTCAACCACAACGGTCAGGCCATCACGCTGTCGAAAAAACTGGCCGAGAAAGGGGCCGTGGATGTGCAGGGCCTGGCCAAACTGATGGCCACGGAAAAGCGTGAATACACCTTCGCGCAGACCTTCCCCACCGGCACCCACGCCATGTGGCTGTATTACTGGTTGGCCAGCGCCGGCATTCACCCCTTGAAGGATGCCAAGGTCATCACCGTGCCGCCGCCGCAGATGGTCGCCAACATGCGGGTCGGCAACATGGACGGGTATTGTGTGGGTGAGCCCTGGGGACACCGTGCCATTGCCGATGGCATTGGCATCACGGCCACCACCACCCAGGACATCTGGACCGATCATCCCGAGAAGGTGCTGGGCACGACGTCCGAGTTCGTGAAGAAATACCCCAACACCGCGCGGGCGGTGACGGCCGCCATTCTCGAGGCGGGCAAGTGGATCGATGCCGGCTTGTCCAACAAGATGAAGATGGCCGAAACCATCGCCGACAAGGCCTACGTCAACACCAGTGTGGACGTGATCAACCAGCGCATCCTGGGCCGGTACCAGAACGGTCTGGGCAAGACCTGGGACGACCCCAACCACATGAAGTTCTACAACGAGGGTCTGGTCAACTACCCCTACCTGTCAGACGGCATGTGGTTCCTGACGCAGCACAAGCGCTGGGGCCTGATCAAGGAGCACCCCGACTACCTCAAGGTGGCCAAGGAGGTCAACCAGATTGATCTGTACAAGCAGGCGGCCACCGCCAGCAAGACGCCGCTGCCCAAGCAGGACCTGCGGACCAGCAAGATGATGGATGGCGTGGTGTGGGACGGCAAGGACCCCCGCAAGTACGCCGACAGCTTCAAGATTCACGCTTGAGGTCGAGCATGGCCACCCCCTTATCCGTTCGTTTGAAACCGTGGCTGGCGCGGGTACTGCCGCCTCTGGCTGGCTTTGCACTGCTGCTGCTGATCTGGTCGCTGATCGCCATGGGCAACAACAGTGGTCTGCCCACACCCCTGGAAACCTGGAAGCAGGCCGTGACGGTATTCAGCGATCCGTTTTACAGCAACGGACCGAACGATCAGGGCGTAGGCTGGAATGTGCTGAGCTCATTGCGGCGTGTTGCCCTGGGCTTCGGACTGGCTGCGCTGGTGGGCATTCCCCTGGGCTTCATCATCGGGCGCTTTGAATTCCTGTCGCGCATGATCAACCCCATCATCAGTCTGCTGCGCCCGGTGTCACCCCTGGCCTGGCTGCCGATTGGCTTGCTGGTATTCAAGGGCGCCAACCCGGCGGCCATCTGGACGATTTTCATCTGCTCCATCTGGCCCATGGTCATCAACACCGCGGTGGGGGTGCAGCGTGTGCCGCAGGACTACATGAACGTGGCCCGGGTGCTGAACCTGTCGGAGTGGAAGATCTTCACCAAGATTCTGTTTCCCTCGGTGCTGCCCTACATGCTCACCGGCGTCCGGCTGGCGGTGGGCACCGCGTGGCTGGTGATCGTGGCCGCCGAAATGCTGACCGGCGGCGTGGGCATCGGTTTTTGGGTCTGGGACGAGTGGAACAACCTGAACGTGCGCAACATCATCATCGCCATCTTTGTCATTGGCATCGTGGGTCTGGTGCTGGAGCATGTCCTGATCCGGCTCGCCACCGCCTTCACGTTCGAAGAGGTGCGCACATGAACAGCCCCAGCAAATACCTGCAAGTCGAAGGGGTGGCGCAAACCTTCCGGACCGCCAAGGGCGACTTTCCGGCGCTGCGCGATATTCAACTCCATGTGACCAAGGGCGAGTTCGTGGCCCTCATCGGCCACTCGGGGTGCGGCAAGTCCACCCTGCTCAACCTCATTGCCGGGTTGACCCAACCCACGGAAGGCACCTTGTTGTGTGCCAACAAGGAAATTGCCGGCCCCGGCCCCGAGCGCGCCATGGTGTTTCAGAACCACTCCTTGCTGCCCTGGCTGACCTGCTTTGACAACGTGTACCTGGGTGTCGAGCGTGTGTTTGGCAACCACGCCCGGGTGGATGGTCGCCCCAAAGAAACCAAGGCCCAGTTGAAGGAACGCACCGATGCGGCACTCGCCCTGGTCGGGCTCACGCATGCCAGCCACAAGCGCCCAGGCGAAATTTCGGGCGGCATGAAGCAACGGGTGGGCATTGCCCGGGCCTTGGCCATGGAGCCGCAGGTGCTGCTGATGGATGAACCCTTCGGCGCGCTGGATGCGCTGACCCGTGCGAAGTTGCAGGATGAACTGCTGGCCATCGTGGCCGCCACCCGCAGCACGGTGGTGATGGTGACGCACGACGTGGATGAGGCCGTGCTGCTGTCGGACAAGATTGTGATGATGACCAACGGACCGGCCGCCACCATCGGTGAAGTGCTGCACGTGGAATTGCCACGCCCGCGCTCGCGCGTGGCGCTGGCCGACGATGCACGGTACCAGACCTACCGCAAAGCCGTGATTGATTTCCTCTACACCCGGCAAGCACACATCGAAAAAACCTGAGAAGCTGCACATGAAACGACTCCAACTGGTGATGGTGGGCAATGGCATGGCTGGCGTGCGAACGCTGGAAGAACTGCTCAAACTCAATCGGGAGCTGTACGACATCACCGTCTTTGGTGCTGAGCCACACCCCAACTACAACCGCATCCTGCTCTCGCCCGTGCTGGCGGGTGAGCAGGACTTCGACGACATCATCCTCAATCCGATGTCCTGGTACGAAGAGAACGGCATCACCCTGCACGCCGGCTGGACGGTCACCCGCGTGGACCGCGTCCAGCGCGTGGTGCATGCGGTCAGCGCCAGCGGCGAAGAGCGCTCCACGCCCTATGACCGGCTGGTGCTGGCCACCGGCTCCAACCCCTTCATGCTGCCCATTCCCGGGCGTGACCTGGAGGGTGTGCTGGCCTACCGGGACATCGCCGACACCCAGGCCATGATGGACGCGGCGCGCGAGTACCAGGATGCAGTGGTGATCGGGGGCGGCCTGCTCGGTCTCGAAGCGGCCAATGGCTTGATGAAACGGGGCATGAACGTCACCGTGGTGCATGTGAGCGAGTGGCTCATGGAGCGTCAACTCGATCGCACCGCCGGCCACCTGCTGGCCGAATCCCTCAGCGCACGCGGGCTGAAGTTCCGGCTGAATGCGCACACACAGTCCTTGGAAGCCGACGCCACGGGCCGGGTCGCCGAAGTCGTGCTGAAGGATGGCAGCCGCATCCCGGCCCAGCTGGTGGTGATGGCCGTGGGGATTCGCCCCAACACGGCCCTGGCGGAGCAGATGCGGGTGCACTGCGACCGGGGCATCGTGGTCACGGACACCTTGCAGACGGTGACCGATCCGCGCATCTATGCCGTGGGGGAATGTGCCAACCACCGGGGCATTGCCTATGGCCTGGTGGCCCCGCTGTTCGAGCAAGGCAAAGTGCTCGCCAATCACCTGGCCGAACTGGGCATCAGCCGCTATGTGGGCTCACTCACCTCGACCAAGCTCAAGGTGACCGGCATTGATTTGTTCTCAGCCGGCGATTTCATGGGCCGTGATGATGGCAGCACGGAGGAAATCGTCCTCTCCGACGCCCACGAAGGGGTCTACAAAAAACTGGTGCTGCGAGACAACCAGCTCATCGGGGCCTGTCTGTTTGGCGAAACGGTGGATGGCAGCTGGTATTTCAAGCTGCTGCGCGACGGCCGCAATGTGGCGGACATCCGCGACAAACTCATGTTCGGCGAATCCAATATTGGCGACACCGGACACCAGGGCCACAACAAGGCCGCCGCGATGCAAGACAGCGATGAAGTCTGCGGCTGCAATGGTGTCACCAAAGGCGCGATCTGCAAGGCCATCAAGGAACAAGGCCTGTTCACCCTGGAGGAGGTCCGCAAGAACACCAAGGCCAGCGCCTCGTGCGGTTCCTGCACCGGGCTGGTCGAGCAACTGCTGATGTTCACGGCCGGCGGCGACTACTCGGCCACCCCCAAGCTCAAACCCATGTGTGCCTGCACCGACCATGGGCACCAGGCGGTGCGCGATGCCATCCGCGACCAGCACCTGCTGTCCATTGCACAGGCCATGTCGTTCCTGGAATGGCGCACCCCCAACGGCTGTGCCACATGCCGACCGGCCCTGAACTACTACCTCATCAGCACCTGGCCGCACGAGGCAAAAGACGACCCGCAAAGCCGCTTCATCAATGAGCGCAGCCACGCCAACATCCAGAAGGACGGCACCTACTCGGTCATTCCGCGCATGTGGGGCGGCGAAACCACCGCCGACGAGTTGCGTCGCATCGCCGACGTGGTGGACAAGTACAAGATCCCCACCGTGAAGGTCACCGGCGGACAGCGCATCGATTTGCTGGGCGTGAAGAAGGAGGACCTCATTCCTGTGTGGCGTGATCTCGGCATGCCCTCCGGGCACGCCTATGCCAAGGCCTTGCGCACCGTCAAGACCTGTGTGGGCAGCGAGTGGTGTCGCATGGGCACCCAGGACAGCACCAACATGGGCAAGTCGCTGGAGCGTGCCATGTGGCGCATGTATGCCCCCCACAAGGTGAAGTTCGCCGTGTCCGGCTGTCCACGCAACTGTGCCGAATCCGGCATCAAGGACGTGGGCATCATCGGCGTGGACAGCGGCTGGGAAATGTACATCGCAGGGAACGGTGGCATCAAGACCGAAGTCGCTCACTTTTTCACCAAGCTCAAGACCGCCGAAGAAGTGCTGGAGTACACCGGCGCCTTCATGCAGCTGTACCGGGAAGAAGGCTGGTACCTGGAACGCACGGTGCACTACGTCAACCGGGTCGGGCTGGACCATGTGAAGCAGCGCATCCTGGACGATGCGCCAGGTCGCCAGGCCCTGTGGGCACGTTTGCAGGACGCCTTGCGCGATGAACCCGATCCGTGGGTCGACATGGCCAAGGCACAGGTCGACACCCGACAGTTCGATCCCCTGACCCTCTGATTCCCTTGACACCGTTGACACACCATGACTGCTCCCGAGTGGATTCCTGTTTGCAAGCTTGACGACATTCCTGTCCTGGGCGCGCGCCGCGTACAACGCGCGCAGGGCACGCCCGTGGCCGTGTTCCGCAATGGCGAGAACCAGGTGTTTGCCCTGCTCGACCGTTGCCCGCACAAAGGGGGTCCCCTGAGCCAGGGCATCGTCTATGGCAACAACGTGGCCTGTCCGCTACACAACTGGCAGATCCGGCTCACCGATGGCTGCGCCCACGCTCCCGACGAGGGATGCAGCCCCCGATTTGCCGTGCAGCTGCAGGGCGAGCAGGTCTTGCTGGACGCGCAAGAACTCAAGACACTGGCCCTGGACTGACCCGCTTCATGCCCGGCGTCAAGGAAACCCGCTCCACCTGCCCGTACTGCGGTGTGGGCTGCGGCGTCATCATCCGCTCGCAGGCCGGACGCATTCTGGATGTGCAGGGTGACCCCCAACACCCAGCCAATGCGGGTCGGCTGTGCAGCAAAGGCAGCCAGTTGCACCAAAGCGCGGCCCACGAAGTGGCCCAAGCCAGTCGTGTGCTGCAACCCCAGCGCCGCCTGATCCGACATGGCCGTCCCGACCCCTTGAGTTGGGACAGCGCCTTGCAATGGGCCAGCCATCGGCTGGCCGACATCGTGCTCAAACACGGACCGGACGCGGTGGGCTTTTATGTCTCGGGTCAGTTGCTGACCGAGGACTACTACGTCTTCAACAAACTGGTCAAAGGGCTGCTGGGCACCAACAACATCGACACCAACTCACGCCTGTGCATGAGCAGTGCGGTGGCGGGCTACAAACTCACCCTGGGGGCGGATGCACCGCCCGCCTGCTATGACGACCTGGAGCACGCCGGCTGTGTGTTCATGGCCGGCAGCAACGCCGCCTGGGCCCACCCGGTGCTGTTTCGTCGCCTCGAAGACAGCCGCGCGCGTCATCCGGGCATGAAGCTGATCGTGGTCGACCCGCGCCGGACCGACTCGGCCAGTTGCGCCGATTTGCACCTGGCCATTCAACCCGGCACCGATGTCATGCTGTTCCACGGCATGCTGCACCTCATGCTGCGCGAGGGCTGGACAGCGCCCGACTTCATCGCCCGTCATACCGACGATTTCGAGGCCCTGCGAACCCTGGTGGAGACCTGCACGCCCGAGCAGGTGCAAGCGGTCTGCGGCATTCCCGCCGAGCAACTGTGGCGGGCTGCCCGCTGGTTTGCCTGGGGAGGCGATGGCCACTCTCCTAACCGGGGCGCGACCCTCAGCCTCTATTGCCAGGGGCTGAACCAGTCCAGCCATGGCACGGCCAACAACGCCAGCCTGATCAATCTGCACCTGGCCACCGCACAAATCGGTCGGCCTGGGGCGGGGCCGTTCTCGCTCACGGGCCAGCCCAACGCCATGGGCGGACGCGAGGTGGGGGGGCTGGCCAACCTGTTGAGCGCCCACCGTGACCTTGCCAACCCGGCGCATCGCGAAGAGGTGGCCCGGCTGTGGGGGGTGCGCAGCGTCCCCGAGCAACCGGGCAAAACCGCGGTCGAGATGTTCCAGGCGGCAGCAGACGGCGAAATCAAGGCGTTGTGGATTGCCTGCACCAACCCGGCCCAATCCATGCCGGACCAGAGCACGGTGCGCCGCGCGCTGGAGCGGGCAGAACTGGTGGTAGTGCAGGAGGCTTTTGCTGACACGGAAACCTGCGCCTATGCCGACCTGCTGCTGCCCGCGACCACCTGGGGCGAGAAGGAAGGCACGGTCACCAACAGCGAGCGTCGCATCACCCGGGTTCGTGCCGCGGTGCCCGCGCCGGGTCAAGCCCGGCACGACTGGCAGATCGTGGTCGACCTCGCCCAGGGCCTGCTGGCACAACCAGGGCTGGCACAACGCTGCGACGGTTTGCGGATGGACTACGCCAGTGCGCAGGACATCTGGCTGGAGCACCGCGAATCCACCCGCGGACGTGACCTGGACATCACCGGCATGAGCTATGCGCAGCTCGAGTCGCAACCCCTGCAATGGCCGATGCCGGAAGGTCACACCGCGGGACAAGCGCGGCTGTACGAGGACGGTGTCTTCCCCACCGCCAACGGGCGCGCGCGTTTTGCCGCCCTGCCCTACCAGCCGGTGGCCGAAGCCACCGACAAACGCTGGCCGATTGCGCTCACCTCCGGACGTCTGCGTGATCAATGGCACGGCATGTCACGCACCGGCCTGGTCCCGCAGTTGTTTGGTCACGTGCCCGAGCCGCAAGTGCAACTCCATCCCGCCGACATGCAATCCCTGCAACTGCAGGAAGGCGACCTGGTGCATGTCACGAGCCGGCGCGGTTCGCTGGTGGTGACCGCATCCCCCAGCGAGGATGTCGCGACGGGGCAGGCCTTCATGGCCATGCATTGGGGCCAGGCATTTTTGAGTGGTCGCAGCCACCAGAACACGCCCCTGGCGGGCGTGAACGCGCTGACGACACCGGCGTTTTGCGCCAGGTCCAAACAGCCCGAATTGAAACATGCGGCGGTCAAGATCCTCAAAGCCGAGTTGCCCTGGCGGCTGCTGACGGTGGGATGGTTTTCACGTGCACAGGCGATCGAAACCCTGCGCGTGTTGCGCACCCACATGGGTCGCTTCGAGTTTGCCAGCTGTGTGGCATTTGCCGACCCGGACCCCCAGGCGACCCGTCAAGGTGTGCTGTTTCGTGCCGCGAGCAGCGAGCCCCCGTCTCTCGAGGCGGTGCTGACGCTGGAAGGCCTGATGGGCATTGCCCCGCAGGGAGGCTTGCGCTATGTGGATGCGCGTCCGGTGCACGTGCGCAGTCTGCGACTGTCCCCGTCACGCGACGGCCAGGACTCGCACCTCGACGCCTTGATGCTGGCTGGCGACACGCGGGCCGAAGGCTGGCTCAAACAGCTGCTGCAAACTTCGCAACCGGTGCGTGCCTTGGGGCGTCGCTTGCTGATGACAGGTCAGGAGCCACCGGTGCCCATGGCCTCAGCCGGCCAGGTGGTCTGCAGTTGCGTCGGGGTGCGGGATCAAGCCATTCAGGACTTCCTGCTTCGCACACCCGGCAGCGAATCCGCACAACTCGATCAGTTGCAAGCGCACCTGAAATGCGGCACGCAATGCGGGTCCTGCGTCCCCCAACTCAAGCGCATGATTCGCCTGCTGCCTCAGCCGGCAAACAGCCACGGCTGATCCATCAGCCGCTGTCCCAGGATCTTCAGGCTCAGGTCACGACCCCATCGCATCAGACCGGTGGCGTGAAAGATGTCGGCGTTGCGGCGTGACTGCAACTGCACGCGTGCATTGCGTTGCCAGCGTTCCTCCGCGTAGCGGTGCAAGCGCTGCGTCTCGGTCAAATCGACGTGCGTCCACCACTGCGCCAGGCACGCGGCGTCCTCGATGGCCATGCCGGCCCCCTGCGCGAGGTAGGGCAACATGGGGTGGGCCGCGTCACCGAGCAGGGCCACACGGCCGCGCGCCATCTGGTCCGGACCCGCGAGGATGCCACGCCCATAGAGCGGCCAGACACGCCACTGCTCGATCATGCCCAGCAAATCACGCACGCCGGCACAGCAGCCGCGCAGGGCGGCGTGCACATCGGTGGCGATGGCGTGCGGCTCGCGTGACAGGTCCCATCCGGGCGTGATGGCCGGCTGAGGTGCCTGGGGTTGCAACAACACCACCACGTTGAGCCACTCGCCCTGGCGAACCGGGTAGGTGACCAGGTGCAGGTGCGGGCCCATCCACACATCCACCGTCTGGCTGCGCAGACGCTCCGGCAGCAGCGCCTGAGGCACCATGGCCCGGTACGCCAGGTGGCCGGTGGCGGCCGGCTCCGGCATGGTCCAGCCGCTGGATCGCACCCGGCTCCACAGGCCATCGGCGCCGATCAGCGCCGAGGCTTGTGCCTGAACCTGCACCGGTGTGGCCTGCGGCCCGGTCTCCAGCGCCAGGTTCACGCCGTCAAGTTGCTCGACCCAACGGGTGCAGGTGGTGTTCAACTGCAGTTCGGTGCTTCCGCCCGCATCCACGGCCTGACGCAGCACAGCCTGCAAATCCGCACGGTGCATCGTGGCGTAGGGTGCGCCATAGCGTTGCGCCCAGGCTTCCCCCAACGGCAAGGTGGCGAGCACATCGCCGCGCAAGGCGTCCCGCGCCTGCAGGGCCGCAGGCAGGGCCACGCGCGCCATCAAGGCATCCTTCAAGCCCCAGGCGAACAGACGCCGCATCACATGGGGCCCCATCTGAATGCCTGCCCCCACCTCGGTCAGCGCCGGCGCGCGCTCGTACAAGGCACAGGAGCGCCCGGCCTGCTGCAGGGCCAGGGCCAGGGACAGACCGCCCAGGCCAGCGCCAATGATGGCCACGTCTGTCATGCAGCCAGTGCCTGGGTGCAACAGGCCTCGAGTTGTGCCAGCCAGGTCTGTCGTTGTGCCTCGGAAACAAAACTGGCCTGCAGGCTGTTGCGTGCCAGCTGATAGGCGTGCTGGGCGTTGAGTTGCAGGGCGTCAACCGTCTGCAGGAAATTGTCCAGCAAGTAACCCCCAAAGTAAGCCGGGTCGTCGGAATTGATCGTCACACACACGCCGGCTTCCAGCATCTGACGCAGGTTGTGAGCGGCCAGCGCATCAAACACACACAGCTTCACGTTGGACAGAGGACACACGGTCAGCGGGATCTGGTCACGCACCAGACGCTGCATCAGGGCCGGGTCCTGCAGGGCCTGCACGCCGTGGTCGATGCGCTCCACCTGCAACAGGTCCAGCGCCTCGTGGATATAGCCAGGAGGGCCCTCCTCGCCGGCATGGGCCACCACGTGCAACCCCAGACTGCGGGCACGGGCAAACACCCGTTGGAATTTGCTCGGTGGGTGCCCCAGTTCGCTCGAGTCCAGCCCGACACCAATGAAGCGGTCACGCCAGGGCAAGGCGTCCTCCAGGGTCTGCAGGGCTGCGTCTTCGCTCAGGTGCCGGAGAAAACACAGGATCAGGGTGGCGTGCAGGCCCAACTCGGCCTGTGCCCGTTGGCACGCACGGTGCAGACCTTCGATGACGACCCCCATGGGCACCCCGCGCTCGGTGTGCGTTTGCGGATCAAAAAACAGCTCGGCATGCACCACCCCGTCGGCGGCGGCCCGCAGAAAGTACGCCCAGGCCATGTCCTCGAAATCGCGCTCATGCAAGAGCACACTGGCCCCGGCATAGTAGATGTCGAGAAAGCTTTGCAGGTCGGTGAACGCGTAGGCGCGGCGCAAGCTCTCCACATCCGGATAAGCCAGCGAGACCCCGTTGCGCTGAGCCAGCTGAAAAATCATCTCGGGTTCCAGCGAGCCCTCAATGTGGATGTGCAGTTCGGCCTTGGGCAGGCGACGCAGCAGGTCTGGCAACGCGGCACCGGGCACGCGTTGAAGATCGGCTGGCGTGAAAGTGGGTGCAGTCATGAACGGGGTGAGAAGGTTGACACGACAGCGCCAGCAGGCGCCCTGTCCTGCATTATGCGATCACGCCGCCTGCGCTGGGTGCGGCCGCGCGCGGCTGGGGCCACTCAGGCGCCCACCAGATGGCGCAACCCGATGGGATCGAGCACATCGAGCACACGGCCGCGCCCCCGGATCAATCCTCGTTCGCGCAGATCGCGCAACACACGCGAAAGCGTTTCGGGAGCAATGCCCAGTTGCTCGGCGATCTGGCGCTTGCGCTGTGTGAGTTGAACCGCCCAAGCCTCGCGATCCCTGGGTTGCGCGTGCTCCAGCAGCCACTCCGCACAACGGGCCTGGGCATCCATGGCCAGTCGACTGACCGAGAGTTCGGCCATCTGGCGTTGTCCCAGGGCCAGGTCACGGATGAGATCGCGGGTGGTGGACGTTTGCTGGGCCAGCCAGGCCCGGAACGGACGCAAGGCCACGCGTTTGACCACCAGCGCGGTCTCGGCCACGGCGTCGTAGCTCATGGGTTGATTCAGCACCGCACCCGACAGATCGAGCCAGCCTGGCCCCACCATCCTGCTCAGGCGGTGAGGGGCTTGATCGCCCTGGTAAAGCCCGAGGCCCACCCGCCCGTGCAGCAGGTAATAGGCGACCTCAGCCGGTTGCCCGCGGGCGAACACCCGGTGTCCCGCATCCAGGGAAAGCGGGTCCGCTTGTCTGAGCAGGTCGGCGAGTGACATGATGGCTGCCACTGTGCCAGCCCCGCGTTTGCGGGGTCTTGTCGTACATCAAAGAACCAGCACGGCCCGGAAATCGTTCACGTTGGTGAAGGTGGGTCCTGTGACCACGAGGTCACCCAGCGGTTCAAAGAAGCCCACGGCGTCGTTACGATCCAGATGATCGGTCAGCACCAGGCCCCGCACACGGGCGCGCTCCAGGGTGTCCGGGGCCACACGCGCCCCAGCGTTGGCCTCGACACCATCGATGCCGTCGGTATCGGCGGCCAGTCCCCACACCCCCGCTTGCGACTGCAAACCCAGCGCCAGCCCCATGCAGAATTCACCGGCACGACCGCCACGGCCCCTGGCCGCGCCAGGTTTCGGCGGCAACACCCGTACCGTGGTCTCGCCCCCGCTGAGCAACACGCAGGGCTTGACGAACGGCCCCTGGCCGTTGGCCGCCGCCCGGGCCAGGGCCGCATGCACACGGCCGACTTCGCGCGACTCGCCCTCCATCTCGTCCGAGAGGATGTAGCTTCTCAGTCCTGCTTGCTCCGCCAGATCGGCGGCGGCCTGCAATGACTGTTGGGGCGTGGCGATCATCTCGACTCGGCATCGCGACCACACGGGCGCTGATGGTTTGGGCGTTTCCAGCCGTGCCGCGATCAAGTCCGCCCGCACGGCTTCGGAAATGGCAATCCCATAGCGGTCCAGGATGGCGAGCGCATCGGCACACGTGGTGCCGTCAGGCACGGTGGGACCGCTGGCAATCACCGAAGGATCATCGCCCGGAACATCGCTGATGGTGAGCGTGACCACCCGGGCCGGTGCACAGGCCGCCGCCAGACGGCCACCCTTGATGCGCGAGAGATGCTTGCGCACGCAGTTCATCTCGTGAATATTGGCGCCACAGTCGAGCAGTTGCCGGTTGATGGCCTGCTTGTCCGCCAGCGTGAGACCCAGGGCCGGCAAAGTCAGCAAGGCCGAACCGCCCCCCGAGATCAGGCACAGCACCAGGTCATCCTCGGTCAGCCCCTGCGTGAGTTCCAGCATGCGCTCGGCCGCCTGCAACCCGGCGGCATCGGGCACCGGGTGAGCGGCCTCCACGATGTCAATGCGTCCGGGCAATGACTCACCGCCTGGGGGGATGTGCTCATACCGCGTCACCACCAGGCCCGACAGGGGCTTGTCCCGGGGCCACAGCCGGTCCACCGCCTGAGCCATCGCGCCCCCTGCTTTGCCGGCTCCCAGCACCAGGGTGCGCCCCTTGGGCGGCCCTGGCAAAGCAGCGGCCAGGGTGTGCGAGGGCATGGCCCGTTGCACGGCGGCATCGTACAGGGCCCGCAGCAGTGCCTGGGGCGCTTGAAGGCTGAGTGGAGGAACCCCCATGCCGCGCTCGCGTCAGGCAGCCAGTGCCGCGCACACCGCGTCGGTCACCTGTTTCGTGGTGGCCGACCCGCCCAGGTCGCGGGTATGCAGGGCGGGTTGCGCGGTGACCTGCTCCACGGCTTTCATGAGGCGTGCAGCGGCCGCCTGCTCGCCCAGATGCTCCAGCAGCATCACACAACTCCAGAAGGTACCCACCGGGTTGGCCAGTCCTTTGCCCATGATGTCAAAGGCCGAGCCATGGATGGGCTCGAACATGCTGGGGTAGCGGCGCTCGGGGTCGATGTTGCCCGTGGGCGCAATGCCCAGGCTGCCCGCCAGCGCTGCAGCCAGGTCGCTCAAGATGTCGGCATGCAGGTTGGTGGCGACGATGGTGTCGAGCGTCGCTGGGCGGTTGACCATGCGGGCGGTGGCCGCATCGACCAGTTCCTTGTCCCACTTCACATCGGGGAACTCTTTGGAAATTTGCAGCGCGATCTCGTCCCACATCACCATGGCGTGGCGCTGCGCATTGCTCTTGGTCACCACGGTGAGCAGCTTGCGGGGGCGCGACTGCGCCAACTTGAAGGCGTAGCGCAAGATGCGCTCAACGCCTGCACGGGTCATGATGGACACGTCGGTGGCCGCCTCGATGGGGTGGCCCTGGTGCACACGGCCACCCACGCCGGAGTATTCGCCTTCGGAGTTCTCGCGCACGATGACCCAGTCCAGGTCTTTGGGCGTGCAGCGCTTGAGCGGCGCGTCGATGCCCGGCAGGATGCGCGTGGGTCGCACGTTGGCGTATTGGTCAAAGCCTTGGCAAATCTTCAGGCGCAGGCCCCACAGCGTGATGTGGTCAGGGATGTGCGGGTCACCGGCTGAGCCGAACAGGATGGCGTCTTTGTGGCGCAGCGCGTCCAGGCCATCGGTGGGCATCATCACGCCGTGCTCGCGGTAGTAGTCGCCGCCCCAGCCAAAGTTTTCAAACTCAAAAGCAAAGGTGCCACAGGCCTTGGCCAGCACCTCCATGACCTGCTGGCCTGCGGGAATGACTTCTTTGCCAATGCCGTCTCCGGGGATGGTGGCGATGCGGTAGGTTTTCATGTGAATGCGCGGTGGTTGTTGAGCGATGTACCCATTGTGAAACGGGTTCGAATCAACAAACACCCTAAAATTCAATACATTGTTAACCTGAATTCAACAATGGAACCACGCCTGCAAGCCGCCGATCTGGGGTTTTTTTCTGCGCTGACCATGGCCGGGAGCCTGAGCGCCGCGGCCCGCGAGATGCGCATCACCACGGCCGCCGTCAGCAAACGCCTTTCGCAAATGGAGTCTCGCCTGGGTGTGCCGCTGCTCAACCGCACCACGCGCCGCATGAGCCTCACGGTGGAAGGCGAAACCATGTTGCGCCACGCCCGCAGCATCCTGGCCGAGATGGCCGACCTGGAGCAGCAACTGGGCGCCAGCCGCTCTACGCCCAGTGGCCTGCTGCGCGTCAATGCCACATTGGGCTTTGGCCGCAGCCACATCGGCCCGCTGATCAGCCGCTTTGTGCGGCAATACCCGCAAGTGGACGCACAGTTGCAACTGTCGGTGGATCCGCCCGCACTGAGCGACGACGCGTTTGACGTGTGCATCCGCTTTGGCCCACCGCCCGATACGCGTGTCATTGCACGCAAGATCGCCAGCAACCAGCGTTTGCTGTGCGCCGCCCCCGCCTACATCGCACAGCATGGCGAACCCAAAAGCCCGGCCGATCTGGCGCGGCACAACTTCATCAGCATCCGCCAAGGCGGCGAAGCCTATGGCGTGATCAAGCTCTCACGCGGGCGCACAGGCAAAACCGAGACCATCAAGACCCGTGGCAACCTGACCACCAACGACGGCAGCATTGCCGTGCAATGGGCGCTGGACGGCCACGGCATCCTGATGCGCGCCGAATGGGACATCCGCGAACACTTGGCCAAAGGACAGCTGGTGCAACTGCTGCCACAGCACCACACGCCCGATGCCGACATTTACGCGGTGTACCCGGCGCAGCACAAATCGGCTGCGCGGGTAAGGGCTTTTGTGGACTTTGTGGCCGAGGCGTTCGGGCCAATAAGGTCTTGATACGGCTGTCATGCAAAGCAACATCGAGCGCTTTGGCCCCTCTTAACATTTGGCCATCCTCCCCGTCACGACCAGGACACGCCATGAACGACACCGCCCTCCTCCCGCCCGCGCTGGAAGCCATCCGCGCACATGAAGCCGAGATGGTGGACATCCGCCACCAGATCCATGCCAACCCCGAGTTGGGGTTTGAAGAAAACGACACCAGTGACCTGGTGGCCGCACGCCTTGAACGATGGGGCTGGGAGGTGCACCGCGGCCTGGGCGGCACGGGCGTGGTTGGCACCTTGCGTGCGGGCACCAGCACACGCCGCATCGGCCTGCGTGCCGACATGGACGCCCTGCCGATCGCCGAAACTTCGGGCAAGGCCTGGGCCAGCAAGGTGTTTGGCAAGATGCACGCCTGCGGCCACGACGGCCACACCGCCATGCTGCTGTCTGCGGCACGCCATTTGGCAGCCACCCGCCACTTCGACGGCATCGTGCACGCCGTGTTTCAGCCCGCAGAAGAAGGCCAGGGCGGTGCCCGCAAGATGCTCGAAGACGGTTTTCTCGACCTGTTCCCCTGCGATGCCATGTTCGGCATGCACAACGGCCCCGGCATTCCTGAAGGCCAATTCATGGCCGTGCCCGGCTGCGCCATGGCCAGCGCAGACACCTGCATCATCACCATCCAAGGGGTGGGCGGCCACGCGGCCTTTCCGCACAACGCCGTCGACCCGATTTTGGTGGGCTCGGCCCTGGTCATGGCCTTGCAAAGCATCGTCTCGCGCAACGTGCCGCCCCTGCAAACCGGCATCATTTCGCTAGGGGCATTTTTGGCAGGCGACGCGCCCAACGTGATACCAGGCACAGCCGAGCTGCGCCTCAGCGTGCGGGCCATGCAACCGGAGATTCGCGACTTGCTGGAGCGGCGCATCCACGACATCGCCACCGCCGTGGCGCAAACCTACGGTGCCACGACCGATGTGAACTACATGCGCCGCTACCCGGTCCTCATGAATGACCCCACCCAAACCGCGTTCTGCCTGGACCTGGTGCGCGACTGGCTGGGCGAGACTGGCCTGGTGCCCAACCCCGAGCCCGTGCCTGCCAGTGAAGACTTCGCCTTTTTCCTGGAAAAGGTGCCCGGCTGCTTCATCAACATCGGCAACGGCGTGGGCAGTGTGGGCGGCTGCATGGTCCACAACGCTGGCTATGACTTCAACGACCGAATCTTGTCCACTGGCGCCACCTACTGGGTCAAACTGGTAGAACGCTGGCTTGCCAAGGTTTGAAGCGATGAAGCCGTCTGCTTAAAATCCCCCCACTGCACAGCCCGGGACGCGCGGCAACGTGGTGCTCGCCCTCCCCCTTCACACTGGGGTCAGGGGATTCGGCCGCGACTTGTTTGACACCTTGCCCTGGACAAGTCCATGACCACGCTGCTGATCCACCGCGCCCGCTGCATCGCCACACAAGACGATGCCAATACCGAACTGAATGACGCCTCGCTCCTGATCCGCGATGGCCGCATCGAACGCATCATCCCCGCCACTGAAAACACCGACGAACTGGTCAAGCAAGTCGACGAGGTGATCGACGCCCGCCACCACGTGGTGGTGCCCGGCCTGATCAACACGCACCACCACATGTACCAGTCGCTCACGCGGGCGATTCCGGGGGTGCAAAACGCCGAGCTGTTCAGTTGGTTGCAAGGCCTGTACCCGATCTGGGTGGGCCTCACGCCCGAGATGGTGCGTGTCTCAGGCCAGGTGGCCATGGCCGAGCTGCTGCTGAGCGGCTGCACCACCAGCAGTGACCACCTCTACATCTACCCCAACGGCGTGCGCTTGGACGACAGCATCGAAGCGGCGCACAACATGGGCATGCGCTTCACTGCCACACGCGGCAGCATGAGCGTGGGCCAGTCGCAAGGCGGCCTGCCGCCCGACAGCGTGGTCGAGCAAGAACCCGCCATCTTGAAAGAAACGCAGCGCCTGATCGAGACCTGGCACGACGCCAGCTACGGCTCGATGACGCATGTGGCCGTGGCGCCCTGCTCGCCTTTCAGTGTGAGCCAGGACCTGATGCGCGAAGCGGCCAAATTAGCCCGCGCCCACGGCGTGCGCCTGCACACCCACCTGGCCGAAAACGACCACGACATCGCCTACACCAAAGCAAAATTTAACTGCACCCCCGCGCAATACGCCGAAGACCTGGGCTGGGTGGGCCACGATGTGTGGCACGCCCACGGCGTGAAGCTCGACGAAGAAGGCACCTACCTGTTCGCCAGAACACGCACCGGCATCGCCCACTGCCCCTGCAGCAATATGCGCCTGGCCAGCGGCATCTTGCCGCTGCGCAAAATGCTCGACGCAGGCGTGCCCATTGGCCTGGGTGTGGACGGCAGCGCCAGCAACGATGCGGCGCACTTGCTCAACGAAGCCCGCCAGGCCATGCTGCTGGCGCGTGTGGGCCGGGCCTTAGAGCCGTTCGGTTGTGACCATGGCCCCGCCGAGATGACACCCCGCGATGCTTTGCGATTGGCCACACGCGGCGGGGCTGAGGTGCTGGGCCGCGCCCACGAGCTGGGCCAAATCAAAGAAGGCTATTGCGCCGACATCGCGATGTTCCGCACCGACACGCTGAGCATGGCGGGTGGCGCCGTGCACGACCCCGTGGGTGCACTGCTGCTGTGCGCCAGCGACAACGCCGACTACACCATCGTAAACGGCCGTGTGGTGGTGCGCCAAGGCCAGATCACCTCTGTAGACATGGGGCCGCTTGTCGAGCGGCACAACCAGCTGGCTTTGCAATTGGCCTTGTCTGCACGCTGATCATTGCGCACAGAAACTCACAGCCGAGCGCAACCCGATTGAACGTCATAATCACCCGGCGCCTCGTTGGACGATGAATTAAGGCATCTGTCTCAAAACGAATTCTTTCAT